>WOUT01000002.1 GCA_009773005.1 Chloroflexota bacterium | reverse complement strand
CTTGTGGTTGGGATAGACTCATTATATTAAATTATTGGCCATTTGCAGAGGGTGTAATTAGGACTGATTTCATCCAGTCGTTTTTGCAGTGAAGTCATTCATTATTTGAAAATAATACAATTTTTTGCTTGCTTTTTTAATCGAATTTGACCTATAATTGAACCACTATACTCGTTCCGGAAGGAGGAAACAATGGCTAGTGTAACATTTGAACATGTAGCAAAGAAATTTGGAGACTTCACCGCGATTTCAGATCTAAACATCACAATCGAGGACAAAGAATTCCTTGTACTTGTTGGTCCCTCGGGATGCGGCAAGACAACCGCGCTGAGATGCCTGGCGGGTCTCGAAGAAGTGACTGCAGGGAAGGTTTTAATTGGCGACCGAGTTGTCAATGACGTAGCGCCGAAAGACCGTGATATTGCGATGGTCTTCCAATCTTATGCGTTATATCCTCACATGACCGTATTTGATAATATGGCTTTTGGACTTAAGCTACGCCACTTGCCGAAGGCTGAAATTCAGAAACGGGTTGACGCATCTGCAAAAATCCTTGGTATTGAAATGTTGTTAAAACGAAAACCCCGTGAACTATCAGGCGGACAGCGTCAGCGCGTTGCGCTCGGACGCGCGATTGTTCGTGAACCAAAAGTTTTCCTTCTGGATGAACCGCTATCCAATCTGGATGCTAAACTTCGCGTGCAAACTCGCGCCGAAATCAGCAAGCTGCATCACAATTTAGGGACTACTTTTGTGTATGTTACCCATGATCAGACCGAAGCCATGACAATGGCAACTCGCATCGCGGTCATGAATAAGGGAATCCTCCAGCAGCTGGATACACCGCAGAACCTATATGATAAACCCAATAACCTCTTTGTTGCCGGCTTTATTGGCACACCCGCCATGAACTTCTTTAATATGAAGATCATCAAGGATGGTGAGTCTCTTTATGTTGACAACAGCGAATTTAAGATCAAACTTCCAAAAGCCAAAGCAAATAAACTTCAATCTCTTGCAGGCAAGGAAGTCATTCTTGGCATTCGTCCGGACGATATTCACAACCCGGATTTTGCTCCGGCAAATATCAGCGGCGAAAAAGTTGAGGCAAAAGTTGAAGTCACTGAGCTTATGGGTAATGAAATCTTGATTTACCTTGCTACAGAAAAGGGTTCCAGTTTCGTTGCCCGTGTTGATCCTCGTTCCAAATACACATTTGGGGATAAAGCCCAGTTGCTATTCAATATGGACAACTGCCATATCTTTGATCCTTCTGGTGATGCCGATAATCCTGTTGCAGTTCGGTAATAAAATCTGTAATTAAATCATTTGTAGCGCAAGAAATTTCTTGCGCTACAATGCTGAAAAATACAAAACAAAAAGGAGTGACCATGTATAAGATCGTTCTTTTACGGCATGGCGAAAGTGAATGGAATAAGGAAAACCGGTTTACAGGTTGGACTGATGTTGATCTTACAGAAAAGGGTGTTTCAGAAGCTAAATCGGCTGGCGAGTTGATGAAAGAGGCTGGTTTCTCATTTGATTTGGCTTACACGTCGGTGCTCAAGAGAGCCATTCGCACATTATGGCTGGCATTGGATGAAATGGACCTGATGTGGATTCCAGTTATTAATACATGGCGCTTGAACGAACGCCATTACGGCGCTCTGCAAGGCTTGAATAAGGCAGAGACCGCCAAGAAATATGGTGACGAGCAAGTGCATATCTGGCGAAGAAGTTATGATATTCAACCCCCATCACTGACTGTCGAAGATGAGCGGTTTCCGGGCAAAGATCGCAGGTATAGTGATTTAGATAAGGGGGATCTGCCGCTTACTGAATGCTTAAAAGATACAGTAGCGCGTTTTCTACCGTTCTGGCACGAGGCCGTTGTGCCCACAATAACAACGGGAAAACAAGTAATCATCGCGGCTCATGGCAACAGTATTCGAGCCTTGGTAAAATATCTGGATGATGTGCCCGAAAATGAGATCGTTGAGCTCAACATACCCACTGGTGTTCCTCTTGTCTATGAATTAGATGATGACCTGAAACCGATCCGGCATTATTATCTGGGTGACCCTGAAGAAGCCAGGAAAAAAGCTGAAGCAGTCGCCAACCAGGCAAAAGGCAAATAATCCAATTGAGGCGGAGAGAAATCCGCCGTCTTCTATTTAATTTTTTGAGAAAGCCGCGCACCGGTGAATGCACAAATCACAGCCCCTGCAAGGGTAAAAACGCCTGTAAAGATAAATGCATCAGACCAAAGTTTTTCAGGGAAGAGCCGGATGAGGGTATCATCCGAGAAGAACAGCCAGGTGTCACCTGTGAAAAAAATAAGGTGAAAACCGGTGAATAAAGCATCGAAATTTAAAACGACGCCTGCCAGTATCAGGCCAATCAACCCTAAGGTGAGCCAACCCCCACGGGAGACTGCTTTCCAAAATTGGGATAACCAACCTGTCCGCCATGCCAGCACACCAGCGATTAAGAGAAAAACGGTTAAGGGAATCCAGATCTTAATCATGAGCTGGACCAGGTTTTTTACATCCAACATATGACTTAATTCACGTTCATCGTAGATTGGCTGTCCATCATCAAATTTCAAGTCGCCTAAAAATTCGGGACCGGCACTGTTGGTTAGATATTCTAATGAAAGTTTTCCCCAGTGCAGCCGGTCTTGTGTTGAAAATCCAAATTCGTCTGCCGGAAAAGAAGGTAAGTTATATTCGTAGTCCAGGTAGAAAGGATTGATCAAGATCCGAATGGATGTCATGATCAAGAAAACTGGAACTGCGATATTAATGAGTATTGAAAAAAAGCGAATGTTTTTATTCACCGAGTGCCTCCACTTGTCTAGAAAAAATGAAATTAAGAATCATTGAATTTGTAATTCCTTCTATCGGAGCGAGGTCATCCGTAAAAACAACCCCTGTATCAGGCGTCTCTTTCAAGCCGGCATACGTGGCAGCCATCACTTCTAACAGGAATGAGGGGGTGTTTGGATTTTGACGAAGTTGAATGTAATTATCGAGAAAATTGCCGACGGTGGTTTCGTTTTTTGTAGCGTACAGGATTGTATTAAAAGAATCTGACAGGTCGGTTATGTATACCATTGGAAAAACAGCATGAATTGTTGAATAAAGTGCGTTGATCAAACGACGGTCATCAGGCCCTCTGCCGATATTGACAACAATCACACCTTCCTCTTTAAGATGGTCTTTGAGAGTTTGAAAAAACTCCTTAGTGGTCATGTGCCAAGGAATGTAAGGTGGGCGGTAGGCATCCACGCTGATGATATCATATAGTTTCCCGCTATTTTGCATCGCCCAACGCCCATCTTGAATGATCACATTCAGGTTTGGCTCGTTCATATCAAAGTAATCTCGACCTACTTCAACAATCTTGGGATCAATCTCGATGCCGTCGATCATAACGTTTGGAAAAACCGCCGAAGCTTCCCGGGCAGTGGTCCCGGCTGCCAACCCGACGATGGCAATATCTCTGATCGCCTCAGGGTTGATGGGCGCTTTATTAAAAAAAGGGGCAGACAGGACCTGTTCCCACGGACCGTTGAAATTGATCACGTCGGGGTGATAGATGGAATGTACTCCTTGGCCTTCGTTTAATCGTAAGAGGCGGTACCCATTCTCTTCAACGACCTGAATATAGTTATAACTGGATTCTGTTTCATATAAGAGACCTGAGGTGTTTTTGTCCGTTCCTGGAACACCCCATATGAAAAGGATGATAATGACAAGCGGCATCCACAAAAACTTGACAAGTTTCTTATAACCACCGACTAAAAAGAGACCGATTAAGGTTGTAACCATCAGCAAGCTGGCGAGCACCAAAAAAGTTTTGTAAGTACCGATAACAGGGATCAAAAGTAAAACAGGCAGGAATGTGCCTATAAAAGAGCCCAAGGTAGAAATCGCATATATGCGACCTGAGATCCTTCCGGCTTGTTTTGTGTCAGTGATCGCCAACCGAATCGCGAAGGGTGAAGCTGTGCCTATCAAAGTGACTGGAATAATGAAAAGAACCATCACAACGGTAAATGAGCCAAAAAGTACGCCTAATTGAAGTTTATCAAAGGCCTGGCTGGCAAGCCGAAGAATAGGCCTGGATGCTAAAGGGATCATTCCAACCGCCAAGGAAGCCCAGACTAGAATTTTGAAAAGAGTTTCGTAGCTGGGGGAACGGTCTGCCCAGGCGCCGCCAATAAAATAACCGGCTGTGAGATAGATCAGAATTAAACCGATAATGCTTGCCCAAACAAGGTTACTGGTTCCGAAATAGTTACCGAGCAGTCTCGAGGCAGCGAACTCGACAGCCAATGAAACTAAACCGGAAATGAAGACTACTACATAGAGGAATTTTCGCATTTCGTGATTATACCGTATTTACTAAAGAGGCTGGTTCTGATCGGCGGTTGTATAATCAATTTATCAATGGAGGAGAAAGATGAAATTGCTAAACGTTGAGATCATGAAGCAGTTGGAATCCGCGGCAGATGCGGGAGGATACACCTTCGAAAAAATGATGACCAAGGCAGGCCAAAATCTGGCACATGTGGTTCACGAACGCTATTATACAGGCGACCAGAATCATGCACTTGGATTAGTTGGAGCCGGTAATAATGGCGGAGATACATTGGTGGCATTATCAATGCTTCAGGAATCCGGCTGGACTTGTTCTGCAGTCCTTTTAAAACCTGCTAGTCAACCCAACGTTTTGATTGAGGAATATCGTAAAGTCGGAGGAAAACTGTTGGAACTTGGTGATGAAGGGAATTCCTGGCTGATAAACGAAATTGACCAGGCAAGAGTCATTCTGGATGGTGTTTTTGGAACCGGGTTCAAGCTCCCCATTCGATCTCCATATAAGGAAATTCTGGAACTGGTCGGAAAAAAAAGTTCAGGAAAGACGATCGTGGCAGTTGATTGTCCATCCGGGATTGATTGCATTTCAGGAATGGCAAGCCCGGAAACATTGAAGGCAGATCTGACAGTGTGCATGGAAGCAGTGAAGGAAGGGTTATTGAAATTTCCGGCTTTTAATTATTGCGGTGAGATTGTTACTGTGGACTTGGGGATCCCACCGAAGCATAAAAAAGACGTGAAAGGCGATGATATCGTTATTGACTCTCAATTTGTAAAAAAGAGTTTGCCAACTAGGAAGAGTGATGCGCATAAAGGCGATTTTGGTCACGTCATTGTTTGCGGCGGCAGCGTGAATTATGTTGGCGCTCCAGTTTTGGCTGGAAAGAGCGCCTATCGGGTAGGTGCTGGGCTGGTGGAATGTGCGGTTCCTGAACGGATCTATGAGGCAGCCGCTGCAGCAAGCCTCGAAAGCACCTGGTTGTTGCTGGAAGATGTAGACGGAGTGATCGCCGAATCTGCATCCTCAACATTAATTTCCCGCCTGAAGGATGCAGACTGTCTCTTGATTGGGCCAGGAATTGGACGCGAAGATACGACACTCAGATTCTTCAATCGGAGCATATTTGAATCTTTCACAAATACGCAATCAGCGAGTATTGGGTTTGTGCCAAAAAATATTCCAATGAAATCAGATATACAAAGCCGGTTACCACCATTGGTGATTGACGCGGATGCACTCAGACTACTCTCCAAGACCACAGACTGGTTTAAACGGTTGAAAGCACTCGCTGTGTTAACCCCACATCCAGGGGAAATGGCTTGTCTTACGGGATTAACTGTCGATGAAATTCAAAATGACCGCCTGTCGATTGCGCGTCAATTCGCAACTAAATGGGGACAAGTGGTTGTTCTAAAAGGCGCATTAACTGTGGTTGCATCGCCTGAGGGAAGAATCGCAGTGCTCCCGTTTGCAGACTCAATGTTGGCAAAAGCCGGAACAGGTGACGTATTGGCCGGGATGATCGCAGGTCTGATCGCTCAAGGTGTGCCTCTCTTTGATGCGGCATCCGCTGGAGTATGGATTCATGCTCATGCCGGAGTATTGGCTGCCCAAAAATTGGGAAGCAGTATATCACTCCTCGCTTCAGAGATGCCAGATGCAATTCCTGGAGTTTTCAGCAGTTTATAAAAAATCCCCCTCAAAACCTGTTTGAGAGGGATAAGCTGGCAGGATATTTGTTATGCAGCTGGTTTCTTCGTTTTCGCAGGTTCTTTTTCACTTTCCAGAAGAACTTGCCCTTTTTTAAGGGTGTCAACCGCTTTTCCCTGCGCGGCTTTGATCAATTCCTGGGCTTTAGACACTGCATCGTTGGCAGCAATTTCGGCTTTTTTATAGGTTTCATCAAGCGTTTCGGCAGTTTTATCTTTTAATTCTATTGCTTTCTCCTTTATAACTGTTCGAGTTTCTTCACCGGATTGTGGGGCATAAAGTAAGGCAACCACTGCACCGGTTATTCCTCCAACCAAAAAACCGATCAAGAATGAACCAAAATTATCTTTTTCAGCCATTTTATTTTCTCCTTTTAAACTAAATGAGTAAGTAACTTTACTTTTTTGTAATCTTGAATAGGTCAAATAGACGTTTCATCCCTGCCATATACCCATTCAACTTAATCACAGGGTCAACCAGATTTGCACTTAAGAATTGGGTGGTTCCCTTAAGTGTATCCACTGTTTCGATAGTTGATTTAAGGATCGGTTTAACCTCGTTTTGCAGCAAATTGATCAAGGTTGAAATTTGAACAACCAGAATAACCAGGGCAACACCGATCACAATAGATTCAAATGCCATGAAAATGATAAAAATATCCCGGATATGGGAAGTTGTACTTATGTCAGCCTTGGACAGGAAGATGATGGCCGTGACGATCAAACCAAGAATGACTACGCCAATAAGGATTACCAGCCACAACCGGTTTTGTTTTTTAGAAGTTAAAACTTCTTCAGGGTTTTCAATCGGTTCAGCAAATTGGTGAGTATTTTTCACTTCCATGTTTCAATTATATCATAAGGAAAATTTTGAAATGTCAAGAGAGTTAATCATAGCATGTTTGATTTTGGTTGTTTAATTTTGGTTGTCAATTTTTGGTTGGCGTCTTTTCTCTGTTTGTGTTAAACTTAAAAGTTGGCTTGATGATGACTTTATTTCTTCGACTGATAATTACGGCAAGTTTGATTTTTCGTCCTGGAATCTTGGCGACTCCAGGATTGTACATTCTATCTCCAACTACCGGTCAAGTAGTGCAAGGGATTGTTGAAGTAAAAGGGTCTATCCCGTCCCATGATTTTTCATACGCAGAGTTGTCTTACTCTTTCGAGGGGAACCAAAATGCAAATTGGTTCCTCATTACGCGGATAGACCAATCCATTCAGGACGGTTTGTTTGCTTTTTGGGATACCACAACGATAACGGACGGTGCATATCGGCTTAAGCTTGCCGTAACTCAAAAAAGCGGAAATATCAGCGAAGTCATTGTTGAGCGAATACAGGTTGGCAATTACACCCATTATGACGCACCCGTTTTGACTCTTGAGCAGCCAGGTCAAAACATTGAGCCAGAAAGTACTCCTACTAAAGCAGATAACTATGAACCCACGGAGCCTCCTGAAAACCCGGCTTCGATCAATCAAAGTGATATCATTCTCAGCACAGTTAGCGGTTTGATCCTGACCGTCTTGATAATGGGAATTCTTGGTGTATATACATTCTTCCGTCGTTTATCACGCAAGTGATGAGAGGAACACTTGGATTTTTTTCGTCGTATTGATCGTAAAGTTTTACGGGATGGGGAAGGAGATATTTCCCCTTTTCTCATCGTTGGACTTGGAAACCCAGGGCGTGACTATCGTGAAACCCGCCATAATATCGGTTTTATGGTGATTGACTACCTGGCTGAGACAATTGGCTGCAAATTGACAAAGGTTCAGAGTAAAGCAATTATTGGAACCGGAAAGATCCAAGATCAAAAAGTTATTCTAGTCAAACCGCAAACTTTTATGAATCTTTCCGGTCAGGCAGTTTCAGCTTTGATGCGTTTTTATAAAGTGGACTACTCAAGATTAATCGTTGCACATGACGATGTGGACTTATTATTCGGGCAAATTCGCATGCGGCCGGGTGGGGGATCAGCCGGTCAAAAAGGCGTGACTTCAATCATCGAGAAACTTGGGTCACAGGAGTTTTCTCGTCTGCGTATGGGGATTGGTCGTCCACCTGGGCAAATGGATTCAGCAGCATATGTGTTACAGACATTTAATCGCACAGACAGTGAATTCTTGCCTGAATTTTTGAGCAGGGGCGCAGACGCTGTCAGGTGTTTTGTCCTCGAAGGGCTTGACACAGCCATGAACCGTTTTAACCCCAAACAATAGGCCGCGACATGCTTGAAAATCTGCGAAATCATTCTGTCTACTTGAATACTTTGGACAGTATCAAGGTTGGCAAACCGCTGCAAGGCTTGGGCCTATCCCGACCTGCTCGGCTACCAGTCGTGGCATCCTTGTGCCTCGATCTAAATGTTCCGATCTTGATCCTGACTGACCGTATGGACCGTGCGTTAGTGATGACGGATGAACTGGGTTTTTGGCTTCCAGAGCATCCCCGCTATCATTTTCCAGAACCTAACCCGATGTTTTACGAACAAGCTGCGTGGGGGGCATTAACCCGGCGAGACCGACTTGCTGCATTGAGCGTTCTTGCGCAATATCACCTACCCGGTAATCAAAAACCTGCTCAACCACCAGTGATTATCTCGTCACTTAGGGCGGTAATGACGCGTACCATGCCTAGACGTGACTTTATCATCGCCAGCAAAACGATCCGGATCAACCAAAAGGTGAACCCGGAAGAGCTGCGAAGATGGTGGGTGGATATCGGGTATGAATCTGTGGACGTTGTATTGGATCACGGCCAATTCTCTCGACGTGGCGGAATTCTGGATGTGTGGACCCCTGTTGCACCGTTTCCATCCCGGTTAGAGTTCTACGGTGATGAGATCGACACCTTGCGACAATTTGACCCTACCACACAACGAACGGTAAGAGGGATAGAACAACTCGTTGTCACTCCTGCAAGAGAATACCTCACAAAAAAAACACTTGAGGGTTTTGAAGTCGGAGATAAAGCAGATGAGTTTTTTATTCCTGTCATTCATCCAGCTTTTTCAACAATCCTCGATTATTTACCAAGGCAGGCTTTGATCGTAGTGGATAATCTCGCCAATGTTCAAAGCTTCGGAGAAGAAATTGAAGAAAAGGCGTTAAAACTTCGCCGAGAGAGTATACAGGAAGGTACGCTCTCTGATGATTTTCCAATTCCTTTTGTAACTTGGTCAGAAATCATTGATACCGTTCAAACAAGAAGATGGGTCGAGCTGGGACGTTCACTTGAAGAGGAAGAAATCACTTTGGGGGGAATATTTCAACCTGGTGAACGTTTCGGCGGGCAAGTCAAATCTTTCATTGAGCATCTAAACAAGGTATGTGATCACAGGGAAAAAGCAGTTATCGTAACCCGCCAATTATCGCGTTTGAAAGAAATCTGGGGCGAAAATCGTCTTACTTGCACTGAACATCCCCCGGTGTTTAAAGAAGCCACCCTAACCGAGGGGTGGGATTTGGCATTGGAGGACGGTACTTTCTTTCACCTGATCACAGACAGCGAGATCTTCGGTTGGGAACGACCTCAACCCAGGGCGAGATTAAAAATTACTCATCTGGCGCCAGAGTCTTCATTTGCAGATCTGAATCCCGGGGATTGGGTTGTGCATGTGGATTATGGAATCGGGCGGTTCTCTGGTCTGGTGCGCAGGACGCTTGAAGGCACCGAACGTGAATTTTTGCTCGTCGAGTACGATGGTGGAGATCAACTTTATGTGCCTATCCATCAGGCGGACCGGCTTAGTCGTTATGTTGGACCGGGCGGAGAACCTCCGCGCCCATCCCGGTTGGGTAGTGCGGACTGGAGTCAAACCAAACAGACCGTCCGTGAGGAAGTGGTTAAGGTGGCTCAAGATTTGCTTGAATTGTATGCCAAACGTCAGACTTCAAAAGGCTATGCTTTCAACCCAGATCACCAATGGCAGCATGAATTGGAAGCGAGTTTTCCATATGTTGAGACAGATGACCAGCGTCAAGCGATCAAGGAAGTCAAAAAGGATATGGAAACTGCGCGCCCGATGGACCGCCTCTTGTGTGGTGATGTAGGCTATGGAAAGACAGAGGTCGCACTTCGGGCGGCATTTAAAGCAGTGATGGATGGAAAACAAGTCGCGATACTTGTTCCCACGACGGTTCTTGCGCAGCAGCATTTTGAAACTTTCCGGCAACGACTTTCTGCCTTTCCTGTCACGGTTGAAATGTTATCCCGCTTCCGTTCTCCAAAGGAACAGGATGAAATCGTTTTAAAACTCTTGTTGGGGAAGATGGATATTGTCATCGGTACGCACCGGTTATTTACCTCGGATGTTGTTTTTAAAGACCTCGGCTTGGTGATCATCGATGAAGAGCAGCGTTTCGGAGTGACGCATAAGGAACACTTTAAAAAATTAAGGACTGAGGTTGATGTTCTTACACTAACCGCGACCCCAATCCCAAGAACGTTATACATGGCGTTGACAGGCGCTCGTGATATCTCGGTCATCAACACTCCGCCTGCCGAAAGGCTTTCGATCATCACTCATATAGGCCCTTATTCGCCGCGAATTGTGCGCCAATCGATTGTTCGAGAATTGGACCGGGGTGGCCAGGTTTTTTTTGTGCATAACCGTGTGCAGACGATCCGCGCAATGCAGACGCATTTGCTTTCACTTGTCCCTGAAGCGAGAATTGGAATCGCGCACGGACAAATGCATGAAGATGAATTATCCAATGTAATGAACCGGTTTACACATGGCGAGGTCGATGTTCTGTTGTGCACCTCGATCATTGAGTCTGGCCTTGATATTCCCAATGCCAACACCTTGATCGTTGACCGGGGAGACGCATTCGGTTTAGCGCAGCTCTATCAGTTGCGGGGCAGGGTGGGCAGAGGTTCACAAAGAGCTTATGCGTATTTCTTCCGGCATAGAAAAAAGGCTCCCACCCCCGAAGGTCAAGAGAGATTGGAAACAATTGCCGAAAACACCCAGTTAGGCGCGGGATATTCAATTGCCATGCGCGACCTTGAGATGCGAGGCGCAGGAGAGATGCTGGGCACGCGCCAATCAGGGTATATTGCCTCTGTGGGATTTCACCTTTATACACGGATGCTCTCACAGGCAGTTCGCGAACTGCGGAAAACCATGCCGGATGCGAAGGATATTGAAAAGTTGTTTGGCATCACCGGAGAGTATATTCCCGTTAGTGTCGATCTGCCCCTAGCAGTGGGGCTACCTGCGGATTATGTTCAGGATCAAGCCTTGCGATTACAACTTTATCGACGGATTGCCTCAATCCGTGATGAAACCGAATTGGAACAACTCGCAGAAGAATTTGTTGACCGTTTTGGCGCGATAGTGGAACCTGTCAGAAACCTTTTTTATCAAATTCAAGTTAAATTACTTGGAGAAAAAGCGGGTCTAAATTCAATAACTATTGAAGCCGACCAAATCGTGATGCGGTATCCGTCGCTTCCTGAAGGAGTGAGTAATCGCGCGCTGCTTCCGATCAACGCGCAAGTTCGGGCGGGCAAGAATGCCTATTGGATGCGTGTTGATGTGACCAATGAAGATTGGCGCGAGAGATTGTTGCAAGTTCTTTCTGCTATAATCAAAAAATGAAGAAAATTCTGATAGTTGAAGATGAGCCTTCATTGACCCGCATCCTGAGGTCTTATCTGGAGAAAGAGGGATTTTCGGTCATAACCGCATCACGGGGAGATACAGGATACGATCTCAGCCTCACAGAGAATCCCGACCTGATCTTGTTGGATCTCAACCTGCCCGGTATGGATGGAATGGATGTAGCGCGTGAAGTTAATAAACAAAAGAACATTCCAATCATCATGGTGACGGCCAGGGTTGAAGAAATAGACAAGTTGAAAGGGTTGGAAACCGGGGCAGATGATTACATCAGTAAACCATTTTCTCCGCGTGAGGTGGTTGCACGAGTGAAGGCTGTTTTACGGCGGGTTGAGAAAACAAATCCGAGCAAAACGAAAGTGCAGGTTTTGGATATAACGATTGATCCTGATGCACATCTGGTACTGCGAGGAGATCAGGAGCTCGAACTGACACCTTCAGAATTTTCTCTGTTGAAAGTTATGGCAGAGAACCCGGGCAGGGTATATTCACGCTTTCAGCTGCTTGAAGTCATTCAAGGTCAGGCGTATGAAGGTTACGAGCGAACTATAGACGCGCACATAAAAAATCTGCGTATTAAACTGGAGCGGGATACCAGGAATCCTCATTATGTAAAAACAGTATTTGGAATTGGGTATCGTTTTGCACGGGAAGATGAGTAGCAGTTGAATATTCCACTGAAATTGCGGTTGATCCTCGCGTTCATAGGTGTGGCTTTTGCTGCCATTGTGAGTATTGTGGTCTACACAAATATTGATAGCAACCGCCAATTAAATTATTACATGACCCATGGCGGGCAATTTGGTGTTGAAAACATGGTCATAACTTTGGAAGATTTTTACCAAACCAACCAATCCTGGGCAGGGGTTGAGACTGTCTTTTCAACTGGGATTATGGGAAAAGGAATGGGGGGAAATGTCAGGGGAATTATGAGTCAATTCGCACTCGCGGATATGGACGGGAAGATCATTTGGAGTGAATCGACTTATTCTGTTGGCGATAAATTGGGTCAGGAAAACCTAAAAAATGCAATTATGTTAATTGGAGATAACAAACAAACGACAGGGTTTCTTGTCGTCGAGGGTGTTAATTCAATCCAGGCCAGCGAAATCAGTCCATTTGTTGAAAAGCTTCGTACTGCAGTTTTGTGGGCTGGAGGAATCGCCAGTCTGGTTGCACTTTTTCTCGCAATCGTCACCGCGAATCAATTGCTGAAACCGATCAGAGATCTTACAAAAGCGACCAGTGTGCTTTCATCCGGAAATCTGTCCACTCGAGTGAATGTAACCGGGAAGGATGAAATTGCCACGCTTGGAACTGCTTTCAATCATATGGCTGAAAGTCTTGAGGTTGCAGAAGAACGTAAAAAAGCGCTAACAGCAGATGTTGCTCACGAATTGCGAACGCCGATTGCGGTTCAAAAAGCGCAAATTGAAGCCATGATGGATGGCGTACTCCCACTTAACAATGAGAATTTATCCACTATAGCGGACCAAACGAATTTTCTCTCACGGATGGTCGATGACTTGCGCATTTTGGCGCTGGCTGACGCCGGAGAACTCCTGCTTGAAATGCAGCCAATTGTTCTCAGCGAATGGCTGCCAAAAATCGTTGAAAACTTTCGTCCACAGGCTGAAGTAAATCACGCCACGATTACATTGGATATTAATCAGAATGTTATTGGGTCAACAGTGAGTATTGACACTGATCGTTTATACCAAATCTTGCTTAATTTGCTTTCAAACGCAATGAGATATGGAAAAATAGAAGGTGTAATTGATGTTGCATTAAATATAAAACAGGAAAGACTATGTATCGCAGTTCATGATCATGGGCCCGGGATTCCTGCAGAAAGTATTCCACATCTGTTTGAACGCTTTTACCGAGATGACCGGGCAAGAAGCCGTGACACCGGCGGGACAGGGGTGGGTCTTTCAATTGCAAAAAAACTGGCTCAACTTATGGGGGGCGACGTAACTGGCGGTAATCATCCGGCTGGCGGGGCGTTGTTTGAAGTGTACCTTCCGGCAATTTGTTCCACTAAAGCATAATTCCCTAATCACGCTTAATCGCGCATGCTGTAAAGAACAGATGTGCTATAATTTGCCTATCGATTCTTTCATATTGCACAGGACCAATCATGGATTTTAAACTTCAAGCCCCATATAAACCAACAGGTGACCAACCTGAAGCGATCAAACAATTGGTAGAGGGCGTTCACAAAGGGTATCGAGACCAGGTTCTTTTAGGCGCCACTGCAACAGGTAAGACATTCACGATCGCAAATATGGTACAGGAATTGCAAATGCCTGCGCTCGTAATGGCACATAATAAAACTCTGGCTGCTCAACTCTATTCCGAATTCAGGGAATTCTTTCCGGAAAATGCAGTGGAGTACTTCGTTTCCTACTACGATTATTATCAACCAGAAGCATATGTTCCGAGGAATGATCTTTATATCGAAAAAGAAACCGAGATCAATGAAGAGATAGACCGTATGCGATTGGCAGCCACAACCTCATTAATGTCACGCAAAGACGTGATTATTGTGGCGTCAGTCTCTTGTATCTATGGGTTGGGGAACCCTGAGAACTATAGCAGCGTCGTTGTCAATATAAAATTGGGCGGTATTTACCGACGAAACGCGTTGCTCAGACAATTGATCGAAAGCCAGTATCAACGCAATGACCTTGAGCTGCGTCCGGGAGTCTTTCGAGTGCGCGGGGATACGATCGAAATCTTTCCGGCTTATGAAGAGAAGAAAGCATTCCGGTTGAGTTTCTTTGGGGATGAAGTCGAAAAAATGGTTGAGTTCAGTCCACTGACGGGAGAGATCTTTAACGAACCATCACATATAGAAATCTACCCTGCCAAGCATTATATTGCCAGTGAGACAAGACTGAAACAGGCGATCGCGGATATTGAAAATGAGTTGGATGACCAGTTACGCTATTTTAAAACCAATAACCGGCTGCTTGAAGCTCAACGGATCGAGCAGCGCTGCCGGTACGATCTGGAAATGTTGAACGAAGTGGGTTATTGTTCCGGCATTGAGAATTACTCGCGGCATTTGGACCAAAGACCCGCCGGGTCACCACCATGGACCTTGATGGATTACCTTCCTACGGATTACCTGCTCTTTCTTGATGAATCACACATGACCGTTCCGCAAATCCGCGGTATGTACAATGGCGACCAGTCGCGCAAGAGTACTCTGGTGGAATATGGTTTCAGGCTGCCAAGCGCAATGGATAACCGTCCTTTGACGTTTGATGAATTTAAACATCATATGGGATATACGGTCTACACGTCAGCTACACCGGCGCAGTTTGAATTGGAACGGGCGAATCAGGTTGTCGAACAGATCATCCGACCAACCGGTCTGGTTGACCCCCAGGTGGAGGTCAGACCTACCAAGGGGCAGGTTGATGATCTATTTAGTGAGATCAAAAAAAGAGTGGAAAAAGGAGAAAGGGTTTTAGTCACAACCTTGACCAAGCGCATGGCTGAAGATCTTTCAGATTATTTGCTTGAACTCGGGGTTAAAGTAAATTATCTACACTCAGAAGTTGAAACGTTGGAGCGCGTCGGAATTCTACGCGATTTGCGAATGGGCGTGTTCGATGTGATCGTTGGTATCAATTTGCTGCGAGAAGGATTAGACTTGCCGGAAGTTTCAATGGTAGCGATCCTCGACGCCGATAAACAAGGTTTCTTGCGGTCTGGCACAGCTTTGATCCAAACTATAGGCAGGGCTGCACGCAATGTAAACGGCAAAGTGATCATGTACGCGGACAAGATGACAGATGCCATGCTGCAGGCTATTGGAGAAACTGACCGCCGACGTAAAAAACAGGTGGACTACAACACCGTTCATCACATCGAACCCTATACAATCGTGAAGGCTGTCCATGATATCACCGAGCGGTTATCTGCTGATCATCCTATGGCTGCTGAAGGCAAAGGCGAATACAAAGCTGGAAAGAAGGTTCCGATGATTCCTGAAAAAGAGATCAAGCGGATGATCACCGAACTTGAATCTCATATGCGTCAATCTGCCAAGGATCTGGCTTTTGAACAGGCAGCAGTTTTCAGGGATCAAATATTGGACTTGCGCAGACTATTGGCTGAAGAATCCAACCTACCGCCCTGGAAGAAAGCGAAGTTAATGGCAGGAGAGATCGAATAGCATATTGTTTTGGATCATTTAATTTGGTGGTGTATGAGAATAATATTGTATTAACAATTATTAAAAATTATTCAAAAACGCAAAATAACATTGGTTATCCTTCGAAGTTTTTATGTTTTATTACCATAGGATACAAAAAAAGTTTCAAGGTACAAAGTCTATTCGGTTACGAGCATGGAAAATTGAGAATATCTTCTTTCAGCATCAGACCATTCAAATTTGATCTCAGTTACCACTGAGCTACTTGGTCCCTGCTTTACGAGATTCAATAGGTTGGTTAATGCTTCAGTCGAACCTTCCGCAAGAACTTCAACCTGCCCGTTAGAACGATTTCTCACCCATCCGGAAAGCCCATTTTGTTGTGCAAAATCATAAACAAAGTATCGAAACCCAACTTCCTGGACGCGTCCGTCAATAAAAAGATGAATTTGTTTGTTCTCAGGGAGCAGAGAATTGTTATTCATACCTGCTAATCGTTTTTTTTGATTTGGATCGAATGATGAGGATTGTGCCAACCAGTCCAATCACCGCGACACAAATAATAACCAGGATGTATACATTATTTAATTCAGTCCCGTTTTTCTGAGCGAATGTGATTTCTTGCCAGTCTTTTTGCAGCTGGGCGAGAGAGATATGCAGAACCGATTCAATGGAATTAGTGCAATTTTGGCCGGATTTTGAATTTTCAATTAATTCCGGAAAAAATTCTGAGCCGAACCTTCCATTAAGATAATTAACGAACGAAACCGACTGCGCGTAGCCAAGTTGGGCAGTGGCTGCATCCTGCGAGAACCCGGAACAGAGCGACTCAAATAGGATCAGGTTTCCTGACTCATAGCTCTCGTTCAACACACGTTCTAGATCTGGATCAGGATAAATCTCGGCGTAGGTTGCCAGACCTTCACTCAACCAGACCGGGATATTTCGATATTGTGCGCCAGCGATCTGGTATTGCAGGATGTGCATCAATTCATGCGGAATTTGCCGTTCCATTTCGATGAGTTTTGCGGGGGGGCTGCCATTTGAAACTAAAATAACACCAATATCAGGGGAGGAGTGACCAGCAGCCCAGGACTGGTTTGTAAGCGCAATTGCTTCCTGCATTTTTTCAATACCTGGATAAACGTAGATCCGGATTGGTAATTCAGGCGCAACGGGTAAGATTTGAGTGGCCTTAATAAATCCTTCACGAGCGATATCCTGTAATTTTTGTCCGTAAGAAGTGTCACCTTCAACCCAGGAGATTTGAAATAAATTGGATTCGTTTGATTTCCATAAGAACCTGTTATCCAGATAATCGAACCAGTATGATGGGCTGGTGGATGAAGTTTTATCCAGATTTTCAAATTCAAACCAATAGTAAATCCTGGCAAATGGTTTTAAAGGGTCCTGTTTGAGATCGTATCGAACTATACCCTTACCATCAGCGTCAGGATGTAACTCAATTTGCCTAGAGGACTGTCCATCCGGGCGCAGGATCAAAGTAAATGCAGAATAGTTTTTTGCATTTAGAATTTCTGCACTGACGTTGATTGCATTTCCAAATTCATATGTCAATGTGACATTTGAAACGAGAGAATCACTTTGAGCGCTTGATCTGGTGGTGGGGATCAAGAACAATGAAAGTATTAATATCCGTGTCAGCCAACGCATTCAATGAGATCCATTTCATTCGTCTTCTTCATCATCACCATTTAGTATGTTCAGACTTTCAAACTCATCTTCATCATCCAACTCACCTTCATCGCCTTCGAAATCTTGAAGTTCATTATCTTCATCTCGTTCGAAATCCAAGAGATCCAACCCTTCAGAATTTCCGCTTAATTCCAAATTTTCAACAGCTTTCTCGATCCAATTGAGCTCTTCATCATTCTCGGCGCCTTGAAGGAGTTCGTCGAGTTTTACTTTTACTTCATCGCCACCAATTTGTGAAAGCGACCAGATTGTCGCAAGCCGAAGTTCAGACTCACAATCATCCTCTTCAATTAAGAGAAGGAGTTGGTCCACCGCGCTGGTTAATTCCAGATCCCCTGCTGCTCGGACAGCTTCAAAAACGATTTCGGAGTCGCTGGAATCCAGCTTATTTAATACAAGATCAGTCCACTGGTCATCTGCAGACCTGCCCATTGCACATAAAGCGCTCGAGACCCATTGATTTTCATTCGAATCATAAGCTGACTTAATCACCGCTGGTACTTTTGGATGGCTGGAGTAACCCAAAGATTCAAGCGCTCTCAACCTGACCTGAATAAGATCCTCTCCTGTAACGACTTCTAAAAGGTTTTTAACGACAGATATCTTAACCGCATCAGGTATTGAATCCAATTCACCCAAATATACAAACCGACCGAGTAATGCAGCCGAGGTTGCTCGAACGGCTTCATCCGGGTCAGTGAGCATTATCTCGATGATCCCCGGAACGATTTTCGCATCCTCACATTCCCAGAGCAGGCGAAGCGCCAGAACGCGCACCATAGGATCACCATCCGCGATCACCATCTTGGCTAATTCATCAAAATTTACCAAGGTGTCCTTTTCAGTAATTTCTTCCAAATCTTCCAGCAGGTTTTGTTTTCGTTGAACTGGCAATTCCACCCAGATGGAAACCAATTCCTTGATTTCTTTAGAAATCAGATCAGAAAAACCTCTAAGAAGTCTAACTGGGAAAGGATGATCGAGGTCTTTGAGCGCTGCCGAAACCTCTGAAAACTTAATCCTTTCGATTTTTTCTTCCATTTTGTCTTCTCCTTAGGGCAAAACGACCGGATTGATGATGTCGTTAATGACCATGAGAACCATCAGCGCCATTAGCGCCAAATAACCGACCATATGGATGCGACCTTCCAATTCAGGCTTAACTTTTTTCTGGAATAATAATTCCGGTAACAAGAAGAGAATTCTTCCTCCATCCAGAGCTGGGATTGGCAGCAGGTTCGTAAAACCCAAAGCAATGGAAATAATAGCAAAAAACCAGACGGTATTCAGGTTTTTTAGAGAAGGATCAATTGCCGCTTCTTGTTTATCAATGGTTTGAACTTGAGCGAAAATGTCATAAATTCCCTTGACGCTTACCATGCGGGCTTGTGAAGGCGCGATTTGTCCGCTGATCAACTTAACCGGAAGCATCAACAACTGCACTCCTTGATCAATGGTGGTCGTGAATGCCATGGGAATTGCTTTAATAAAACTAATTTTCACGACCGGATTTGAAATAGTAACGCCAAGAGGTCCTTCATTTGAAGGCCACTTCACACGTGGAGTAATTGTGATTAAGACTGACTTCGAATCTCGGATTATGGTCATTTCAACAGGTTTTCCAAGGTTAGGTGAGATGATTTGAGAGAGTTTGTTAATGCTTGTTATTGGAGTACTGTTGACCTGGGCAATGACATCACCAATTATGAGATTGGCTGATGAAGCAGGAGAATTTGCCGAGATAGCGATGATCTCCACTTTTCGATAATCGGGTGCGCCGGTTCGTGTGAATAAAAAGGCAATGATCACCATTCCAATTAATAAATTGATAACAGGCCCTCCCAATAACGTAACCAAACGCCGCCAGGGTTTGGCAGTGATGAAGCTGCCTTCTTCTGTGGAATCTCCAGATTCACCTTTCAAGCGGCAAAAACCCCCAAATGGGATCCAGTTCAAAGTGAATTCAGTGCCGCCGGCTTTAAATAACTTGCGCATCTTTGGAGGAAACCCTAAACCGAACTCTTCAACTTCTATTTTATTCAGGCGGGCGAAAAGGAAGTGGCCAAATTCGTGCATTAAAACCAATGCGCCAAATGCGAGGACGAACACGAGTATTGACAAAATTGTATTTACGATAACTGTCATTTTTTCTCCAAATAATTAACTCTAAAGTCCATTCATTATATCCGGTTTGACCACGTATATAAAAAAAAGCAATTTCAATCGACGATTGAAAGTAAGACCATGCGGAATGGATGGAAGAACAATTAGAGTTGTAAAAACTTAAGAATGGATGATATTTTAAACGATTTTTGCAGGTCCACCGGGATGAGCAATCAAAATTTCCTTGACTCCAGGGAGGGAACTCAGACGATGTTTTATTGCGTCGAGTGATTTTGCTTCAGAAATTATATGAACATTTGGTCCGGCATCTACAGTGTAAGCTGCCGGGATTCCTGCTTTACGCCAGGTCTGAACTGCTTTTATAATCTCAATTGTGGCTGGTTCCCAGTAAAGCAATGCGGGGCGGGAAGTCATCATAACCGCGTGCATTAGGTTACTGTCTTGTTCGATAATCTCAGCGAATGTTTCGAAATCTCGGGCAATTATGGCATCCCGGCAGCGATCCAGGCGACGGTCAGTATCTTGCACGCGGGCATTTTGCAGCGGGCTGGTGGATGCCAGTTTGTGACCTTCTGTTGACCCCGTTTTCTTGTGACCACTTTCTACAACGGCGATGCAGTCGACTAGATCCCAGTGACTGGGTTTGGCGATGCTGACCGCGAAGGAATCGATGTCAGAAATTCCCCTGTACCATTCCACAAACCCGGATGGGATGGAACGGCAGGCTGAACCCGATCCACGTCTTGCAAGCCGTGATAAATCTTTCTCGCTCATCTCCAGTCCGAGGGCATTAACCGCCGCAAGGGTCAAGGCTGCGAACGCAGAGGCAGAGGAGGCGATGCCAGCACCAGCCGGAAAGTTATTCTCGCTGTGAACGTGAGCGCGGGTCGAGACGCCGCGCAGACCTCTGATGAGGTTCAGATGGGATGTGACGCGCTGCAGGCTGGCGGTTGTCTGGCGGATACCGTTTAGATCGAAAATATCATTTGGCAGGGAGGGATCAAAAGTAACCCGCGTGCGGGTAGTGAGTTCGGATAAATTCATCGAAATCGAGCCATTTTCAGGCAGCCGGGTCGGATGGTCTCGATTCCCCCAATATTTGATGAAGGCGATGTTAGGGCAAGCGACGGCGGTAGCGGCGTGAACAGACATTTTAGATAGATTACCCTTTCACCATTTTCTAAATCAAGTTTACCATTAACGTTTAACAAATCAAATCACTTGCGTTTGTCGATTAAGACAGCGCAATCAATATTACTTACATGATAGATTGAATTAACGAATTAATCCCCTTGGTAAAGAGTGAGATGTCTATTCTTTAGGAATAAAGGTCAATCCAGCCATACCTGTCAACAGCCCATTATAGAAAAACCCACCCATCCTGTCACCGTTTGCAGCAAGCCATACAAAATGGGTGATCAGTTTGCCATCATCCTGTCGATAGGAGGCTTCTTTAAGAAACCCCGGCGAATTGAGAATGTTAGCCATGACTGGATATGGGATCACATAGTCTTTTTTATAGATTGCATCTAACTCTTCATAAGTCGCCCTTGTAACTGTCGGCAATTGATAATCGGTTGGATATGCATTTGGGGATATGCTTTTCCTGTAGACGATGCCGTTAGAGGTCACACTAATATAAGCTTTCATCTCCTTTGGTCCCATTTCGTAAATGAAAGTATTGGCATAATCCGGTCGGGGTTTCCAGGAGTCAGTGCTCCGTGTTCCGTTAATGGTCATAATCTTATCGAGGTCTTCGACACGCGTTTCGTTAATCTTGATATTGATCCACCCTTGATAGACTGGTCCAGCCATCCAACCTGAAAAATTTGTGGGAGCTGGTTTTTCCCCGGTGTTAAATGGTGTGCCTGAAGCAGGTGTTTCCTGTATGGGTTCAGGTGAAGAAGGCACAGCCGCGTGCGACTCTTGTGTGTAGCCCACCAGCTCAACCGCATCGATTTCATTCCAACCAAGCCCCAGGATGGTTTGGTCGATAAACACGATTACACGATTGATATAGAAAGGTTCATCCAACTCGATTTGTATCGTCATCAGGTCCGGGCAACTTTCAACCATTTCAGGTTCACCAGACCAGGCGATCCAAACTTCTCCGTTTATGTCTGCTTTATCCACTTCGACTACTTGTGAAGGGTTTTAGGATTGATAAATGTTAATTTTAAAAATAACCTTTCTGATTAACTTATTTTGGGTAGATGCCTCAATTTCCGAACAACTTGTTCCAGGTGAGCGGACCCACTATACCGTCAACGACCAATCCTTTCTCCTTCTGAAAACGGCGTACAGCCTTATCCGTCAACTGACCAAATGAACCGTCTGGAACGCCAAGTTCTGTAAAACCGAGTGAGAGTAGTCTGTTTTGAAGCAATAAAACATCATCTCCCTGATGATTGGGAGTGGTAAGGAAAAGTGACCGCGTTAAAACCGGCGGAGTCGGAGAGGGTGTAACTGTGAAAACAGGCGTAGGCGTACGTAAAAAAGGTTTAACTTGATAATTATCAACAACAATTTTTTCTACTGAACTACTGTCCTGAAAATATACCCAGAGATTGTTTGACTCCTGCAATAATAGGGTTGGGTTTTCTCCATTGAGTTGTACCTCATCTCCCAAACTCCCATCCGATGACATCCCTATGATCGTGTTGGTGTAATTATCGGCGATCCATAAGTGTTTTTTCCCAAATGCCAGTGCAGATGGACTGCTTGAAACCGGGTCGGTAAAGATGCTGACACCTGTGTTTAGATTCAGTTGAGAAAGTGATCCATCGGAGTTGATAGTCCATACTTGGGTACCGTCGGTTTCCGGAAAGCCGTAAGAAAGCGCTGTAATTGAATCTGCGGCACGACATGAACCTCCCTGCGGGTTAAATGACGAAACAGTGGATTCGCCCATGTATAAAAAGCACTGCCCATCAAAGACCATTTTTCCTGCTGCCATAAATCCAACAGGTCTGGAAATAATCACCCTTCCAGACGATGAATCGATCGCATAGGCGCGGTCTCCTGCAGTTGCCCAAACTTGTCCATTGGCAACACCCATTGCTGAAGCGGGAAAACAGTATCCATCAGGACAGTTGGCAAATTGGAAAGGAGTGTGCGCAATTCCAGTCTCAGGGTCAACAGTTTGAATCAGGGGAGCAGGATTACCATCTCCATCTGTCGCATAAAGCAGCCAAATCTTTCCTCCGGCAAACACCATATTGGCAATCTGTGCTTCCAGAGTCTCACAATCTCTGGGTCTAATGACCATTACTGCTTCGGCAGGATGAGCGCCGGGGTCAATGCGAATCAAAAAGTTATCATAAACGCTGCCACCTTTGCTGACTGCCATCCACAACCGGGAGCCATCCCATGCAAGCGCAACTACATCTGGATCTGCAGGAAAAATAACGGAAGACCATTTTTCCACTACCGCTTGCGCTCCTCCACTGGTCCATTGGGGAATTGGACTGAAAAGTGTTTTCCAGGTTTGAAGATCTGGTTTGCCGTTGGCTGTGGACATATATTGTTTCTGGAATTCGACCAATGCGTTTTTCGTTTCAGATCCAAAGGCGCCGATTGACCATTCTTCGGAACCAGGTTGAATATATCCGAGAATAGCGAGTCGGTCTTGAAGAGCATGGTCATCGCACACTGGCACATTTGTATTCACGACTGCGACTTTGCCCGGAAAGACCGGAGGAAGATAATATGGCGCGGGGTTGGGGCTAGCAAAAGCGCCTCGTGTGACTTCATCCACAATTCCGGTGATTGGTAAATTGTTGAGAAGCTGAAAGTGTCGAACTGCGGCTTCGTCCTGAATATCATAGAATCCGTCTTGTCGCCCAACCTCATAATAATTGAGCGCTAAAAGCTGGCTTTGCAGGATTTGTACATCATCGCCTTCAACGCCAATTGTCAGGTCGCGTTCAGGCGTGGGAGTGGCAGTAGCGGTAGGGGGGGCAGTGCTGGTTTTTGTAATAACAACTGTATCGGTATTCAAATTTGTCATGGTTTTAGTTACTTGTGGTGTACTTTTGTTGCAAGCAGAAAGAAGCAGGCTTGCAATAGCCACAAAAATTGTCAGTTGGATATTATATTTTTTCATTTTTCATCTCTTTTTATCTTTTTCTCTAATTATTTGGTTGTCGAATTTCTTTCGCATTATTAATATATGTTTTTGACTTGGGAAATTAAACTTTGACTCGAAACCTTGAAAAGCCGAAAATTAGAACTATCAAGAATTTTAAAAGAGCGAACCATGGTGAAGCAAACCTAATTTGAAGATCGCGTTAAACAAGCAATTGATAGGTTTTTAAATAAAAATCTAGTCTTTGTTTGTTCAAAATAATATTATCCATTCAGTGTCAAATTACCGTCAAAAACCGTGGAACATTAAGACAGCATCAATGACGTCCGTCAAATAACACCTTGATAAGGAGCGAAACACACGGGTATTTTTGCGGCAAAAACGGAGAAAGTTACAGACGCGATCATAGCAGATTCATTGAAAAACTAGAAAACCAGGACTGGATGTTGGCGAAGATGACTTCAATGTGGATGGGTGACTTGAGTCGAATTTCATTCGACCTTCAATCGACCTTCAATCGGGGGCTGTCCTCAAAGCAAGGCGGATAGTTCATTAATTATTTAAGAAAGTTAATACTAAGGAACATACAAATGTTTATGATGGCATCGGTCGCGGTCTTTGCGCTCCTCAGGGGTGCTTCGTTCCGCTTCACCCAAAACGGCACAATACGTGTATTTGGTCCAACGCTCATTCCAAACTCTGACCACCTGGTCTCCACCAATGTAACCGATGGCGCATCAGGTAATTTACTCAGCTCAATGTGGTTCATTATCTTTAGAGAGACAAGAACGCCCAACAGATCGCCTCGATCGACTATTGATACATCCTGCTGATGGTATTAGGGCAAGCCTGGCAGAGCGGTCGTAGTCATAGCTCTGTGAATTACGGAATACAGGTTTATTCAAGCATTAATCTTATAAGAAGCCAACTTGACTGAGAGGCCGCCATTCGAAAATTGAATTGTTTTTTCAGCAGACCCAAGGCCAAGGTTCGCGATTAACCGATCTTCGCTGGAAAGCAGGTTTACTTTCCATCCCGAGAACTGCCCTTTCAGGATCGATCCAAAGCGGGCGTAAAGATCGCGTAGATCTTTGTTTTCACTGATGCGCACTCCGTAGGGAGGATTGGTGATGATCCAGCCAGGAGTAAGCGAAGGTTCGAGGCAGGATACGGCCTGACATTTAAACTGAATGACCCCTTTTTGACCAGCTCGCGCTGCATTTGCGTTTGCCATGTCAATTGCGCCTGTATCACGGTCAAAACCAAATAACGGAGGGGTATCCTGGTTGATCTTTTTCCTGGCTTCATCCAATATTGACAACCAAATCGTTTTATCCGCATTGGGCCAGTTCATGAATTGGAATTGTCTCGTAATGCCGGGCGGGACGTTGCGGGCGATCATGGCGGCTTCGATGGGGATCGTACCTGACCCGCAAAATGGGTCGATCAATGAGGAGGTCTTATCCCACCCGGAGGCAAGGATCATAGCTGCAGCCAGGTTCTCTCGTAATGGGGCTTTGGCAACTGCTTGGCGGTAACCGCGCTTATGCAGCAGTTCACCTGACGAATCTACGCTGATCGTGCAATGATCATTCACGAGCCGCACGAGAATGAGTTGTCCTTCTGAAGATGAGGATGTTTCAATAAAGTGTTTTCCCATGACTGAAAAATGATCATTGATCCCGCCGAGCACTCGCTCTGCAACTGCATCAGAATGGTATAACCTGGATTTGTGGCAAACTACCCGAATTACCACCTTTTGACCCGGAAGGATGTATTTTTCCCACTCCAATTTTGAAACCTTTTTTCTCAATTCAGAAAAAGCGATGGCAATAAAATTTCCAAGACGAACGACTACCCTGCCGGCAGTCCGCAGGTGAAGGTTGGCCAGATAAACATGTTCGATCGGCCCTTCAAATTCCATTCCACCAGTTTCTTCACCTGGAAGTTGTTTTTCGAGGCTTTGAATGTCTTTTTTGATTTTGGAACGGACAAGATTAATTTGCCGATATTCAGATGCAAGGACGGGTTCCAAGCCTGGAGGACAGGTCACATAAAACTGAAGGAGCTCTGAGGCACTCAAGGGGTTCTCTTTTCTGGTCGCTTATACTTCGCATAGTCATTGGCCATTTTGCGTTTATTGGACTGTGAAACAGGCCGTGTTTTAGTCGTAATTGGTTCAGTGATGATCTCTTTTTGAATAATCTTGCGCTGAATATTCTTCTCCACAAAGATCGCTTCACCGGTGAAAGGGTCTTTTTCAGTGTAGTACATCACGCTGGCATAGGTGGAAGGAGTAGGGGTGAATACCTGCACCTGTTCAGGAGTTAGATTTAGTTTTGTACTAACAAACTCTTTCAAACGTTTCATCTCATTGTCGCTGCTGCCAGGATATGCCGCGATCAAATAATAGGTGAGGTATTGATCTTTTCCGACTTGCCGGGTCAGGGTTTCAAATTGTTGTTTGAACTCTAGCAGCGACCGAACGGGTGGTTTGCCCATCATCTTAAGCACATAAGGATCCGCGTGTTCGGGCGCGACTTTTAACTGTCCTGACGTATGATGTGCCACGATTTCTTTTAAATACGGCAGACCATTTTGTTTATCAGCCAAAACCATATCATAGCGGATGCCAGAGCCGACAAACACTTTTTTTACACCGGGGATCTGACGGATTTTTTTGAGCAGTTCGATTTGATAACTGTGATCAATCTTCAAGATCGGGCAAATTTCCGGAAAGACACACCGTTTATCCTGACAAACCCCTTTGTTTAATTTCTTAACACATTCAAATCCGTACATATTTGCGGTCGGACCGCTCAGGTCGGTAATAATGCCTTTAAATTTTGGGTGCCGCGTCATCTCTTCCACTTCGGCAAGAATGGATTGTTCGCTGCGTGAAGATACCGTGCGGCCTTCGTGAACGGCAATCGCACAAAAACTGCACTCCCCGTAACAACCGCGGTGCGTGGGGATTGAGAAGCGGATCGTTTCCAGCGCTTTGACTGACCCTTGTTTTTCATAATAAGGATGTTGGTCATGCTCGTACCCCAAGGAATAAACTTTATCCATTTGCGCACGAGTTAAAATATTGGCAGGAGGATTTTGGACCAACCAGCGATCCCCTTTTTGCTGCGCCAGACCCTTCGCGGTGTGCGGGTCATTATTCTGATAAAACAGATGGTACATGCGAATGAACGCTTCTTTGTCAGAAGTTACATCTTCGAACGAGGGAAGAATAAGATAATTCTCAGGAGGTGTTTTTGCCAGAGTGCACAACCCCCGAATTTCAAGTGGGGATTTCTTTTCTTTGAATGCCCTGGCAAGTTCAACGATACTTAGATCTGCCATACCGTAGAGCAGGTAATCGGCCTTTGAATCAAATAAGATTGACGCGCGGAGTTTGTTCGTCCAGTAGTCGTAGTGGGTGATGCGTCTGAGACTGGCTTCAATGCCGCCCAGCACGATCGGTTTCGTGTTCTTAAATGTTCTTTTGATCAGGTTTGTATAAACGAGAACCGCGCGATCAGGTCTGCGGTTGTTAACACCGCCAGGAGTAAAATCGTCAGAACGGCGTTTTCTTAGTGTAGCAGTGTAATTTGCGACCATTGAATCGACAGTACCGCCAGTCACCCCCCAGAATAACGCGGGCTCTCCCAGGCGTGAAATATCCACTGAGGAATTGACGTCAGGCTGTGCGATGATGCCAACGCGAAAGCCTGCTTTTTGCAGAACTTTACCAATAACAGCCACACCAGAGTATGGGCTGTCAATGTAAGAATCACCAGAAACCAGAATGACATCAAGTTTTTGCCATCCCAGGGCGTTCATTTCTTCAATTGTAGTTGGTAGGAACAATAGGTCAGTCCTTTTTTGAGTTGTAACCATGAGTATAACACGCCGAAAAACTAAAATATCCAACTCTCGGTGGATGGGATGCGCAGCGTGCCATTTCAAAATGCTTCCCATGAGGTAATATTTTATATGGATCATGGAATAAAATGTACTGGCGCTTTCGATGTATTCACAATAGCTTGGACTGGAGTCTTTTTAGGTCTGTTCGTGCAGAGTTGCTCCAGATACTGTAATCAGGAACAAGATTGTGATAATCGGACTGAACGTTTTCCAATATATTAGCCTGGTGAATAGGTAACAAGAAGGAAGTCCAGTTTGAGATGGCAGAACCCACGCCCTAAAAAATATCAGCTATCTATGAAATTTTGAGTTGCAGGCTGATTACATGTTGAATACATTTTAAGATAGGATCACCATTCCAGCGGTCAAGAGTGGATTAAATAAACTCATTTTATGTCTTTATTTTTGAACTGACGCGGTAACCGCAACGAAGCCCACGGCGCCCGGTCCAATATGTGAACCGATCAAGGGTGTGACGTCGACTGACCAAGGTTTTGTACTACCAGCATAAAAAGGTGCGGCTTCCTTCCACAGACTCTCTGCTCTTTCAGGTGCGTTGGAGTGCACAAAGGCTAATTTTTCTAAAGGTCCAAGCGATTTTAGGATTTGTATCAGCCGCTGGAGAGCACCTCGGTGCGTGCGTGCGGTTTCCATGTCTATCTTATCGCGGTGTATCCTTAGCAGAGGCTTGATGGATAGCAGACTGCCTAGTCCTTCTTTGATACGAGAAACTCGGCCGCTTCGGCGAAGATACTTTAAAGTGTCCAGGGCTGCTATAGTATAAGTTCGTTCTGCAACATCCTTGATCTTGTCCATGATCTCATCGATAGGTTTTCCTGCTTGAGCCATTTTTGCTGCGGCTTCTACTACAACACCAGTGCCCAGACTCAAATTTCCGCTGTCAAATGTTTTCACAACCAGGTTCTCGACCGCTTCAGCAGCGAGTACTGCAACATTGTAAATACCGCTCAATGTTGAAGCGAGGTGGATGGAAAGGATCGCGGTTGCACCTTTTTCAGAGAGGTCCTTATAGACACGTGCAAAAGTTCCCATCGCAGGCGCCGATGTGGTTGGGGGTGTTTCACAGTGCGGTAGTTTTTCGTAAAATTCTTTGCGTGTTATCTCAACGCCATCAAGATAACTGCCATCGGTAAAATTGATATAGGAAGGAATTACGGTAATATCATATTTTTCAATCACATCCTGAGGAAGGTCACAGGTGCTGTCGGTAACAATTTTTATAGTCATTTTCCCTCATTATCATTAAAAGATTTTAATGCTACCTAACAATATTATATTGCTATTACTGGAAAAATATATAATTTCTATAGTATGCGCCTGATCTATAACAATTTGCTTTCAAATCTGCTGAACTGAGCAAATCATCAAATTCAGCATACCAGAGAGAGATTATGAAAATCATGTTTTTAGGTCAAGCAGGTTTTTTGATCGAGGGAAATGGAACCCGATTCATTATTGATCCTTATTTGAGTAATTTTGTGGTTGACAGCGGGATCGGTAATGCAAAATTATTTTCGCGAGAATTCCCGGCTCCGATCCAGACTGACAAGTTGTGCGATATTGATACTGCCTTCATCACACACGACCACGCTGACCATTGCGATCCAACAACACTAATACCACTATTGATGAACAACCCGAAATGCAAAGTTATCTGTCCATACACTGTTTTCAACGTATTAATAAAGTTAGGAATTTCTCATAAGCGATTGTGTGTTCCACCTGTGGGAATGGGTCAGAAGGAAGGCTCATTATCCTATTCTGCGATTCCATCGGCCCATTACCTGCTTGACCTGAATCCAGAGACCGGAGAAAGTCCTTATTTTGGATATGTCATTGAGTTCGAGGGCGTGGTGATATACCATTCCGGTGACACAGTTCTATATGATGGTTTGTTAAGAACTTTAAGACATGCAGCTTCTCATATCGATATTGCCTGCCTACCTGTGAATGGCAGGGACGAAAAACGGGAGGCTTTGGGGATCATTGGCAATTTACAACCGGAAGAAGCGGCGAAATTGGCACATTCTTTGGGTGCCAATTTCTTGATCCCCATGCACAACGACTTGTTCAAGATCAACCGGCTGGACCCTGAGATTGTAAACAATCATATTACAAAACACTTTACGGGACAAAAAGTTAAATGGCTTCAACCTGGTGATGTCTTTCATTACCCACGATAAAAAGATAAAAAAAAGTTACCTTTTGGGTAACCTTTTGTCAATTACTCTTTTTCATTCTCTCCGCAAGTGCATTCACCACCTTCGCTGGCGCATTCGCCATCTTCGCAGCAACAATCATGATCTTCAAAATGGACGTGACCATGCTCAAGTTCTTCAACTGTGGCTTCACGGATGCCAACGATTTTGACTTTAAAGGTTAGATCTTTGCCAGCGAGGGGATGGTTGAAATTTAGTGTAACAGCTTCAAGGCTGACTTCTTCGATGAATGCAGCCATTTCTTCCCCGTCGTCATTATTGACACTGATCTCGATGCCAACTTCCATCGGGATATCTTCCGGAAATTCGGCTTTTGGAACTTCAACAAATCCATCAGCATCGTATTCGCCATATGCATCGATGGCTTTAACGAAAACTTCTTTCGAATCGCCTGTTGCCATCCCATCAATGGCTTCCTCGAGACCCTGTATGATATTGCCATGCCCCTGGACGAATTCAAGAGGATCGTTGGGTTCGGAGTAATCAATTACATCGCCTTCTACGGATAACTCATAATCCATACTGATAACGAGGTCTTTTTCAACTTTATTTAGGTTCGGTTTTGTGCTCAAGTGTTCTCTCTTTCTGAAAATAAATATCGACCGAACATTATATCATAACCTCATTAAAAATTTTATAATCATGATTCCTCATGAGGAAATCGTTAGTTATACGAAAATCTTCGAAATTAGAGCGTGTAGACGCGAATTGCCGCTTCGCCTGTTACCGGGCATTTGTTTTCACAAATACCGCAGCCGATACATTTTTCACGATCCACAATAGGGAGCTGAACTTCTAATTCTCTACCTTCCAGATCGCTAAAACTGCCTGATTCGAGGGATATGGCTTTTTGTGGGATTGGGCACATCTCTTCACAGACGATGCAGGTGAGATGGTCTGACCACGCCAAACAGCGATTTTGATCTATGTACGCGTGACCTAATTTAGTTACCCGTTTTTCTGCCAACAGTAGCGGAGGGATCGCTTCAACCGGACAATGCTGCCCACAGGCATTGCATGAAAACGCACAAAAGCCGATTCTTGGAATCAAAATCGGCGTCCCAAAACCTTCCAACCCCGACAGGTTTGCGTCAGCTTGCAGGGCTTGTGTCGGACAAACCTTTATGCACACTCCGCAGCGCACGCATTTCGAGAGAAAATCCTCATTATCAATTACACCAGGTGGTCGAAGGAAGAAACTCTTGGGGTGTTTTTTGATCCAATCAATGCTAAGAAGTGCGACTGCTAGAACAGAAACCCCAAGCGAACTCAAGAAAAGGCGGCGATTGGGATCATATGATTGGAATGGAGCTGGCTGCCATTTTGGCGAAAATGAAAGTGAATTCTTTTGACAGCCTTCAAGGCAATTCATGCACATTGTGCATTCAGACGGGTCACTTCGGTAATTGTTCTGCGAATCGATTGTACCGGTCGGACAATCATTTTTGCATACACCGCATTCAGCGCAAGTTGATTTGACGCGGCGTTGAACTAGCGAAAGCTTTGAGGGGAGACCTAACATGGCGCCTAATGGACACAAATATCTGCACCAGAACCGTTCAACGACCACATTTAATAGGACTATTGCTATAAAAAAGGAGCCCCACAATAAAGCATATTGATACGAGGAGGATTCGACCGGAAAGATCAACGGACGAAGCCACGCGTCAAAAGTAAACACCGGTTCAGCCATGAATGGGATTTTGATAAGCAGTTTTTCAAGTGAATAGATCATTTTATCAATCACCGGTAAAACTGCCATGGTTGATGAACGGATGAAAATCGTGATAGGGTCGAAAAACAAAAGAGTCAAATTGCCGAAGAGGGCTGAAAGTATAGTTATGAATAGCAGTCCGTATTTAATATTGCGAAGGACCTGCATTGGTTCTTTTAGACTTTTCTTTTTTGAAAAAGCAAAAATATCAAGTATTGTTCCTAGAGGGCACAGCCATCCACACCAAGCCCGCCCGACAACTAGGCTTGACAGAAAAACGATTAAGGAAAGGGTTGAACCCAACAATAAAGTTTTACTGCTGAGCAATTCTGAGAACATTGCTAAAGGGCTGAGCCGAATGGGAAGTTTAACAAGGTCTGGAATTAACCCGGATGACCTGCTAAAGAGTAACGTAAGAATAAAGAGAATTAATGAAACCGTCTGGGTTAGTTTTCGAACCAACACCCATTTATTTGAATGAGCTCTTGGGGTTTTTGACTTGACCGGTAAGGGTTCAGGCATTGGCATTAATTTCTTGAATTTTCAGGCCGGAAAGATCTGCTTTGCCCAAACCACGCTCGGCAGCTTTGATAATATACGGGATGTGATGTGGTGTCATGCCAAACAAACTGGTGGCATAACTATCCGCTGCAACAATATCCGGAGAAATGATTAGGGTATTTTGAATTTTCACATCTGAGAGACTGCCGCCTGTAGGGCCGTTAGCCATAAGAGTTCGAATGGCGTCGATAATGGTTAACTGGGGACGCACAAGAGTTGCCAGGTCAACCAAAGAACTTTCAAAGGAAACGTGAATTTTTTCTCGCTTTTGGATCGTCCCCATTAGGTTTTTTAATCCAAGAGTTAATCTTGCAAGCCCATGATCTTTTGCGATTGGCACATTGATCAAGAGATCAGCATTTAATATGTCTTGATAAACTGCAACCTTTTTTAGTCTTAATGCACCTATGATCTGCTTATCAACATATTTTATAGGGTGCATCACTTCCATGCTTCCACCTGCGGCCGTTACCTGTTCTTCAATCCCGCTTGTCCGGTAACACTCTTCTCCAGATCCGCCAAAGGGATAATCCATTACACGCACCCGTTTTGCGCCTGCTTCCAGGCAGATTTTGACGAGAGCACCTACAACCCACGGGTTCGTAGTGGCGGCATATTCATATGAATTGTAGGGCACACAAATATTCGGTTTAATGATAACGTCAGCGCCAGGTTTCATAAAGCGCTCCATCCCGCCCAGGACTTTAACCCCCTGCCTTACCATTTCCTCAGGTTGGGTGCCGCGGGAGACGACCAGATATGGATAAGGCGTCTCGGTTGTTGGGACGCTGGTAGAAGTGGATTGGTCTTGAATAGGGGAAAAAGGTGTTGCTGTTTGTAAAAAATTAACTTCATTTGGTGCAGTAGGCATGGGATTGTCTTCACTTGGTCTGACACCGCACGCACTCAAGAATTGCTGGGCGACAATTGAAGTCAAACCAATCCCAGCTGTGCGTAAAAAATCTCTTCGTGAAATTCTTTTCATTTTAGTCTCCGATCCTCAGAATCTGTGGTTCGAAAAATCAAAATGATCTGGAATTTCTATGATTTTCATTCACTTGAAAGGACATCACATTGAGTGATGGATGTGGCACGAATGATCTGGTCAGTTGTGAGGGCAATGGTCTCAAATGGGAGGTTGGTTGAAAAGTGATCCGGAAGGAGGAGTGACCAATTGATGGATGAAAAATACGAGTTACTGGCGCCAGATAAAAATAACAGGCATAACTGCTGATATGCTGTTTGACCATTTACACGAATAATATGCTTTTCCTCATCCGTCATAGCAACACCTGTCGACACTTGTGTTTCCTGCCCGGTGAGCCACAAATTAGAGTAACTTACACCCAGATTATCAGAAAGCACATAACCAGAAGTTTTAATGTTGTAGGCTTGCTCGATCTGTTTGATGAACTTTGTAGAGATATTTTTATCGGTAGTGAATTGAAAACTTTGACTCAAATTTGTCTGGATCTTTGGATCATACGAAGGGTAAAGGGGCATGAACATCAGTTGCGGGGGAGTTGAGTAATAGACGAATGCAACCCATACCGAGACCAATTCAGGTTCTTCGACTGTATTGTCGGTTACATGGATAAGTAAATAATTTCGCTGCGACGAAGGAATGGCGATATCAGTTTGAGTATTCGTTTGTGAGTTATCTGAACCTGGGAGTATTTTTGCCGCGGCATTAAATCCAAAGTACGCGCAAACAAAAAATAAGAGTATGACAAAAATGAGAACGATTTTTTTCATTGATTTTTATACTCTTGATTTACGTCATCTATGATGAACGGTTACAAACTATTATTATTGTACCATCAGCCTTTTTTCATGTTTCGGAAACGAATATCAAAAAAAACGACGCTCAAGGCGTCGTGTGTGTAGTTATGCAAATATTGCAGTGATAGAAAAGATCAGGAATCCACTGGCAAACCCGGCGCAGGCAATCACGATAGCGGCTGCGATCTGTTTTACAAGTTTTTCATTGCGGTAGACAGAAACGAGTTTTTTTATAACCACGCGCAGCCAGATTGAGTTTGAAAGCATAGGAATGATGAAATCCCAAAATTTCAATTCGATTATTTTTGTTAATTGACCCATCATATTGCACCTCTATCTGGAAGTCGTAAGCTTCAACACTTTTCCTTTTTCATCGGCAGTGACCCTCACAGTTCTGGAGATGGTTTTTCCATCAGCGGCTTGCGCTTTACCATGAAAGATCAGTTGGAACTTGCCACCGGGGATAGATTTTACCGAAGGATTCTCCCCGCGCAATTCCGGGAACTGGCGGTAAACTGCACTACAAACATTACTCTTGGCGCTTTCGTCCATATTTTCCTCGCTTAATTTACCCTGCGTCGCAAGAAAGCAGGAATATCCAGATCAGTTGTTGAACCAACCAATTCAAATTGTGATAACGGTGAGGGTGTGAAGGAATGCAGGGTGATCAGTTCACCAACCGGGAGCTTTGTAGATTTGGTCGTCGATGCGACCGTAATTTCGTTGGCTTTTTGTTGTGAGTCGATTGAAGTCGCGCCTATCCCTGTGAGAACAAGGATCACCTGCACGCGATCTTCCATCCGTTCGTCTGAAATGACGCCAGGAATGATCTCTGCTCGCAAATGGGTCTTTTCCTTAAGGAAGTTCAATGCTTCCATAACTTCGACAAATGAAAGGTCGCTTCCGCCAGTGAAATTGGCGATGATCCCGCTGGCGTCTTCAATGTTGATGGTTTCCAGCATGGGGTGATGAAGGGCATGTTCTAAAGCCTTTACGGTTTTATTCTCTCCTTCACCAGTGCCAATGGCGAGCAGCGAACCGCCGCCGTTTTTCATCAAGTTGCGGATATGGGCAAAATCGACATTGATCAAACCAGGCTGGGTGATCAATTCAGAAATCCCCTGGATTCCCTGGCGCAGCACATCATCTGCCATGCGAAAGGCCATTTCTAATGGCAGATCGCGAGGGGCAAATTGAAGAAGGCGGTCGTTTGGAACACTGATGAGCGTATCTGTGTACTGCTGCAATTTTGTAAGTCCCTCGCGGGCATTCTTCTGCCGACGACCAACTTCAAAAGAAAATGGTAAGCTGACGACGGCGATCACAACTGCGCCAAGTTTTTTAGCGACTCTGGCAGCAATCGTAATGGCGCCTGTGCCAGTACCGCCGCCCATGCCAGCGGCGAGGAAGACCATGTCAGCACCGGCTAAAGCTTGATTAAGTTCTTTGTAACTTTCTTCGGCAGCAGCTTCACCCACACTTGGGTCACCACCTGCGCCTAAACCACGTGTCAGTTTAGGTCCGAGTTGAATTTTAACCGGAGCAAGACTGGATTTAAGAACCTGAGCATCCGTATTGGCGGCGATGAAATCGATTCCCGAGAGTCCTAGTTCGATCATGCGATCCACGGCATTTTGACCACCACCGCCCAAGCCTACCACTTTTAAGACGGGAAGTTTTGCGGTAATCGGAGTATGGATTATGGGGGTTCTCGGTAATGTGATATTCATAGGTCACCTCTCAATCAGTTGTGTTGCAATACTTGTACCATCTCCGATGATTTGATCAACCAAACAACCTGCTTCTCTTAAAGTAGCAGTGACTTCCGCAGAGAAAGATTTCTCACCGCCGATTACGGTTACCTTTTTAGCTAAAATGGCTTCTTCCATTGAAAACCCTACCGTCGGTTGATACTTCCGAATAAATGGCCGGATCACATCCAAATGCCAATCAGCAACGCCCCATTCGTAAGTTGGCAGCAAGAGGTAGTGTGCGATCGGGTGAGACTCATCCGTTGATTTTGATTCGAAGGTAGTTTCTTTTGATTCTCTCAGATGATTCGAAAATTCTTTTTTAGATTCACCTGCAGGGGCTAATATTCTGACGACAGGCAGAGTCTCTTCGTTTGTTTTGATCCAAGCTTGCGAGTATTCCTCTGAAGCGGGTTCTGCAGCAAGCACCCAAAAATTGCATGCGAGGATGGAGGAAGCATCGTCGTGAACCAGTTTGATCATGGATTGGACGATCTCAGCGTGAACTTCCGGTGAATAGAAGGACTTGGTGTCTTTTATTCCTGCACCAAACAAGATAACTGGCAAATTCTTAATTCCAAGAGCCTTTGCGATGGATTGGATCCAGATGAAATTATTAAATCCGCGCTGGTCTTGAGAATCAGGTGGAGTGTTGTAGGGTTTTGTCTGAGGCCACTTTTCTGAACCACCTGAACCCCAACTTAATTCGTGACCGAATGTGTAGGCATAAACAGCTACCGCCATTTTTTTAAGCAGAGCTTGCTGTCCACGGCGTTGCAGGGATTGAATGGCGGCTTTAAAAAAGGTTGTATCCCAATAGCTGCCGCCAGGTTGAAGGGGTGGAAAAACTGGAGTCAATCCAATGCGGGCAGCTTCAAGCGCCAGCGGCAAAAATTGGTCAATAAATCTTTCAACCAGGTCCTGGTGAGACCATCCGGTATTTGACCAACTTAGTGAATCGTTGGGTTTATCAAAGAAAACAACGAACTTAATGCCCCAGCGTGCGTACGCTTCCAGTATGGCCTTGAGGTTTGCAGGCGTGGGAGAATCAGGGAGGCATAAGGGAAAATGGACGATAGGAGTGATTTTGGCATTGATCAACCCTGCAATAAATTGCTCTGGGATGGCGCGCGTGGCGTCTGAAAGGAGAATCAGCCAGGAGGCAGAAAGACGGGATAATTCCGGAAGCCATGTTGCCAAGTCCCGATTTGTATAATGCGTTGTGTCCTGGAAATAGTGAAAACCGATGCAGTTGGCTGTTTTATGATCACTTATTTCATTCATTTCCATAAGGTGTCTGCCTTTATCTAAACTATGTAGTGTAAATGTAGCAAGATACATGCCAAATTAAAAGTCAGGAATGATAAAAACGTCTGCTATAATTTCAAACAATGATCTTAGTGACTGGCGGTACTGGTTTTATTGGGAGAAATCTCATTAAGTCTTTGGTGGAATCCGGAAAACGGGTTCGAATCCTTCTAAAACCGTCGATCGAATCCCCCAATTTCCCCAAAGGATTACCCGTCGAAGTCGCGGTGAGCAGTCTGACTGATCTACGAGGCGTTCGGGCCGCATTGAAAGATGTCAATCAGGTTTTTCATTTGGCGGGCGCCGAACGAAAGGGAAGCAGGGGGAATCTTAATGTAGTAGATGTAGAAAGTACATCTACCTTGATGCGTGCTGCCCAAGATACGAAAATTGAGAGAATATATTATCTCAGCCATCATGGCGCTGCCAGGGCTTCAGCATATCCGGTTCTAAAAGCGAAAGCTATTGCAGAAAACTGGATCATTAACAGTGGAATCGCTTACACCATTATTCGCACAGGTTCTGTGTTTGGTCCGGGAGACCAATTTACAATTCCGCTCATTAAACTAATCAAATTATCCCCGCTCATTTTTCTCATGCCCGGAAAAGGTCATGTTTTGCTGCAGCCACTTTGGATTGATGACTTGATTAATATATTGTCCCTGGTGATGGAAGATCCAAAAGCAATTAACCGCATTTATTCCATTGGAGGTATGGAAGCTTTGCCCTATAAAGAAATTGTAAGGTTAGTAATGAATAAAATTGGGACGAAACGCATTATAATCCCTGTCTCAGCAGCATATCTACGTTACTTAACTTTGTGGGTCGATCAAATAATTCCCAGCTTTCCGATATCTATCTTCTGGCTCGATCATCTTGCTGAAGACCGTACCGCAAATTTGGATAGCCTGCCAAGAGAATTTGGAATTATGCCCGCACGTTTTCACCAGCACCTAGACTATCTAATCCCTGAGAAATCGAAAAGGAAATAACCCAAAAACCCAATGGCACAGCATCAAAGCCTGTGCGTTCATGCGCACTTTTACCAGCCCCCTCGCGAAGACCCATTTACCGGGATCATTCCCCATGAACCGGGGGCTTTGCCATTCAGTAACTGGAATGAACGGATTTATGAGACTTGCTATAAACCGAATGCTGAACTTGGAAATTTCAACAAGATCAGTTTTAACCTGGGTCCTACATTAATTCATTGGTTGAAAGATGCTCACCCAGAAGTGCTAACCCAAATCGTTCAAGCTGACCATGAAAATTATGAGCGATACGGGGTTGGTAATGCCATCGCGCAAGGTTACAACCACACGATTCTCCCATTAGCGATTCGCAGAGACAAACAAACTCAAATACAGTGGGGAATCCGCGATTTTGAAATCACATTCAATCGGAAACCTCAAGGAATGTGGCTGCCAGAGACAGCGGTGGATATGGAAACGCTGGAACTGCTGGTTGATAATGGAATAGAATTCACTATCCTGGCGCCGTGGCAAGCGGATGTCCACGAAGTAAATCCAAGAAAAGCCTACCAGGTTTTATTACCTAACCATAAATCAATAAAGGTTTTTTTCTACCACAGCGGTATCAGTTCGAGGATAAGTTTTGATCCTTGTTCTACTGAAAATGCAGACCAGTTCATTCGAGAGTATGTAAAAGGTGAGTTTTCTACCAGGGGAGAAGACCAGATGTTATTGGTGGCTTCTGATGGTGAATTATACGGCCACCACCAAACTTATCGCGATAAGTTTTTATCTTATCTTCTGAACGGCTCCTTGTCTTGTCAGAATATCGAATTTTCATTTCCAGCGCTTCAATTGCAAAAACAAAAAGTGATCCCCTTGGTCAAAATAAAAGAGAATACTTCCTGGAGCTGCCATCACGGAGTGGAGAGATGGCGTGGAGTATGCTCTTGTACATTGAACAGTGAATGGAAGAAACCGTTAAGGGAAGCCTTGAATCAACTTTCAAGGGGAATTGACCAAATTTATTTTGAATCCTGTCAAGAAATACTTAAGAATCCTTGGGAATCTCGAGACAGGTTTATTGAAGTAATCCTTGGCGAGCAAAAATACTCTGATTGGCTAATGAATAAGACACATTATCCGGCGTCGGCGGCAGACTCGGCCAAAATACGATCAATGCTTCAGGCTCAAGTAGAGCGTCAAAGAATGTTTACTTCTTGCGGTTGGTTTTTTGAGGATTTTGATCGCATCGAACCGAAGAATAATGTCATTTATGCAGCTCATGCAATCTGGCTTACAAGATTGGCTAGCGGCGTCGATCTCGCGCCCAGCGCCATTCCTGCCCTTGACAAGGCAAGAAGCTGGAGGACAGGGCTTACAGCGAGCCAAGTTTTCAATGATGCTCTCAAACGATTTGAAAATTGAATTTTACTTACTTGTTTATGTTCCGAATAAGTTTTGCAACTTTGTATTCTGATTTTTTATCAAGCGCTTTCAACTTTTTGATTATTTCAAAAACTCCCAAGATCGTTTCGGTTGTAGTGACCATGTTGGCATTCCCGCTGGATTGAGCTTGCAGGACCGGAATCATGAACATCCACCATAGCAGTTGATTGAAGGATTCCCGGTTATACCAAAGGATGTCGTTGTAACGATTTACTTTGACATATGCTTGAAGCTCTGGATTTGAAAACCAATTTGTGAGAATGGTTGAAGTTGGCAAGTTTTTATTCTCTTCATACCAATTCTGGAACTTAACCGACAGCCTTAACGATAATAGAGCTTGATGGATTTCCGGTTCAGTAAACCCGGAAGCATAAAGTGTTTCTTCAAATGTTTTTACCAGCTTCCACTCATCCATCCATGTTAATGTCATGTTATCAGCATCATTACTACCTGTGAGCTTCCCGAGAGGACTGATGACCACCAAAGCTGCCAGGGTGAACCAGCGGGATTTTGAATCCAGAGCGCCTTTTGTAAGCTGAGATATTGCATTTTTCAATTGCCTGGTTTCGGGAATTGCCAGACGTTCCCCGAATTTTGGCAGGTTAAGAACCGCATCTAGCAAGCAAACCATCTCATTGGATACCGCAATCGGGTCGCCGCTTGCGCCAGTTGTGCTCTTGATTCCATTTAGCAATGGAGTAAATTTATTCCTGAATTCAGCGAGAGTCTCCTGGTAGTTATGTTTTTCCGGGTGGGTGGCATTATTGAATAAGAATTCCAAATATCCAGGATTGATGATCTCGCGGAAAGGCTGCAACACCGGTTGCAGCAGTAATTCGGAAAGGGCGTGGTCAATATCAGTCACACCGTTCTCTCCTATCATTGAGTAAAGACGGTCATAATCATGCCATTCATCTGGGGTTACAACTTTGAAGTCGAGAAAGGCGTGGTGTTCATATCCTTTCAACCGGATAAAGAAGCCATTCTTCAATATTCCTTGCATTGGTCTAAGATAAATCAAACCGGTGGTTTGATCCCGGAAAACTAGAAATCCTTTATTGGTGTTGGCCAGACCTAAAACACTATGGATCTCTTTTTTTGAGATTTTCTTTGATGAAGTGATTCGATTCGCCTGAGGAACGGAAGTTTTTATCCACCCTTCGGTTTCATGCATATTGTTGTTATAAAGAACCAGGGCTGATTGATCATTGAACCGGTTCGTGAAAGCGTAGACATTTTCATCGACAACCCCGTTGTTATTAAAGAAATCAAAAAACCAAAAATTTTCTACGCCGGCAAATAATTCACGCCTGTGAAGCAGGGGAAAAATCTCAAATTCATGACGCGAGACAAGAGATTCATCAATGGGTTCCTTTTGATAAGCCCGCCTGAATTCCATGCCGTATTTTTCAGAGAACCCTTCAATTTGTCCGTGCCCAAACATGGGCAATCCGGGCAAGGTAGCCATAAGCGTGCAAATGCCGAAGTACTTATCACTCTTTCCAAACTGCTCAACGGCGGTGCGTTCGTCTGGATTATTCATAAAGTTGACAAAGCGTTTTAATATTTCCGGTTCAAACTCAATCGTATTTTTTATGATCTTCCGATAGCCAGCGTTATCTTCATTTCGCAACATGTGCATGAATGCGCTGTTATATACTCGGTGCATCCCAAGTGTTCGAACAAAATACGTCTCCATAAGCCAAAACGCTTCAGCCAGGAGGAGGGTATCAGGAGCTTCTTTTGCGATGCGGTCAACCACATCACGCCAAAACTCAACTGGGATGGCTCTGTCGAAATCATTTGAACTTAACGCGTATTCAGATCGGGAAGGGATCGCCCCACCCGTGCCTGGCTGTGGGAACCACAATCGTTGAAAATGCTTTTTGGCGAGGGTCATGGCAGCATCAAACCGGATAACAGGAAACTTTCTGGCGACTTCAAGGATCGTCTGGATAACGGCTTCACGCACAGCCGGGTCCAGGTAGTTCAATTGTGCAGTATCGTTCCACGGCATGGAGGTGCCATCATTTCCATGGTAGATATATTTTGTCTGACCCAAGTTTTTATCAATTCGTTTGAAAACAACAGCGGCATCGGTGCGGTCGTAATAATGGTCTTCAATCTGGATAACAACATTTGGGTCTGAAGAAAGATCTGGACCGGTAAAGCTGTAAGAAGGGAATGGACAATGATCTAACGAGAGAAATCGTTCAGGTTGATAAACAACCCATTCTGAGTCAATGCCCATGTGATTTGGGACCATATCACTCGCCAGACGGATTCCGTAACCGCTGGCTTTCTCCCGCAGGCTCTCGTAGGCTGGTTCGCCTCCCAGATCATTCGCAATCTGGTAAGAGTATAACGAATACGCTGAGGAAATCGCCTCGGGATTGCCGCATAATTGCTTGATACGCGCTGAAGCCGGGCTTCGCTGCCATAAACCGATCAACCAGAGACCGGTAATTCCCCGGCGGTTGAGCGTTTCTAATTCCTCATCCGGGATTTGATCGAGAGAGGTAATCGGCCGGTTGTATTTTTGAGATAATTGGTCTAGCCAAACGAACGAGTTTTTAGCGAGCAGGACCAACCGCGGCATCCAATCCCGATCCGGACTGAAGGCCTCAACATCAAAATCTTTGCCACCAGCAGCTAGAAATTCAGCCCGGTCGTAGAGCGGGATGGCAACAGGACCAGTCCCCATGAAGCTGAGTTTGTTCTCCTCCTTGATCATATCCAAGCTGGTGAGAAGTCGACAGAGGTAATCTCCTAAGAGAAAACTCCAATGCTCACGGATGAATTCGAGCTGACCAGTGATCGAGTACGGGACATTCATGGCTGGAGCTCTCAACATTTCAATGAGAGACTGGTTTTCAGGCCCAAACCCTGGTTGTGTTTTGAAATACTCCTCTATTGATTTGACGATTTGATCAAATCTGAAATCATTCAACAGAAGGGGATCGATGATCAATTCTTTGAATGGATCCAGCGCTGGATTTCGGGTTGATATCCAAAAGAGAATTAGCTCTTCTAAAAGTAATTCCCGGTTTTTGACACCCTGAGTATCTCCGTAAAGGTATGTTGAAGGGGAGATTTCTTTTCTAAAAACGGAGAGCGGAGGATACTGGCTGATAAAGATTTCCAGAATAGAATCCAGTTTTTGAGATCCGATGTCGGCTTGAATGGCTTGCAGCGTTGATTGTAAAACGTTGAGTTTTTTCTCTTTTCGATACAGTGAAAAAACATGATGAAAGATCTCATCGATCAACCCCATGGCATTTAACTGGCTGGCTTTGATGGCCTGCTCTGGATAGGAAACAAGGTCTTTTTGTTGATTCATTTTCTGTGCAAATAATCGCACAGCATGAAAATTTGCAAAAATGACATTACCAGTATATGAAAAAAGGGACTGGTCGAATGCGTATTTTTCACGAGCCAAACGGGTTATGTGAAATTCCATTTCGACCTCCAAAATTTTATAAATAACTATCTCTTAAATTATAACCCTGTGGTGAAAAACGGTTTTAACGGTTCAGACTGGAATTGAGCTGGCAAGCTCCAAAGCGCAGAAAACTGGTTCACCATTATTTTCAAGATATACTTTTTCGATCACTGATTTGGCATCCAGGAGACGATTGACTGCTTTTTGGGTCGCTTCCGTGGTCCAACCAAAGAGGGAAGTAATTTCTTTGAGACTGGCTATGCCGACAGAATTTATAAGCCTGGTGACCAAATGAGAACAGGCATCGCTTTCCGTGATCATTCGCGCTTGCTCAAGCAGATCAGGATAATAGCGATGAGTGAGATCATAGACAAAGGCATACCGCCAGGCGCCTGTCTCTGCAATCGCGGTTGGCAGAACTTTGAGGTCTTTTTGAAGGAGATCCAGAGCGCGGGTAAAGCGAGATGTAGAATTCGTTCCTGACAGGTGAGATTCACGACGGAGCGAGATGGTATCAAGCGGACCTTTATCAAGGAGGGTTTCAAATATCAATTTTGCTTCCAACGGGAGCAGTCCCTGATGGTATTGATCAAGCAGGTCTTCCTCAGGTGATCCATAGTTTGGAGATAGGGCGTAAAAATAAGGCATTATATCAAGGGCGATAATTGTATTGCGTTTTTTTAGAATTCGCGCGTAATACCAAACCCTCTTGTCAAGCATTTGGTCCTTCCAGCTCCAGGTAATGTGCCCTGGGTCATCATGTTCATCTGGGACTGGTCGATCGCCCGCCACTGCGGACCATAAACTGGGCAGGGTGATGTTTTTTACAGGCCAAAAAAAGATAAATCCCCGTTCATTAACAAATTGGACGGCTTCTTGCGGGGTTCGTAAACGCTTTTCAGGAGCGAGACGGTACGTTTTTACGCGATATTGATTGAGCAGATGAGTGGTTAACTTTTTCAAAAGTTTCTATACTTTATATTTTTCAAGAGATTAAAAACCGTAGTAAGAAATCGAAATTTGAAGATTGTTTTTAGGGGGTCTGGAAAATGTGGGTGATGATATTGGATCCGCTGCCGCCGATATTTTGTGACATGCCGATCCGCGCTCCCTCTACCAGTGACCCATATGCCTCACCGCGTAATTGTTGAATCACTTCAACAATCTGGTACATTCCGGTGGCGCCCACTGGATGACCGCGAGCCTTGAGCCCGCCTCTGGTCGCGATCGGGATTCGCCCGGTTGGAAGGATTTCGCCATCCAATGCCAGGCGGGGACCTTGGCCGCGTTCTGCAAACCCATTGGCTTCGAGAGACAAGACCGCCATAATCGAAAACGCGTCATGCAATTCAAATACATCAACATCAGCAGCGGAAATCCCCGCTTGCGCATATGCTTTTTTACCGGATTCTGCAGCGGCTTTAAGCCAAAGGGGGTTTTTGCGGTGGTCAATTGCGATCGTATCAGTTGCAGCAGAGGATGCTGCTACGCGAACAATCTTATGGCTGTCAGATTTGAACAACTCAAGTGGTACGACCACCGCAGCAGCGGCGCCGTCGCCGATCGCTGAAGCGTCCATTAAGTTAATGGGATCAGCGATCATCGATGCCTTCAGATAGTCTTCAATTGTTGTTGGTTCATGAAAGCGCGCAAATGGATTATGCATGGCGTTGGCATGCGCATTCACCGCGAAAGGAGCAAAATCTTCCTTTTTCCAACCATATTCATGCATATACCGGCGCATAATGAGAGCATTCAGAGCAACGAATGAAAGCCCTTGATCGGCTTCCCAATCAGCATCTGCAGCAGTGGCTAATTCCGCAGTGATCTCGTTGCCGGGGGAATCAGTCATTTTCTCGACGCCAACGGCAAGGGCAGTGTCAACTTGGCCGGAGGCGACCGCCATCACAGCGGTTCTGAAACTGGCAGCGCCTGAGCTGCATGCGGCTTCGAGCCGGAATGCTTCTGCGTAGCGCATACCGATCCAATCTGCAACGTAAACCCCGAGGTGCTGCTGATGGTTGGCTGAGCCTGACATCATATTACCGACATAGATGGCATCTACTTTTTGCAGCCTTGAATCCAATAAAGCAGCAAGCGCCGCATCGCTAGCCAGTTCACGTAATGACTTTTCCCAATGCTCATCAATTTTTGTTTGACCTATTCCGATGACGGCAACCTCGCGCATAATTATTCCTTTCGAGTAAATTCATAAAGGATTATAACGGGGTTCTCTATCAAGAACTATCAAATTGCAGGTTGAGTAGCGTATAATTCGACTATCTTAAAATGGAATGGACGAACATCATTTTGCACTCGAAATACAAAAACCTTATCATCATAATGCTCCTGGCAATATTAATAAGCTCATGTTCCTTGATTCAAATGAATGAGACTGATATATTGCTTTCAACTGAGGCAAAGGCAGTTCCGAGTTTAACCCCATTTCAGCCTTTGGTTTACAAGGTATACTGGTCTCCTGCCGTACCTGAAGAATGGATCCAACAGAATGCTGATTTTCAAACCACGCAAAATCCAGACGAAGCAGCTTTAAGTTTATCCATTACGAAAGTGAATACAGAAGAAAAAGTCTATGGAGCAATTAACCGTATATTTGCTATCGGCGTGCCTTTTCCTACAATAGCCGATGAGATCTCGCTTTCTACAATAAACGCAATCTGGGAAGGGAACGCGTTAGCTGATAGTGAATATTCCAGACTCTTCATAACCGAATCAACGAAGCGAACCTTTGTGGAGTTATGGGGAGATCCAAATAAAAATTCAATATATGTCGTATCGAAAGAAGAATTGGTTACCGAGGTTTGGAAGTTTAAGGACGCCCTTGCGCTCATCCCATTTGAAGATATAGAACCCAAACTTAAAATTCTAAGGGTTGATGGCATTAGTCCTCTTGATCGTCCGATGGACATCAAAAATTACATGCTTTCGGTTACCTATTCGTTAACTAGCAAAGAAACCATTGATACTGTGGTTCATAACTATATAAACCAAATACTCTCTACAATTCCAGTAACCAATCGCGATGAATCAAAAATGACAGTAATTGTGATGACTGGTACGACTGCTATAACCCGGGTTACAACCCGAAAAATCGAGAATTATGGATATGATTACCCGGTTGCGTTGGTCAAAGATTGGTTCCTCAGCGCGGATTTGCGGCATGTCAGCAATGAAGTTTCCTTTGGTGAGAACTGCCCGGACTTGAGCCCCGTCACGATGCGTTTTTGTTCCAAGGTTGACCAGATAAAAGTACTCGAAAATCTTGGTGTAAATATTGTTGAGTCAACCGGGAATCACCTGAATGATTACGGAACAGAAAACTTTGCGAAAACATTGGAAATGTATCGAGAGAGAGGGTGGTTGGTGTTTGGAGGTGGGGTGAATCAGGCTGTTGCTCAAGCGCCGATCCGGGTTGAAAAGCACGGAAACAAGATTGCATTTATCGGTTGCAACCCGGTAGGATTTACGAGCGCCTGGGCAACCGCGGACGCACCGGGAGCTGCGGAATGCAATTTGGAGTACTACAATCAACAAATCAGCCAATTAAAGTCGGAAGGTTATATCGTCATCGCGACCTTTCAGTTCCAGGAAATTGATGCTTATATGTATGACGAGTTCTACCGGACTGATTTCAAAATCGCGGCGCAATCCGGCGCAGATATTGTGCAAGGTTCACAGGCGCATATTCCAATGGGATTTGATTTTGTGGGTAACAGCTTGATCCACTACGGATTGGGAAATTTCATTTTTGATCAGATGGAACCAGAAAATATTCGAGAGTTCATCGACCGGCACATCATTTATGATGGCAAGTATATCAACACCGAATTGCTTACAGCGAAGTTGGTGGATTGGTCACGCCCAACCCCGATGACTGAAGGCGAGCGTAACGAACTGCTAAATGATATTTTCAAGGCAAGTAAATTGAGGTAATGATGAAAATTTTTGATGTTTCTTTAACGATCCGTAAGGGCATGCCGGTTTGGCCAGGAGACGATAAGGTTGAGTTGATGCGCATGGCAAAGATTGAAGATGGTGCGAACGCAAACGTTTCCTTCCTAAGTATGAGCGTTCATACAGGGACGCACGTGGATGCTCCGTATCATTTTTTAACCGAAGGTTCCAAAGTCGATGAAATGCCATTGGATATGCTGGTCGGTCCAGTTCAGGTGGTCGAAATTGCGGAAAACGCAAAGGTAATTGACGCGGAAGTCTTATCTTCAGTTAAGTTTTTCCCGAATGTTGAACGGATAATTTTCAAAACAATGAACTCAAGGTATTGGGGGTCGGCAGATGATTCATTTCAGACGCAGTTTGTAGGAATCACGCAGGATGGCGCAGAGGTATTGGTTAAAAAGGGTTTCAAATTGGTTGGCATTGACTACCTATCAATTGCACCCTATAAAATGAGCCGGCCGACACATGAAGTTCTCTTAAAGTCAGAAATGGTTATCATCGAAGGACTGGATCTAAGGGAAGTGGATGCCGGTCTATTCACATTATTTTGCTTGCCGCTAAAACTGGAAAATGCTGATGGAGCGCCAGCTCGGGTAATCCTGATCCAGGATTAATAGACTTAATCCCATTGATCTTGGGATAATTAATTTCCACCGACGCCTGGTTTTCGATAAACGAAACTTGATTGATAAACAGGTTTAAGAATTCCATTTCCTTTATCAGGCGTTTGAGATCAATTTCTAATGGAGCGTCCAAAAAAGAGGATAAATTTGTGGCGGACTTTGCCAGGAGTTTCTTAGAGACGTAACGGTTGCCGCGTTGAAGATGTAAACAAGCTGCACTGAATTGGATCAAACCCTGGTAGAGTCTTCGGATTGATCTGGTTTCTTTTTTCCACTCATTTTCCAAAATTTCATGCGCTTCAAAAAACAGACCGCTGTTGATCAATCCGATTCCTTTGATAACTGAAAGTGGAAACTCAACTGTCCTTGAGGGAGGAGTCATTTGGTTATTTTACTTTCGAGTAAAAGTAATACGGACACAAATTTGTGATACGATTTAATATTGATTGTAACAAAAACGAATTATTGAGGATAATATGATCGATCTTCCTGATTCAGAAATTTTACCGCTTTCACTTGAACACAATTTTTGGACATGGTCAGCTCAATCCCGGGTGAACCCGATCCCTGTAACAAGGGCAAAGGGAGTATATTTTTGGGATACTAACGGAAAGCAATATTTGGATCTGAACTCAATGGTGATGTGTGTCAACATTGGTCATGGAGATGAGCGGGTGATCAATGCCATAGTGGATCAAGCGAGGGAACTACCTTTTGCAGGACCGCAAATGGCAACCAAACCCCGTGCCATGCTTGGCAAGTTGCTCTCCGAAATAACACCATCCGGATTGACAAAGTTCCTGTATACCTTGGGTGGAGCAGACGCGAATGAAAATGCGATCAAATTCGCCCGTGCTTTCACCGGAAAACACAAGATCCTGGCCCGTTATCGGTCCTACCATGGCGCATCGTACGGTGCAATCGCATTAACCGGTGATCCGCGCAGATTGGCGTGGGAACCGACGGTGATGCCCGGGGTTGTGCACTTCCTGGATCCCTACCGTTATCGCTCCACGTTTCACCGGACAAATCCGAATATCTCTGAAGACGAGTTTTGCCGTGATTATCTGAATCATCTGGAAGAGATCATCCATTTCGAAGGCCCAGAGACAATCGCCGCAGTGATGATTGAACCGGTGACTGGCACCAATGGCATCTTCATTCCCCCGCAAGGGTATTTGCAGGGGGTTCGCGATCTGTGTGATCAATATCACATCCTTTTGATCGCTGATGAAGTAATGAGCGGTTTTGGCCGCACGGGTGAATGGTTCGCAGTCAACCATTGGAATGTTGTGCCGGACATTATGACCATGGCAAAAGGTCTGACATCAGGCTATGCGCCGCTTGGTGCAGTAGCAATGAAACCTGAAATCGCGGCAACTTTCAATGAGCGAGTTTTTGAAGGTGGATTAACGTATAACGGGCATCCAATCTCTTCAGCGGCTGCCATTGCAACAATCCAGGTGATCCAGCAAGATCATCTTGTTGAAAAATCAAAAAAAACCGGGTTGGTAATGGCTGAAATGTTGGCAGAGTTGGTCGAACGGCACCCATCAGTAGGTGAGGTTAGATCCATCGGACTATTTGGGGCGATTGAATTGGTCAAGAACAAGAAAACCAAAGAGCCTGTGGCTCCATTTGGAAGGTCAAGTCCTGAGATGACTTACCTGCGGAAATTTTTGCTTGACCATGGAGTGTTTCTTTATGCGCATTGGAACATCTTACTATTGATCCCTCCATTGATCATCACTGAGGATGAACTGGCTCAAGGGATAAACATTATTGAACAAGGATTAGAGAGTACAGACAAAATAGCAAATTAGGAGAATTTATATGGAGATAATTGAAAAAGTTATCATTTTAGGAGCAGGGCCTGCCGGACTTTCTGCAGCTTTATATGCGGCGCGGGCAGAACTGAATCCGTTGGTCTTTACCGGTTTGCAACTTGGCGGGCAGGCATCCCTCACGCACACGATCGAAAACTATCCCGGGTTTCCTGATGGAGTTGGAGGAGCCGCGTTGGGCGAACTCTTTCAAAAACAAGCCGAACGATTTGGAGCAAGAATTGAATTTGATTCTGTGACCAAGGTGGAACTAAGCTCAAGACCATTTCGGGTAACAACTTACGGCAAGGAATACTTCTCACAGGCATTGATTATTGCAACGGGCGCCAGTCCAGTCAATTTGAACGTGCCAGGTGAAACAGAATTGGTCGGAAGAGGCGTCTCTTACTGTGCAACCTGCGACGGATGGTTTTTTAAAGAGAAAAAAGTGGTTGTCGTCGGTGGGGGAGACAGCGCCCTTGAAGAAGCGCTTTTTCTCACCCGATATGTTTCTGAAGTAAGAATTATTCATCGTCGAGATGCTTTTAGGGCTGGGGCGTTGTTGCAGTCCAGAGTCAAAGAGAATCCGAAAATTACATTTGTCCTCGATTCTGTCGTAAAAGAGATTTCAGGAAACGGAAAAGTGGAAGAAGTGATCGTGACCAATGTCAAAACTGGCGCCGACCAGCATATCAAAACAGACGGCGTCTTTGTATTTATTGGTCACACACCAAACAATGCACTTTATGCCGGGCAGCTTGAGATGGACGAGCGCGGGTATATCAAAGTGGACAACAAAATGCAGACGAGCGTTTCGGGAGTCTATGCGGCTGGCGAAGCTGCTGATTCTGAATTCAAGCAGGTAGTCACTTCGGCGGGGATGGGGGCGGCGGCAGCCATAGAGACAGGCAGATTTCTTTCACATTAAGAAAAATTAAACCCCCGGAAAGGTACCCCGGGGGTTATGCTTTTAATCGACCCTTACGGTGTAGGAACAGTTGCTCCACCTGTACCAGACCAGCCAAACACCCGGTAAAGGCTTATCTGTCCAAAGGGTACATAGAGGGGTTGGCCGTCTGCGGTTGAACCGGTTTGGCGCACAACCACAACTGACCACCTGAAAATGTGACTGGTGTTATCCAGTGGTCGGAGGCTTGCGGGAACGATCAATTTGGTCTCCTTGAGATATTGAGTGATCTTCTTTGCTCCACCGGAGGTTACATCTTCAACAGTAATCGCATAGGCTTCACTATCACGCAATGTTCCCACAGAGGACCATTGTAATACAATTGAATCATTCAGACTTGTATATACCGTTCCATCAGCAGGCAGCAAGAGGCTGGCTTGCGGGTAAGGTGGGGGAAGCGTGGGGGTAGGGGTTGGTCCTTGAGTTGGACGGCGTTCACAAAGCGGCAACGACAAATACATACCCTGGTTGACATTATCTGAGGTCAACCGGTTGAAGTTCTTGATTGATTCAATGCTGATATTGTAATTCAATGAAATGGAACTCAATGTATCGCCATCTTTTACTTGGTATTGGACCGTTCCACATGCTTGCTGCGTAGCTTCGACAGCACTGAGGGTTGCCGTCGGCATTGGGGATGCTGTAGGGGTTGGGATTGGGATCAGCAGTTTTTGGTTCTCATAAAGTGTTCCACAATCTGGAGGAAGTCTGTTCAAATCCGCAATGCTTTGAATAGATACTTTATAGATCAAAGCAATCGAACTGCAAAAATCACCAGCCTTCACTGTGTATTCAAGCGGCGGTAAATTAGTAGGAGTTGGCGCAGCCGTGGGTTCTTGAGTTGGCGGGGGCGTGTTCGTGCTGGTTGGCGTGAGTGTGATCGTAGGGGTAGCTGTTGGTGTTGTGATACTGCCAGTTGTTTGCAGAATGACATATATCAGAGCCGCGCCGAGACCAAGGACCAAAACAACCAGTCCAAGCGCTGCCGGCAAGCTTAATTTCAACTCAGGTAATTTAGGACCCTGGACGGGACTTGAAGAGGAAGATTTCGCGCTGGTCGTGAAATTCCGTCCACATACCAGGCATCGAGTAGCATTTTCACTTAATCTTGTTCCACAAGTTGGACAAACTTTATTAGGGGAAGTATTCGTTTCTGGACTCATATTTCCTTTGTCTTTCAAGGGTAATCGGAAGTGAGTATTATAACTCACAAAAGACCACCTTGTTTCCTTTGCAAGGTATTAAGTGTGTGTTATTCTAGTTTAGAATGGTCGATACAAGTATTTACTTCCATATTCCTTTTTGTAACCGCAGATGCGGTTACTGTGATTTTAACACATTTGCTGGCATGAAAAAGCACATCCCAGCTTATGTGGATGCGCTTTGCCAAGAGGTTATATTTATCGGTGAACAGTCACTAAAAGCGATTAAAGTCGGGACGGTTTTTTTTGGCGGCGGGACGCCTTCGCTATTAAATGCTCAACAACTTGGCAAAATTCTGGAAGCGACTTCCACTCTATTTGAGGTGGACCCTGAGGCAGAAATTACTTTGGAAGCAAACCCGGGTACGGTCACATTAAAATACCTAAAGGAGCTACGGTCTATTGGCATCAACAGAATTAGTCTTGGAATGCAATCTGCTCATCCCACTGACTTGAGAATTCTCGACCGCGAACATACCCACCAGGATGTGATCCGGTCGGTGCAATGGAGTCAACAAGCCGGGTTTGAACGCATAAATCTCGATTTGATCTTCGGAATCCCTGGTCAAACACTTGATCGTTGGAAGGAAACGCTTGACCTGGCTTTGATGGAAAGTATCGATCATTTTTCTCTCTATTCGCTGTCTGTGGAAGAAGGAACACCGCTTAATAGATGGATCAACAGCGGTTTGCTTTTGGAACCTGATGATGATCTTGCCGCTGCGATGTATGAATATGCAGGAGAACGGCTCGCTCAAGGCGGATTCGCCCAATATGAGATCTCAAATTGGGCGACCTCGAGAGGCAAAGCCATGAATGCGAAATGTAGACACAACCTGCAGTATTGGCGGTATTTGCCATATTTGGGTTTTGGCGCTGGTGCGCATGGCTTTTACGATGGGGTTAGAACCGAGAACGAAAGTAAGATCATTCAGTTCATAAACAGGATAGAAAACCCAGTCTCAGATAGTTTTCCTTCCAGCCCGGCATGTGTAAACGCCATCAAGTTAACCAAATGGGATCAGATGCAGGAGTATTTGATGGTAGGTTTTCGTCTGACGGATGAAGGAGTTTCGAAGAAAGATTTTCAAGACAGATTTGATCAATCAATAGACAACGTATTCAACAACCAGGTTTCGTTATTGATGAAACAAAAGCTTATTGAGGTTCACCCTGAAGACCAAGACCGTTACCGGCTAACACCAAAAGGACGGTTATTCGGGAACAGGGTTTTTGGTCATTTTGTCGGGAACGATACCCCTGAAGGTCTGGATCAGTAAACAGTCACCTGCGTCCCATATCCGCGGGTTTCCATTTTTTGCATATCCGCAACAGGAGTCACCCAGCGGAATAACCAGCGGGCTTCTTCGGTCTTCATATTGATACAACCGTGACTCATCGGCATTCCGAAATTTTGATGCCAGTGGGTACCGTGAAAAGCCACACCGTTTTTCATCTCAAAAAAGGAAACCCAGGAGACACCAGGTAAGACATAGGCACCGGGCTGAGCATTGGAGTACGGTTCACTGTTGCCCATGTGCTTGGAAGGCATCTTGCTTTGAATGTTAAATTTTCCAGTTGGTGTTTTCCAGGTTGTTTCTCCAGGCGGAGTGTAATTCAAACCAGATGAGATTTTGGTTTTCAGGACCACAATTTCGTCCTGAAAAGCGGTTAATTCCTGATCTGACAATGAAACTTCGATCCGTTTTTTCTCTTGTGGCACATCGTGTGAGATGGGAGTGGTTTCTTCAACCGGAATCATTCGGGCATGTTTGGCAGGGATATAATAATCAAGGGATTCTTCATACTTCAACATTTCATCTCTGATGCGGTACCAAGGTTCGCCGTCTAGCCCTTCAGCGAGACCTGCGACCCAATGAACCGTATCATAATATAGCCGGTAGCTATCTGTCCACTCACCGGGTTTACGCTGAAAAAGACTTTGTGAATAAGGGACGGTGACCTCGATCAAATGCAAACCTTCAGTAAGAGAAGAGGGGACCGGATTTAGTTTGACAGATACACGTTGCAGATGAGCTGAGTGGATAAATCCGCCCCAGACCCGATACCAGAGTGGATTGTATTTTGGGGCTTTATCAGAGACCACTTCATAATAGATATTAACCAGTTCATCTCGATACCTTTGAAATTTGATGTCACTTGTCTCATCCGGCTGGCTGTGAACACTCACCGAATCAATGGCAATGCGGGCGATCTGGTCATTTTCTTGTAATTCACCAAAATCGAAAGCAGGTTTGAAAGCCAGGCTCGCCAAGGCGAGACCAGAGAATTTTAAGAAATCACGGCGGGATATTTGCCTACTCATAATGGCAGAATTATACCAATAGATGTTCGGGGTTACCTTATTTGAATCAGATTATTAACATCAACCCGGAGATAATAATCGCGGTAGGATTTAATCTCGGTGAGCGTTTTCTGTAAACGAGTTTTCATTTCATATCCAAGAACTTCATTTCTAAGCCCACCTAATTCAAGACGAAGATGATCGGCGTCTTCTTCAAGGATACTGATGTCTCCACGAGCGGCTAACCAGCGTACTGCCTGGATTACTGCGGTTGTGGTCGTAGCGGAAGAGCGAGCCAGCTGATCAATATTGAAACTTGTTTCCTGTTTCACCAATCGATTTTTAATTATTTTGGCAATATTTTTCAGGAAGAAGGCGGGGTCATTTTCGGCGGGAATAACGCCAAACCAGAATATCTGGCTGGGTGTCGCAGAATATAATAACTCATCAAGAATTAACTGGCTTGGCGGCACCGTCCAAACCACGAGATTTTCTGATGAAATAAGGTCATTTCTGGGGGAACCAGTGACTGAGTAAAAGTCAGTCCCTTCTCTCCATATCTGCGGTTTGTGTTCCCTAATAATACGCAGCAAAACTTCTTGGGGAAGTTTCGCAATTCGATGATCATGATTTGCCAAGTTTGTTTGTTTTTGCACAGAACTAATAGAAAGACATGATTCGTTTACACGGTAATCCAGCCATTCCACCTGAACTTGCAGCTGACCGCGATAGTTTGAGGTACGGGCAGTGTACGCCAGGTCAAAAACTCCATCCGGTTGTGGAAAACCGGCGCCTTGCCACCAGATCAATTTGGATTCATTCCCATTCGTATCTTCGACGCTAATTTGCAGGTGCTCCTTTGTTTTACCTACCAGAGTTGATCCGACCAGGCGCATCTCTCTGGCAGCAAAGGTTAAGGGAGGGTTGCCCGCCCCGAAAGGCGCAAGCAGCTCAATGGACTGGATGTCTTCAAGCTCCAATGAAGACGGTTGAAAAAAGGCATCAATCTCCAACTCTTGTATCACAGGATTGTTAACCATCATTTGTTCTACAGAACGATTTATGCCGCGTTGGAATTGCATAAAGTTCTGTGGGTTGAGTGAAAGACCCGCTGCCATTGGATGCCCGCCAAATGTGGAGATGTGTTCTTGCTGCTGTGCGATGGCTGAGGTTATATTAATACCCTCGATTGAACGAGCGGAACCTCTCATTTTTTCGTCTTGTGGAGCAACAAAAAGGATTACCGGGCGATGAAAAATGGCAGTTAGACGGCTGGCAGCGATACCCACCACACCAGCCGGCCATTCCGGGTGAGAAAGCATCAAAACCGGGTGGTCAAGGAGAGCCGGATCCCGTTCGATTTGAGCCAGAGCTCCTTGGAAAACCTGGTCGCACAATAATTTCCTGCGTGCATTGAGGCCTTCCAATTGGTTGACGGTTACTGAAAGAAGCGCAGGATCTTCGGATAACAAAAATTCGACCATTGGGTTCGCATCAGAGAGCCTGCCTATTGCGTTTAACCGGGGCGCTAATGAGAATGAGATATGTTCCTCGGTTAGTTGTTCATGGTTGATCTCGGCTCCATCTAGCATGGCTCGAATACTGGGGCGAGATGAATTACGAATTCGGTCGATCCCGGATTGCACGAGATAGCGCGCGTCTCCCCGAATCTCGGCAATGTCAGCGATGATTCCCAATGCAGCCAGGTCATGCAGAGAATTGGTATGTTCAGCCCGGTTGGTTTCTAAAAGGAGCGCTTCAGCAAATTTATAGGCAGCGCCCACACCAGGTAATGAGCGAAGCTTATGCATCGGTTCAAGCATTTGCGGATTGATCACTGCAAAAGCAGGCGGAAGTACCTCGGGGAGAGAGTGATGGTCGGTGATAATGACGTCCACACCGGAGTTTTGCGCATAGACAATAGGATCATTGGCGGAGATGCCAGTGTCGCAGGTGATGATCAGATTCACACCCTGTTTCAGGAAGTCTTTCAATTTTTCAAGCTGTACTCCATGAGATTCTCGGCTACGGACAGGGATATGGTAAACAACGTTTGCCCCGATCGAGCGTAAGGCAGAGACTAAAACCGCGGTTGCGGTTTGTCCGTCCACATCAAAGTCTCCCCAAACCCCGATAATTTCACGACCTTTAATTGCCTTTATTGTCCGGTGAATTGCCCTTTCCATGTCCGGAAGGTCGTAAGGGGAGGCTGGAGAATATTTGCGAAAATCGAGAAAGGCGTTTAAATCGCCGGAATTTTGAATCCCGCGTCGATAAACGGTCTGTAAAACCAAATCTGGAAGAGTAAATGAGGTCTTAAATTCAGCCGGGAGTTCAATTTGTTGTGGTTCTCTCCAGATCTGTTGCTTGGGTTGAATGACAGGCATAGGGACCTAAAGGGCCTCAAAATCAAAGTTAAAGGCATTTGTCGCCTGAAAATCAATTTCCTGCTGATCACTCACACCGGCAGTAACCCCGCGATTGCAGAGCGAACGAAAGCGGCAATAAGAACAGGTTTTTTCCCTCTCTGTCAATACAAAATCCGGTTCTTTTTTCTTATTAATCTCATAAATTAGTTTTTCAAGCCCGGTTTGGTCAGCTTCAAATTGAACTTTCGAATAACCAAAAGAAATTGGGGTATTTGGAAACGCAGGATACCAATAGATCATGTCTATGGATTCGGGGTTAAAGTCTGTGTCAAATCTTTTTGCACCGATATATTTTGAGATTACCAATGGATAAATTTTAGACTGCATTCGCTCAACCAGGTATTTTCGTTGAGGTTGGTGTTTTGACGTTTTCCAATCATAAATGAAATTCTTTCCATTGAGATCCCTCAATAGCAGGTCGTATTTTGCCGCCAAACGAAATCCGGCGAAGGGAATGGAGATCAATTTTTCTGATGATAAGGTTCCGTTCAGGGATTTGAAATCCAGTTTCAAGAAATTCTGCCACCAGACCTGCAATTCAAGGTTTGTAATCTGATCGGAAAGATCCTCCACTGGTATTCCGAGAAAAAATTGTTGACAAAGTAGATGGAACTGTGTTCCAAGCAAAATCAATTCTTCCTGCTCCCGTACCGGTTCACTCTCAATTGCAGGCCATTCCAGTTTTAAGATTTCGCGCAAATAGAACCTGCGGTTGCAGTCGATGTAATCCTGCAGATTTTGTTGGGTAAAAATGAAAGTTTCAGGAAGCGTCATATGAATTCTCCCAGATGGCGAGCAGGGCTTCAAGTGGCAGCGCCATACGAGCCTCTTTCCGTCGCCCGGTGTTCCAAGTGATGATCAAGGATTCTCGTGCGCGTGTAATGCCTACATAGAGCAGACGCAAACGCTCGGCGGAGTATTCAATCCTAGCTTGCTGAGTAGCGACCCCTTTTTCCATGAACATGCCAGGAACATCCTCATTAACGATGGCTTTTAACTTCGCCAATAATTCCGCTTCAAGATTATAGCGATGTTCGATGAACCACTTCTCGCCTTTGTAATGGTCGAATTCTTGTGCTGACGGAAAATCATAATTGTTTACCGACAGGAGGTAGACCCTGTCCCATTCCAACCCTTTAGCCTTATGAAAAGTGGAGACAAGTACCTTGCCTTTGTGGGCTTCGGGATTGAAACCGGTGTCGTCTTCACTGAACCCGGAGAATTTTCGCTCGTTTGATGCGATTTCGGCGAGTTCAATTGCAAATTGGGAAAGCTGATAATCAGGATGATTATTTGCGCTGAATTCAAGCAACAAAGCCAGTTTATGGGTCAACGCCAGGTCCTGTGGAGTTGTGAACAGGTCTCTCCCGATGGTTAGTAATAATTGATCAATCGGGAGCGACGTGGCATTCTGCCAACGCACCATATCTGTCTTGAATTTTGAAAAACTATTTTCCAATTCCTTTGACAAATTGTCGATGCCTAAGGTCATTTTCCAATCGGTTATCTCACCGGAGTAGAAAAGATCTTCAAGCTTTTTAATCTTTTTGATTTGTGCAATTATTTTGGTGATCTCTTTTTCATGAGCAGCAAAATTGGGATCTGCCTGCATAATTTGTTGGTAAACGATTGCCAGTTTATTTACTGAAGAAGGTTCAGCAAGAGATTGCATCACTTTTTCCAGCAGGCGGGTGACGCGCCTTGTTGATTGCGTACTCTTAAGCATTTCTACAATCTCAATTTCGGAAGCTTGTAAGGCTTCTACCATTTTTTCGGCATGAAATCCGATCGGGCAAAGCACTGCCACAGTTTTATCCAGGTTTAGCGGCAACCAGGATTTGATCGACAAAACAACTTTTTCGATCTCCGCATCAGAATCTACTGGAGACTTCAAGATATATATTGCCTTGGGATGATCTGGCGGGTTTGGCTGCGGATCGCCTGGAGGCGCTGGAATAATGAGAGGAAGGGCGAGCGAAGACCTTAACTCGCTAACAGGGTGTGATTGCCGGGTCCATTTATTCAATGAATTGGCAAGTCCGATAATACTCTTGTTCGAGCGGCCTGAATTGGCTAGGTCTTTTGCCACAACGTTTCTTTCTTTCAGATAATTCTGAAGGAACTTGGGGCTGGCCGTTGTGAAGGTTTCATAAATGGCTTGGTTGGTATCACCGACCCGCACCCAATTCCCATCAGTCCCAACTAAAAGACGTAAAATTCGTTCCTGCACAAAAGATGAATCTTGTGCTTCATCCTCCAGAATATACGGCCAGCGCTGTTGTAGTCTCAATAAATAATCTGAATCAGAGGACAATACACGATGAGCCAGGCGAACCAGATCTGAAAAATCTACCGAGCCGCGATAACGCAGCCCTCTTTGATATTCGAAATAAACTTCCAACGCCATGTTGAGGAGTGGATCGGCAACTTTGAATTTTTCGATTTTTTCGCGAATTTCATATGGCTCGATTTGGAGGTCTTTTGCCTGACTGATAAAATTTGCATTGAGGGTTGTGATAGTCTCATTCCAGACTTTTTGCGTTTTAAAATCACCATGCAAGTCAACTTCGGGATCTATCACTACAGAGGCCAGTTCGGGATGTTCGCGGAGATAAGCGGCAGTGATCTGTTCGACCGTTCGAGAGGATTCCGTTTCATCGAGTATCGAAAATTGTTCTGATAATCCAGCCAGGTCAGGCCGCTCCCGGACGATATCATGCGCCAGTCCATGCAGAGTGCGAACCCGATAGCCCACATTTGCCAGCAACCCGGCTTCCTGGATGAATGACGTGATGCGTGCGGAAAAATTATCTACTGCCGAGTTGACCAAAGTAACAACCAATATTTCCTGTTCTTCAGAGATCAGACCCTTGGTGATCAGTTGGGCAGCCAGGAAGGAGAGTGTATGCGTCTTTCCACTGCCGGGAACTGCCGTCACCCCCATTTTACCTGCTTCATATTTAAGGATTTCTTCCTGCATAGGACGGGGTTTAAACATGCTTACCCCCTGCCGTTGTTTTTAATTTTCGCAAGATAGTCTGGATGGCCATGACCAAAGCGCCGCGTTCTTCATTACCTTGTTCGTTGATTCCAATGGAGCACATAAAAATATGATCACTGCAACGCCGGATGAGTCCGGTGGTGACGCGTGCCAACGTTTTTTGATTCGTAGAATATTCCTGCGCATCTGTCCAAAGTTGACCTCTTGCCCAATTGCGATTGAGAACATAAGGATGGGTGAGAGGTTGGTCCAATCTAGTCCACCATCCTTGAGAACCTATATCCAACCAGAATTGATATTTGGCTGGACGGTTACTCATCAAGAAAGAAAAAGCTGGTGAGATTAGGACTGAATCGGATTGAGATTTTCCTGCCCAATCAGAAAGATATTGGGCCGCCAGGATCCCTTCATCAACTAGCCGAATATACTCTTTACTGATTGAGGCTTCGTTAATTAGAGTACCATCAGTCATTGTTTGGCGGAACTTGCGACAAGATTCGATCAACCGGTTCACTGATGAGGCAGAATCAAAGTTTTCATGAAACTTAAATCCGGGCTGTGAGAGGATTTCACCGAAGAGTTTGCTAAGAAAGAAATCTAATTCAAGGGTACCTTGATTTGAATTCTGTTCGAGCCATCTGCGCAGTTTTTCATAACGCTCGCCTATCGTATAGGTGAGCCGTTGCTGCATCTCCTTCTTAACAGGATCAAATGAGCGTAATGAACCCGATGCTGATGAATATAGTATTTGCGTGAGCAAATCTGCGCGCACGTAATCGCAATCTGTGATCGTCAACATCAATGCAGTGCGAACTTCATCTTTGGAGGGCTTAAGTGCCCAGATTGGATAAGCCAATTTGGCAAGCGTGATCACGGTTTTGACTGCAGGCTCATCCCGCAAACTGCGTGAAGGACGGAAAGTGTTGATAGGAATGCCACATTCAGTAAATCGTGTGTAGAACGAAAAACGCAGCGAATCGCTTAGAAAAGGAGTTAAAATAACGATTTCGTTTGGAGTGACATTCTGATTTATTAACAGTTCAGAGACTTGCTTAACGATCCAGTCAATGACTTGCGGATAAAATCGGAATGGATGAATGGAAAATGAGCTTTCAACATCAGAATCGAAATGTCCATCAAGCCGGTGCTCAATGAGGCTCCTAGAAAGCGCTGATTCCAGGTTGTCCAATGGATGGGTCTTTACCAACGAATTGCAGAATTCAACCTTTTTGGAGCATTGGTCACCCAATGAATTGGCAGAGACGGGATCAGCGCCCATGAAAGACCGGAATCCTGCCTCCGTATCACTGAGAATCAGAGCAGACTCAAAATCGGGCAGCCATTTTGCGATGATGTCATGAGCGACGGGATAATCTTCTTCAGCGTTGTCATAAATCAAATGGCGATATGTGCTGGTCAAATACTTTTTGCACAGAAAAGATGTCCATAAATGATCGGTGAATATGGATAACTGTAAAGAAAAATCGAGTAAATCTTGCTGTAGGCATAGTTTTCGAAAAAGAAGAGCGCACTCCTGCGCTTGTTCATAAATAACTGACTGTGAGGCTTTGCCTGCCCACGCCTGGATCAAGCGTTGAGAGATCTCATCAGGCGCGAAACCCACGACCGCGGATTTATTTAAATTATCCAGAATCTGGCTGTACAAACGATTTGGATCGACTGTAACACTTTCGAAATACCCTTTCTGGAGCAACGGCTCAACAATCGATGCAAGGTAGTATTGTGCTGTTTCAAGGGTGAGAAACTGCGGAGGTCTGGTCGGGTTTTTAAAACCGGCGTTTTTTGCGACAATAGGCCAAAATAATGCGATCATCCGCTGCGCCAAACCGCCAATGGTCAGGATTGCCGGCTCTCCTCCAGCGCGAGAATTCGGAGTTCGGATCACATCTCGGTAACCCTGAGCCAGGCTTCGTTGTGGAACGAGCACCAGGACGGACTCGGCGGGAATGCCTTGATCGATAAGTCCTAACATTCGGTGGATGGCGGCAGTGGTTTTTCCAGAGCCGGCTTGTCCATGCAGAAATACCTTCGTTTGTAATGGTAAACGAACGATCTCTTGTTGGGCCGGGCTTAAATCATCAAAATTCAAAGTGTTTCGCCTATTGATTTAATAAGGTTTACCAGCGATGCTGTGCAATATAGCGCGCGTTAATAATGCGTCGGCTGTGGAACGGTGTGCGTTGGGCAGTGTGATATTAAAGAATGCACCTGCTTCTTCCAGCTTAAAATACCTCATCGACCGCCTGATCGGATCCCAAACTCCGCGGAAATCGGAATAAAGAGGCAGAATATCCACAAAGGTGAGGTTTTCATGCCAGGACAAACGGTATCTTGCATGAGATTGCTGCATCATTCGCAAATCGAATGGAGCATTGTAAGCGGCGATTATTCGACCGTAGAAGAAATTACGCGCACGAGACCATACGATCGGCCATACCGGTGAAGCAGCAACCATTTCATTTGAAATACCGTGAATCTTTACCGCCTCCAACGGGATTTGCTGACTAGGTTTTACAAGGGAAGTAAGTAATTCATTTCCATCATAATCAATGATGGAAATTTCGATGATCTCATCATTCTTCTCCAGTCCTGTGGTCTCGGTGTCAACATAGACAGGTTTTTGGCTGAGCCATTTTTCGGCTAAACTGACCGCGTTTTTGCTGTTGGGATTTGTTGTTGGCAGCATTGTTTTAAACCTTTTCAGATGCTTACGGAAGGTTCCACTCAAGCAGCTCTTCGAGATCAACCGTGAAATTCGAGTTTTCGAGAGCGGTAACGTATGCGCCAAAATGTCCCTTGGCCGTGAGTCCGGAATCCGTGAATTCTTTGACCAAATATCCATTCACATAAAGTTTGAATGTATCGTCAACCGCCTTGACTCCGATTCGATTTATCTGATTCGGACCAGTCTTAATATTCGGATCGGATGCCCAGCCAATAACGGTGCTGGTACCAGAACCATCCCAACGCTGGAAAATGTATTGACCGTTGCAGGATACGCCAAAGTAATAACCTATACCGTCACTATAACTGGGCGCACGCATCACAAGCCCAAAGTGGTCGTACCCGGAGCAATTGATTGTTTTAAACGTACCCTCAAGGTAGAAATTGCGAGGCTGCGGGGAGGTCAACCTCCAACGTTTGCCGGCATTTATTGCAAGACTGGTGAAGTTGATCGCCCCGCTTTGCATCGATATTCTAACAGCATCATCTTCGTAGGGGCTTCCTTGCAAACCAAATGCATTTCCACCATTAAACGTATCCTGGAAATTTGGGCTTCCAAGAGTCAATTTTGGGTCACCGGGTGAAGTGGTGGGAGTTGAAGTGACAGTGAGAGTCGCGGTTGGTGGTGGAGTGGTTAGTTCTATTGTTGGAAGAACCTCTTGCGTTGGTTGGAGGGTTGCGGACGGCTGTGCGCTGAGGGTTTGGGCTACTCTTGTAGCGACCACATCAGTATTTGGAGTAGATTTCACCAATGGCAAATTGCATGAGGTCAACGATAAAAGCGATAGTAATATGATTATGGATAGTTTTCGCATTTTTCCTCTCGTTTCTAGACCTAATTATAGCCTTTTCAACAGGTCTTTGATAATATCTCATTTCATAATGTTAAGGAAAAACAAATACTGAATATTATAAAAATAAAAATCGTGATTGTACTTTTTTCACTTTGGCTGAAGCTGCCTAATGTATAATTCAATATGTAAAGATGAAAACGACTGTCATTCAATTGGAACCTCATGATGACCTTGTCTCGATAAAAGACAAGATGTCTTGGAATCCAAGCCCGCGAATGATTTTGGTTTGGCCAAAGCGCGGTAAACTATTGAAAGGTACCCTTGACCTTTCTCTCATCCAACGGGCAGCCAAGCGGTATGGTGCCCAACTTGCTCTTGTTACTCATGATCTCCTGATAAAAGAAAATGCCCAGGCGTTGAAAATCCCTTTTTTTTCGTCCATTTCTAAGGCTGAAAGAAAATCATGGACAAATATAGAAAATGCACGTACCGAAACAAAATTTCCAAAGGGTTTTTCAGCATTACTTGAGTCGAAAGAAAAAACTCAAGGTACAGAAAAAATAAAAGAGCAATCGGTTTTAATAAAGATTGTCACGATGGTGATAAGTATCTTGGCAATGGCTGCCTTGTTTTTCTTTACAGTTCCTTCTGCCACTATTACACTGCACCCTCAAAAATCGATTCAAGAAGCCGAATTAGAAATCATCGCATCACCAATCTTTTCGGGTTTCAATCCCTCCGGCGGATTGCCTACATTTGCTCAGAGCGTGGAGGTTAGCGGCGAATTAAGCCGGAAGAGTACCGGTACTGTCAGGGTTCCAACCATAAAAGCATCTGGCTTGGTTACTTTTACAAACCTGACTCAAACGCAAGTTACTATCCCTGCCGAATCGGTTTTAATTACAGAGGACCCGGAGGTTGTAAAATTTATCACGCTTGAAGAGTTGGTGCTGCCTGCAGAAAAAAACGCTACAATAGTTGGTAAAGTTGAGGCAATGAAGCCAGGCGAGGAGGGGAACATTGATAGCGGCAAGATTTCTTCCATTGCAGGAGGAATCGGAACAATAGTTTCTGTTAATAATTCGGAAGCGTTTGTAGGTGGAAAAGGGGTGGATGCATCGGCTCCGAGCGAATCAGACTATTCCCAACTAAAAATACAGTTGTTAGAAGAATTGAAAGACCGATCGATCACTACATTGTATTCAAACCTGGAAGTTGGAAGAGTGCTGATCGTTGAAAGTGTGTTGGTCGAAGAAGTATTGAGTAATGAGCGCGTGAATGTTGTTGATTTGCCATCTGATGAAGCAACCTTACGTTTGACAGTCCGATACAAGGCTTTAACTTACAAAGAAGAGGATCAGAATTCGATTGCCACGGTAGTTCTTGATGGAAATTTGCAGTCCGGGTTTATGGCTTTCAATGACTCAATGATAGTAAAAAAAGTAGGCGTAATCAAAATTGATAATAAAGGTCAGGCAATTTGGACGATGAAGGCATCTCGAGAGATTATGCCTGAATGGAATCGATATGAAATCGCTAATGCGTTGGCTGGCAAGACGAAAGAAACAGCTTTTCAAACTCTACAAAAAGTTTTTCCACAAACGGAACCAGCCGAGATTTCCTTAAATTTCAAATGGTGGAAATGGATGCCGTTTTTACCAACGCAGATCCATTTTTCAATGGCAGGGACTGAATGACGGGAAGGATTATGGCAGTTGATCCCGGGGAAAAGAGGATCGGCCTTGCGATAAGCGACCCGACCGGCACGATCGCACGGACACTAACGGTTATCCAGCATACCTCAATGGGCGCAGATTGCACGGCAATTGCCCAACTGGCAGCTGAAAACGAGGTTGTGCAAATCATTGTGGGAGAGGCGTTGGGTGTGGAAGGAGAAAATACACCGCAAACCCGTCACGCTCACAGGATGGCAGAAATGATCAAACAAGAATCCTCGCTGCCGGTTGATCTGTGGGATGAACACGGCAGTACACGCGCTGCGAAAAATGCACGCATTACTATGGGAGTGAAGCGTCGAAATAGAAGAGGTCATTTGGATGATCTGGCGGCAGTCATTATCTTGCAGTCCTATCTGAACTGGAAAAGTGAGAAAATGAAAGAAAATGGTTAGACGAAAATCAAGTTCCGCGCTACCTTTTGTGCTGGTGCTTCTTCTGGTTGTGGTCGGACTCGGGATTGCCTGGTTGGGCGTGCCTATCCTGGCTGAAAAAAGCTTCGGCAGACCAGCGGAGAACCTAACCACATTTCAAAAATGGTCCTACAGTCTGCAAGTACTGTTACATAAGAAGGAACTTATCACGCCGCTGATTTCGACTCAGAGTGATGTGCCATTTACCATCGCACAGGGGGCTTCGGTTTCTTCAGTAGCGCTTGGACTTGAAAAAAAAGGATTAATCTCTAACTGGGTGGCATTTCGATATTACGTTATCTATAAAGGGTTAGACACACAGATAAAAGCAGGCGAGTTTTCGCTTTCACCTTCCATGAGTGCGGTTGAAATCTCTGAAGCCATCCAATCGATTTATTCTGAAGAAGTTGCTTTCTATATATATCCGGGTTGGCGGGCGGAGGAAATTGCAGCGGCGTTACCATCCTCTGGCATTGAAGTGTCTCCTGAAGTATTTCTTTCGGTTGTACAAAACCCAATAAATGTAAATCTCCCAATAGAGTTAACTGGTATTCCTTCGCTTGAAGGGTTTCTCTTCCCGGGGGATTACATCATCAATCGGAAAATTTCACCCGAAAACCTTGCACTTGCTTTTACTCAGCGATTTTCTGAGTCTGTAACCGATGAAATTAAAACAAATCTGCAAAACAACGGACTTACGTTCTATCAATCGATCATCCTGGCTTCCATCGTGCAACGGGAAACATTCGAAGATAATGAGCGTTCTCTAATTGCTTCTGTTTTTTTCAACCGGTTGACTGACGGTATGAAACTGGAGACTGACCCTACTGTTCAATATGCTCTTGGATATAACGAGGCATGGGGTGGATGGTGGAAAACGCCTTTACTGGTCAGTGACCTTTCATATCAATCATCTTACAATACATACCTGATTGCCGGGCTTCCGGAGCAGCCAATTTCAAACCCTGGGGTGCAATCGATCTTGGCAGTTGCAACCCCTGAAACCAGCCCTTATTATTATTTCCACGCCAGGTGTGATGGATCAGGGACACACATTTTCTCGCAAACGTTTGAGGAACATCTTTCAAATGCATGTAATTAACTTAAAAAGAGGAGACCATTTTTTGCTCTCCTCTTTTTGATTTCCCATCAGAAGCTACTTGGCGTTATACCCGGGTCCAGATTTGAAGAAGTCGGCGTTTGTTGTAATTGCAGGTGTAAGATCAACCACTTCACCTGTTGCCAGAACGCGAGTTGCTTCCAGATGAACCGAGTCACCGTCATGGTTTTTGGAATCGAAGGCTTCAGGGAATCCAACTGTACCTGAAGGCATGGAAAGGCGCTCACCGCCCTTGGCTTTATAAGCGGATGGCACTTCATCTTCAGGGAAAATGGCATTAAATGGGCACTCAGTTTCACAGGCGCCGCAATCGATGCAGGTATCCGCGTCAATATAATACCAGGGCCATTTATCTTCAGGTTTTCCTGCGACGATACATTCCACAGGGCAAACGGTTGCACAGCTACCATCTCGCATGCATAAACTAGTAATAACTCGTGTCATATAATCCTCCGTCTTCGAATTTGGGTAAATTTGTTAATTAACTTTGGCGAATTGTTTTTCTGCTTCCTTCCAGTTCACTAACGACCACCAATTGATAATATAATCGGCGCGTCGATTCTGATATTTCAGGTAATATGCATGTTCCCAAACATCGATAACCAAAATGGGCATTATGCCCTCTTGCAAAGGGGAATCTTGGTTTGCAGTCGAATGTACCAAGAGCTGCCCACCATTTTTAGCGCTCAACCAGCAATATCCGCTGCCAAAACGGGATAAGGCGGTTTTTTCGAACTCTGCTTTTAAATTATTAAAACTCCCAAAGGTTGTATTAATTACGTCAGCCAGTTTACCAACCGGATTACCTGATTGACCAGGCGCCATGGACGCCCAGTATACATTGTGATTGTAAACTCCGCCACCATTGTTACGCACTGCTGTGCGAATATCTTCCGGAATTTGGTCGAGATTGCTCATGATCTTCTCAAGAGTCCATTCAAAGAATTGCGGGTGCTTTTCAATTGCAGCGTTTAAATTCTTAAGATAGGTTGCATGATGTTTTGTATAATGAATTTCTACTGTTTGGGTGTCTATGATCGGTTCAAGTGCGTCTAACGAATATCTCAGGGGGGGTATTTCGAAAGGCATGATCTCCTCCATATCTTTTGATTGTCAAATTCTCTCGACTACCTATAAACCCGTCTCATGTACAATAAGATTCTAGCCAAGCTGACTTGCTTTGTCAAGTGAATGGAATTATGTTTGGATAAATCAACTGGAATTATGTTTGGATAAATCAACCTTGAATACTCGATCATTGGAAAATGTTAGATGAAAACTTTAAAAAATATATCCCCGATTCCTGGATTATTCCTGGGAATTTTAGCCGTATCAACTGCATCGATATTTATTCGATATGCGCAGGCAGAGGCGCCATCGTTGGCGATTGCTGCCGGGAGACTCTCGATCGCAACAATCCTTCTCGCACCTTTCGTAATCCGCCGATCACTTGTTGAATTGAGAGTAATTCGTGGCCGCACCTTATTTTTCATGATCCTGGGTGGGATCTTTCTCGGGTTTCATTTTGCTTCGTGGATCTCTTCTTTGGAATATACAAGTGTGGCAAGTTCAGTCGTGTTGGTCACCACTGCTCCATTGTGGGTGGCTCTACTTTCTCCTCTTTTCCTAAAGGAAAAGGTCGCCAAATGGGTGTTGATTGGACTTGTCATCTCTATAACGGGAAGCATGATTGTAGGCATTAGCGGGAAATGTATAGTCACTGGAGTCGCGCTTCGATGCGTCCCATTTGATTCACTTTTTCAAGGACGCGCGTTTTTCGGAAATCTGCTAGCCTTGCTAGGAGCGTTCCTTTCTGGTGGATACTTGATGATTGGCAGGCGGGTTAGAAACGAGCTGACGTTGCTCCCGTATACTTTTATTGTCTATGGCATCGCGGCAGTTGTTTTAATTGTGCTGGTATTTATCTCCGATCAGTCTCTTATCGGTTATACAACAAATACATATATCTGGATTCTATTATTGGCAATCATCCCGCAATTGATCGGACATTCCTCATTCAATTACGCCTTGAAATATCTTTCAGCCGCGTATGTTTCGATTGCGCTGCTGGGTGAACCTGTTGGAACCATTTTATTGGCATATCTCTTTCTGCGGGAATCCCCAACAGCGTTTGAATTATTTGGTGGATTTTTGATCTTATTGGGCATCACATTTGCAACCAAGACCGGTAAAAAGATGGCAATAGTATCAAGTAAGTAAGCAATCCCACGTTTTGCGGGATTGATTATTTCTATCGGCTATAAAGGAAGTTCATTTCCTTCAAACGTTGAATTAAATCCGGTGATAATCTGCCTGACTCAAAACGCCACCCCCAATTTCCAGCTGGTTTCCCTGGAAAATTCATACGACCCTCCTGTCCTAAACAGAGAAGGTCTTGCAGCGGGGCTAGCGCAAACACTGCCGTAGAACTCCAAACGGCACGAATCATATCCCACGAAATATCGTCTCCAGAGCACGCCAGGTATCGCCGGCAAAAGTCACGCTCATCTTCAGGCGCGGTTTCATACCAACCGCGGGCGGTATCATTATCATGGGTTCCTGTATACGCAACACAATTTTGCGGATAGTTATGGGGTAAGAAAGGATCATCTGGTGTAGAAGAGAATGCAAATTGGAAGATTTTCATACCCGGAAGATTATAGGAATCTCTTAAATCGATGACATCTGGTGTGATCTCGCCAAGGTCCTCTGCGAGGATAGGCAAACCGTGAAACTCTGTTTCGAGTGCCTTGAAAACTGATTTACCCGGTCCTTTTGTCCATCGACCGATTTCCGCTGTTGGCATACCAGCAGGTACCTCCCAGTATCCGGCAAAACCTCTGAAGTGGTCAAGGCGGATAATGTCGACTGCTTTTAGTACAGAATGAACCCGTTTAATCCACCAGCTATACCCCTGCTTTTTATGCACGTCCCAGCGGTAAAGCGGGTTTCCCCATAGTTGGCCCGTGGGGGAAAAATAATCAGGCGGAACTCCGGCAACACAAGTAGGTTTCCCTTTTTCGTTTAGGTAAAATAGTTCGGGATGCGCCCAGGCATCAGCGCTGTCATAAGAAACAAAGATTGGAATATCACCGATAATTTGAACTCCTTTTGACGCTGCATATTTGCATATTCGCGCCCATTGTTCAAAGAACAGGAATTGGCGAAACTTTTGTTTTTCAATGGCAGCCGCATTTTTGGAAGCAAAATCTTCCATTGCTTTTTCGGAGCGTGTTCGCAAACTTTCAGGCCAATTATCCCAGGAAACTCCACCTTGATTCTCCTTGATTGCCATAAAGAAAGCAAAATCAATCAGCCACTCTTTTTCTGTTTCACAAAACTCTTCGTAGCCTTTTATTAATGAAGAATTCGATGTTTTTAAGAAACGCTGGTATGCGCGATTTATGAGCGTGAGCTTCCATTCGATCACAGATCCAAAGTCAATTGAATTCTCGGGAAAAACTGGCCGGTCGGTCAGGTCAGTGCGCTTAAGAAGGTTTTGTTCCATCAGTAAGGCAGGGCTGATGAGATATGGGTTACCGGCAAAGGCAGAAAAACATTGATATGGTGAGTCGCCGTATCCGGTTGGTCCCAAAGGGAGGATCTGCCAGAGACCGCATCCTGCTTGTGAGAGGAAATCGATCCAATGATAAGCTTCTGGTCCAAGGTCGCCGATACCATCGGGTCCAGGCAGACTTGTTGGATGGAGGATGATTCCGGACTTTCTTTGAAATATCATTTGTTACTCCGTTCTCTTGTTATTGTTTTATTACGAGTCTATTATACAAGCGAGAATATTTCACAGCAGAGTGCGCCCAAGAAAAGTCAGTTTGCATTGCCCGTTGCTGAATTTCGATCCACTCTGAATTTTTGTCAAAACAAACCAACGCCGTTGTGAGTGACTTGGCAAAAGCTTGCGGGTCAGCAGTCTCAAACAAGAACCCTGTTCTCTCTAAACTTTTTTCATTATCGATGATCGAATCTTTTAAGCCACCAGTAGCTCTGGCGACCGGAATACAACCATAGCGCATGGCAATCATTTGTGTCAGACCGCATGGCTCATATCTGGAAGGCATTAACAGCATATCCCCGCCAGCGTACATGCGGTGGGAGAGCTTTGGATCAAACGAAACCCTGGCGCGTACCTTGTCAGGAAGTTGATCTTCCAGGGACTGGCATAACTGCTCCAATTTGATATCCCCTGAACCCAACAAAATCGCCTGCCAAGGCAAGTTTTTGGTTAGTTTTAATGCCTCGATCGCAATGTCGATCCCTTTTTGGGTATCCATGCGGCTGATGAGGACGATGAGAGGAGTTTCAGGATTTTCTACCAGACCCATTTCTTTTTGAATTTCTGATTTGTTAAGTCTTTTTTTACCTAACGAATTCCTGTCGTAGGTCTGGTGAATGAAAGAATCCGTTGAGGGATTCCAAAGTATAGTATCGAGACCATTCAGTATTCCGCTTAACTTTTTTTGATTAGATTCAAAGAAATCGTGCAGGTTACAACTGAATTCCGGTGTCAGGATTTCCTGTGCGTAGGCGGGTGAAACCGCGACGATTTGATCTGCTGCCGCAAACCCCATAGGCAGAGGCAAGTATTGTGCCCAGTCAGGCAGAGTGGGATCGGTTGAGGGTTTGATTTTATATTTGACCAAAGCTTGCTCAGAACCGTTGCCCATAAAGGGCAGATTGTGCAACGTGATGATCGAACGTGATTTCTTATAGAATGAATCACGTTTTTTGATCATCTTCAGCTGGTGAACCGCAATGGCAGTATGCCAATCATGCACGTGTAAAATATCCACTCTCCAGCCTAGCACTTTTGGTAACTCTAAACAAGCTAATGAAAAAAAAATGAATTTGTCCGCGTCAGCGGAAAAATTTTGGTTATAAACCGGGTCACCAGGTGGGATGGGATCGCCAGAAACAAAGTAAATGATTAGCCCTTCCTTGGTGGTTTCATACACTTCTGCCTGTACCGGATCTTTATTTGTTTGGACAGAAAAACTACAAACTTTTTTAACTGTTAAGTCCTGTTGTTGAATGACCCCATAATAGGGGAGCACGAGCCGGATATCTAGTTTTTGTTGAAAAATATCCGCATTGTATAAACGATGCAAGGCTAAAGGTAGCGACCCAGCCACATCTCCAAGGCCGCCAATTTTTACATACGGGTCCGCTTCAGCTGCGATGAAAAGGACGTGGATAGAGTCATTTTTTTCTACGGCCTCATCTTGTACGAAAGGCATCCTATTTCACCATCTCGATATAGTCCTCGGAAGTTGTTTCATTTAAATCCCCGCCAAGGCATTCGATTAGCTCAGTTACCAATTTTGATTTTATTTCTGCATCCTGGCGACTCCAGGTACGGCTTTTCACTTCAAGGAAAAAACCGATTTTTGGCTTCTTGATCTCATCGATATTGATAAAGAATTCGAAACCTTTATACTTTACCAAAAAGCGAACACGGTCTTTTTCAACCTCTTTTTCCAGGTGGGGTTTAAAGTATTCTCGGTAGAACCGTGGACTTTGAGTGGCATTTGCCAGATAGCGGCTGCGGGAGAGCAGAACTTCCTGTGGGAACCGATCCTCAATCGTCTGACCAATTAATGTCAGTCTGGACCTTACCTGTTCGATCTTGCCTTCCTTTGTGATGAATTCATCTTCACGATACCGCAGCATTCCTTGTTCAACATCCTTGAAGAAGAAATAGAGATCAAATTCATGGTAATGCCGTTCACGGATTATTTCGATCTCGGGATTATCCAAAGCTTTGTAAATAGGGGTAGGATCTTTTACCCTGACTTTGATCTGGATCTCAAAACTTTCTTCTTCTGCGGCGCCGCCAATGGCGATCAATTTAGACAGGATCGAGGATTCTCGCTTGATCAAGAATAAATCGATTTTCCTGGCGTATTCCTGACTTTGAACCAGCAAGTCTTTTTCATTTAGATTAACAAGCTGGCGATCTCGCATTAACCATTTTCCGTTGACCATCACATCTGTAACGTCTGAAGCTTTTGAAGCAAACACGATCTGAGCATAGGTTCCCTGTGGGTTGTGTTTGAATTGAGGGCTATTGTGCAAGGGGGATAGATCTATCAGGATCAAATCGGCGCGCTTGCCAACCTCAAGTGAACCAGTGATATGCCCGATGTGCATAGCTTGAGCGCCAAGACGCGTGCCCATTAATAACGCAGTGCGGGCTGGCAGAGTAGTCGGGTCGCCGCTGATCCCTTTTTGAAGGAAGGAGGTTAACCTAATTTCCTCAAACATATCAAGATCATTGTTAGAGGCCGGACCATCGGTACCAATGCCGACATTCAAACCGAGTTCAAGCATCCGTTTGACCGGAGCGATACCTGAGGCCAGTTTGAGGTTCGAAGAGGGGTTATGTGAAACCCCGGCGCCCAGATGCTGTAATGTGCGAATTTCACCATCATCGATATGAACACAGTGAGCCGCTAGAACCTTGGCATCAAAAAGGTTTTGTTTTTTGACGTAAGGAATGACTGGCATCCCTTGTTCTTTGCGCATCGTTTCCACTTCGAAAGCAGTTTCAGAAAGGTGCGTATGGAGGGGGACATCAAATTCAGCAGCAAGGGCTGCTGTGGCTTTGAGAATTTCTGGAGTGCAAGTATATGGTGCGTGTGGAGCGACAGAAGGAATGATCAAGTCGTGGTTCTTCCAGCGGCTGATGAAATCCCGCGACATTTCGAGGGATTCTTCAAAGAATTGGGCATCAGGTGTCGGAAATTTGAGCACTGTTTGAGAACAAAGGGCGCGCATCCCGATTTCTGCGGTCGCTTTTGCAACATCCTCTTCAAAATAATACATATCTGCAAATGACGTGATCCCTGATTTGATCATCTCGGCACATGCCAGGCGAGTTCCTAATTGAACGAAATCGGGAGAGACGAATTCTCTTTCGACCGGCATCATGTATCCCATCAACCAGACATCCAGTCTCAAATCGTCAGCCAATCCCCGTAATAGCGTCATTGGAACGTGAGTATGGGCATTAACCAACCCTGGCATTAGCACTTTTCCACCACAATCCACGACTTCATCGGAGGAGTAATTTGATATGATTTCAGACTCGACGCCCACAGCCAGGATCGAATTGCCTTTCACCGCAATCGCGCCTGGATCGTATTGATGAAAATCTTGGTCCATGGATAATAAAATCGCGTTTTTGAGAATTAAGTCAGCTTTGATCATGAGTCTCCTCTACTAACGACTTTTAAGATGAGTTGCTGTCGGATGAAACTAAAACTGAAATTTTTCGCCCATTCTTCCCAAAGTTCAGTTGCGCCTGGATAATCCCTGGAAGAGAGCATTGGATTACCCTCAGAGAAAAAGCCTAATTCAATTTTTGCGATATCTATGTGCGATGTGTATTTACACGTAAAGATAAAATGATCTTTATTATCACCCGCTATATTCACCTGATTTATGGCGGATTCGAAGTCTTTCGTCTCTAACGTCTCAATTTTTATTTTTGGATGAATTAAATCGGTGAAGGCATTAGAGCCGAATCCGCAAATGATGATCTTAATAGGATAACGAACCTGTTCGGTGATGTGTTGGATCGCACTGGCTAAGGTTTCGCCATCCTCTCCATAGATATCCTTGCCGAGCCGCTTGCGAATTTGAGATTCAACCTTTTCGATCATTTTATCGGCGGCTTGAGCGGATTCAGCCTTGGCAGTAATGCGTATATCCACAATTCCAGGATGTGCGAGAAGCCCAACGGTAGGGTTCTTCATCCTCTCCAGATCGCCGATCAGTTCATCCACTCGAGATTCTGCAACCCCTGAGGTATGCAGGACTTTGGCTTTGATCGTGCCGGATGATTGAAAATGGGTTTTAAGCCAGGGGATGACAGACAGTTGTACCAGGGTTTCCATTTCGCGGGGAACGCCTGGCAGGCAAATAAGTGTTTTTTCGTTGGAACTTAGTATGAAAGCCGGAGCGGTTCCAACCGGATTTTCAACAACTGTTGCCCCGCAAGGGATGTAGGCTTGCTTTTTGTTATTCTCTGAAATCGTCAAACCACGTTTTTGAAATCTTTGTCGTAACTGAAACCAAAGTTCTGGATGAAATTCATTATGCGTCCCAAACGCAAGAGCTGCAGCTTCCCGAGTGGGGTCGTCAACGGTAGGACCTAATCCACCCGAAGAGATGACAATATCTGCACGCAACAAAGCTTCCTGCATCAATGCCGTAATTCGCTGCACGTTGTCTCCAACTGTCGTGCTGCGAAACAGGTCTATTCCGCAATCTCTGAGCTGGCGGGCAAGGTATCGAGTATTTGTGTCGTTAATCTCGCCAAGCAGCAATTCGGTTCCGATAACAATCAATTCAGCAGTTGGCATTTATGCTCCAAAGTATGTTCAATTCTATCAGGAATTTAAAAGTAGGATGTTCGTAATACGATCTTTTTTAGTTACTTCTACGAACCTAAAACAGACAAGTTGGGGTAGAATTTCTGATAGCCGCTAGCTTGGAAGGCAACAATTGAAAACAATTTCTGTTAATCAACATAATCAAAGGGTCGGAAAATGGGGAGAAACCTGCGCTGCTGAATACTTGCAGAATCAGGGATTTGTCATAATTGATAGGAATATCAGGACGCCGGAAGGCGAAATTGATTTAATTGCTCAAAAAGAAGACATGGTGGTTTTTGTTGAGGTTAAAACCAGGACAAATGAACGGGCTGGATATCCGGAAGAAGCAGTGACAGAAGAAAAACTGGAGCACATGACCAATTCCGCGGAATGGTTCATGCAGGAACACTCCGGTCTCGGAGAGAATTGGCGGATCGATGTTATTGCAATTATTGGGAAGATCGGGTTAGATGCACCGATTATCGAATGGTTCCAAGATGCAGTATAAAAAAGTTGTTGTAATTGTTGGACCGACCGCCGTTGGGAAAACTGATCTCGCCATTCGACTTGCTGAACGAATTGACGGAGAGATTATCTCTGCTGACTCTCGTTTGCTTTACCGAGGAATGGATATTGGAACTGCAAAACCTGGTCCTGATGCGAGAGGACGAGTTGCTCATCACATGATTGATCTGGCAGACCCGGATGAGGTTTGGTCACTGGCAATTTATCAAAAACAGGTTTTGGAAGAAATAAAGGCGGTACAATCCCTAAATCGGATACCTATCGTTGTTGGGGGAACGGGACAATATATCAGATCGTTGACTGAGGGGTGGGTGATTCCAGCACTACAGCCAGACCACAAGATGCGAGAGGTCATTGAAAATTGGGCTGATGAAATCGGTTCGGTTAATCTCCACCGCAAGCTATCCATTATTGATCCAGATGCGGCTGACAAGATCGAAGCAAATAACATTAGGCGCACAGTGAGAGCCCTGGAAGTGATTTTTCGCACAGGAGTCCTGTTTTCAACACAACAAGAAAAAACACCTCCTCCCCTCAATTTCAAGATCATCGGTTTGATCAGACCTCGTGAGGAACTCTATTCGAGAGTGGATGCGCGGATTGAGACGATGTTTGACCAGGGTCTTGTGCAGGAAGTGAAACAACTGATCGAAAAAGGGTACACACCGGATTTACCAACACTTTCGGCAATAGGATATCGTGAAGTAATGGGTGTTATACAGGGAGCATGTTCGCTTGAAGAGGCTAAAGTAATGATGAGACGAAAAACAAGGCAGTTTATCAGGCGGCAAACAAATTGGTTTAAACCTTCAGACCCAAATATTGAATGGTTCGAGATGACACCAGACCCTATGGATGCTGTGGTCAATTCCATACATGAATGGAGTAATATAAAAAATGACAAATAATAGACCATGGGTCCGAAAATATGATCCGGAAGTCCCTGCAGCGCTTGAGTATCCTGAGACCACGATTCAGGACTTCCTCATCCAGCAGGCAATAAACTATCCAAAACGTAGCGCGATAGTTTATTCAGACTCTTCGATCACCTATGAGGATTTATTAATTCAAGCCCGCCGTTTTGCGAATAATTTGATACGCCTGGGATTAAAACTTGGCGATCGAGTTGGAATCTGCCTTCCGAATATTCCTCAGTTTGTAACCGCTTACTACGGAATATTGATGGCGGGGGGAATCGTCGCGGCTATGAATCCCGCTTATCCCCAGTGCGAATTGGATTTTCAAGCGGGGATCGTAAAACCGCGTTTTCTGATCGGATTAGAACAAAACGGAATTGTTCTATCCGAAATTACAAGCAAGCAACAAATCGATAAGCTGATACTTTTAAATCGTATAAACGAAACTGCTTCCGGCAATAACGTTGTGTCCGGGGAAAAAATATTTAGTTTTTCAAGAATGTTGATCGACTGTAATAATGTGGACGGCTTACCTTCGATCAACCCTGACCAACCAGCCGTGTTCCAGTTTAGCGGAGGAACAACAGGGATTCCGAAAGCCGCCGTCGGACTGCACCGGAATGTGGCTGCCAACGTCATTCAGTTCAAACAATGGTTGACTACTATGAAAGATGGAGAAGAAATATTCCTCACGGCCATTCCTCTTTATCATGTTTATGGTATGGTGATCGGTTTGAATGTAGGGATCGCGATGGGGGCGACCATAGTATTGGTATCAGACCCGAGAGACTTATCCGGGATGTTAAACCAAATTCAGAAATATGCCGTCACATTTTTCCCGGGTGTTCCTTCCATTTATCATGCGATTAACCAATTTCCACCCGTCAAGAACGGAGAGTTTGATTTAAGGACAATAAAAGCGTGCATCTCAGGTTCAGCGCCGCTCTTGCAAGAAACCAGAATTCAATTCGAAAAACTGACAGGTGGAAAACTTGTCGAAGGGTATGGTTTATCCGAAGCGCCGACGGCAACTCACTGCAATCCGATTAATGGCGAAAATCGGAATGGTTCTATTGGTCTGCCGTTACCTGATGTGGATTGTAAAATTGTTGATCTCGAAGATAATTCAAAAGAACTCAAGATCGGAGAGGCAGGGGAACTTCTCATTCGCGGTCCACAAATTATGAAAGAGTATTATCAGCAGCCAGACGAGACGAGTCTGGTTTTAAGAGAGGGGTGGCTTTGTACCGGTGACATTGCCAAAATGGACAAAGATGGATATTTCTACATTGTTGGCAGACGGAAAGAATTAATAAAAGTAAATGGGCTTCAAGTATGGCCGACCGAAGTTGAAGAGGTGCTCATCAAACACCCGAGTATAAAAGAAACAGCCGTGGCGGGAATTCCAGATCCGGCGCATGGGGAAATTGTTAAAGCATGGGTTGTGCTGAATGACTCAGCCTCAATTGATCTTCTGGAACTTCAAGCGCATTGTCGTTTTTCTCTGGCAGGTTATAAAATTCCTAAACAGTTTGAAATTATTGATTCTCTACCAAAGACGTTTGTGGGGAAGGTTTTACGCCGGGAATTAGTGCAGGAGCACCTTGAAAAGATAAAAAAACAGGGAGCGTAATGGCTCCCTGTTTCGACTATTTGATCAAATACGCAGGTGTTGCAGTCTTATGGGGGACTGGCGGGGGGAAAATCTTTTCAAATTCTTCTTTTGAAAGCGTTTCAACTTCAAGAAGTTTTAAAGCGACAGCATCCAACTCAGTATGATATTTATTCAAAATCTCGTGCGCTTTCTTGTATGCGTCACTTACCAGTATTCGAACTTCTTTATCGATCTTTTCTGCGACTGCCTCTGAATAATCGCGCTGTTCAGAGATCTCGCGGCCGAGAAAAATCATCTCTTCTTTTTGACCGTAGACCATCGGTCCCAATTCGGTGCTCATGCCGAGGCGAGTAACCATGGTTTTTGCAAGCTGAGTAACGCGTTCGATATCATTTGATGCGCCAGATGTGATGTCATCAAAAACGATTTCTTCAGCCGCTCTGCCGCCAAGCAAGCCTACCATATCCGCCAGCATTTTTTTGCGTGGCATTAAAGTGCGGTCGTCGATTGGCAAGGAAAGTGTATAGCCGGCTGCCATACCACGAGCAATGATCGAAACTTTTTGAACAGGATCAGCTTCAGGGAGAGAATTCATCACCACTGCGTGACCAGCTTCGTGATAAGCCACGATCCGTTTTTCTTCTTCGCTGATCAGACGGCTCTTCCGTTCCGGCCCGGCAATAACCCGTTCAATGGATTCTTCAAATTCACTTTGACCAATACTTGTCTTGTTCCGTCTGGCAGCCAAAATAGCCGCTTCATTGACCAGGTTTTCAAGGTCAGCGCCCACAAAGCCGGGAGTCGATTTTGCTGTAACCGAAAGTTCAACTTCAGGATCTACAGGCTTACCTTTGATGTGCACTTTCAGGATTGCTTCTCGTCCGCGAACGTCTGGCCGGTCTAGCACAACGCGCCGGTCAAATCTCCCGGGCCGCAACAGGGCTGGGTCGAGAATATCAGGTCTGTTAGTGGCTGCCATAATGATGATGTTGGTATCAGTGTCAAACCCGTCCATCTCAACCAACATCTGGTTCAGGGTCTGCTCGCGTTCGTCGTGACTGCCACCCAAACCGGCACCGCGTTGACGACCGACGGCATCAATCTCATCTACAAACACAATACAAGGAGAGTTGCGTTTTGCCTGTTCAAACAGATCACGAACCCGGCTCGCGCCAACCCCGACGAACATTTCAACAAATTCAGAGCCTGAGATCGAGAAGAAGGGAACTCCAGCTTCACCAGATACCGCTTTTGCCAACAGCGTTTTGCCTGTTCCAGGAGGGCCAACGAGCAAGACGCCTTTTGGGATTCTGGCACCGAGAGCCATGAATTTTTGTGGTTCTCGCAAGAACTCAACGACCTCTTTTAATTCTTCTTTCGATTCGTCTATACCAGCAACATCTGCAAATGTGACGGTTGGGTGATCACCGGTGAACATTCGCGCCCTGGATTTTCCAAACGACATAGCCGCATTGTTGCTCCCTTGGGCTTGCCTGAAAATGAAGAAGAAAGCGCCACCTAACAGGAGGAAAGGTAAAATATAAAAAAGCGCATTAAGTACTCCAGCAAATGCACTGGGTGGTTTGATCTCAATTTTTATTCCGTTACTTGGTTTGAGGTCTTCAGGAGTTACTCCCAGAGCAATTAACTGGTTGACAAGAGTAGTCTCTGTTTCTTTGGTAGTGGTTTTTTCAGAAAGACCCTCTTTATAAATTATGGTTAATTTATTCTCTTCTTCGATTACCCGCGCGATTTTGCCCTGCTTGATCTCGTCAGCGAGCTGATTGATGGTAAGCACATTATCTGTTGAATTGGCTTTATTGAAACTAAAAATTACCAAAACAATGATCGCGACAAAAAGAAGAAAATAGACAGCGTACGATTGACTACGTGGTTTCACTTGTTCCTCCGAACTATTGCAAACCTGTAAAGTAGGCCACAATTGAGAAGATTATACCAATCTCCGGGGGGGGATGCTAGATTAGTATGAGTGATTTATAAAAGATTAACAAACCTCTTATAAGACATAAACCATCTACCGGCAGGTCTATTAAAGTTATTTAAGGGCTTTATAAACTTGGCGGATATGGTCTTGTTCATGCCTTATGATGAAGATAGCCAGCTCCAAGAGTGATGTGGGTCCAAAAATGGAGTGGCGGACTGTTCTTTGCCAATCAGCGGAGCTAAGGGAATTTAAAATTTTCAAAAATGTCAAACGTAATTTTAAAAATTTTGTCAGACAAAAAGGGGTTCTCGTTTCATTATAATTTCTTTGGTTCACCCAAATATCACTATCAATGCCAACCAGAAATGGATCTTCGTTTGATAATATTTTTTCAAAACGAGGGATGTTGATCTCTTTTTCCACATCGAAAATGTGGCATATCGTTTCAAGAATACTCCACTCAGAGGGGGTCGGTTTGACTTTCCAATCTGTGTCGCTTAAGTTTTTTGTCAAGGTATCCATTACGACAGGTGTGGTCTTAAGTATGGCAAGGATGCCAGGAATGCTTTTTATTTCAGATTCATGCGTTTTTCCTTCGAGTTCATCCAGCCACGGAATTACCTTATCCAGAGTTCCAGCACGTGACCCTTGTGCTATGTTTTCGGGTAAGTCGGAATCTTTCCCGTCAACCAAAAAACCTGGCATTCCCAAAGAAGAAGCTGGCAAGATATCATCTGTCAAGCTGTTCCCAATCATACAGAAGGGCTGGAGCGGCCAACCAAGTAAACCGAGGATCTCTGCATAGTATGCAGGATTCGGTTTTGCAAAATGCATGTTCTCATAAGAGGTGATAAATTGGAACGGAGTATTATCAGGAGGGAAGCCAGCCCAAGCCAAGCGTGATTGAATCGCTTTTTGTGGAAAAAGCGGATTTGTGGCGACAACGATCGTATGTTTTTTAGAAACAGCGTATTCAACAATGCGGAGCGCTTCAGGTTTCTGCTTGGTTACGCTTTGAAGTTTTTGGAAATTCTGTGTATAAAAAGTATCTAAAGGCTCTACGAGATCATTTTTTATCAGCCCTAACGACGCATAAAAATCAGCATCAAAGGTTTCTTCAAGCGTTTTTGCTGGAAGATCTTTAGAGATCATCTTGTCTGTGGCGTATAGCAACTGCGGGACCATCCGTGATGCAGGCACAAAAGGAGCAAGATAATCCGAGAGAAGTTTTATGTATGCTGGCATGAAACTTTCCAGAGGATTGGTCAGTAAAGTATCGTCAAGGTCAATTAATAGCGTAAGTGTCATTATTCGAGTGGTTCTTCAAAGAGGTCAATTTCCTGGTGACAAAAGCCGCAACCGATTTCCGGTGTGGCAACCTCGGATTTAGATTTTGAACAATAGGCAGTAATTTTTACCAGGCGTTTTTTTCTTGAAAAACCTTTTTTAATAACAGGATACAGAGTCATATGTTCACACGCATTAGCGCGAACTATACCTGGGACAGGGCAGGTACGGCAGAGATCAGGCGTCCAATGGGCAGGGGGAGGTTTTGAGCCTATTAAGCGACATTCTTCTGTGGTTCTTCCGCGGAAATAATCTCCGTAGAAATAAGGGCACTCAATCCCTGCAGGTGTACGCATCGTTTTTCCTTTTGTAAAAATGTCCCCAAGACGGGGACATTTCATTTCAATGGACTGGACTTATACTCTAGTCACATACTCGCCGGTTCGTGTATCCACCCGAATTGTGTCGCCTGTCGAGACAAAGTATGGAGTTGCCACTTCAAGATTTGTCTCGGTAGTGACTTTTTTGGTCACACCGGTAGCCGTATCTCCACGAACTGCCTGCTCTGCATAGGTGACCTTCAAATCAACAGTGGTCGGAAGTTCTATATCAAGCGGTTCATTATTGAAGAATGTCAGTTTAACTTCCATTTCTGGTTTTAGATATCCTGAATAATCTCCGATAACTGAAGAGGGAATGGCAGGTTGATCAAAGGTTTCGAGATCCATAAAGAAATAGAGTTCACCGTCAGTATAAAGGTACTGTACATTGTGGAAGTCCAACCGGACATCTTTTATACGCTCGCCGGATGTGAATGTTTTCTCAAGTGTATTTCCTTTGCGCAAGTCGCGAGCTTTGATCCGAATCGTTGCGTTGCCACGACCAGGTTTGCTGAACGAATACTCCAGCACTTTGTAGAGATACCCATCCATTTCAAAAATTACCCCTTTTCGAAGATCATTAACATCTATCATAAAAAAACCAACCCTCTCTAATATTTTAAGTTTAACGGCTGAATTATAGCGCAGCGCCTAAAGGCTGGCAAGCACGTTAATTCCTGAATGTTAATTATTGTGTTTTATACAAGAAGGTCTATTTATTTTTGTTTTTGTTTATTTATTTTTGTTTTTGTTTTCTATTGACAGCCCTGGATTTCAACAATACTATTAATTCATATGGAAAGCAGACCAATAACCCTTTCAGGCATGACGGTGTTGATCACCGGCGCCGCGAGGCGGCTAGGCAGAATCATGGCGCTCTCAGCTGCGCAAGCAGGGGCTGATATTATCCTCCATCATATACACTCCCCTCAGGAAGCCGAAGAAACCGCAGAAACTATACGTGGATTTGGGCGAAATGCATGGGTGCTTAAAGCCGACCTTTCAAATTCCGATGAAACGAAAAGGCTGTGTGATTTTGCATTTTCATTAGCGCCAATCAGCGGGCTGATCAATAACGCAGCAATCTTTAAACCTTTAGATCTGACTTCAACAACCTTGGAAGATTGGAATCAACACATTCAAATAAATCTGACAGCTCCGTTTTTGCTAAGCCAAAACTTTGCTGCTCGCTTCGACGGTTCTCCCCCCGGAAGAATTATAAACATCCTGGATTGGCGGGCCATACGACCTGGAAAAGACCATTTTCCGTATACAGTCAGCAAATCAGCATTGGCGGCCATGACCAAATCATTTGCGTTGTCACTTGCGCCGGGGATTCTAGTCAATGCGATCGCGCTGGGGGCAATCCTCCCACCTGAAAATGAGCCATATGATCAAAACATTATAAAAAAAGTGCCCATGCAGCGTTGGGCGAATCTAGACGAACTCGGAAGTTTAATCACCTACTTATTGAACGGACCTACCTACATTACAGGCGAAATTATTCACCTGGATGGTGGCAGGCATCTTATATACACATAAGGAGAAATTGTGGACAAGATATTTATTACGGATTTATTAATTCGCGGCGTGATTGGAATTTCAGAACGGGAACGAGAACAACCTCAAGATATACTTGTCAACATTGCCATCTCAACCGATATCACATTGGCCGGAAAAACAGATAATGTGGAAGACAGCATTAATTACCGCACTGTCGCAAAAAAAGTGTTGGCGCATACAGAATCGATCAAGCGGTACACCGTTGAAGCACTCGCCGAAGATATTGCCGTTTTGTGCCTCGCAGAGCCTAAAGCCATCAGCGTTGTGGTCAAAGTTGAAAAACCTGGGGCGGTTCGATTTTCACGTTCTGTAGGCGTTGAAATTGAAAGAAACAAATAATTCTAAATCATGAATGATGTTTATGTGTTGCTTGGTTCAAATATTAATCCAGAGAAAAATATATTACTTGCTCTGGAATACCTGGATCGAAATTTTAAGATTTTACAAGTTTCAAATACCTGGCAAACAAAACCAATTGGCAGCAGCGCTGATGACTTCTTAAATACGGCAGTCAGGCTTGAAACCGCGCTAAGCGCTTATGACTTAAAAGAAAAGTGTCTTTGCCAAATTGAAGAAGTTCTAGGCAGAATAAGACAATCAGATAAAAACGCCCCTCGAACAATTGATCTCGATATTGTGGTTTTTAACGGTAAAGTGATAGATGATGCAGTATTTAAATATGATCATCTCGTCTTGCCGTTTTCAGAACTGATCCCTGACTTGGTCGGACCTGAAAATAAAGTTCCCCTAAAAATATTGGCTGAAGAAATGATTCAAAAAACACTTGCAAAAAAATTCAAGTTTCTTCTTCCTCCTTTTGAAAAATAGCGAACACTATTTTATTCGGTCCAATAAATCTTTAATAACCCCTTTAAGCCGAGAGGCAAATTCTTGATTCAAACCAATTGAATCCAATAAAGCGAATGCCTCCGAATAAAGCTGCTGGAATTTCAGTTTCGTCTCCTCGGATACTCCTTCAGAGTTCAAATAGCTGGCCAAAGATTTTGCAACCTCGGGAGAAATCATCTTATGTTTATTCCAAATCTTCGCAAATTTTCCCTTCTTTTGAATTCCAACCAAGATGGGATAAGTCTTTTTTTTCGTTACCAAATCACTTACTGCTGATTTTCCTGTCTTTTGGTCATCTCCCCAAATTCCCAGCCAGTCATCTTGTACCTGAAAGGCCATACCGACCTTATTTCCAAAAGCCATCAACATTTCTATTGTTCTTGTTTCAGCTCCACCCAGCAACGCCCCGAGCCCAAAACATGCCGAAAGCAACGAACTTGTTTTGCCTTCGACCATCTGCCAATAAATATCCATTGGCAGGTCATCTCTTTCCTCGAAGGCAATATCAAGATATTGACCACGAGTGAGTTTTAAACAAGCAGTATGCAGTATTTCCATTGCATTAAACACAAGTTTTGTATCATATTGAGCGGCTAAATCAAACATTGAAAGTTGAGCGAGGGCCAGCATAGCATCGCCTGCATTGATTGCCTGGGCTTCTCCCCATTTCACCCAAATTGTTTTCCTGCTTCGTCTGGTTTCGCTGCGGTCCTGTATGTCATCGTGGATCAATGAAAAGTTATGCAGAAGTTCCACAGCCGCAGCTGCTGGAAGAGATTTACGCCAATCGCCTCCGCAGGCCTGGCAAGCAAGTACGACCAATAAGGGACGGATCCTTTTACCTTGAGCCTCTTTTCCGCAACTTTCACCTTCCCACCCTAACTGGTAGTTAAATATGGAAATAAACTCAAGCGGATAATCGTTTAAGAGTCCCGCTACGCACATCCTCAATTGTTGATCAATTGCGGTCTGCATTTCGTGCAGGTGGTTGTTAGTAGACATAAAGAAGACTATGACCTCTTATAGATTGGTGTCTTATGCAGTTGATCAATGTCGCCAACGCCTGCAGCAAACATCCCAATCCTCAATTCTAATAATAATTCATCGATCAAACTGGTTACAGCCTCACTCGATTGGGTTGCCGCTTTTAAGAATCCACCTGCAATTCCGCCAATTGAAGCGCCCAATGCGAGGCTCTTAGCCAGATCAAGACCTTTTCTCAATCCACCTGAAGCAATAACAGAAATTTCTGGCACTGCCCGACACACTAATTGAATGGCTTCCCCTGTAGGTATTCCCCAATCTTGAAAATGAGAACTAATCCGGATTCTTTCTTCGGCATCATTACGAAATTTTTCAACTTGCGACCATGAGGTTCCGCCAGCGCCTGCGACATCAATGCAAGAAACACCTAAGTTGACTAAAGTTTTAGCCACTTTTTCCGAGATTCCCCAACCCACTTCTTTTGCAATTACTGGCACACCAAGCTGTTTGCAAATCATTTCGATTTTTTTTGCCAATCCTGCAAAATTTGTTTGTCCTTCCGGTTGAAGAGCTTCTTGCAGTGGATTTAAATGTAAGATCAGTGCATTTGCGCTAGCCATCTCGATAATTCGCTTGCAATCGTCCAGTCCATAGCCATTGTTGAGTTGAATCGCCCCCAAATTTGCATAGATCGGGATATGAGGCGCCCATCTTCGGAGATTAAAGGATTTGGCAACCTTTTCAGATTCCAAACCAGCCCGCTGTGAGCCTAAGCCAAATGCAATACCCCTCTCCTCGGCTGCTCTTGCAAGGTTAATATTGATTTTTAATCCCTCAACGGTTCCACCAGTCATTGAAGAGATCAGAAGCGGAGCCTTAAGAGAATGTCCAAGAAAACTGCAACCTAATTCAATTTTCTGCAAGTCTAATTCAGGCAGTGCATTATTTTCAAAATAATAATGATCAAAAACTGTGGACAGTAAAGAATTCACATCTTCTTTTAAATTAATACGGATATGGTCTTGCTTCCTGTTATGGGTCTTGTATCCAAAATCATCCATTTGTTCCTCGTTCAACGTTCAATGATGAGAGTATACCAAACTTATTGAATTACATTTTTGTAAGGAAGATTTTTCTTATTTTTCCGGTTATTTAGTATACAATCTTAAAGTATCATCTCAAAAAATGGGGGTAAAACGAAAAGAGACTGAAGCCTATTAATTTTTCGCATAGGCTGTTAAAATTTAATAATCATGTTAGACAACGTTG
>WOUT01000047.1 GCA_009773005.1 Chloroflexota bacterium | reverse complement strand
GATCAACAGGTCAATATCCCGCTAGGCGCAAACAACTTGCTCTCTGGAACATACGTTGGTCAAGATCCTGTGGAAGACTTCCTGACTGGTGACAACACTCCCGCATTCGGATTAACAACGATCTATTCAGATCTCGCAAGCTGGTCACTCACCGGACCTGACGGCAGCACCTCCACTGCGACACCAAATGAAGAAGACCCTGTTTGTGAGAGCGATCCCCACCCGGATCCACTTCCAGTAGTCTTACTTGATCCATACTGCACTGCGGTGGGCGCCACCACGATGCAGTGGGTGGTCGATAATCCCAACGCAGTTGATTTCACCGTAGATGGTGGTCCAGTGCAGGGCGGATTCATCGCCGCGCCAGGCTCCTCATTGCTGTTTACCACTCCGATTGGAACGCAGCTTGTCGATCTCTACTGGGGTCTGGCAGGTCACACTTCACTGGAATGGACAATCACTTCCTGCGGAACCGTCCCCCCCGTTCCCCCGCCTCCCGGCCCACCTGAACCCCCGGCTGTCGGCGGTGTTGTTGCAGCTCTTGTGGCGCCTGTTCGGGTGGTCGCTCCTCTGCCTGTTCCTGTAACCGGCGGAGCTGGCGGCGAGCTACTCATCCCGGTCACCGGCGCTGACCTGAGAACCGGTCCGAATGGGTTCATGAATAGCGGACTCGCTTTGCTCGGTTTGGGTATGGTAATGACCGGGCTGAGAAGGAGATACAACCTCTAATCTAATTGCTGATCCATTTGATACAAAGAGGCTGCCACTCGGCAGCCTCTTTTTTTAATCTCAGTGTATGATTACTTCACTTCCACTAAAACCGCCCGCACCACTCTCCGATAGGCGTATTCTCCAGACTTGTCATCATACCCCTCACATGTCACCAATGTGAGCCAGCTTCTGTCTTCGTGTTTGAAAACAGTTTGGTTATCAGGCAAAACCCGTTTCACTTCTCGAACCTCGTAGACATATTTCTGCCCCAGTGAGTAAATGATGATTTGATCTCCCCATTGGAGTTTACCGAGGTTCACAAACGGGCCAGGTTTGCCATTGGGAAGGTAAACATGCGCGGTGAGAACCGAGTTGCCATCCCACGTCGGGTACGCTGTGCCATTGAGCCAGCCCACCTGGTTCCACAGCCATGAGACGTCCCATAGTCCTGTTTTTTCCTTCCGGGGTATTCCGAGTACAGCAGTATTCACACCAAGTTTCGTGATTTCAATGGTTATATCGCCACCATTTGTGTAGGCTTTGCCTAACGGTTGAACAGGCAAGCTTGTGACCTTGTCTGGCACAAAGCCAGTCAATGGAATAATTAACGGGAAATTCATTTTCGCGGTTGCTTTTACGTCGGGAGGGATAACCTCTCCACCATCATCGCCACCCCCGGTGCTTGATTCCCACAGGGCACTGGCTGAAGCGACTTGCTGCTCGCCTGCGTCAAGAGTGTCATGGTCGCCATTCAAATCAGAATCGATCGTCGCCCGGTTATTAATACTTGTGATGCCTTCATTAACTCTCAGGTAGAACTGGATCGAGATCTTATTAAGAGCGATGGTTGGATCTGTTATCCCCAAGTCAGGACCAAGCGTGCCCTTCCAGATGATGCGCCCGCGCGGAAACGCCAGCGTACTGCCTTCAAAATAACACAACTCGGTCGTCGTTAATACTGAAGTATCAGTGCATGTCACGCCAATATTGGTTGAACCTGCGGGCGCGCCAGCAGGCAGAGCATAACCGTTGGAGATGCCATACTCCAGGAACACGCTTCCCGCTGGAATCGGGTCGCTCACCGCAGCGTTCACCGCCACAATGTTCGTGTCATTGATCCAGTTCATCGTCCACTGCAGCGCAGGCAGGTTGGATGAATCAAACACTTTTACTCCATGCGGCGGGTCAAAGATGTTGGCGTCAAAGGTCACCGCAGTGGGTTCCGAGTTGTTGCCCGGTTTGCCATCTTCATCGGGGTCAGGATCAACGCCGCTTTGTGATACATCTTCAATGGTTTTTTCTTCCGGATCCATGCCACTGGCTTTGGCCGTATTGTAATATGGGCCTGAGGAGGCAGGCACTAACCGAACCACAAGCGTGATCTTTCCTTCCGCATCTCCTGCCAGAATGTCTTCTCCAGTCAAGAGGTTGGTGTCGGTGCTGCCGTCATAACCAGAATTAATGGTGAAATCACTGCTGGTCAATGACTGAATGCTGAAAGTGTTTTCAGGTGTTGTGAAGACACTGCTCAAATCGTCTGTTACTTGCAGCATGGAGATCGCAATGTTTCGATAATTGCGCACCAGGAATTCAAATGTGATATCCCAGGTACCTGCAAAACCTTCAACCTTATTGATTGAGGTAACGTCTTTTGCAAGACCAAAGGTTGGTTTGCCTGCGATGGTGATCGTCACCGTCGCTTCGGCACAGTCGCCGTCCACATCGCACACCTGGTAGGTGAAGCTGTCCAGCCCGTTGTAGTTCGCCGCCGGGGTGTAGGTGTAGGCCCCGTTCGTGAAGCTCACGCTGCCATGCGCCGGATCGCTCAATTTCGTCCATAGGTTGCCGCCGTCTCCCGAGGGCGTATCATTCCCCACCACGCTCCCGCTCACCGGGGTGTCTTCATCCGTGGTGTTGCTGTCATCCACCGCCACCGGCGCGTCATCCACCGCCGCGAGTTGATAACCAAAATTATTGCCCGAGCTGTCAGCGCTGTTTACCTGGACCTCTCGCGGGTTTGTACCACCGGAAACATAGTTATACCCAGTTAAACCGGTTGACTGCACAAAATATCCACTGCTGCCAGGGATATTGGAAAAGGTAAAATCTCCAGAAGTATTGCTGTATTGGTGCCCCAGGAATGGATCGATCCCGGGATCGTAGACATGGTTATTGTCCTGATCCAAATAAAGGCTTAAGATAACATTGAACAAACCTTCTTCGCCCCCACCTACAATCCCATCCGCATTCATATCCTTCCAGACTTTGCCCGATATTGAAACCGATCCGGCAGAATAGGTTGCTGTATCCGCTGTGGATGATGTAACGTTCGGATCAGTAAATTGAGCAGTAGCGGTGTTGGAATTAACACCTGCCAGCGCTGAAAAAGGACCGACAAAGCAAACTGTAGATTGACCAACATTAAGGGGATCTATCCATTGGCAACCAGAAGTATCAATTTTTGGGTCATTGATGCTCAATCCACCAATAGGTTGATCCCCGGTGTTCGTGATCGTAAATTTATAATAAATTGAATTTCCGGTGACAACCCCAGTTAATGAAGACATCCATGGTCCGCTCGAAGACCTTCCCACCTGTTTTTCGAGTGTTGCACCCGCACCTGTTCCCTGAATAAAACTAAGGTACTCGGCTGTCGAAGAGGATGAATAGGTTGTACCAAGGTAAGTTCCTTGACCAGTGGCAGTATTGAGATGGTCCCCAAGCAATGCAGAAACGGGACCGATCGTACAAGACTGAATGGGGTCAGAACTTGTTAAATTAAATGGAGTGCTTAATACGCAACTGGAAAGGTCTACATTAGGATCAGAAACGCTTACGGAAGAAAGATCGACATCTCCGATATTTTCTACGGTCAACCGGTAGTATATATTACTACCTGGGGCGATGTTGGAAACAAAATTCGTCCATGGACCTGATGTACTGGTTGACACTTGTTTGATCAACTTTATTCCAGAGTAATGAGCTCTGACAGCCAAAGTATCCGTTGCCGCAATCGCGGTTAACCCTGGAATACCTGTTGATAATGCACTCGTGGTATTCAAATAATTACCAACAGCAGAGGAAGTAACATCCACTCGAGCAGTACAAATGCCATTGGCAGGGATCGTTCCTCCGGAGAGCGACAGAGAGGTGGAACCAGCTATTGGGTTAAAGGTCGCACCGCATGTATTACTTGACGATGGTATGGCTGCCACAAGCATTCCTGAAGGTAGCAGATCTGTAAAAGCAACCGAGGTGATTGGTGTAGAGTTCGGATTGGTCAGTGTGAAACCAAGCGTTGATGCCTCACCAGCATAAACAGGGTTTTGTGAAAAACTTTTTGAAAAACCGGGTGAAGACAAAACACTCAGGCTTGCCGATGCAGAGCCCCCAGAATCAGAATTCGTGCCTGATTGTGCCGAAGAAATAAACCCGCTGACATTTTGATATACTCCAGCAGAAGCAGAAGTGACAGTAGCTGTAACATTGCATGTCCCGTTTGCAGGGATCGTCCCACCGGTTAATGAAATTGAAGTTGAAGTGCTGCTGACAGTGCCGCTGCATTGAGAAGCTGCTGGAGTTCCAGAAATTAATAACCCCGATGGGAGATTATCTGTAAATATAACAGAGGTTAAGGCTTCAGGATTGGAATTGTGCAGGGTCAATGTGAGTGCCGAGGTTCCGTTGACACTGATCGACGGAGGTGAAAAAGATTTTGTTATCGTCGGTTTGGCTACATTACAACCGGTGAACACAACATCATCCAAATACATATCTGCACCTGGATTACTTTGGTTCGCATTATAGCCATAGATGCGGAATAGAGTGGAACCCGATGGATTAAGATTGGATGTCAGTGTGATAGTTCCACTTGAAGTCCAGGTGGTTGCGCTACTTAATGATCCTGTGACGCTGCTGATTAGATGCGCCGCATCCGGACCGTAATAAAGCGCCCACGATTGTGGTCCGTTTTGGGTTCGATAAGCCCAAAAACTCAGATTGACTTTGTTCAAATTCGAGGTGTTAATTGAAAACTCGAGATAATCATTATTTGAGAGAGTTAAGGTGGCGTTCGTACTATACGCGCCATTTGAACCCCATGAACCACTTCCTGTAGTTCCTGTATGATCCTGAGAACTGATCATGGGGGTCAAGCCATTTCCAATCGCAGCGGTTGCGGCAACAATATTGGAGGAGGGTAGCGGCGCTGTGGTACTGCTGGTTGTTGGAAAATTCCAAGTCGCCACTCCGCCCATAACCGTACATACACCTGTTCCGCTGTTTGTTGCTGCCACTGTCAAATTGGATTTTGCAGTCTGGCCTGTGTCAATCCCGTTAATACTCAGGCTTCCACTTGTATTTGAATATACTCCATTGGTGGGCGCGGTAACATCAACACGAAATGTACATATCCCTCCTGGTGGGATACTTCCATTTGAGAAAGAAACAGAGGTTGCGTTTGCTGCAGCCGAGATCGTTGGTGAACCACAACCTGAGTTCACGGCATTGGGTGTCGTTGCAACCCTCATCTGAGCAGGAGAGGTTGGTAATACATCCTCAAAACTTATCCCATCCACAGTTGAAGATGAGCTGTTAACAAGGCTGAAAGTTAATGTTGAAATTCCATTTGCGGCGATGGAGACCGGAGCGAATGATTTAGAAAAATTCAATGAGGGGCTGATCGACACGATGCGAACTGAAGTTGAAAAATCACTGTTATAGTGGTAACTGCTACCTGAGAAATCATATAGCAATGTTTGGATGGTAGCAACTGTACCCGCTCCACCAAGAATTGTGACATTGTAATTGGTGGTAACAGTTCCACCAGTTTTTCCGTCGCTAACGATACAGGATCGATATGTAGGACTGAGCGGGTTATTATCCCATCCACAGGAATCTGCATAAAGACGGTTATACGGCGATGAGAGACTGGTCACAGAATATGTTGAACTAACGCTATTGATCCTAAATATTTTGTTCGGCAGCGAGATGAAGCTTTCCAGCTCGTTGTATCCGTTGGTTGCTGTGCTACCCACTAATTTGATATTATAAGTGTTCCCAACCATAAGATTCATCGTCCCGCCGCGTTCAACCGAGACTCCATCCAATAAAACATTTGTAACCGCATTTCGACTTTGTGAAACCAAATGTTCAATGAAAATTTCTCTTGGAGCCGGCGTACTCACAGTTCCTAGAGTATCCGCAGTAGCTGTAATACGGTATCTACGGGTATGATTGTAAGCATTTGAATTCCGGGTGACCTCGACCTCATAATAGAAATCCGTACAACTGCCCGGCGCTAACGTCGTGATTGCATAGTTGCCGGTAAAGCTGGTTAAGGAACCTGCCCGTAGGTTAATATAAGGATCAGTGGAATCCCACACGAAAGAGGATGTCACATTTGTAGCAACAGAAGTGCCGGTGTTTCAAACCCGGGCACCAACTGGAAAAGTGTTCGGTCCAACGTTTACATTATTACTGTCAAGACCTATCACATTCCATGTAAGCGGAGTAATTGTCAAACTTGGGGCTGCAAAGACATTCGAAGGGTTTTGTAGGAATAACCCGAAAACAATACCTGCCGAGAATAAAACACGAACCAATATTTGTAGTTTTTTTTTGATCATTTGGTTTTTAAACATATAATTATTCCTCAATCGTACATTCTTCGCAAATATGGTAATTACTAAAGGCACTTCGAGTCTTAATTTTAATAAATTTCATTGCCGTTCTAAATGACTAAATCAACTTTAATAATTCTGGATTCCCAGATAACTAAGACTGCATATAGTTTCCTTAGTTTCGTATTCCTGGAACTCGTGTTTAAAATTTTGAAGAATTACAATATTGCATTTTTCTTCAAAAAAACTTCCCGGTTTGTTGCGGTTTTTATTGTTCTCGAAAGCAATATTGATTCTTTAATGGATAATTTTCCTGATATTTGGAGATTTAATATTTTACCTTAATTGTTTGTAAATTCAAAGTAAAATTTCCGTAAAGTTTTCGGCGTGTTTACAAAATAAAATCATGATTCATTAAATCAAAACGCCCCGGTGATTTTCTCCCGAGGCGCTTTTTAGAGGATCATTCTTTTTTTACTCTTCAACCACAAACTTGCCGTTCTCATAAAAAAGCACATCGTCCACAAGGATCTGCCCGTCGCGCAAATCGCAGATCATATCCCAGTGGATGGCGGATTCCGCCTTGCTGCCCGATTCGGGGTAGCCCTTGCCAAGCGCCATATGGAAGGATCCGCCGATCTTCTCATCAAAGAGGATCTGCCTGGTGAATTTTTGAATGCCTTCATTGGTGCCAATCGCAAATTCACCCACAAACCGGCTGCCCTCATCTGTATCCAGAGTTTTCAACAGGAAGTCTTCATTCTTTTCAGCAGACGCTTTCACGACCTTCCCTTTTTTGAACTCTAAATGCACGCCGTCCACCTCGCGGGTGTTATAGATGGTCGGGTATGAGAAGGTCACATGCCCTTCCATGCTGTCTTCCACCGGCCCGGTGAAGATCTCGCCGTCAGGTACGTTCACATGGCAGTCGCAGTTGATGAATTTTCGCCCTTCGATGCTTAAACGCAAGTCAGTGTCTTTGCCGATGAGATGCACTTTTTTCTTGCCTTCCAGCCATTTTACCAGCAGCTCCTGTTTGGCCGAAATTCGCTTCCAGTAGCCCACCGGGTCGTTGAGATCAGGCATGCAGGCGCCGTACACAAAATTCTCGTACTCTTCGAGGCTCATGTCGGCGTCCTGGGCATACGCGTTGGTTGGGAATGCAGTGACCATCCAGCGCAATTCCCCTTTCGCTGCGCGTTCCATGTAGGTTTTCATGATCGGACCACGCGACTTTGCCCATTGGGTCATTTTTGCGGAGTCAGCGCTTGAAAGAGCGCGGGTGTTATCATCCGCAATGATGCGGATCATGCAATCGTACGTGCCAATTAAAACATTGACGGGTTCAGGGATATGTTCGATCTGTGCATCTGAGCCATATTTCACCAGGTCGCCTTCCGCACCGGGGATCTCCATCATGGTAAACGGGTGTCCGCCGGCTTGCAAGACTTTCCGGTTCACTTCCCGGACCAAAGGTTCTGCCAAGGTATGCGCCCGGATGAATACCTTTTCGTCCGGTCTCACCGCAACCGAGTAATTGACCATCAAATCCGCCATTTTCTCAATCCGTTGATCTGCCATCATGCGCTCCTGTAGTGATATTATTGCATTGTTTTGATTATAAGGTTGAACTCTGCCCCGGGCAACTTTTCATGAATGCTCGTTCGAATACACAATTAGCGGCATTCGTTGAGGATCAGCATCAGGTTGGGTGTGGCGTTGCTGATCAAATTGGTCTGCGCTTGCGCTTCCCACGCCTCGTGTTGGCCAAGTAATTCCTCACGTGACAGCCTCTCTGCTTGAACAAACTCGGTTTTATAGCCAACAATTTTGTTTTTTGGCATGAAACTGATCCCTTGATAAACCCAATCAACAGAAATAATGAGATTGATGTTGAATCAGTCGAGTATACCTTGTATATGTAATTAATATAAATAACATTATAATAATCCTATAAAGAAAGTCCACTAAAGGAGGATTAATATGCCCTTACCAGATGAGAAAAAAGGCAGCGCCCAGATCGGCAAATCCAGTTCAAAAGACACTACCCCGGCGCCCGTCAAGGTCGTGAAACCAGCCGTTCCGGCTGCTGGTGAGATTAAACGAGCGGCGCCTTCACCTGCCCCCGCTCAGCTCTCACCGTTCATTGCCGAACACACCGTCGCTGCAGGCGATACCATCAGCGCTCTCGCGCAGGAATACTATGGCAAATCCACCCAAAAACTTTGGGATGAGATCGTCAAAGCCAACCCCCAGCTCAAGGGTGACGCCCGCGGCGCCAAAATCGGAATGGCGTTGAAGATCCCGAGAATTCCAGGCTACGAAAGGACCACTCCAAAAGGCACGCCGGTCATCGCCTATCGAACTGTGAAAAGCAGCGCCGATACCATCAGCGCTCTCGCGCAGGAATACTATGGCAAATCCACCCAAAAACATTGGGATGTGATCCTGGAAGCCAATGAAGAAAAGCTGCACGGTGACCCGAAAAGGCTAAAGATCGGCATGATGCTCTACATCCCCGCCCTGCCGGAAGACATGAGGTAATCTGCTTGATGAAAAAGACCCGGTTGGTTTCATGCAGCCGGGTCTTTTTGGGTTAATTATTGGGGGTTGACAGAGGGTGAATAAAATCCCATTCAAACGGCCATGGTTTTTCACACGTATTATTCGAGCCAAAGAAAACTGATCCATTTTGAAAACAACTGATCGCAAAACAACCTTGACCGAGTTGGTGATCCAGAGTTGCACCATTCCATTGAGGTTCTACCTCACAAGACATACCGGTTGGAGTAGCAATAAGCCCTTGATAGAATAGAACATTACTATAAACCATTTGGTTCGAATCCGAACGGAAGAGCTGGGTGTATACGCCAACCTTGAATGGCGCAAACCACCCGGTACAGACCAGGCGGTTCAATTGCAGCGGATCAAATTTACACTGATATTGGATGACGTTTCCCCCGGGATAGCGGCCGGTTGCATAATACTCGCCCCCGGGAATGTCAAGGTTCAGAATGAACTTCGAAGAAACCATGTATTTTGCCGATGTACTGACCAGGTTGATCTTCGGAGTAATTTGCGTTGATGTCGGCGTCGTAGTTAATGTCGCCTCCGGGGGGATTGGGGTCATGGTTAAGGTTGGCGAGATATTTGCGCTCCCGGTTGCCGTAAGTAAAACCTCAAGGGTGGGCTCCCCTGCAGAAATCACTTCCTTTTCAATGGCTGCTGGGACACAAGATACCAAAACCAAAACAGAAAGGATAAATATCGATATCAGTTTATTCAAGATGATTACCTATAAAAAGATCGTCTAAATTAAAATACGCAAATCAGTCCCGGTCATTCAGAACCGATTTGCCAATTTTACCAGAATTTCTATTGTTTTTTGCCGCAGTACGGACAGTTCTTCCAGTCTGCCTCCATCGGTTTGGCGCATTGTACGCACTCCCGGGCTGGTGACACTGGAGCCGCCGTCGCAACAGACGCAGTTGGTTGTGAATTGGTTTTATGATTGCGGATAAGGGCTGCCACACCCACCACCGCCAAGGCCAGCACTCCCAATGGAATCAAAAGCCGGAAGAGCATTAAAAATCCCATGCCGAACATCATGCCGCCAAAATAACCATCAAAACCACCAAACCGGCTCATCATCGGCAGACCTGCGCTAAACCCTCTAAACACGAATAATGCTATACAAAAAGAAACCAGCGCAATACCTGATCCGATTAATACCCATTTCAATACCTTGTTCATTCTGACATCTCCTTTTCACTGATAAATGTTCCGTGCCAATTATGGAACCAGACCCTGCCGCTTTCGCCATTCACTGAAAGCATCCCGGCTACTTTTCCATCCAGTTTGTAATCAAAACTGTAATAACCATAGAAGTCAATGCCGTCAGTTTGCACGACTGCGCCGTTCATTTTTACATCCAATGCTTTTTGGGCAAGAGCAGCCGCATCTGCCATAGTAATCGTATTGACTACCGCAGCATCACTGGTTAACCGCATATGTCCATACTTCAAATTCCACATCATGTTGGGTCCAAATTCAGGGGTGACCCAGCCATTATATGGATCAACCAGTAATTCAAAAGCCGCTTTGTCAGTATCGGTTTCTACAACAACAATATAGAAATTCCGTGAGAACTCCATCACTTCCATGACGCGCAAATTATCGCTAACGTTGGCGACATAAACCTCTGCGTTTGTGATTGCTTCGTCAACGGTGATACGCTCGCCCTGGGCAGGGATTTGGTTGGTGTATCTTCCGCCCATCATGCCACGCCCAAAGTTACTTGATCCTCTCGGGTCAGAGCTAAAGCCGCCCATCATCCCGCGCGGGTATGCCCGGTTGTTTTGAGGGAAGTAATCTTGCTGGTTGGTCCATTGCAATTGTGAATCCGGAAGTATTTTTGAAACTGCGCATGCGCCGCCGATCCCGACGCCCAAGGCAACAATAACCACTGCAGTACCAATAAGTATTTGTTTCATCATTTCTCCTTTTATGCAACTCTAAATTGCATTCTTGATTCTAAATGTACCAGAGGATTGTGAAGAAATCATGATGGAATTGTGAAGAAATTGTCGAGATTCACGGAGGGGATTCGATGCCAAAAACAGCAGGGTTCAACTATTGGTTAGCGCCCGGATCAGATTTCGGCTGTTTCTTTCAGATATTTCTCTTTATTCGCGCCACGGGCGGTTTTGCCGCTGCTTGTTTTGATCAGCCATTTGGCGCCCACAAGATAGACGTGCCTCAACGCCACCGCAGAACCGCGTGTCACTATCTGCCGGATGGCGTCGCCGATGGCGTCGCGTTCCTGCTGATCTTCGCTGTCAACTTCCGCCACGATCACCACATCTTCGGTGCCCGCAGACTCGTTGAATACGCCAAAAGCCACTACCCTGCCCGGGTGCACACCCGGCACCTCCATGGCGAGTTCTTCCAAATCCATGGGGTAGACGTTTTTACCGCCCACGATGATCATGTCTTTTTTGCGCCCGGCGACAAAGACTTGCTCGCCAACCATATAACCGTAGTCCCCGGTGAGAAACCAGCCATTCATCAAGGCTTTATGGGTGGCGTCCGGGCGGTGATAGTATTCAGTCAACATACTGTCAGATCGAAGCGCAAGTTCGCCAATGCTGCGGTCGGGCAGCGCTTGCCCGTGTTCATCAACCACCTTCACTTGCACGTTGCGGATCGGTGGTCCGGCTGACACCATTTTAATGGAAGGACGGTCTGCAACCGCTGGACGGGCGGCTTTTTCGCTCTGCAAGGCTTCGCGATCAATTTCATCGATGATCACCGTGGAGTCAATGCCGCCCTGGGTGACTGCAAAAACATTTTCCGCCATGGCGTAACAGGTGCACAAGGCGGAGGCTTTCAATCCATAAGGTTCAAACCGGTTCAGAAAAGCCTGATGGCTTTCAAAGCGCATCGGTTCTGCGCAGTTGGAAACTGCCCGCAAGGTGGAGAGATTGACCTCCTCCAAATCCCGTTCGCGGATCTTTTGGGCGCAGAAGTTGTAGGCAAAATTCGGCAGCCACGAAAGCGTGCCTTTGTAATTGCTGACGGCTTGCAACAGGCGCACGGGCGACCTGACCCAATCGAATGGAGACAGCAGCGCCAGCGGAATGCGGCGCAGGATGGGCAGCAAAAAACCGGCGATCAATCCCATGTCGTGATAGAGCGGCAGCCAGCTAACAATGACGTCTTCTTCATTTATATGTAAAGCCAGCGAGTAACTTTCAAGCTGGTTGAGAACGGCACGGTGAGAGAGAGCAACTCCTTTTTGCAGACCGGTGGTGCCCGAAGAGTGCTGCAGCAGGACGATATCATCCGGCGCTCGCTGCATCCCCTGAGAAGCGGTAACTTCCATGGCTGCGGCTGATTCGAGCTCGTCGGAGACGATCACCCGCCGCACTGACGAATCGGTTGGCAGCGCGGCGCGGACTTCCGGTTCAAACTCGCGGTAAGTGATGATGCATTCGGGTTTAGTGATGTCCACCAGTGCAGAAAGGTCAGCGCGATAACGCTCGGGCAACAGTTTTTCGGTGAGAAACGGCATGATCGAAGGAATGGCGCCATGCAGGATCGTTCCCCAGTAGGCGTAGATCAGGTCCAGCCCGTGCTGGAGGATGAGGATGACCACCTCGCCGGGACGGATGCCATCGCGCTCAAGGGTCTTTGCCCACACCCCCGCCCCTGCCACCAACTTCCGGTAAGTAATGGGTTGATCCGGCTGCCCGGCCAGCAGCACAGTCAAAGCGACCTTATCCGGGCAATCCCGATACGAATCCAGAAGCAAGCGGCTAAACGTGGACATCGGCTCAGCCAGCGCGCGCCTCAATCAGCGCGGCAAGTTGTTCAAGATTGTCAAAGGTTTCTTTATTTAATTCGGAATCGTCCAAATGAACGTTGAAAGTGTCTTCAACATATAAAGCCAAATCCACCAGGCTGAATGAGTCGATCATCCCGCTGGAGATCAAGGCATGGTCAGGGCTGATCACGCGGTTGGGTTGTTTGAGAACGCTGCTGGCGATATGCGCGCCAAGTTTTTGAATGGTTTCTTCTTTCATACATGCTCCACAATTTGGTTTGGTAAAGAATTATACCAGCCCCATTTTGAAAACCCATTAACCCGAATTGACTCAAAACAAATCTTACTTTAGTATAAATCCTTGACTCATAAAGAATGTTACTCTAAGGCGGAAAAAAGTTCCGCAGAGAGAGAAAATGATGAGTCAACGGAGCAAACGAGAGATGATCGAATCAATTCGTCCAAGGTATTTGAAAGCCAATCGAGCGACCAAAACACAAATCCTGGATGAATTTATCGCAACAACCGGATATCACCGGAAATACGCTCTTCGCGTTTTGAAACATGGGCCAAAACCCAAAGGGCTAAAGAAACAAGGCCGCCAAAAGATCTATCAAGGTGAAGTGGTTCAAGCTCTGGAACAAATCTGGGAAATTTATGGACGGATTTGTTCAAAGAGACTGCATCCGTTCTTGTCCGAAGGAGTCATGGTTCTAGAACGATGCCATGAACTCAGCTTGTCTCCAGAGATAAAGCAATTACTTTTGAGCATGAGCCGCGCCACCATTGATCGTTGTTTGAAGAAAGCTCGATTTATTCATCCTCAGCATGGAATCTCTACAACAAAACCAGGCACTTTGCTCAAAAAGGCTATCCCAATCAGGACTTTTACTCCTTGGGAAGATGAAAAACCAGGCTTCCTAGAAATAGATCTGGTAGCTCATTGCGGTTTAAGCACCGAAGGAACCTATCTGAACACCCTCACAGCCACTGATTTAGCCACT
>WOUT01000046.1 GCA_009773005.1 Chloroflexota bacterium | reverse complement strand
GGTGGTTCTGCCAATACTCTCCAATCCCAGCAAGAGCGACCCTTGCAGGCTCATATGCAGACGCACATCAATCAGAAACTGACGAATTTGTCCTACCATGAACCTTTTACGCTGCTGAATCAAGTAACGTTTGGCTAACCACACTAGGCCAGGCATTGCCAGGAAACCCAGTCGGATGCTGGGAAGATGCGGACCTAGTACAGCCAAAAGAATCAAGCCGATCAGGGCAGTACCCGCATAGAGGGTTTCCCAGGGGATGCCTCCGAATCCTAGAATTGCTTCTTCTGTTCTTTTCTCTTCGTAATGGTCTTTGTTGCCGAGTCCGAGTGCATGTAATCGTCCACGCCGGACTGGGCGGCTAAGCCTCCTTCCTGTCTCAAAAATTATGGAAATTACGGTATTGGCAACCATGCCCACTCCGATTGCCAGACTAAAGCCCACCACCAGAGAAAAGGTATCCATACTAGACCTCTCCATAGCTCAATTGGTAGACTTCGTACTCAAAATACAGGCTGGCTAGTACGACCCCACAGATCATGACAGCCAGTAACACCCGATGGGAGATGTCTTGCAAGAAAAAATCACGCCAGGCTGGAGACAACACCACAAAAGAAATCGATGCGGCGACAACACCTTGCAAGAGCCGGATCGTTCCACGCACCAGCGAAAGCGTCTGGCGAGTCTTGGAGCGTAGCAGTTTTTGGCGGTGCGCTTCCTGCTCAAGGGAAACGAGTAACTCATCCTGAATTTCGTCGGTGAGTTGGGCATTATTAGCAATCAGAGCTGAAAGCCTCGATGTGACATTACCGGGTAACCCCTTTAACGCCTGAGCTGCCTGGTTAGGTGCTTGGTGCATCCGCAAACGACTGGCAACCTGTTGAACGGCGCGGTTCATTGCCCCTACAGGCAAATTGACTTGCGTCAGAGCATTAAGGAGGGAGTGATCAACGCTCATCAAAGATCGGATCTGCAAAGCGACCGCTTCAGCATCCTCATTGATTTGTGCTCGTTCGACCTGCTTTTGTTGAAAGTTGATCCATACCAGGATAGCCATTCCGATCATCAAGACAAGAGGTGAAAGCATCAAATCATGGACAGCCATTGCCAACATTGGTGTCGCAATGAGCAATGCCAACCGTTTCCAATCCAATTCGTGATGTGTCTGGTATGGCTTTTCTTGAATGACACCTATGGCACGCAGCCGCCGGCCTACCCAGGACACAAATGTCCTGCGCCAGGTTTTCACGACAATTTCAATACCTGTCAGCAAAGTGTTATAAAGCGTCAGAAAAATGCCACCAGCTAGAAATACCGCCCCGGTATCAATTAGTAATCGAAATGGACTCACTCCCCTTCCTCCTGGAGGGCTAAATCATGTTCATGTCTAGCCCAATAACCCCGCGGTGGTTTGGAAATACCCAGGGCACGGCAACGTTTTTCAACCGCCTTATCTGAAACACCGTACAAGCTGGCGATCTGGGTTGTAGGGATTTCCCATACCAATTGGCGTAATTCCTCCGGATCAATCACAAATTTCCGGTCTGCCATCCTTCGGCAAGCATCACTGTGATAGATGCGCCGGTTTTTATGGGAAGGGGTAACCTTGAAAGGTAATCCACAGTAAGGGCAAACCAAAATTACCGCATTATGCTGCGGGCTGTGGGAAAGTTTGCCAATGGTTGTGAGAGCTAGATTTTCAATAGTCAGGTTTTGCGGATTTCCATCCTTGTAAATGACGATCTCAAATGAACGCAGCCAACGGCCTAAACTGACCGACATCAAGTGCCGGCTCAACATCACCATCCCATCTTTACGGGCTAGAGGATGCTGACGATCTTGAAATTCCTGCTGCCCGGTTTCGAGGTTAGTGATGGATTGAATGTTTCGCTGATAATCACACGGTTCCATATTCACTCCCCTTATTTGGCAGTCAGGAGATTTTCCTGGTTGTTTTCTGCGGATGCAATTTGCCAGCAGAGGAAGCCGTAATAGGGATAGGTCGGCGGTTCCCAGCCATACCGGATAAACCCGTTAGATAAACCAGTTCCCTGGTCATCGAGCACGAGCATGGTGTCGATCATTTGGGCCAGATGACAATACTCCGAATCGCAATCCTCCCAATACACCCCGTTCTGGGTGACATAATCACCCTTCAATTGGACTGCTATCAATTGACTTTCCCGAATGGGTTGAGATGTCAGGGAATATACAGGTTTCCCTGCAAATTGGATTTCCGTCGCTGCCCAGGTAAAGCTCAGATCACCGTCTGCTTTGAGGTAATAGACTTTAACTAAACTGATTGGTTGGATGAAATCAATTTGCTTGCTCTCACCTGCTACTCCGTAAAACCGCCAGGTTCGTTCTTCTCGAATAAACCGCAGCCCCTGCCAGGGAGCATTCCGCAATTTGTCTTCCAAATCCTGCTTTGTTCTATTAACATCCTCCGAAACCTCAACTTTAATAGGTGATGGATCCACCTTCATAGAAGCATTGAGATTCACGAAAACAAAAACCAGGCATCCTAAGACACCAAGTAGAAATACAACGATAAGGATCCACTTTAAGAAGCGGTTCATTTCATTCCCTCCATCTGCTGATAAGCCAGCTCAAAGACAGGGGTGTTCTGTTCACCTTCTGCCCGGTAGAGATAATCCAAACGATAATTCCCGGTCGCATCAATTCCTTTGATCGTCGCAATGGCTTGTAAGGTGCGTTGAATTCTCCCTAAGCGATTGACTCTTCCCATCAAGGCGACCACGTCCAAGCCCATCGCGACCATCGAGCGCACGGCTGCTAACCCCAATTCTGGTGCGGCTGCCAGGGCCAGCTGCTCCAGACGCATCAAGGCTTCCTCAATGGTTCCGCCGTGAATGGTGGTCAACGCCTTGCGTCCCAGGCAGGTAGCTTTTAGGAACTGCAGTGCTTCATTCCCAACCACTTCGCCTACCAGAATTGCGGCGGGATTCATGCGCGTGTAAATGACATTCAAAACCCAATCCAAGGTTACGCCAGGTGTACCAGGTGAGAGTTCTGCCGGCGCGACGGTGCGCAGTAAAAAGGGATGCTGAATCTCCAATTCTCGAAAGGTTTCCAGTGCAGCAATCGGTGCCGAAACAGGTAAGAAACCCGAAAGTGCGTTGAGCAAAGTCGTCTTACCTGAACCCATTTCACCGGCAATCATCAGGCTGCCTGATAATGTGGATACCATCCAGGCCAGAAACCGATCCGGAGTGTTTTGCAGGGACTGGAAGCGGCGAGATGAATCAGACCCCGCACTTTTTTCTGAATTAGTGGCGAAAGTTTGGACCACCTCCAGGTCAGAAGGGTTAATTCTGGTAAATGTGCCGGTTTGTTCCATCTCTTCCAGCGTTCGCACCCGCCGTCCGAAAGTACGAATATTGATTGCGGTTCCTTCCGTAGACAGGCGTGGAACAATGGCAGTAAACCGCTCTCCTCCAGGGAGATCAATTAATACTGCCGGCCGGTCGCCTCTTAGGGTGGCTCCACCTTGATCGGCAACATGCACTGCCAGGTTTTCGAAATACCTGTCATCTGCCAGTTTTCCCAGATGATAGAAGCTGCCGTCGTATTCCACCGCCACTACCCCATTGCGAACGAATATTTCCTCCACATACGGATCTCGCAGAAGTTGATCGAGCAAGCCAACACCGGATAAGGCATCGGTGATGATTTGTGCATTTCGGTTGACTGCAATGCGGTCCTCACCTTGATCGATCAGGATGGAGCGCACCTCATTAAAAAATCGGCGCCGCTTTTCGGGATCTGCTTCACGCCAGCTGGGAGAATTGATCCCACGCAAGACCAATTCCTCACGCACTCGTTCAATCAAAGTCAGGTCAGACTGATTCAATGGTTGAATAAACGGTGGTGAGGAAGGATGGATCAGGGAAGTGCCAGGGTTGTCCATAACAAACCTCCTTGTTTCTTGCTTACAGCAACCGCATTGAGAATGAGATCCACAAATTCTGGTTTCACTGCCAGAGTGAGAATTTGCACCTGTTCATTTTGAGGGCTGCCACCGAAGGCCGAATTATCCTCGCTCTTCTGGTTCGATTCAGCAGCGACACCTTGGGCATTGCGGACATCGACCACCAAAATACTCTCGGCGATGATCTCTACCTTGAAGGTGGGCTGATCGTTAGCTGAAATATTTGTTTTCTCAGGGTTGATTTTCTCGGGGAGTACCTGATAAAGATTGACTCGTTCTCCAATGCGGATCTGTCCACCCACAGCAGAGACGGGTTCAACCGGGATGGACAGTACCTCAAAAGCTGCATCCGCAAGACGAAATTGTGCAATGGGAACTGCGTTAACCTGAGCCACCGGCAGACCAGCTGGCAGCGGAACCGTGCTAATTTTTTCACCCAGGTTCTGAATGGATTGATAATAGGGTAAAGATTCCATCGTGCGCGGCATCTCCCGCATTTGGAACATGTCCGCATTGAGAACGGTATAAGCTGGGATAGCGCTGATCGGTACAGGAACCTGGTAAGTGGATACTTCTTTCAGGTAGAGATTGCGCCCGTAAAAGCCTGCACCCAGCGCAACGACTACAGCGATAAGGCCGATAATAAATTGGGTCGTTCGGTTCATGGTTTCCTCCTTTAGTTCCCTTCTTTATTTGAATAGGTTTGTTGGATTAAAAAAACCGGACAGATACCCAGAAGGCTCTTTCCGACCAACGATTAATTAGAATAAAAACGATATTAGAATGTTTTCTTTTTAGTGTAGCAGGTCAGGAGGGCTTATCCTAGGGGGTCTTTTGTGCATAATTCCATGAAATTTTTCAATTTATTATTACGGAATATTGACATCTTATAAGATGTGGTATATGATGTATATACTTGAAGGAGAGCATAAAATGACTCGCTACGCACTTAATTTGCCTGTTAATTTAAAAAGTGAGGCCGAAGAACTCGCTTCTCGGCAAGGTATTTCGCTGAACCAATTCATCATGTGGTCGGTTTCAGAAAAAGTTGCCTCTTTGCGTCAAACTGTGGATGACCCGAATTTTCCCGGAATCACTTATCGACGCGGAGCATCGGGCTGGGTTACCCCAGTGATTCGCGGAACTGGCATTCGTGTTCAGACGATTGTTTTAGACGATAGAATGGGATTGAGCCTAGAAGAGATCGCGACTGACCACGGATTGGACATGAATCAAATCCGTGAAGCTCAGGCTTTTTATAACGCCCATCGTCCTGAAGTTGATGCCAATATTCAAATTGAACAAGAGCTAGAGGATAAATCGTGACTGAACCGCGATTGCACTTAGATGCTGATGCCTCCCGAATCTCCCTAATGCGTGCCCTACTTGAAGCCGGTCACGATGTCACACGAACTCCGAATGATTGGATGGCTCTGGATGCAACCGATGAGCAACAACTGCTAGGTGCAACAGCGCAGGGACGGTGTATTTTTACCTTCAACATCCGTGACTTTGTCGTTTTATCGAAACGTTATCCTCATCATGGCGGGATTATTATTTCATCTCAGAAACCTATGCCTGAATTGTTCAAAGCATTGGATCGCCTTTTGTTCGAAACGGATAATGAGGATTGGCCAGGACAAGTGCGTTGGTTAAATCACTGGATCAAGTAATTTGACTCCCGTTTTGCAGACGGGAGTTTTTGTTCGACTGTTCCAGTAGCTAAACTAATTTCCTTTTACTTTCCAGCCCTTATAAACTAACTCCAATAAAGGATCAGCCAGGCGTGGGTCGAGGGATTGAGCCCAGGTTTCGTTGTAGGGCAGAACAATTGATATGCCGCCTTCAGCACGATCCGCTACAGACTTCGCCATGTTCAATACCAAATGGCGGGGTTCTGGTATTTCGTTGATCAATCGTCTAGCCTGCAAGATGGCATCGTCACGAGGGGAGGTGACCACAACGTTGACTAACCCAGTCTTGGGTTTGGATAGCTCAGCAAAAAGCGGATGCCCCGGAAAGCAGTCCACGACAAACAGAGTGTGTTTCCGTTGGATCTCTGACAGCAAATTTCGGACACCTTGCGGATCTTCGCTCCATAGGACATCGATGGTACGGCCATCCATGGGATATAAGCTCACTCCATTCCAGAGTGCCGGGGTCTCTTTATGTGTGGCAATGGCAAAAAACTCAGGCAAGTCCGGTGAAACCCTAGCATGGAGTGCGCTTCCACCCATGCTGAGTTCAAGCAAAGCCGCCGGCAGCCCGGTTTTTTGCACGAAACGTTTACAGACCGCCATCGCAAGAGTAGTTTTACCTACACCCCCGGACCAATTTACAAGATTGACTTGCCTTGCAGGCAAGAATGAGATCTGTTTAGCACTGGTCAGGCGGGCTCGTCCCAGCCATTCGGAAGGATCAGCAAGGAATCCCTCTTGCGATACCACCGGGATTCCGCTTCGATCCAAGGCACTCTGTAGTACCTCATTAGATACATCCGGGAGAGAAATTAAATCTCCGAGAATCACCAGTTGAACACCGGTCAGGTCCTGTAAAACCCCGCGGGTCGTAAAAGCCTCCCGAACCATAAGGTTCCCATTCTGTGAGAGAGCTTCCAGCACGTCTCGATCCGGTTGGAGTGCGCCTATCAAAACGATTAGTGTCGCGTTCCGATTTAACTTGAAGGAATTTCTAAAACTGAGCTTCATGTTTTTTTTCGTCTCCTTGGTTACTGTTTTTTGGTAAAGATATATCTGCGTAGATCGCCATGAAAACCGCTGCGATCAAAAGAACAGTGGTTAGAATCGTCAGGACAGTTCCAGGAAGCGAACTACTTCCTAATTTGAAATAGACAATAGATAACCCGCTGATCCCAGCGATACCCATAGATCGAATCCACATAAAATTGGTCAGAATGGCAGATGCAGCCACACAGAACACGGCTAGCCAGATCAATTCTTCCGGAACCGCAAAGATTTTCATGAGCAGGGAACTGCTCAAAGCCATTCCAAAGCACAGGTTAGATAGGTTTCTTGCCATTTTTCACCAGAGTCCAGGAATAAGCCGCCAGGGGACGATGCGCTTATAGCAGGTGTATCCTTCGATCATTTTCTCTTCCCGTATGATTCGCCAACATTGAATGAACACCAGTACCAGTGACAGAATGATTGCAGTAAAGAGCTGAGGTGAACTAAAAACCATGGCCACCCGAAACACTAATTCACCAAGATACATTGGGTGTCGCAAGAGTCGATAAGGACCCCGGCTCGTCAGGCCTCGATCTGCGGGAGCAACACCAAATCGCGGTCCCAATGTGATGAGCGACCACAAAATCAAAATGTACCCCGCCAGTACCGGGAACAGGAAGTACCATGCGGTGTGGCTAGTAGTAGTGGTAAATGTAGGCAGGAAGGCAGCGATCATTCCCAACCATAGACCGGTGCGATCATAGCGTTTTGCCGGTGCTCTTCGGGCATAAAAGAAAGCCAATAACCCGTTATGAATTGTGTACAACCAGGCTACGAACGATGGGTGCTGCCAGGCAGACATCGCAGAAATGAGCGCGGCAAAGAGAAAGAAACCAAAACCAGCCAGATCGCGCAGACGACTGGAACGCCTCTGAACGCAGTGAACGGGGTTATTTAGCATCACATTGCACCGAGATTCTGGACAATCGGCCAGCCGATCACGGCGAGCAAGGTTACCAGGAATGGCAGGAAATAGAAAATTACCATCGGGATAACAAGTTCTGCCCCAACTTTTTCCGCCCGCTGTTCAGCGCTGCCGATGTAGTCAGCCGCAATACTGGTGGCCAGTTGCCCCATTAATTCCTGCTGAGCTGTGCCCCTCCGGATGAATTCCAGCTGGACAGACATGCCGATCAACTCTGGAAGATGGGATTCCTGCGCTTCACGCTGCATTTGCTCGATCAAGTCACGACCCTGCGCCATTTGAAGTACCCATCGCATCCAGTTACCAACCAAACTTTGTGCTTGGGCTGTGCGCCGCAGGGCTTCTTCCATAGAGACATTGGCTGACATCTGGGCTGAAACCAATTGCACATATTCTGGAAGCTGAGCAATGAACTGACGACGATAACGGCGGGCAACGCCACCCATTGATAGGACAGGATACTGAAACCCGACCAACCCACCTACCAGTGCGAACACGGGTTCTGCAGTGGCAACCATCCCTAATCCAAATCCTGCTACGGCTAAAGCCACTCGCAGGGAGGTAAATTGCACTTCGTTCCAATCATTCCAACGCTCTCCAATATGCGCCCAATACAAATCTGCACGCGTTTTTCGAAGAAAACCAACTGGCGTCCATTTAGAGACCGGTTTATCCAGGGGAGACAGGGATTTGCGCCACCCGGTTAGGACAACGCCATCCGCAGGAGTAAGAATCTCAGACAAACGCCCGGTGGGTGCAGCTGGAGCCAGTTCAAGCGTCAGGTAGATGACCAACGCAAAGACAGCAATCCCAGCGAGGTAAATTAAAGCGGTCATCTAAACGGCCTCCATGATCATTGAACGAATGATGAAATATCCACCCACCATAGCTGCCATCGTGACCCCAATAACGATTTGAACGGGGAGGGCAATCAAAGAAGAACGTACCATCGGATCCTGACTGAGATAAATCAAGATAAAAATAAGAACTACTGGCAGCACTTTAGCAGAGACCAGTGAATCGCCAGCTTTGGCTTGGGCACGGTTGCGGGCAATCAGGATTTGTTGGACACGGCTAGAAATATCCATGAGAACTCCGGTATAGGCGCGTCCACCTGCCTCGGTGTATCCTTCCAGTAATTGAGCAAGATTGGACAGGGACACCGAAGGACTGCGAGACGCAAGACTTCGGAGCGCTTCTACCCGGTCCTTGATGCGCATTTCTGAAGCGGTGAGAACAAATTCAGGTGTGAGCGGATTGGTTTTTTCCAGCTCCAACGACTCTCCAACTTGCTGAAGGACATCCGGCACGGAACCACCTGCCAGCAACCCGGCAGCAGTGCGGCCAATGGCAATGGGAAGTAGTTGGTCGATGTTTCGTCCACGACTTTTCACCCGATCATCCAGCCAGGCTCCAGGAATATAAAAAAGAATTCCGCCAACCACAATCGCCGGCAAACCTGGCAAAAACAACCAGGCAATGACCATCCCACATACACCGGCAGCAATGCGCAGTAAGCGAAAGGTAATGGGCTTTATGTTCAACCCGGAGGCCAACAGTTTGTACTCCAGCGATTTCGGATCCAGGGAAGACAAAGAGCGTGCAGAATCAACCGTGTAAAGGGCGGCCAACCTGCCTGTTTTGATCTGTTTCGGATACCACAGTAAAAGGAATAACGTGGTGCATAAAATACCCACCACCGGAATTAATATCGTCATGCATCCTCCAGGTAAGTTTTAAATACAAAAACCGGACACTCGCACTGGCGCACCTTTTATGTGCGCATCCAGCAGGTAGAGTCCGGCCAACGATTGAAAGAATAGGTTATTTGGTTGTCAGATTAATTTGAGTATAGCAAGGGAAAAGGGCTTATCCTAGGGGGACAAAGTAGTCATTCGTGTTGCAATATGAGTCAGATCGAAAATTGATTGAAATGTTCTCTTTCTAGAACAATATCTGAACCTAATGATTGTTCACAAGTGAATCCACCGTATACAACTGTATTCCTTCGGCCCTAGCTTTTTCTTCCAAGGCGGGTGTAAAGCCAAAACGCGCAAATAATGCGAATTGTACTTTCTGAATTCCATAATCCTTCATCAATACTTGTGATTTTTGTTTGAGGTCGTCCAAAATATTGGTTCCTACTAGGTTGACAGACCATTTACACTCCCCGACGAGGGCAGCTTTCTCTGTTTGATTAATGGCCAGGACATCGATCTCTGCATCTCGGTCCCACCAACCACCAATCCGTTCGGGGAGAAAGGTTAAACCACCTGTTTGCGCCAATCGAGCAGTGAAGGCTATTGCAGCCTCCTCAAATGCAGTAGATACAAAATGATCCAGATCTGGCAGAATGCGTTGTTTCAGAATTGCATCAGCTAGACCAAGGTCAAGCCCACTTTGATTGGGTTGAATATACCGAAACCAAAATCGTAAGAAATGATCGTCGATTTGGTAAATCCCTTTTTTACTCTTTTCGGGTTGGTTTTCTGTTGCAGGCACACGCCGGGTAATCAAACGCATCTGTTGAAGAATATCCAAATAGCGGGCTACGGCGGTCACTTCGCTTACACCAGATGCTTGCGTGATTTCATTCAAACGAGTTCGCCCTTGAGCAATAGCGCGCAAAATTGAGAAGTAATTGCGTGGTTCCCGCAGTTCTTCCATTAACAGCAAGCGCGGTTCATTGAAAAGGGCACCTGTTTGAGCATCTAAAATATGCTGGCGGATATTAGAAAAAATATTCTGGTTGTCGCTAAAAGTACGCAGATAATAAGGCATTCCACCTAAAACAGCCCAAGCTAAAAATTGCTCTTCATGGGAATAATGCGGAAAGAATAGCGAAGATGAAGGCAAATTTAAAGGTTGAAGGAGAGTGCTGGCTGTTCGCCGGCCATACAAGGGAGCCTGGTATCCTAATACCTCTGTTTCCATCATACCAATATAGGAACCACACAACACCAGCATAAGCCTGGTGTTTTTTAACTTTTCATCCCACACTTTTTGCAAAATCGAAGGAATGGCCTTGTTGCCACTGATCAGGTAAGTGAATTCATCCAGGATAATTATGGGTCGTGGTTGCATAGGGAAATCAGCCAGTGCTTGGAACGCTGCGTCCCAGGAAGGGAATGTAAAACCAGCGGGAACTTCATAATGACTGAATCCATAGATCTGCTGGGAAAAAGTAGCCAATTGCTCGGTATCGCTGCTGAGTGTCGCAATAAAAAAGATGTGTGGTTTATCAACGCAAAAAGCACGTAACAATTCAGTTTTCCCCACCCGTCGCCGACCATAAAGGACAAATAACTCGGCACGATCTGAGCCGTATAGATGGCCCAATTGCTCTAATTCAGCTTCTCTGTTGATGAACATGAATACCTCCACATCTTGTTTAGCGTATTTCACTTTATTATACTAATCATAATTATTATAATCGTGATTAGTATAAATTTCAACACAAAAGTTACACCAGCGGTAAATTATGCCGCAAGGGGCCTATGATCATTTGATTTACCCAGATTATTTACAAGAGAAACTCAATATATTCCCTGACAATTCTTTGGATTCTGAATCGCGTGGCATAGTTGTAGAGTTGGTCAATATTGCTGTCCTGGTGGAGTATATATTTTTTCAAGGTTTCGTTCACCATTTGGACATCCATCTGGTTCCTGCTCCGCAATACATCGCAGATCGTCCTTTCGAGATTTGTGGTCCTGATTTCATTTCCATGGGGTGATATCATCAAAATGACCCCCAAATCTAACAGGTCTCGATTTATATAAAAATTTTTATGCCCGCTCTCTTTTAAATTAATTGAATGATATCCAGTAGGTACAGAAATTGAATAGGACAATGGGGTTCTATCTGTCAAATCATGAAGGTAGAGGGCAGTCTCGTGTGAAAATATTGACGCCTTATATCTTCCCTGGAAACTAAACATTTCATCTTCTATAGAGGTAACCGCCAAATATACACCTCTTGAAACGCGGTCAATTTCACCTGTTCTTTCCAGGATTGAAAGATAAGTTCGAGGAATGCTGTATTTAGCGAGATCGGAGGTTAAAAGGGTTCCATGCTGGTCTTCCAGAACCTTTCTTATTCTTTCTAATTGCGCCAATTCACCTATTACAACCATACTCATATTATACATAAAATGAGTATGGTTGTAATTTTCTCAATCTTGTTTTCCCTTCGTGATGATACATTTACGCAGCTCTCAATTTCTTCCAGAAGAAGTTCTCATCTCTACTTCAACGGGCATCATTCCAGCCTGTTGTAATTCTATCCGAGGTAATGAAGTGGAAATATTTTAAATACGCCATACAGAATATTTGAATTTGCCCACCTTGGATCAACAAATATTTTAGTTAATATTAAAACGATGACCATTAGATATTTGTCACTTTTTTCACAATCGCTCTCACATTTAATGAAATCACATCAATAAATTCATATTTTTTAGCAACATGAAGGAGTTTCAAATGGATTCTACAAAAACTGCAAAAACCGGAGCATGGCGCACAGTTAAACCGGAGTAAGCCGCACACCTAAACCGGAGCATGGCGCACACCCAAACCGGGGTAAGTCGCACACTTTTCAAAAAGCAAGGACAAGAGAGAATCGCTGGTTAATCCAAAGTATGGCATGCTACTTCCTAATATAACAAGGAGGTAGACATTGGCACAGGAGCGATTAACCATGAAAAAAATCAAAGAAATCCTGCGATTAAAACATGAAGCAGGTTTATCAAACCGGGCAATTGCCGGGGCCTGCAAAATCTCCAACAGCACAGTTGGGGAATATTTGCGTCGAGCGGAGGCATCTGGGATAGGGTGGCCTCTGGGAGAGCTGAGCGAAGACGAGATATATCAAAAAATGTTTGGGGAACAACCCCAATTGCCAGAAAAAGCCAAACCATTACCGGATTGGGAAGAGGTGCGAAAAGAATTATGCAAAAAGGGTGTCACGCTGCACTTGATCTGGATTGAATATATCGAAAAAAATCCAGATGGCTACAAACGCTCCCAATTTGAAGAATATTACCGGCGCTGGAAGAAAACCCATTGTGAACCCAGCATGCATAATACCCACATAGGTGGCGAACGCATGCAGGTGGATTATTCCGGACTAAAAATGCAGATGATCAACCCGGAAACGGGTGAAATCAGCCAAGTTTCGGTATTTGTAGCAGAACTGCCAGCCAGTAACTACCTTTATGCTGAAGCCCAATCCAGCGAAAACCAATGCAACTGGAACAATGGACACGTCAGAGCGATTGAATATTTTGGAGGTGTGGTCCGTATAGTTATCCCCGATAATTTAAAGACTGGAGTTACCAAGCCGAATTACTACGAGCCAGATATCAACCCGGCTTACCAGGAACTAGCCGAACATTACCAGTTTGCTGTCTTACCAGCCCGAGTTAAAAAACCGAAGGATTATCCCGAAGTTTTTATTATCCCGAAGTTTTTATTTCTGGCTAAAAACTGACTTAGATTCGACAATGAACCATCGAAAAAGTTCGGGATAATATTTCTTGCGCCCAAACAATCCATAATTGAAATGGGGATTTCCCAAACAAATATTATGGAGGAGTTGCAGTATGGGCGAAATATTGTTATCAGAACTCATTGCACGGACGAAAGAAACCATTCGTCCATTAGAGCACAGCCAATCAACGTTATATCAGTATGCGATGATATGGGGAGGATTAACTAGATATTTCATCGGAAAAAATCAGATCCTGTTTTCAAAACAATTGGCAGAGCAATATGTGATTGAATCCAAGGACAAATTGGAGGCTGGAGCAATAAAAAAATGGCGATATAATGGAGGCTGGAGCAATAAAAAAATGGCGATATAAACTGATCCGCCTAACAGTTTATATGTTGATAGAGATTTATGAAAAGGATCAATTCACATGGAACTGCCACAAATATGATCCTCCAACTTATTTGCATCAACCGGGTTATGTGCTCTTGTTAAATGACTATGTCAATAACCTAAAAAATGAAGGGAAAGCGTTTGGCACTATCCAAACGTACGGAATCGTTTCCAGACAATTCTTAGAATATTTAGAAAAGAAAAATATCCAGGCTATCGCAGACATCCAGCTAATCACGGTGAGTCTCTTTATTCCTGCAATTTCAAGTCAGTATCAGCCAACCAGTATGAGAACAGTATTATCGGCTCTGCGTTCTTTCCTCAGATTTGTTAAGAAGAAGAACCTGATAATGGGGGATTTAAGCCATGCCATACCCGGTAGTTTTGGAAGAAAGACCCTTATTGTCCCCACGATTACACCCAAGGAGGAGCAGAAACTTCTAAGTTCTGTGGATCGAAATACGCCCTCTGGTAAACGCAATTACGCCATGTTGTTACTTGCACTCAGGACTGGCTTGAGATCTATTGATATCTCAAATCTTCAACTAATTAATATCCACTGGAAAGCCAATACCATCGAAATCGTTCAAGAAAAAACAGATACGCCTTTAGTGCTTCCCTTGTTAACAGAGGTTGGGAACGCCATTGCGGATTACATCCTGAACGGAAGACCATATTCGCAACTGCCCTATATATTTCTGCGTTCCCAGGCCCCCTATTGCAAACTAGCAGGACGTTCTAGTTGTTATGGGATCAGCAGAAAGATAATGAAAGACGCTGGTATACGGCAAGACAATGGTGATCAAAGGGGATTCCACTGTCTGCGCCATTCCCTGGCAGCGCGTTTGCTCCCGGAAGAAACGCCTCTCCCGATAATTTCAAGTATCTTGGGGCATCGGAATAAGGATTCCACTAAGGTCTATCTATCTACGGATCTGGCACATCTGCGTGCCTGTGCACTCAGTTTACAGGGAATTGAAGTCACCCAGGAGGAGCTGTTATGAAATATGCATACTCTGGCAATTTCAAGCCCTATATTGAAGGTCTGATCGAACAAAAAAACTCAATTGGTTATCCCTATGATTCCTCTGCTCGGATATTGAAAATGTTTGATGTTTTCTGCATGCACAATTATCCTGATGAAACGATCCTTACCCAGGAGATCACTATGCATTGGGCAGAAAAAAGAGAGAATGAACACGCGAATGGACTTCTACGCCGGATTACCCCGGTACGGCAGCTGGCCAAATACATAAACAGTATTGGCGTTGATGCCTATCTCATTCCAACAGGGATTCCCGGGAAGCAGATCCGCTATGTACCGCATATCTACACAGATCAGGAACTGCGTGCTTTCTTTGCTGAAATTGATCGGTGTGCGGTGAGTCCATACAGCCCACCAGCCAGACACTTAATCATCCCGGTATTTTTTCGGCTTCTGTATTGCTGC
>WOUT01000103.1 GCA_009773005.1 Chloroflexota bacterium | reverse complement strand
TATCAGCTACGCCACAAGCAGAAGCAAACTGGTCCATGATACCACAGTTGACACCGACATAATTGTTTTCGGCTTTTTGGCCGAGTAAGGCACGCTGCATGGGAGGCAGGATCCAGCCGCCGAGGGCTGACCAGGCAACAATAAAAGCCATTTCAACCGAAGCGGAGGAACTCAACCCGGCACCACGAGGCACATCGGATGCGAATACCGCGTCGATTGAGAGGGTTGAAAAACCAGCTTTGGTCAGCGTCCAGGCTATCCCGGCAGGGTAGTAAGCCCATTCAGGTAGCGGTGCGCCCTCCACGCTGGTTTTATGCTTTTAGGTGTAAACATTACCTCTTCAGTAAAATCTACAGTCACAATAGTGGAACATTCCGGTCTGACCGTGGCTGGGGAAAAAGCAATGTAAGTGAATCGGTCAATCGCAGCAGGTAGCACGAACCCATCGTTGTAATCTGCATGCTCACCCAAAATATTGACGCGACCTGGTGCTTGAGCAGTAAAAACTGGTTCTTTACCAAAACGGTGGCGGAAAGTGTAGGTGACAAGGTCTTTGGTTTGCATGGCTATTTCAGGGTGTAGTGAATTTCAGGGAGATTGCGAAGACGGGCGGCAGCGGACTCGGGGGTGATGTCACGCTGCGGCATGCCGAGCATTTCGTATCCAACCATGAATTTGCGCACCGAAGCAGAACGAAGAAGGGGTGGGTAGAAATGTACATGGAGTACCCATTCGGGGTGATCGTTGCCATCGTTTGGAGCTTGATGAAAGCCCATTGAGTAAGGAAAGGAGGTTTCGAATAAGTTGTCGTAGCGCGTGGTGATTCGTTGTAAAATATCGGCTAGAGCCCAACGCTCAGGCTGAGTTAGGGCAGGTAGATTGGGTACAGCTCGATGAGTCATGATGAGAATCTCAAATGGCCACACTGCCCAAAATGGTACGACAGCAGTGAAATACTCGTTGGTGGCAACAACGCGTTCACTACGTTTTTGTTCTTCATGCATATAATCTAGCAGCAGTGACTTTCCATACACAGTGAAGTATTCTTTTTGCGAGGATAGTTCCTTTGCAGGTTCAGTCGGGATCCGGGATTGTGACCATATCTGACTGTGAGAGTGCGGGTTGGAACAACCCATGACCGCACCTTTGTTCTCAAAAATCTGGACATAGACGATATCTGGGTGCTGGAATAAATCGGCGGTCTGGTCAGCCCAGGTGTTGATGACACCTTCCGTTTCGTCGAGTGAGAGTTGAGGTAAGGTTAGGTCGTGGCGCGGCGAGAAACAAATGACACGGCAGATGCCAGTTTCGGCTTTGGCAACGAACAACGGGTGTGTTTCCGGGTCGGCGGGGGCTGCATCAGGGAGTAATGCGGCGAAATCGTTGTCAAAGACATAAGTGCCTGAGTATACAGGGTTTTTGATGCCACCAGCACGCTCGTTACCAGGGCACAGGTAGCAGGTGGGGTCATACTCGGGTAGGTAGGGAGGGGCCGACTTTTCGACCTGACCCTGCCAGGGGCGTTTAGCGCGGTGAGGCGAGACCAAAATCCATTCGCGGGTTAAAGGGTTATAACGACGGTGAGGAAAATCGAACACTTGGCACTCTTTCTAATCCTAAAATTGGGATTGGCTGGATAATTTCCATGCTTATATTCGATGATCTTAATTACAGGCATTTATATTCGCATCAGAGAAGGGTCTAATATAAACTCAAGCACTAAATCAACTACTTTCGCTTTGAAATCAATGTCAACCTTGATGATTTCGCCTTCTTGAGACCATTCGGTATTTGATTGACTACTTTTTACCGATTTTAGTTTGAAGTCATCTGGGGTGTGGAACCAGTAAATTTCAGTAGTATCAGGTACACCGGTAATCTCAAGGGTTAGTTTATTCTCCAACCATTGGATTTTTTCTACACTGATGACATCCATACTTACATGACGCGACGAAGCCAGAAATTGCGGTTCATTTTTTACAGGAACCAGGGCAAGTACTTGACAACGACCAAGTTCAAGTGGTTGGCAACGCATATTTCTGGATACTTTCCCAAGACTTTTTTGAGCCCAGAAATCAAAGGCTAGATATTCGGATTCAGGGTCCAGTCCCAGCGCAGTCATTTTAATTTCAGATGATCTTAATGGCACAGTCGCAAAACGGCCGAGAACAGCCCAGCGCCTGTCAGGGGTATCAATGTGGAAACACCATAAGGTCGAAAGGGGATGATCATCATCCATTGTTGGATATATCCCAGCCATGTCCATCGTCCAGGTAAATGCAGGATAAGTTATGTCCATGGGACCTGTTTCCCCGGTCATTGTGGTTAAGGGAGGTAAATTCTTTTTTATGATCGTAAGGCGCTCTTCGGTATATTCAACCAGGGGGTCGCTTAACATAAATAAGCTTCCAGATAGAGCAATCAAAGATGTTACACTCTTTAGCCATTCAATATTAGTGCGAGCGCAAATATGATCTGGGTCGTTCAAAAACAAAATTCGTTGGGAATGGAACCAGCGAGCTGATTCAACCAGTTGCATCCGTATACCAGCCCAGGTCGGATTTGCATCCATTGCAATCCGGCATGCATCAACAACCCCAATTGCTTCCGAAAGCACACCCCATGAAGCCAGAAAATAACTCTGATCACCAATTCCTTTACGGGCATATTCCATAAACCTTCTAAAGCGGTCTCTAGCCTCATCGTTAGAGATCAATCCCTGCCTGACGGCTTCGTGTAATCCATCCATGATCAAATGACGGATGGCATCGGTTTTAAAATACGTATACCCTAAATCCTTAAGGCTTTTGTAGTAAGGATAAACATGTTTGATTAGTGTCTCATCAGAACAATTGAGAAGATAGTCGATCCACTCTCCCAGCATCAACTTTCCATCGTGATCTTTAATAAAGTTTTGTGAATTTTTCTCCGCAAATTCCTTATTTGTCACGTTAGCATTGGTCCAAATAGCCGGCTGAAGGCCATTCTCGCGGACCTTGGCTATCACGCCTGGGTGCCCTTCAGGGAATCGCTCATTGATTTCTAACCAGCCTTCCGACAACGTGCCCTTAGAGTCTGAAGGAATCGGGAGTTTTTCGTACCCGTCGTCCAGTTGGATATATTCCAGGCCGTAGTCTTTCAGGTGCTCTCCAAAGAACTTGGCGATAATTACTATTTCTGTGAAAGAAACGTTGCGTCGACAAGCTTCCC
>WOUT01000045.1 GCA_009773005.1 Chloroflexota bacterium | reverse complement strand
GATGTGGCAAACGCAAACTTCGCCTTTGCCAATCAGCGCCACGATCTGCAAACGGGCGGGCTGACCGAGCAGGGAGTAGATTTCAGAGAGTCGTTTAAAAGCGGGGGTATAATCAGACATATTCATAAAGTTGAATGTATTATACTCCGGACATTATAAAAAATGAATAATCCGGTGAAATTTGATAATGGGGCAGTGACATGTTGACTATCAAAAGCCGGCCGCGGGTGTTGAGACCCAAGCTGCCAGGCATTTTCATCGGTTTATAAGCGATGGATTTCATCATCACCATTCATCATCACCTTATTGAATTGACAATCCGAATGAGTTATTATAATAGTCAAACTTGGTTATCAATTCAACATGTTTAAAAACATATCTCGAATTCTTACAATTAAAGGTTCAGGGGCTTTCTCGTTTTTCTTGTGATGAAAAAGGATTGTTGTCCTTCTTGGTCATTTAGAGGGCAGTTCATTTATTGCTGGAGGTGAAAATGAAAACAAAAATGTTCCTTGTGAACTTGTGCATCGTCCTCGTTTTGGCATCCTGTACAACAGCGGCAAAACCGATTCCGACGTCGATCCCTTTGGATAGCAACCGTGACGGGATGATAACTCCTGAAGAACTGAAGGTCACGTTTTCAACAATGCACGAAATAGTTAAACAAATTGCTGAAACAAGACCCGCTGAGGCCGCAACGTTTGAAGCGCAGATCACATCTTTTGAGGATGGGTTTCCCATTAATTTGGATATCGGAAGAATCAGTCAAACCGCGTACGAAATCCTTTCCGTTGTCCAGACCATCAACGATGAACAAGCCGTTCAGGAAAAGACTTCGAAAAATCTGATGACGGGGGTTTACATTTTCATTGTGATTGCCGCGGCTGTCTTATTACTGGTGATTTTCTTGTTTGTGCGGCGCAGAAGGAGTAATGAAACCCAAACAGATGGAAATTCAATCAGAAGTGTGTTCTTTAGTTTCGAGAACGGTGATTTTTCCAGGGCGGCTGTTGTAAGAGAGAGTTGGATAACAGAAAGAAAGGAAGCTGTCGGCTTTATCGATACAGAAGACTTTGAAGAATTAATAAAACAAGGCGAGGCTGTAGTAAAGGCTTGGATCGATGAACAACTCGAAGAAACCTCTGTAACAGTTGTGTTGGTAGGCAAAGACACCTGTAACAGTGAGTGGGTAAAATACGCAGTCGAGAAAAGCATGCAAAACAACAAGGGCCTCCTTGGAATAGACGTCAGCAAGATCAAGGATCTTCAGGGGAAAAAGTCTGAACGGTGCGGAAAGATTCCTGAAGGATATCCCTTCTATCTCTGGAATAAGGACGATGGGAAAGAAAACATCGGTCGCTGGATCGAAACTGCTGCGAAAGTGGCCGGGAGGTGAAGCGTCAGCATGAAGAAAAGGAGCGCTGCCGTAAATAATAGATTGGAATTATTTTGGCCGGTGGAATGAACACATGCCTATAATACCCAAAAAAACGCATAACAAACAGTTCGATGGATAAAAAAATCAGGGAGTTCATAGCAATTACGTCCAATTATTTTTTGGCGGGATTAAAATGTAAAAAGGAGGAACACTACCATGTCTAAAGAAAGAAGAATTGAGTTCACTGGTACGGGCTTTCAGGCTCTCGGTTGGAGCTTGTACGTTGGTTTGCTGGGGATATTCATTATTCCTGCCGCATGGGGTGCAGTTGCTCTGTACCGTTGGCTTATACGAAATCTCAAGTTTTCTGACGGCACCAAGGCGTCATTTGAAGGACAGGGTGGACAAGTCTGGGCTTATTTTGCCCTCTCTATGTTATTAGCGTACGTCCCCCAATTGTCAAGAATGGTTGATGATCCAACAGCTTCTCTTTATATAACCTTTGGATTATTGATTCTAATAATTCCAATTAGTGCGATGATTGGTTTGAGGATCATGCGTTGGTTCTTCTCTAACATCAAGTTAAGCGATGGCACAAATCTCGACTTCAAGGGCGACTACATCCCTTATTTGGGATGGATCCTGCTAGTAACCCTTTCCGCATATACAATCATAGGCTGGGCTTGGGCATCGGTGGCAATGCTGCGGTGGGTGTGCCGCAAAATTGACGCTGGTAAAAATCGAATTGAATTTCTTGGGAGTGGCTGGGAACTATTATGGCGATGTTTGCTTGCAAGTCTGGCGAGTATTTTCATTATCCCCATCCCTTGGGTTTGGCTTTGGGTTTTCAGGTGGGTTGTTGGAAATTTATTGATTACACAGGAGACGGCTTCTTACCAAGGAGATAATTTAAACAGGAAAGTGTTTTTTAGTTTCACAGATGAAGACGCATCCAGAGCTGCGGTTATCAGAGAATGTTGGGTAGCTGAAGGAAAAGAAGCTGCCGGTTTCATTGATGTTAAGGGTTTTAACGAAATAAAACAGCAAGGTGATGAAGCCATAAAAAATTGGATCACTGAACAGATCGAAGGAACTTCTGTAACAGTCGTGCTGGTTGGAAAAGAAACGTGCAGCAGCCAAGTAGTCAATTATGCGATTGAGAAAAGTATCGAAAACGGGAACGGTCTCTTGGGAATAGACGTCAGCAAGATCAAGGATCTTCAGGGGAATAAGTCTGAACGGTGCGGGAGGATTCCTGAAGGGTACCCCTTCTATCTCTGGAATAAGGACGATGGGAAAGAAAACATCGGGGATTGGATCGAGAAGGCAGCGACCGCTGCCGGCGGGTAGGGCGCCAAAACGAACTAAACAAAATGCCGTAACAAATAAATGAATTTTTCGGGTGGTGGATTGCAGGAGATTCTATATTCAAAAAAGGAAGCCAACGCCGCATGCATTAGACGCAGACAAGTTGCGTTATTTAGAGCAATACCCATAATTATGATATTAAGGAAATTCAATCATTAAGCCAGTAATCTTTGAAAATCCCGTATTGTGTAATCAATGATTGGCCATCATGAAGCAGGGATTTATGGATGCAGTAACTTTAGAGCGTACGATCACATTCCACAGAAACCAGTGAGCAACATCCGATGATCGAAGAAAAATTTCTTAATCCATTGCGAATCATTTATTCCCGGATGGAAAACCAACAAGCCGGGCGGTTGAATTGGGTCATTACCGGCAGTCTTGGAATGGCTTTACAGGGCATGGAACTGGCGGTTCACGACATTGATCTCCAGACGGATAAAGAGGGCGCTTATGAGATTGAACGCCGGTTTTCTGAATATGTGGTCAAGCCGGTGCGCTATTTGCCATCTGAGCGCATCCGTTCACACTTTGGGGCGCTCGCAATCGGGGGCGTCAAGGTTGAAATCATGGGTGATCTTCAACAACGCCTGGACGATCAGACCTGGGAGGAACCAGTCAAGGTGGAACTCCACAAATTATGGGTTGGAATTGACGGAATGCAAATCCCCGTTTTATCGCTGGAACATGAATACCGTGCCTACTTTTTGATGGGAAGAATTAAAAAAGCAGAAATGTTGAGACAAGAAAGTGGCTGGAAAAGTAACATGAGGTACTACATTGTATAAAGTGATTTAGTGCAGTGTAGATTTGGGGAATGGATAAATTCTGGCCTGGTTAAACGAAAAGGTGTGAATATCAATCTTTACTTTCAAATCAGCATGCCGACATGCTACCATTGTGAAATATGCGAGGATAAGGAGAAATATGAACGCTCCAATCGATTGGTTGCTTGAAGGAGAGCCCTGGATCGAATATCGCACCAGACTCGATATGCTGGGGCAATCCGAGCAAGACTCTCGAGTCATGTCTGCCCGTAAAAGTATGCTGGCGAATGCCCAGGTTCAACATTTGATTTCCGAACTCTCTGGATGGCCAGGAACTGTAATCTCAAGCCACAAGAGCGCCGGCCAACCATTTCACAAATTAACCTTCCTCGCCGATCTGGGGCTAAGAGCCGGCGATCCTGGCATGGATGCCATCATCACCCGCATTCTGGCGCATCAATCGGTCGAAGGACCGTTCCAACTCCCCATGAATATCCCTGCACACTATGGCGGAACAGGTCAGGATCAATGGGCTTGGGCATTATGTGATGCACCCCTCACAGTTTATGCGTTGATAAAGTTTGGTCTTAAAAACGAGCCACCCGTTCAGGCAGCCATCGAATATCTGGCTGGATTATTGCGTGACAATGGGTGGCCCTGCGCCGTCTCAAAGGAACTAGGGAAATTCCGCGGACCAGGCCGTAAAGATGACCCTTGCCCATTTGCGAACCTGGCTATGCTAAAGGCATTATCAGAAATCGAGGAATGGAGAGACAACCCTGCCTGCCAGGTTGGAACCGATACCCTTCTCAGGTTATGGAGCGAGAGCGACACTCAACATCCCTATATGTTCTACATGGGGACAGACTTTCGTAAACCCAAGATTCCATTGGTTTGGTACGACCTCATTCACGTGCTTGATGTTCTGTCAAAATTCTCATGGCTTAAGCAAGATAAGCGAATGCTTGACATGCTAACCGTATTAAAAAGCAAAGCTGACCGGCAAGGACGCTTTACGCTCGAGTCAGTTTGGACGGCCTGGAAAGATTGGGAGTTCGGACAAAAGAAAGAACCCTCTCGCTGGTTGACCCTCACCGCCTGGCGCATAATCCAAAGGCTGGAGAGTGGCTTAGTATGATTAGGTGCATGACACAGCTTGCACACCGACTTCCCCCTCGCTTCACCTCCTGGCAGCGCCGGATAGATGGCGCCAAGATTACTAAAACACAGAAACTGCAGCAGTGTAGATCAATAACATCCCCATCACTATATTAAATATCTTGCCGTACTTATTCAGCAGATTTCTGAAGAGATGTCCGCCGAATGACCAGCTCAAAACAGCCATCAGTCCGACCCCCGCCAGCATGAGCGCAAACAACCCCACTTCGACCGGGTGTTGATAATACTGGATGATGTACATGGAAAACACTGTAATGCCGTACAGGATCACTTTCACATTGAGGAATTGCATCGAGAAACCGGCTAAAAATGTGTTCAATGACTTCTTGCCAGAATCCTCTTTGGACGAATTGGATAGCATGATGTGAATGGCAAGGTACACCATGTACATCGCTCCCAGGAGGTTCAGCCAGGTCTTCATCTGGGGCAAAAGGTTCACCAGCCACATATTCAGGAAACCGCATATCGACAGCACAACAAAAAAACCAGTTACAATGCCAGCCAGAAAAAGGCTCACATTGCGGAATCCGTAGCGCACCGTGTTTGTCATCGCCATGATGTTATTCGGTCCGGGGGTGAAGGTGGTAACCACCACGTAAATCAGAAAAGGGGCAAGGCTGGGCATGTAACACTCCAATGATGAATAATCTAAAACAGGTAGATAGATAATGCGTTATAACATACAAGATGCACGGCGTATTGTCAATAGTAAATGAAAGTAATAGAAGGTTTTTTCCTAATTATTGATCTTTGTCCCGGCCACCGCGCCGGAGCTGAAGGCGAACTGCAGGTTATACCCCCCGCACGGACCGACCACGTCGAGCGTTTCGCCCACCAGCGCGAGGTTGGGCGCTGTCCGTGAACGCATGTTCAGCGGGTCTACTTCGCTGACGGGCACACCGCCAGCGCTGACCTGGCAGTATTCGAACCCGCGCACCCCGGTCACCTTGAAGGGCAGGGCAGTCAGCAGACGGAACAGCTTTCCAATCTGTGCGTCGTTGAGCTCGTTGATCTTCACGTCCATTGAGAAACCGGCTTTGGCGAGCAGCACAGGTGGCAACTTGGGCGGCAGCACTGCGCCGAGTAATATACGCAAAGGGGTGGGGGTGCTGCGCTGGCGCGCAATGAGCGTACGCAAGGTGAGTTCGCTAGCGAAGAGAGGATTGAGGCGCAGCTCTAGTTTGGCGCCGGAGCGCGCGGAAATGTGGTGGCTGAGATCCATCACCGCCGGGCCGTTCAAACCCCACTCATTGAAGATCAGGTTGCCGGTGGTCTCAGCCAGAAGGGTGGTTCCTTCATATAAACTGGCGCGCGCGTCCAGCCGCACACCGAGCATTTTTTTGTAAGGGGTCATGTCGCAGGTTACCGGCGCCAGGGCGGGGGTGAGGGGGAGGACGGTGTGACCGAGCGCCTTGAGCGAGCCGAACAGTTCGCCGCGCGAACCGAGGGTGGGGTAAGCTTTACCGCCCGCCGCCACGATTAGACGCTCGGAGTTCAACACAACGCCGGAATCCAGGGTGAGAGAGTAGCTCTGTTTATCGCTGCGTATAGCCGTAACTTTGGTATTCAACACCAGTTCAATCCCGGCGAGACGCAGCGCGTTATCAAAGGCTTCCACTACGGTCTGCGCGGATTCGGAAACCGGGTAACACCAGCCGTCGGGGGTGGAGTAGGTGAGCACGCCGATGCTTTCGAGAAACGCAATTAATTCTGCGTGTCCGAACTGACCAAGCAGGGTCTTCATCCAAGCTGGGTCGGCGCAGGCGAAAAGGTTTGCGTCCATATGCTGGTTGGTGAGGTTGGCGCGCCCGCTGCCGGTGACCAGCAGTTTGCGCCCGACCCTTTCGTTGCCGTCGATCAGGCGCACCTTTGCGCCCGTATGCGTTGCAAAGAGAGCGGCGGTCATGCCGGCAGGCCCGGCGCCGATGATTGTGATCGGGGTTTCCATGCTTAGATTTTACCCGCTTGAGTTGAAAATATGCAACCTCTGAAATAAAGACATTAAATTAAAGCCTCATTTGATTTTCCCCACATTTGATTTTCCCTATTGACAACCGATTTCAAATTCTCTATAATTACTATTGAAACGGTTCAATAAAAATGACAACTATTCGTGATATCGCCTCTGCTGCTGGCGTCTCAATCGGGACGGTGTCGAATTATTTAAATGACCCACAGCTTTTGGCAGAAGAAACTCGCAAAAAGATCCACGGCAAAATTCAGGAGTTGGATTATCACCCAAGCGCTGCAGCGCGCAGTCTGAAATCACGCCAAACCCTTCGTATTGGTTTGGTGCCGATTATTCACCCTGAGGATTACCGCAGCACAGATCCGGGCGACAATGCGTTTTTAGAGCTTCTCGCTGGTTTGAATTCAATAGCTGCCGAGAATGGCTATGCAGTCTTGATTTCTGCAGCACCGAATTACGCTCAGGAATTAAAAACATACGAGCGGTTGATTGGTGAGGGTCAGGTGGATGGGGTGGTTTTGATGGGGATCCGATCGCAGGATGAGCGATTGAAATTATTAACCAGCAGGCACTTTCCATTTGTGGCATTTGGCCAGTCGGATATTTCAAACGATTATCCCTATGTGGATGTCGATGGAGCCGCTGGAATTCAGATGGCGCTTCGCTACCTTGTTGAACTTGGACATCAGAAAATTGCCTATATCACCCCTCCTGAAGGGCTGATGTGCACTCGTCAGCGGTGGGAAGGTTATGTCCGGGGAATGGAAGAGAGTCACTTGGAGATCTATAAAGAATATGTGATTGAAGGAGGATTTAACGAAAAAGACGGGCATATTTCAACCGAACTGCTTTTAGATTTGCCTGAACCTCCAACCGCCATCATTACGGCCAATGATATTTGTGCTTTTGGCGTCATGCGCACGCTTCAGATGCGCAGCTTGCAAGCTGGGAAAGACATCTCAGTGATTGGTTTTGATGATATCAGTTTGGCGGATCACTGGCAGCCCTCGCTTACCACTATTGCGCAGCCATTCCGCAAGATTGGTTTTGAGCTTATGCAATCCTTGTTTTCGGTCATTTCTGGTGAAAATCTTCTGCCCCAAACCATGGTCGAACCTAAACTGGTGGTCAGGCAATCTACAGGACCAATGAACAATAAGTGATTTTTTTAAACGGTTATTGAACCGGTTCAAGTGACGCAAGCTGCCTGAACGGTATAGCGAGAAAGGAGGAGAAGACAATAAGCACAGAATAATCAATCATATGCTAAGGTTGATAATTGAAATGCAAGGTTTTTTTTAGACCAGATATAAATTGAAAGTTAAAGTAATTTTAACCAACAAAAGGAGTTGATAATGAAAGCGCGTTTCCCGTTTATTATCCTGTCCGTCTTGATCGTAATGAGCATTATTCTTGGTGCTTGCGCAAAAGTAGCCACCCCCGAAGCGCCTGCCGATGTGACCGTTGCTCCCAATGAAGTCGTTGTTACCGAAGCTCCGATAGCCGAACCTGTCACCATCAAGTACTGGCATACCATGAGTGATGCCGAGGCCGCCAAGCTGAATGAAGTTATCTCTGCATTTGAATCCGCCAATGCCGGCATTTCTGTACAAGCAACTCGTTATGCCTGGAGCGATTTTAAAACCGCATTGTTGACTGCAATTGCGGGTGGGGATGTTCCCGATACCGTCCGCATGGACATCGCCTGGGTTTCAGAATTCGCAAGTCAGGGCGCTTTGATGCAGCTTGATGGATTTTTACCTGATTTTGATGCAATCGCGGCCTCTGTTTTCCCCGGTCCGCTCTCCACCAATAAATGGGATGGACATTACTATGGTTTGCCACAGAACACCAACACCCAGGTCCTCGTCTACAACAAAGCTGCCTTTGAAGCGGCTGGTATCGCCAGCGCTCCGGCCACGATCGAAGAATTCGTTGCAGATGCTTGCGCACTGACCGATACTGCCAAGGGTACTTATGGTTTTGCTGAAGGCGGCACTTACTTCTGGGCGCCCGCGCCTCTCTTTTATGCGATGGGCGGCAAGATCGTTGATGACGGCATAACAACCGCTACTGGTTACGTGAATAGCGCTGAAAGTGTTGCGGCTTTCACGATGCTCAAAGACCTTTATGACAAGGGCTGCATGTCCCCCAATTTATTGGGTGGCGGCATTGCGACCGATGCCGGTCAGGGCACTGGAATTTATGCCATGATCATCGATGGTCCCTGGATGGTGGATATCTACAAAAACAACTATCCTGAACTTCAATTTGAATTTGCTTTGATCCCCGCCGGTGCGACTGGCACCAGTTCAGTGGTTGGTGGTGAAGATGTCGTCATCCTCGACGGTTCAAAGAACAAGGAAGCTGCAGCCAAGTGGGTGTCCTATCTGATGAGCGTTGAAGCTCAGAAAGCTTTGGCTCAGGTGGGTGTCATCCCGACCATTTCCAGTTTGGCCGGTGATCCGGATCTGCCCGCTCACTTCGGCATTTTCATGGAACAATTGAAGACCGCCCAGGCTCGTGTTCCAAGCCCCAAATGGAGCGATATGGATAACGCGATCAACAATGCCTATCAGCGCATTTTGAATGGCGACCAGACTCCGCAAGAAGCTCTTGATCAGGCTGCGACAGAAATCAACGCTTTGATTGCCCAATAATATTGTTGTAAATCGAGTAGCGGCTGGTGGATTTCACATCCACCAGCCGCCTGAAAAGTCTGATAGCGAAATACTAGACCTACAGATTGTATTCAGCTCTTTGATAGCATATGATAATGAAATAGCAGCAGAAAATCAACGGGTTTTTTATTAAGGATCGACAAATGCGAGAAAAAAAGACGCGAAATCAGATCGCACCTGCAATTATCTTCCTTTTACCAGGTTTTACTTTGTTAATTGTCTTTTTTCTCGGACCGTTGCTCTATTCATTTCGCATAAGTTTTTTCGATTGGAATTTTGCTCATCCTGACCGCTCAGTTTATGTCGGTCTTCAGAATTATATTACGCAGTTTAAAAGTCAGATCTTTCAACGTGCCGTAAGTAATACCGTGATCTACACAGTCATAACCGTCGTAGTGAAGATGGTGTTGGGTTTCTTCGTGGCGGTCATCCTCAATCAGAAACTTAGTGGGCGCACCGGTTTTCGTGTTGCTTATTACCTGCCTGTCATAACCAGCTGGGTTATCGTTTCTCTTTTATTCACGTATATGTTTAGTGGTATGGGTGGGTTGGTCAACTATTTCCTGAAAGATGTGCTGCATGTAATAGATAAAAACATTATGTGGCTTGCTGATTCTACCCTGGCGTTGGTACCGGTAGTATTGGTGGATATTTGGAAAGGCGTCGGTTGGGCTGCTGTAATCTTCCTGGCCGGCCTGCAATCCATCCCAGTCGAATTGCTCGAAGCCGCAGAAGTAGATGGAGCCAACCGTTGGCAAAGATTGACTGGTGTGATGTTACCCATGATGCGTGGAACGTTAGTCTTCCTTTTAGTGGTGCTCGTGTTGGGTGGTTTGAATGCCTACGTGCCCTTCCAGTTAATCACTCGCGGGAACCCGATGGATCAAACGCACTCCATATTAACCTTGATGTATCGCGCCACTTTCTCCCGCATGAATTTTGGCAGCGGTGCAGCCATCAGCTATTTATTGACAATATTCGTATTCGTGCTCAGTGTGGTGCAGTTGAAACTACTGCGCAAGCCTGCAGGAGAATGATATGAAACGCTCCCAATTAATTTATAAAATTATCTCCTATTCGATTCTTCTGTTGGGATTAGGCATTGTTGCGATTCCGATCTGGTATATGGTTTCAACAGCTTTCAAGCCGCAAACGATGGTATTTGAGCTGCCTCCCCAGCTCTGGCCGAACCCTTCAACCTTTGATAATTTCATCAAAGCAGTAACAACCGATCACTTTGGTTTATATTTTTGGAATAGTGTCAAAGTTACTCTCACCGCCACGTTATTAACCGTGCTCATTAGTTCAATGTTGGCTTATGCCTTTGCACGCTTAAACTTTCCGGGTAAAGAGGCGCTGTTTTATATCTTGCTGCTGGGAATGATGGTTCCGCCCGTGATGTTGATCATCCCGCAATTCATCGTATCTCATAAACTTGATCTATATAACAACCTTTGGGGGTTAATCCTGGTCTATGTGACCATGAACATTGCCATGCAAACTTTCCTGCTGCGCGGCGTTTTTGAAGACGTTCCGCGCGACCTTGAAGAGGCTGCCATGATCGACGGCGGCAGTCCATTCACCATCTTTACGAAAATCGTGTTGCCTTTGTCCGGCCCCGGCTTGGCAGTTGTTGTGATCAACTCTTTCCTCTACTCGTGGGAAGAGTACACCTGGGCAAACGTCAATATCGGGGATTCTGTGAACCGCACTTTGCCGATCGGTCTTGCGCTCTTTCAATCCGAACATTTAACTGAATGGGGCCAGGTGTTTGCAGCCTCGTTGATCGCATTGATTCCCGTGGTGATCATCTTCATTCTCTTCCAGCGATATTTTGTGCAAGGGGTTTCTACCACAGGAATAAAAGGATAGAAAATGGATTCTTCAATTCAACCATTTAGCTTTATTGATTTCTATCCTGAGAGAGGTATGTACAATCCAGGTGAGGAAGTATGTTTGATTCTCGAATGTGAAACAGTTACTGCTGGGAAATACTCCTTTGTGATGCAAGTATTTCACGAGATAAATTTGATGATAATTCGTAGTGAAGAGAGAGAACTTGCCTCAGGCCGGAACAAAGTCAAATTCACATGGCAGCCGCCGTTAAACACTCCGGCTGGGTATGGTGCTGCAGTATCACTGGAAAATCCGCTTAGCATACCCAATAAGATCGAGACTGCTTTTGATGTTTTGTCAGATTGGACACAATTCCCACGGTACGGATTTGTGTGCGACTTTTCTCGCTTACGTGAAAACGAGGAAGAAACGATGCAGTTACTTTCCAAGTTTCACATTAACGGGTTGCAATTCTATGATTGGCAATATCGTCATGATGAGCTGGTTCCTCCCCAAGAAAACTACTTGGACCCATTGGGCCGGCCGCTTTCGCTTCATACAACAAAAAAACTGATCACGGCAGCTCATGACCACGGTATGGCTGCGATGGCTTACCTTGCGATCTACGCTGCTTCCGTTTCTTTCTGGAAATCACATCCCAATTGGATGCTTTATGATGGTGAACACAAACCCATTCCGTTTGGCACTGATTTTCTGGGAATCATGAACCCGGTAGCGGGAGGTGACTGGCAGCGGCACTTGTTAAATGAATGCCATAAGGTTTTGCGGTCTCTGCCATTTGACGGTTTGCACATCGATCAATATGGTGAACCAAAAACCGGGTTTGACATGAACAAGCACCCAGTTGATTTACCCCAAGCTTTTGGCGATTTTGTAAGTAATGCAGTTGAGGAGCATCCCGGAAAGCAAGTGCTGTTTAATGCCGTGGGCAATTGGCCGATCGAAACCCTAGCTGCTTCACCAACGACCTTCAATTATATTGAAATCTGGCCTCCCGATATCCATTACACTGATTTGGTGCAGATCGTGCGTAATGCGCGTAGATTATCCAGTGAAAAACCAGTAGTCATTGCACTTTACCTGCCCGCTGATCGTGCGGTTAACAACCAACTTGCAGACGCTTTGATTATTTCTGCTGGTGGAACTCGTATCGAAGTTGGTGAAAACGCGAGGCTGTTGTCGGATCCATATTTTCCGAAACACGAAGAAATTCCATATGGCTTAACCCAAATATTACGAAAACAGGCGGATTTCATCATCCGCTATGAAAATTGGTTTGGTCCTCTGATTCCAGAATCGAATGAGCCTGATATTAAAGTCCCTGAAGGAGTGGAGGCCTTTTTTCGAAAGGGGCAAAGAGGTGTTTCTATCAGTCTAGTGAACTTGAAGAGCGAATCCCCATTGTGCTGGAACGAAGAACACGCGGAGCCCGATTCATTTACTAGCTTAGAGGTCGAAATTTGCCTTGAGCATTCTCCAAAAAATATTTGGTTGGTTACCCCGGACAGATCTTCTTTTTCTCCGATTACTCTGGAATTTATAGAGCGGGGGAAGATGACAATCATAACAATTCCTGGATTGGATGTATGGGATGTCTTGTTGATTGAATTTGCGTAATTATTTTTGATCGTATTAATATTTGGGAGTTGTGTTTCATGGACCTTTATCGTCACAGCATAAATGTTATTTTAAATAATCAGGATAAAGGGGGAGCCTTCATTGCCAGCCCGGCATTTCCTACTTATCGTTATTGTTGGCTGCGGGATGGCAGTTTTATTGCTCATGCGATGGACCGGGCAGGTGAGCACGAAAGTTCTGAAAAATTCTTTCGATGGGTTGGCTCAACCATTAATCGTTATGCTGCTAAAGTGGATATTTTGACAGCACAATTACAAGCCGGTAAAATTCCCGATAATCGAGGGATCCTTAATACTCGCTTTACCCTGGATGGCTTCGAGGAAAACGTTGATAGCCAGTGGGGCAATTTTCAGATGGATGGTTACGGAAGTTGGTTGTGGGGGTTGGCTGAACATTTGCGATCAACCCGGAATTATGCTTTATTGGATGAATTAATCGACCCGATTAACGTTACAATGCACTATTTAAAACTTGTCTGGCAGTTACCAAATTATGACTGCTGGGAGGAACATCCTGAATATTTACATCCATATTCTTTGGCTACGACTTATGGTGGTGTGGCTGCGATTGCAGATTTGAAAGCCGCGGGTAAATTATCTTCATGCACTTTTGATGCGCAGGGATTTGCAGATGAAATCAAAGCTTTTCTAACTGATCATGCCATTCTGAATGGAAAATTCATCAAACATCTTTGGCCAGCTAAAGAGGGTCAGGCAACAACCCCAGTAATAGAAAGCGGCGTAGATGCCAGCCTGCTGGGTTTGGCGGTACCTTATCACGTCTTTGACTTGAGCAACACGGCAATAATTGGAACTGTTCAATCGATTGAAAAAGAGCTGCATTTATTACATGGAGGGGTGTATCGCTATAAAGAGGATGTGTATTACGGTGGAGGCGAATGGATCTTGCTGACAGCCTGGCTGGGTTGGTATTATGCTTTGACCGGGGAGAAAACTAGAGCGAGTGAGCTCTTGAAATGGATCGAAAACAATGCCGAACCTAATGGAGACCTACCGGAGCAGGTAAGCGATCATATGCTGGCGCCCATTTTTTTTGAACCCTGGCGCAAAAAATGGGGTTCCATTGCCAGTCCGCTGCTCTGGTCACACGCCATGTACATCCTGCTGGTTCGATCCATTGAAGATATGAAGGCTCAAGAAGTATGCTAATGAGCTGCAGAATCCATTCTGTTGCAGAGGGTATAGTATCCAAAAGGATAATTTGATTCACAATTACTTTAACAGGAGCGCAGTAGTATTAGGCTCCTGTTTTGCTTATGTATCACAACTGATCTAAACTACCGAGCGGACATATTTCATTCAATAAGTGTTATATTATTAGATCCCGCATTCCACGTCAATTAATCAAATAACCAACAAAACACACACTTTTGATCTGAAAACAAAAGGGTTTTGCTAAGTTGGGGCTTCATCTTTTGAGTGAAGGAAAAAGTGGTTGAAACAGCCAACTTTCACACCTCTTTCACATGTTAAAATTGAAGTAGATAACAAAAGCAACGAAGACACCTCTTTCACATGTTAAAATTGAAGTAGATAACAAAAGCAACGAAGAGGGACTTAATTTTGATCAATAAAATTGATTTTGCAGCCAAGAATCTGACATCAAATGCAGGCCTATTTCTTCTGCTCGAAAACGCAAAGAACAATGATATTTTTGAAATCATTGATACCGATCTTGTGTTTGATAATGAATCAACCAACAAAATAAAGATGAATCATATTAAAATGATCCTCTGCGGCAACTTCATTGGAATAGACAAACTGGAGCGGCTGAAACTGTTGCAAAACGATCCTTTGATAAACGAGTTTGATATATCGGTCAGAGAACCAGAAACGGTATCGCGCTTTCTGGGAAACTTCAGCTATAAGACCACCCAAATGCTGAGAGAAATCAATTTCAAGGTTTTCAGAAAGCTTCTGAGAAAGAG
>WOUT01000044.1 GCA_009773005.1 Chloroflexota bacterium | reverse complement strand
TGCATTGATGAGAAGATCACTTTCACTCGTTCTCGACCTTACCAAAAGAATGACCAAGCTCATGTCGAACAGAAAAACTGGTCGGTTGTACGCCATACGGTTGGTTATGATCGATTAGAAACTCCAGAAGAACTAACCTTGATGACAGCAATCTATGCCGATCTTCGTCTCTATATCAACTTTTTCCAGCCTGTTCTTAAGCTTGTGGCTAAAGAACGAATTGACGGAAAAACACTTCGCACATATGATCAGGCTATGACCCCTTTTCGCAGAGTTCTAGCCCTTGAGTCAATTTCTACGGAGATCAAAGCTAGTCTCATTGATCAATATATGCAGTTAAATCCTGTTACTCTTCGAGCTAATATTGACGATTTGGTAGCACAATTATGGAAGATCGGTCGGTAACATTTTTAGTTGAGCCATCGTTTACCCTAAAGTAACATTTTCTTTTGAGGCACTACGAACCTCGAAGGACACGAAAAGTAATTTTTACAAGGGACGAACGGCGCCGCTCGCATCCCGTTTCCCACTGTGAGAGGGTCGCGGTTATTGGGTTATCACCCCGGACGCAACGATCTCCTGCACGAGCATCCCCACCCCCTCCACATCCAGGTGGATGGCGCTGTTCGTAAAGTGTCCCTGCGGCACCGCGTCCCACAGGTCGAGATAGCGCCAGCTGTTGGCGGCGCTGGCATCAGCGAGCGCCTGGCGGTATTGGTCATACGCCCAGCGCGGATAGTAGAAGTTGTAGCGGATATTGCTGTTGGCGCCCGCGCTGATGAGGATGGGTTCGTTGATCAAGACCACCGGCACCTCTCCGGCGATCTTCATCCCGGCGGCAAGCACGTCCAGCGTCAGACCGTCGGCGGGGATCGCCGGCGGCTGCCAGTCATGAAAGCTTTCGTCAGCCTTGAGGTCGCGCGCCGCAGGTTCATAGTCAGCCGGGTAGACCTGGTCAATGCCTGTAGCGGACCACATCACCCCGTAGAGCTGCAGCCGCAGCAGGTCTGCCAGGGCGCGGCGCTGTCCGATGATGGTGCGCTGCCAAAAGTCAGTAGACACCTCCGGCATGACAAGGTTCAGGTTATACCGGGTGATCAACTCCGCTACCCGGCGGGTGTTGTTTGCCACAATCGGTGACTCCAACTGCCGCCCGCGCGGGAACGATTCCAGCGTCACCGGCCACAGGATCAGGTCAGGATGGTAGCGCATGGACTGGTCAAGCGCCATCAAGTCTTTCACCAGCGAGAGGGTCGGGTATCCCAGGTTATAGACGCGCACGGTCTTGCCGTCCGCGGTCTGCAAGGCTGCGGCGTCGAGCAAGCCTGCCAGCGTCTCTTCCGGTTTCAGCAGGGTGCCCCACACCGAAGAATCCCCTACAACGATCACGCGGAACTCATCCGCGGCTTTGGGGGTTCCATCCAGTTTGTGCGAGGCGAACATGGCGTCCAGGTCATACAGGCTGAGGTTGTAGACGTTCGCGTCCGCGCAGGAGTGTATTATATGAAGAGAGCGTGCCCAACCCCGTGGGATCGAAGAGCGCCCACACGATGTTGAAGACTGCAAAGAGCAGCAAGCCCTTGAGGAATACATTGCGCAGGAAGCGCGGCGTTATCACCTATCCTCCCATCCCGAACAGGCGCGCCAAGACCCGGGTGGAGAGAGCCGCCGAAGGCAGCGCGAACCACACCCACCCCAGCGCTACGAACTGGAATGTGAGCAGGGTGGTGAAAACTGTCACCACGCGGTTGAGGGCCGGTCTGGCTTGCACGCGCAAAGACAGCGGACGCGTCCACTCGCTCCAGCGGTTCTGCGCGAACATCCCCAGTCCATGCCAGCAGCCCCACAACACGAAGTTGAGCGTAATTCCGTGCCACAGACCGATCAGCAGCATGGTCAAAAGCTGGGTGATCAGAATCACCAACCAAAGGGGCACGGGCTTGGCGCCGGAACGCAGGGCGCGCGTGAGTGGGTTGAAGAAGTATGCGCGGAACCACTGCGTGAGGGTCATGTGCCAGTTGTTCCAGAATTGGGTCAGGTTGGGTTTCAGGTAGGGCGCGTTAAAATTTTCCGGCAGACGGATGCCCATAAGCTGCGCCATGCCGATGGCGATATCGGTGTACCCGCTGAAATCGAAGAAGATCTGCAAAGTATAGGCGTAAACCAGCGCCCACATCCAGCCTGCGTGCTGCACCTGGGAGGCATTGGCTGCATTGAGGGCGATCAAAGCCAGTGAATCCGCCAATACGAACTTCTTGAGCAGCCCGAGTACCAGGCGTTTAGTGCCTGCCCCCAATTGATCGGCATAGGGAATGAAGGGCTGGCGCAGGTCGCGGATGAAGCGCTCGCTGCGGTCGATGGGACCGGCGCTGATGGCCGGGAAAAAGAGGATGTATATAAAGAACTCCCCAAGCGTTATGCCCGGCAGGCGCCCGGATTGACGGTCGCGCAGGGTGTGGATGAGCCGGAACGCAATGTAGGAGAACCCTAGCCAGCGCAGGTCCAACGGTGAAGCCAGCTCGCGCGATTGCCCGGTCAGCCCGCGCAGAAAACCACTCACAAAGAGGGTCAACTGCGGCAGTTTGAGGAGTATGAAAATGAGCAGGATGAGAACGATGGCGAGCGCGAGGGCGCGGGTTGTAACTTTTTTTAGACGGCTGATGACCAGCACGAACGCGGCGCACCCCAGCAGCGCCAGAATCACGGTGACCGTCTGCGGCGGTCGGGTTGGAGTGAGCACACCGGCGCTGCCGAGATAACGCGTGAGCGCGATCACAAGAACGGTTCCGGTGATGATGGAAGCAGTAATCAGGCTGGCGCGCTGGTCGCGCTCCTCCGGTTTGGAGGTCAACGCCCAGCCCAGCGCGGTGATGAGAAGCGTGGCTGTGGGCAGCCAAAAATCCAATCCGCGGATGGGCAGCGCCGGTTGCAGCCAGTAGATGACCGCCACGCTGGCAGCCAGCAAAAGCGGGCTGCGCATGCCGCGCGCGCGCGGGAAAAGGCAAAGCACAAAAACGCCGAAAGACAGACCGATCAGGATGAGGATATTCAGCAGGGACATCTAGAACCCCTGATAGATCCACAGCGGGGCGCTGTCAGCAGTAAAGATCACCAGCAGCGCCAGCGCCAGCGCGAAAACCAGCGCCCACAGGTTTTCTCTCGAGAAGATGCGGCGCATCAGGTTACTGCTCTCCGCACATGCGCCAGTCGCCGCCCTCTTTGACAGCGGAATAGGTGCGCTCTGAGAGATCAATGACAAGGTCTTCGGAGCCGTAAGAAGCCACAATATTGCCAGCGCAGGTGACCGCGCTAGAGTCGCCGGAGGGATCGGCGGCGGCGCAGGCGAAGTCGTTGAGCGCCACGTCCACGGATTGGAAGGACTCCAGCGTGGTCAGGGCAGTGGATTCATAAGCCGCGCAAGAGAGGCTGCTCAGGCGCGCGCTGTCTTTGGCAACCAGCGCCTGCCAGTAATCTTCCACCGCTTTGGCCGGGTCGCTGGCAGAACTCTTGCCGCAAGCCGCGAGCAGCCCGGTAGCCAATAAAATCATAATGGGGATGAGAAAATGGGGTCTTTTCATCGTCGCTCCAGAGTAGGGTTTGGAAGTGGAATTATACCTTACCTCCTGGTCTTGCCCTCGATGACCAGAGAGACCGCGCTGGCGATCTCAGCCACGAGCGCGGAAGGCAGCTCGCCCATGCGCTCCACCAGCCGCCCGCTGGAGACCGAACGCACCTGCAAGGCATCGGCGGACATTGGCACATCCAGGCCACTGTTTAACACCGGCGGCAGGCGCACCATCCACGGCGCGGAGGTGTAGTCATTCTTCCAGAGAGTCAGCGGCACGATCACCTTTAAAGGGAGCACCCCCAGCGAATCGCTGGAAAGGATCACCACCGCGCGGGTGTTTGCGGCGTTCCGTTTGGGGTCGCTTGCCGCCAGAGACATCCTCCACACTTCGCCGCGGAACATCTCGATTAACCTTTCAGCGAGAAATCGTCGCCATCGATGGCGGAGTAACTCACCAGGTCGCCGTCTGAATAATAGATCTCAGCCATGGCTTTGGCAGCCACCGCCAATTTTTTCTGCTTGTGTTCCTGCAAGGCTTGATCGACCCACTCGCGCAGCAGCGCCGATACGCTCTTGCCCTCCTGCGCCGCGATTTTCATCAGCGCTTTAAGCTGCTCGGGTTCCAGCAGCACCTGGGTGCGGGTTAAGGATTCTTTTCTCATACATCCTTATTATACATCTATTTTTAACATCTGTTATATTCTATTTATTATACATCTATTATTAATACTTGCCTGTGGATATCAAGGTTGATGATTTTAAGATTGAGTTCGTTGCCCGCGATCGCGCCGAATAAGGTTTCGAGTAAAGTTACTTCAGACCAACTTGATGTAAAATAAATACAGGCGTTGAAATGATCAATAAAACGCGCTTGCACCTAATAGAACCGATCAGCCAATTCTGCCAAAATTGGAATGTGGAGGAATTTGCATTATTCGGGTCTATATTGCGGGACGATTTCTCGACAGATAGTGATGTCGATGTGCTGGTCACCTTTTCACCTCTTGCTCGCCCACCTGTGCCCCGAAGGGGTGCTTCGCGAACGCAAACCGTTGGGCGAACGCTTCCAAGCATAGGTTTATGTTGGTTAATGGAGAGTGAATGAAAAAGATTTTGCCCATAATCCTAATGTTATTTCTTCTTGCGGCATGTGAAACTCCTGCAACACAATTTCCATCGCCAACAGAAACGATTGTTCATACTTCACCCGAAACACCTGTTCCGCATCCTGTCCTAACATCTGCACTATTGCTCAAGATCACCATGACAGGTGGGTTGTGTCCTTATGGCGGTTGCCATGTAGAACTCATCCTTGATTCTGAGGGCGGTTTTACCTTGAAAGAAGGGGTTGCTCAGACGCAACAAGGGGACATAGATCAAGCCCGTTTTTCTAAACTGACAGAGTATATTGACACGGCGAACTTCAACAAAATCAGATCCCACTCCTTTACTGATATTTGCCCAACTGCATATGATGGCCAAGAAATGACTTATACTTTCTACACTTCCCAAGGAGTTGAGACTATCTCTTCTTGCGAAGTTGTGATTGACGACCAGGACCCTCTATTTCAACTTACCAATGCGGTCTGGCAGGAAATCTTTTCAAAGAGGTAGCTAACCATTTGGAGCATAATTGAATGCCCCACAAAGTGTGCACTCCGCACTCGCTTCGCTCGTCGGAGCGAGCGGCACCTTCGCTACACTTCGGCAGGTGGGACGCTTCGCGAACGCAAACCGTTGGTCGGCTATCGCCCACACAACGACAAGGAGAAAAAGACATGTCAAAGAAAACATTATTTCTACTAATAGTTTTGGCGTTTGCATTTTCAAGTTGTCAGCCTGTCACAAATAATGATTTCGCTATTTATCTTCTCTCTAAAGATACATCTACCTTTGACTTGGCGCAAGTTGACATCAACCAATTAGATATTGAAACCGAGCCAATAATATCAATCGAAGATATTGTTTCCTACGATAAAACCAATCACGTGATAGAGCTCACTCCAGAAGGCATTACCCGTGCTCAACAGATACTTCCAATGCCAGTTAAAGTTGATGGTATTCCATTCGTTGTTTGCGTTGGGAAAGAAAGGATTTATACCGGCGCTTTTTGGTCACTACATTCCTCCCTTATTTACGATGGCGTTGTAATCCTCCAACCTTTTGATACAGCAGAAACAACCATTCAAATTACATTGGGATACCCTGGGCAAGATTTCTTTACAGGAAACGACCCAAGAGCAGACTCTCGGATAATGATAACTTTGGAACAAAGCAAAAAGTTAAAGTAGAATGGTTATATTGTCACAGAAAACGCTGCCCAACACAGAGTGCCCCTGACAGGCGGAGCGTTTCGCATGCGGCAGTTTCAAGCATTTCGCGAAGGCGTGGCTTCGAGTTTTTCCTGCTCCCAAGCAGAGTCCACGCCCGCCCGCAAGCGCCTAACGGTATGCGTCAGCCGCTTCGCTAAATCAAGTTACATTCAAAAATACAAGAAAGTCAGTCTTATGGATGAAATCGAACGTGAAAGAATAAGGGCTTTAGCAAGTCAAATGGTAGATGAATATCTAAAACGCCAAATCCACGAGAAACTCACAGCCAAAATTATTAATTCCACTCCTGACGACAAATTGGAACAGGTAATTCTTGATTACATTCAAACAAAAATATCAGATGACAAATCTGAATTTTCTATTATCTCAAATATGTCACTTGGATTTCAAATGATATATTCGACTTGGCTGCTTGAAAGCGAAATAAATAACGGCGGCTTCAATCAGTTCTTTATTAATTCTTCTGGCAAATTCGCTGAAATGGCATCGGAGTCTTTGAAATTACTTGGCGCAATAGATTTCTACTCAATTCTTCAAAAAGCCATCGAAATTTTTGAAGCAGAAAAACGCAATCCTGAATTACAAGACCTTCATTTCCAACGGACAGCGCAAGCGTTTTCTGAAACTTATCAAATAACAAAATTGGGCGAGTGTGACAATGAGTTTTACAACTTAGGTGACCGACTAAGCGCGTTGAGATTGCAATATATCCGTTCACACCAAAAAGATTTTGTCGGGGGTTAAATGCGGGCCAACAAATCGTGCAGTGGATTTGTGGGACGCTTCGCGTGCGCGGTTTACAGGCATTTTTCCCTGGACAATCCTCCACCTTCAGCAGGTTTGCTTCGGGTTTTTCCTGCTCCCAGGCATTGTCCACGCCCGCCCACCTGCCAGTACCCTAAAGGGTGCTTCGCGAACGCAAACCGTTGGGCGTTGAAGGTGGACATCGAGTAAATATTGAAGGTTTGTACTTCATAGGCGAGAGTATATAATTAATTAAGTATGGTGCAGCAATTCTGAGAGCCACAAGGAGAATTATCAATGGCTATCAGCTATTTCATAGACAAGTTATCTCAACCTTCATCAACCGAATTAGAATCTGTCTTAGGTTCAGTTTTTCCATTTTGGGAAAGGCTCATTCATTTTATCGAAGACAATTATCGAATGGTGGGTGAGTTGAACTATGGGGGCAAGAACTATGGTTGGAATTTGTGGTATCGAAAAAGTGGAAAATCGTTCGTATCTCTTTATCCCCAAGCCGAAAGTTTTGTGGCTCAAGTAGTGTTAGGCAAAGAGCAAGTTGAAAAATCCCTCTGCTTGAGACTTGGCGCAAAAGTGGGCAATATGGTGAGAGAAACGCCCCAATTACATGATGGTAAATGGCTTTTCATACCGGTGACGACTGAAGTAGATATACAGGATATTGAGCAATTGTTATTAACAAAAAAACGCCCGGTCAAACCTAAATAAAGTGTTCCATTTGTAAGTATGTGGTAATAGGTTGTATATTTCGTTTATTGATAAAGGCTGGTTGTGTATAAAAATTCTGCCAAATTAGTGGTAGCGTCTCTTTTAAACAGGGGAGTTTTAATCTCTTCTGGTTTTCGATTCCATTAAGGAAATTTTTTTACAAGAATACTAAAGTTTTTCCATTGTGGTTTGTTCATGGATAGTGATCTTGGTCAGCTGCTGAATTGATTTAATGCATTACCGGCAATTCCATATGAATGGCTGCGGTCGGGCAGGCTGCCTCGCAGAACGAACAGCCGATGCAGTTTTTCTCGTCTTTCAGGTAGGGGAACAAATGCACCTGGTGGTCCACCCGCTCGGCGAAATCGAGCACGCTGGTTGGGCAAACCTGGATGCATACCCCGCAGGAAACACAATTGGGCTGCGAGACAACTGGCTGCTGCCAGAGCGAGCGTTTCACCATTTGGCACATCTTACCTCTGCCATCCATAATCGCTTGATACGGGCAGATGCGTCCGCAGGCGCCGCAGTCGATGCAGGTCTGCGGGTTAATGACATGCAGGCTCTTGCGTTCGCCAGTGATGGCAGCCACCGGGCAGACCATCACGCAAGCAGTGCAGCCTGTGCAATCTGAAATGATAGTATGAGTCATGGTCTGCTCCTCCCGGCGGCAGGCGCGAGCACATCCTCCATCTCGAGTTCCTCAAGCGTCTCGGCAGCCGGGATGCCAGTGTTGGGGTCCCAGCCGATCTCTTGCCAGTATCCCTTCATTAGTACATCCAAGTCGAAACTCACGCCTTTGTTTGGCCCAGCTGCTTGCGGTGGGTCGCCAAGCAGGCGGCGGCTGACCTTGAGCGAGCGCGGGTCAATGCCTTCGCGGACGTTGAACATCTGGCGCAGGGTTTGAATGCGGTGCCCGATCTGCATATACTGCTCGGGGGTCAGTTTCCAGCCGGTGACCGAGTTGGCCCAATCAAAGATGGGCACGCGGTCTACGCCGATGAGCATACCCATGTAGCACGCCCCGGCAGAATTATAGAACTGGGTGAAGTTGCTAACCGCCACCGCGCCGCGCATGCGGTATTCGTCGGCGGCATAGCGGGATTCTTTAGGGTAGAACTGCGCGGCGGGTTTGAGTCCAGGAACGCGCGTCCACAGTTTGTAGAGGTCGTAATAAAGCTGCGCCCCGGTGGTATGTCGCCCGGGGGTCGGGTCTACGCTGGCGTGCAGAGCCATGCCCGGATCAAGGCGCGGGTCGTGATAAGCCATCTCCTGCCCGCCGGCTTGAATGGCGGACTCAAGCGCAACTGGTTTGAGTTTTTGCGCAGCCTTTTTCGAGCCGTCAGCCAGCCAGGCGCCGAATCCCTCGCGCGCGATCATCTGCCGCACAACCTCGCGGATGGCTGGACCATTGCCCCAGGTCAGTTCAATGCCGCCCGTGTCTTGGCGGGTGATCCAGCCTTTTTCGTAGCACTCCATGGCAAAAGCCACCGTGCCGCCGGCTGAGATGCTATCCATTCCACCTCGGTTGAGCATCTCGTTGAGCTCATACACCAGTTCGAGGTCTTCGTTAAGCAGCATCGAGGTGAAGGAGGCCGCGGTTTCGTATTCCATTTTGTGGCTTTGTTTGCCACCCAACTCAACAATCCCGCCGCAGCCCAAAGGGCATCCGCGGCAGTGATATTTGCGTTTTTCAGTCTTTAGTACGAAGTCGGGGTCAACCAGTTTATTAAACTGCGGCATGTCTTTCTTTGTGCCTGCCCAGTTCTTGAAGGGCGTGTCGCCCATCCCGACTGAGGCTGGCAGAGTGCCGATGGTGCCCCACTTTGCCAAAATACCGCCCAGCAGCAGCCCGTTTTGGGTGAAGCCCACCGGCAGCCTGCCGATCAATCCGCCGAAAACAGCCACGATCCTGGAGGGCATCAGTTTCAAGGGCAGCATCACGTCGCGGCTGCACTTCCACGAGAGCAACCTGGTCTTGATCGGGTCGTGCGCCCCCACCCTGCGCGAACCCGCCAGCACGACGGCTTTGAGTTTTTTCGAGCCCATCACCGCTCCCAGACCTGAGCGCGCCGCAATCCGGCCGCGGTCATTGCAGATGCCCGAGATCAGCGAGAGATTCTCCCCTGCCTGCCCGATAGTTGCGACAGCCGGGTGTTTCTTATGTCGGTGTTCGGCGATCAACAGATCCTCGGTTTCAACGGCGTCTTTGCCCCACAAGCCTGAGGCGTCGCGCAGCTGAGGACCTTTGGAATCGATGTAAAGGTAAACCGGGTGGTCGCTGGCGCCCTTGAAGAGGATACCGTCGTAACCGCACTGTTTGATCGCCAGCGCGAGCGTGCCGCCGCAGTTCGAGTCGCCCCACGTGCCGGTGAGCGGAGATTTCCCAACCGCCATCCAGCGCCCGGTGAAGAGGCTGCCGGCGCCGGTGAGCAAACCGGACATGAACCCGAGGATGTTATCCGGGCCAAGCGGGTCAGCGCCGACGGGCATATCGCGGTAGAGCAGCACCGCGCCCAACCCGATGCCAGCGAGGTATTTTTGATAGATCGAATCTGGAATGGATTCTTCAGTCCAGGCGCCGCGGGTCAGATCCACCCACAACACCTTGCCGGTGTAAGCCTTCATTGATGAAACTCCGACGTGCGATGATCTTATTTTATGTAATTACATTTTCGGACACATCCGGCATCTTGTGAAGTAGTTATGTTGTCGGAATATTATCTACCGGAAAGATTGAGAATGTACGACGTTGCCAACAAAATTGCCAGGGCAGCGATCAATACACAATAATCAACCCGTTTGATGCTGCCGGCAGGATTGAATATCATCGTTAAAATGAACACGACGCACAACAATAAGAGGAGCGTCACCGGCAGCATTTCCAGGAGATGCGATCGGTTTCGTTCCGCTTCATTTATTGACCCTTTTGGATCGGTCATTCGACGAAGAAAATTGGATATTTTTGAATGTGAGTTATTATTCTAAGCTGACTTCATTTGGTTCCAATTTGCTCGATGGTTTTTAAAAAGATTTCTACAACCTTAGGGTCAAAGTGACTGCCTGAACCGGCTTTGATATGCTCGATAACTTTGTCTTCCGGCCATGCCTCCCGGTAAGGTCGGTCGGAACGGAGAGCATCCCAAACATCGACCACCGCGAACAGGCGCGCTGCCAGCGGGATCTCTTCACCCTTCAGGCCGCGCGGATAGCCGCTGCCATCCCATTTCTCATGGTGGCCATAGGGGATATCCAGTGCTGGGCGCAGATAGGCGACTGAAGAAAGCATATCGTAGGCGAACTGCGGATGCTTGCGCATGATAACCCACTCTTCGTCCGTGAGTTTGCCGGGTTTGAGCAGGATGGCATCAGGGATGCCTAACTTGCCCATATCGTGCAAAAGGGCGCCGCGGCGTACGTGGACGATCTCCGCCTCGCTCATGCCCATCGCGCGCGCCAACTGAATGGTCAGTGCAGTCACGCGCTGGGTGTGGCCTTCAGTTTCCTTATCGCGTAAATCCATGGCATGTGACCAGCCCTCGATGGTAGCGTCATAAGCCATTGTAAGTTCAACATTCGAGCGCTGCAGGCCTTCGAAGAGTTGGGCGTTATCAATGGCGATGGCTGTCTGCCCGGCAAGAGTCTCGAAGAAATCCAGCCATTCTTTACCAGAGGTAAAGGGCGCGCGGTGAAAGACCTCCAGCACACCCTTCACCTGGCCTTTGGCGATGAGTGGCGCGCAGTGATAGGTAACAAATCCTTCTCCAGCCAGTAATGGTGCGCGGATGAATTCGCTGCCGCTGGCTGGCAGGTCGGGAATAGTAATTGTCGTACGTTCCAGTGCGGCGCGTCCGGCGTGGCCTTCACCAAGCCGCAGGCGCGAGCCTTCAATGCCAATCGTGCGAAAGCCGCGCCCGGCGGAATATTCCAGCGTCATGGTGTGGAGATTCAGCAACAGGATGTCGGCGGCATCCACCTTCAATTGTTCTGTAGTCTGCTCAAGGATGGTTTTCAGCGTCAGGCGTAAGTCTACACTGCCGGCAATGGCGCGCTCAATTTCGCGCAGGGAAGCCAGGTGCTGGAATTGGCGCTGCAATTCTGCGGTGCGCTGCTGCACTTTTTCATCAAGGATTTGATTCTGGTTTTGCAATTGCAAATGCAGGGAATGTGTTTTAAGCAGGTTCTTAATGCGCAATGCCACTTCTGTGGTATCGAACGGTTTGGTGAGGAAATCCAACGCCCCACCGGAGAGGGCACGCTGTTTAGCCTCGGTAGTGACATCCGCGGTGAGCACTAGGATGGGCAGGTAATCGTCTGCCGGGATGAGCGGCTTGAGCGCCTCCATTACGGCAAAGCCATCCATGTATGGCATCATCAAGTCGAGCAGAAGCAGGTCGGGCTGGTATTCATTGAAGACCGTCACGGTCTGCCGCGCATCTGTAAGGCTCTTGTAATTGGCGTAACCGAGGCGTTTGAGCAGTTGTTCCAGAACGAGAACGTTGGCTTCCTGATCGTCCACGATGAGGATTTTAGAATTTTTGAGTTGTTCCTCAGACATAATCGTTTACTCCTTGTAATTGTTCAGGCTGTCATTGCGAGCCGCGCACTTTGCGGCGAAGCAATCCCCAAACGTGCGAGGAGATTGCTTCGGGCTGGGTTTCGATACGAGCGAGAAAAACACTCGCCCTACTCAACCACCAGCCCTCTATTGACATTAACCAGCCAGCATCTCGCTGACCATTTTGAGAAACACTTTCACGTCAATTGGCTTGGTCAAGTAATCCTGCGCGCCGATTGCCAGCAGGTGTTCGATTTGAGATGGCATGGCGTCGGCGCTCATCACAACGACTGGAATGTCCTTCGTCTCTGAGTCAGCACGCAGCCATTGCAGCACCTCCGCGCCATTCACGTCGGGCAGGTTCAGGTCGAGCAGTATCAGCCTGGGTTTGTGCTGGCGCGCCAGATCCATTGCCATGCAGCCCTGCATGGTGGAGATCAGTTCAACACCGGGCAGCCTGGCCACGATCTTTTCCATCAAAGTGATATTGGAAAGGTTGTCTTCGACATACAGGATCGTCCCTGCCACGTGGTTTGAGGTTGTTTTCAGGAAATCATCCATTTTAGCTATAACCAACGCCTCCTCTTGCTGTGTTGTCAACTGCAAATCCAGCCAGAAAGTGCTGCCCTGACCAAGAGTGCTTTCCACGCCAATCCTCCCGCCCATAGCTTCCACCAGTTTCTTGGCGATAGCAAGTCCCAGGCCAGCGCCTTCGGTCTCGGTTTGTTCGGCGCCGATGCGCTCGAAAGGGTTGAACAGCGGTTCCAGGTTTTCCGGCACGATGCCGGGACCGGTGTCCTGCACTTGCAGGTGCAGGTAGCCATCCGCCAGCAGGCTGGTGGTAATACGGATCTCGCCCTGCTCGCGGTTGTACTTGACAGCGTTAGAGAGCAGGTTGAGCAGCACCTGCTTTAAGCGCTGTCGGTCAGCGATGACGAAGACATCCCGCGAAGAGGGGACTTTGACATGTATGGTGATGTGGCGCTGGTCGGCCAGCGGGCGGATCAAGTCCGCGGTTTGCAGGATGGCCTCCTCGACATTTACTATCTCTGGAGATAGCTCCAATCGCCCGGCTTCGATGCGGCTGATATCCAGCACTTCGTTGATCAGATTGAGCAGGTGACGGCCTGATTTGAGAATCTGGTCGACGCCAACCACTTGGTCGGGGGTCAGTTTATCCATTTTCATCAATTGGGAAAAACCGAGAATGGAATTAAGCGGGGTGCGCAGTTCGTGACTCATGCGTGAGAGGAACTCGCTCTTGGCGCGGTTAGCTTTCTCGGCCTCGTCGCGAGCGGCTTCCAGTTGGGCAGTGCGCTCGGTTACACGTTGTTCTAGTTCAGCGTTAAGAGAGCAAAGTTCTTCCTCCGCCTGCTTGCGATCGGTGATGTCGCGATTACTGCCGCGCGTTCCCATGAAGCAACCGTCGTCATCAAAAACAGGTTGACAGACATGGTCGATCCACCGCCAAGTGCCATCCGGGCGGAGGACGCGAAATTCCACTTCGCCCGGGGCAGGAGGTTCGGTCACTTCACGCCGATGTCTGTCATAACTCGGCAAATCGTCCGGATGGATGATCTGCGTAAGCAGGTTGGCTTCGGCTATGAATTTATCAGCAGTGTAGCCGGTAATACGCTCGCAAGATGGCGAGGTATAAATAAATTGTTCTTCCGGATTCAACCAGAATTCCCAGGTATAGGTGTTGTCGGCGACGATGCGGTACCTGGTCTCAGACTCACGTAGCGCCACCTCTGCCCGCTTGCGCTCGGTGATGTCGCGTCCGGTTGAGACAAAGTGGGTAATATTTCTCTGTTCGTTCCACAAGGGGGTAACGGTCTTTTCCTCGTAAAAAAGTCCCCCGTTCTTCTTACGGTTGCTCATCGTTCTCTGTGAAACATTTCCTGCTTGAATCGTTTCCCAAAGTTGTTTGTATTCATCCGGCGTATGCTTGCCTGATTTCAGGATACGCGGCGTCTGGCCGATGGCTTCGTCTTTGGTATAACCGGTGAGACGCTCGAAGGCTGGATTGATGTATTCGATAACGCCATTGTAATCAGTGATGAATACGAGATCTGCTGCCTGCTCTACAACACTGGAAAGTTTCTTGAGAATTTCTTCGCCTTGTTTGCGTTCGGTGATGTCAATGCCGAGGAAGGCGAGTCGGATCAACTTGCCGTCATTGTCAAAGATCGGGTGAATATAGTTGTCAATGAATCTTCCGGTACAGTTATCTTCAAACCTGACCGGTTTGCCCGAAGCAATCACCTCGTCAATACGCGCCTTTCGTTCAGCGGCCACTTCCGGCAGCAAGAAATCAAAGTAATTCGCGCCGATCATTTCCTGAACATCCCTGCCAAAACGTTGCGCAGAGGTCTCGTTCGCCGCCAGGACAATGCCTGCGGCGTCCGTCAAATAGACAGATTCCGGATTGGCGTTGACCAATCCACGCCACATGGACTCGCTGTTCCTGAGTTCTTCTTCACGCTTTCGCAGTACAGAGGTCATATCATGCGCCAAGACAAGCGCGCGCTCACGCGTGTTCTCCTGTCCCCTGACGAAGAGGAAGGCCAGCAGGCTGATGATCATCCCGGTCACGAGAACGCCCCATGACTCGAATTGAGCAGAGGCAAGTTCGAAAGACGGACGGGTAGCGAAGTACAGCGTCCATTGATGACCGTAAAGATCAATGGTTTTGTAATCGAAAAACATAGGCTCGGATTCTTCATCCAGTCCGCGGCCTGACTCATCGCTATCATACATCAGGGTCGACGAAGAGACTTCCACCCCATCGAATATTTCAAAGTCAATCTCATTCATCGGCTCCGGAAAGGTCCCATCAATGAGATTTTTGATACGGAAGGGGCTGTACACGTATCCCTGGAGTGCCGCGCGCCGCTCTTCCACACTATTTGTCGGTATGCCATGCATGTAGACAGGGACATACATCAAAAAACCAGCCTGAACATCCTGCTCGGTTTCCTGTACCAACGTCACCTTGCCGGAGATCGAGGCAGTATCGGTATCCCGTGCTCGCTCCATGGCGGCCCGCCGCATCGGCTCGGAAAACATGTCATAGCCAAAGGCACGCTGGTTGCGCGCATCGAAAGGCTCCAGGAAGATGATGGAAGTGTACACGCCGCGTTCACCTTCGGGCCAGACCGTATAATCAGGGAACCCCTCTGCCCGGATCTGTTGGGTATACTGCGTCAGTTCCGATGGCTGGATCACCTTGGAAAAACCGATCCCCTGTATGCCGGGAAAAGTTTCTTTGATACTCAGGTGTTCAATATATGTCCGCCACCCATCCCTGGTAACGCCTTCGGAAGCGGTAAGGAACGCTGCGCCCCCCCCGAGAACCGTGGCATAATCCTCCATTCTTTTGGTTATGGCCGAGACAATCTGATCGGTGCGATCTTGGTATCTCTCCTGTGCCAGCTTCTGGTTGAAGTTGTTCAAAAGCAGCCAGACCAAGACGGTCAAAGAAAGACAAATCAACAGCACGACATAGGGACCTATCTTTTTCATTTTAGGGGTTTTCATCATGGGTCAAGACCTCCAGCCGCACAGAAACAACAAGCGCAACACGCGCCGGTCGAATTTCTGGCGCAGGTGGCACAACCAGCCGGCGGACGCCAGAAGGATATGGTTGCTCTTGATCATTTGTTCTTCGAGAGAGTGTTTCATGGGATGTACTTTCTGGTCAGCTACTTCTTGACGCAGCAAGGCGATAATAATTCTCACTCGCGCGATTTCTTGCATATAATATTCTACTTGGTTATACGGTTTTATGGACGAAAAATCAAAACGTAACGAGAGCGCATATTAAATTCACTTTGTTCTAAGCTCTTACAGGTGGCCTATATTTCTTACTTGTACATACAGACTTGGTCCGCGCTGGGTGGGTGAGGATAGAGTTCTTACAGTAGGCGTTACCGGCTGGCAGGGGATTTTGACGTAAAAGCCAGTGGGGCGAAGCCTCCACACGTTCGGTGTATACTGTATTTCGCATTTTTATGCTAAATAGAAAACCTGGATGAAACAAAATAGTGATTTTAAATCCCTGACAATTAGTTAAACCGAGATTCCACGTCAAAATAATTTGACCATCATTTTCACCCAAACCGGGTAAAAATTTTGGCTGAACCTTCCTTAGTGTAGCATTATTCTTATCATTACGCATAATTTTTTACAACCGAGATTCCACGTCAAATAATTTTGCTACCATTTTCACTCAAACCGGGTGAAAATGGTAACTGAACCTTGTTAAGTGTAGCATTATTTTTGTCATTCCGCATAATTATTTGCCAACAATTTCTCAA
>WOUT01000043.1 GCA_009773005.1 Chloroflexota bacterium | reverse complement strand
TGCTCAATCTTCCATGATCCCATGGAAATTTGATCAATATGTAACCGATCATTGAGATATGCTTTAGTGAGCTTCCAGTTCTTTTTGTTGATCATTCTTTTTCCGCTTGCAATCTATAAATCGAATCACATTCTTACCACAATTTGGACAGGGGAAAGACGCATATACCAAATTGCCTTTTTGTTTTCTTTCAGGATTTAAAACTTTTACAATTTGTTTACAGGCTACACAATAAGCTTGGTCTTTTTCGAGAGTCCTCTTTTGATAGTTTTCCTCATACCATTTTTTAAAAGTTATCCCGTTGATTAAAATATGATTCTGATGATCTTTTTGGTGAGGACATCCAGCAGGAAGGTAAGCACTATATATCTGATCTTTGTTTACCCCGATCTCTTCAGCTAATTCTTTTGGTGTATAAAGCATATTGAATAAGCCCTTTACTTTATTTCTTTGAGAGCCGTTCAATCTACCTTTTGAAATGAAATCCGCATGATCATCCATTTTTTTTCTTTTCTTTCAGCGCTGGGAGCCCTTCACCCTCACGGGTGGTCCTTCCCAGCGCTGAATATAATCTATTATTAAATCCCTCCGGTCAAGTGAAAGGGAAATTTCTTCCTAACCTTGTCCGTTTATTCGAATGTTTATTCAATTCCGCAGGTCACCGCTAGTTGTCACGCAACCCTCTAGGCCTTTCTAAGTGTGTCAGGCAAAAGTATTTATCGGTTGGTATTACAAGGTAACGACACACTACAAATTGATGTAAGGCTATTGCAAGCCTATTTTAGATGTCAATAGCCGCCCCATATGTACCAGTGATAGTCGCTTTGATATGTACCACCAAAAGGAGTATGGAGGGGGTTAAGATTCTTGATTTAATGGGGCTTCAGAAGTTGATTTAATCGAGGCAATATCCTTTCTGCGGTTGCGTTGTCGGAAACTGTCGCCGCGGATTACTAGAGTATGAGAGTGGTGGGTAAGACGATCAAGTGCAGCACTAGCGAGTAGATCATTGGCAAATATCTCGCCCCATTCTTCAAACGCACGGTTGCTGGTGATGATCATTGATCCTTGTTCGTAACGTTCCGTTATGATCTCGTAAAGATCCTGGGCTGCCTGGGGAGAAATGGACTGCAGTCCGAAATCATCCAGCACCAATAGATCACAAGCAAGGATACGGGCAAGATTCCGAGAGTAGGTGCCATTTGCCCTTGCGATCTGCAAGTCACGTAACAAGTGATAGGTGGGTTTGGTCACCACCTTGAAGTCACGTCTCAACGCTTCGATAGCAATAGCATTCGCAAGATGACTTTTTCCCACTCCGGTTGGGCCACACAGCAATAAATTCTCATGTCGCTGGATAAAGACGCAGGAAGCCAGATCCTGGATCAGGGTGCGGTTGATCCCAGGAGCAGCCGAGAAATCGAAATGAGCTAGCGTCTTATTGTTGTCACATCCTGATTGAGAGAGCATCAATACCTGGCGTTGTTGGCTGCGTCTCTCCAGTTCATCATCGAGCAGCAAAGCTAAAAATTCAAGCGGTGCCAGTTGTTGATCTACCGCCTGAGATACGCGCACATCCAGAGTATTCAGGATTCCAGAGAGTTTGAGTTGGCGCAACTTGGGATATAACGGGTGGGACATCATGAGCTCCTCCCGAAGAATTCTTCCCCACTGCGAGCGAAGGCATGGCTGAGTGCAGGCTGAGAAGGTTGTGCTTCAGGCAGTGGTTCCCGATCCAGAGCTGCATTCAAGATAAGCTTGATCTGCCGATAACGCACATCTCCAAAGTATGCTGCTCGTGTACAGGCAGCTTCCAGACGTTTGGACCCCACACTTTCTTCCAGTTTTAGAATGGCCTGCACCGAACGCAATCGATCAAGAGGCCGATCAGCCAACAACTGCTCCACCACGTTATAAGTGGATGGGCCGATCTTTGCTCCCAGTTTCTTGCAGTAATCCGGTGTGCGTGTCAGGTAAGCAGCTTTGGCGGCTGGGTAATCCTCCATCCGGGTATGCCATTGCCCAGGCCGGGTGCTGCGCGGATGCGTGGAAACCAAATCCTGTCCTTTGTAGATCTCAACAAAATTTGTGCTTATGTATGCAGCCAATTCTTGTCCAATGTAGCGATAAAGTACCGAATAAAAGCTCCCGTCAATCACCACATGGCAATCCGGGTGCACCTTCACCGGACGAATCTCCAACAGTTGGAAGGGCTGAGTCGGTAATGGTTGCAGGCGGACTTTCTCAATCTCGCTGAACAAGTGCAATGGTGCTTCGCTGGTGGTTCCGTGTTTGCGCACCCCCGCCGTATTCACAATCCAGTTGCGCAGATGCACGTTGCCCACATTGATATCCATAAACTCCTGGCCCGCCATGAAGTTGCGCTTAACGTAATGCACCCCGCTTTCTACCTTCCCTTTGTGCCTTTTATTCCGAATTCGGAATAAACGCCATTATCCCGAAGATTTTATTATCCCGAAGAAAACAGATTAAATCCTTAGATTGTGAGGGATTTCATGCACATTCGCGCAGAATCTTCGGGATAATATTTTCAGCTGGTTCATCAACCTGTAAGTCCACACAACTTCAATATCAGTTCTTCATTGTCTTGCCATACCGGCAATTCTTCTGAAGATTTTTTATCATCCCATTTGCTGATTTTTTCCAGAGCTGCCCTCATCATCGATGTATCCGTGGATGCGTAAATATCCGTGGTATTCACACTCACATGTCCAAGGAAATCTTTTATATAGGAAAGTGGAATTCCGGACTGGTACAGATGCATCGCCCTTGTATGGCGAAACAGGTGGGCATGCATTTGCAATGGAACTTCAGGACATACCCGATGCGCAGCTTTTGCATATCGTTTAAGGAAACAGGAGACATTATCTTCAGACATCTTGCCTGTTTGTCCTTTAATGGTCGTATAAAAAAGATAATGATCCTTTTCCCTAAAACCGTCCGGATGGAATATTTTCAGATATTCGTTTAGATGAGCAATGGTTTTGTCCATTAATGGTACGGCTCGTGTTTTGTTTCCTTTGCCGGTGAGATAAATACAAGGGGTTTGATCATTCAAATGGATATCCTTTAATTTCAGATCAAGAACCTCCTGAATCCGTGCACCCGTGTCATATAAAAGGATCATGAAAAATCGATCCCGCAACCCCCGTCGAGTGTTTGGGTTGGGCTGTTCAAGAAGCGTCTTCAAAGCGGCTTCAGACATATATTCCACTCTGTTCCTCACCAATCTTTGTGGGGACACCTCCAGAACATCCATATAGATCGCCATTAGGGAGGAATCTTCCATGGCACAATAGTGGAAAAAGGATTTCAATGCCGCTAGCCGGAGGTTCTTTGTCGATGGTCCACAATGACGAGTGTTTTGCAACCAGGCTAGGAATTCATAAATCAGTTCGTGGTTGATCTTGTTGAAATTTATTCTGGTAAAAGGGATTCCTTTTTCTTCAGACAAAAACTTGCGATAAAGATTAAGGGTGTCGCGATAGGCCTTGGTCGTATTGTTACTGCAACATTTGTTTTTAGGGAGGAAGACTGTTAAAAATCCCCTTACATACCTGAAAAAGCGATCATCATTCCCCATGTTTCACCTCCGGAATCAGGTTTGCACCTTTTTCAAGTGTTTTTTCCTTGAACAAAGGAAAAAATTCCGGAACAAAATGGAGATAATAATCAGTTTCCGTAAAGTGGGCATGGCCCAGATACATGCTTAAATAGGGTAGATAGGCATTGAGGTCTTTGCCTTCCTGAACCCACAGGTTGAGACGTTTCACGGCGAATGAATGGCGAAAATCGTGTACGCGGGGTGGATTTCCGCTGCTATTTGCGATGTCTGTTTTATCCCAGAAAAGATGGAACCAGAAGTCTATCAAACATTTGTTGTAATAATTTCCCCATTGATTTGGAAAAAAAGCGATACGGTCTGGAAATATTAGGCTAATTTTGGAATGGTAAATTCGGCAAAGAGCTAATAACTCTTCAGACAACAACACATTACGGTCCTTGTTGCCTTTGGACTGCCGAATAGTTAGTTTCCCAATTTCCAGATCTACATCTTCAACAGTTAATAACCTGGCTTCTGAGGAGCGTAAACCGCAGCAATACAGAAGCCGAAAAAATACCGGGATGATTAAATGTCTGGCTGGGCTGTATGGACTTACCGAACACTGATCAATTTCAGCAAAGAAAGCCTGCAGTTCCTGATCTGTATAAATATGAGGTACATAGCGGATTTGCTTCCCGGGGATCCCTGTTGGAATGAGGTAGGCATCAATGCCAATACTGTTCATGTATTTGGTCAATTGCCGTACCGGAGTAATTCGCCGAACAAGACCATTTACATGTTCATCCTTTCCCTTTTCCGCCCAATGTAAAACAATCTCTTGGGTAAGGATCGTTTCATCAGGATACTCGTGCATGCAGAAAACATCAAACGTCTTCCATAGGGATAACCAATTGAGTTTTTTTGTTCGATCAGACCTTCAATATAGGTCTTGAAGTTGCCAGAGTATGCATATTTCATAGCAGCTCCTCCTGGGTGACTTCAATTCCCTGTAAACTTAGTGCACAGGCACGTAGATGCGCCAGATCTGTCGACATATAAATCTTAGTAGTGTCTTTATTCCGGTGTCCCAAGATACTTGAAATTATCGGGAGAGGCGTTTCTTCCGAAAGCAGGCGTGCTGCCAGGTAATGACGCAGACAGTGAAAGCCTTTACGGTCGTGAATATCTTGCCGTATACCTGCTGCTTTCATCATCTTTCTGCTGATCCCATAACAAGCAGAATGCCCAGATAGTTTTTGATAAGGCGCATGCGTTTGCAAAAATATATGGGGCAGATGCGAATACGGTCTTCCGTTCAGGATGTAATCCGCAATGGCGTTCCCAACATCTGTTAACAAAGGCAGCGCTAAAGGTGTACCTGTTTTTTCTTGGACGATTTCGATGGTATTAGCTTTCCAGTGGATATCACTCAGTTTGAGATTTGAGATATCAATGGACCTCAAGCCAGTCCTGAGTGCAAGTAACAACATGGCATAGTTACGTTTACCGGAAGGTGTGTTCCGATCCACAGAACCCAGAAGTTTCTGTTCCTCTTCGGATGTAATCGTTGGGATAATAAGGGTCTTTCTTCCAAAACTACCGGGTATTGCATGGCTTAAATCCCCCATTATTGGGTTCTTCTTCTTAACAAATCTGAGAAAAGAACGCAAAGCCGATAATACTGTTCCCATACTGTTTGGCTGGTACTGTTTTGAAATAGAAGGGATAAAGAGACTGACAGTGTTTAATTGGACATCTGCAATATCCATAATATTATTCTGTTCCAGGTACTCTAAAAATTGTCTGGAAACGGTTTCATCTGTTTGGATTGTACTGGCTGCTTTTTCTTCAATTTTTAGATTATTGACATAGTCATTTAGCAAAATTATGTAAGCCGGTTGGTGCAAATAAGTTGGAGGATCGTATTTGTGGCAGTTCCATGTGAATTGATCCTTTTCATAAATCTCTATCAACATGCGAACTGTTAGGCGAATCAGCTTAAATCGCCATTCTTTTTATTGCTCTGCCAATTGTTTTGAAAACAGGACCTGATTCTTTCCGATGAAATATCTAGTTAATCCTCCCCATGTCATCGCATACTGATATAACGTTGATCGGCTGTGCGCTAATGGACGAATGTATTCTTTCGTCCGTGTAATGAGTTCTGATAACAATATTTCGCCCATACAGCAACTCCTCCATAATATTTTTTTGGGAAATCCCTATTTCAATTATGGATTGTATGGACGTAAGAAATATTATCCCGAGCTTTTTCGCTGATTTACTGTACAAACCAAGTCAAGTTTTTACTGGCATTAGAAAATTCGGGATAATAAAATCTTCGGGATAATGTCTTGGGGTATGCGGGATCGTTGGGCTGATCAGAAACCCATCATGCAGTGCCAGCCGCCGGTACGCATCACCCAAAATCGGATCATGCACCAGGGCTTTCAAAACGGCTGCTTTCAGATTGTCCGGGATCACTCGCTTTGGCACCCCTCCAAAGTACTCGAACGTCCTTTTATGCAAGGAGATCCAGGTCCCTACCTTTTGATCAAATACAAGTTCGGCATATTGGTGGCGACTGTAGCATAGCGTTGCCACAAAAACATAAGCTGTCCGCAGGCGCTTGCTCACTGGATCGTATAACTGTCCCACTGATCCAAAATCAACTTGCATATCCTCACCTGGTTCACTGTGAACGCGAATGAATGCTTCTGGTTCTACAGGCTCCAGTTGGTGCACAAATCGCCGTATGGATGAATAAGTGCCTTTGTACCCGTAGTTCTCCTGCAACCGCAGCCAGATGGCGGTCATTTCAATATCTTGTTCCAGCCATCCCTTTATGGTTTCCCGGTATGGTTCTACTGTGGATGGCTGCCGAGGAACTTGTACTCCCGGACCTAGTGCTTCTTTCAATTCGCTGTCGCTGGGCCTAATCCCCGGATTTTCAAGATAGCCTTTTTCCTTCGCGATCTGGTGATATTTGTGAATGGTTCCCCGTGCAACTTGCATATCCTGGGCTATTCGCCGTTCGCTTTCGCCCAGTTGTAGTCGCCGGATGATGTCTTGTATGTGATTCATGTGCTTCCTCTTCATATTTCTGCCTCCAACTTTTAGTCTGGAAGCATTGTGCCATACTCCGGAGGTGGTACACATACGGGCGACTATGCATGGTACACATTCAGGCGATCATGCCTGGTACATATTCGGGCGGCTACGCGTGGTACAAATACGGGCGATCATGACTGGTACAGATACGGGCGACTCCGTGTGGTACATATTAGCACGGTCAATGACAACGGAAAAACACAAGATCAATCTGCATTTAAAACTCTATTCCTCAGTGGGTCAGAAAGCGCAGGTATTCAGGCAGATATTCTTGAAAAAGATTAATGTGTTACGCAAATTCTCAAAGAATTGGCTGATAGACAAGATCAAACATACATTTACTTCAAAGGGGGAACCGCGTTATACAAAGCGCTCGGAAGAAACCGGCGATTCTCTGAAGATATTGACTTAACCGTTTCCATTCAAGATTGTCCGATTAATAGCCAGGCTAAAAGAAGGTTGGAGGTGCGAAATTAGAATTTTCATTGTATGTTGAAAAATATACTAATCACGATTATAATAATTATGATTAGTATTACTAAAGAGGTATTTGCTGGAGGATTTATGTTCATCAACCGAAAAACTGAAATAGAGCAATTGAGTCACCTGTACAGTTCAGATCAAGCTGAATTTTTTGTTTTATATGGTCGACGTCGGGTAGGAAAAACCGAATTATTGCGAGCTTTTTGTGTTGATAAACCCCATATCTTTTTTATTGCTACCTTGAGCAACGATAGCGAACAACTGGCTACTTTTTCCCAACAAATCTATGGATTCAACCATTCAGATGTTCCCGCTGGTTTTACATTCCCGACTTGGGATGCAGTGTTTCAAGCGCTGGCTGATCTACCCATGCACCCCCGTCCAATTATTATATTGGACGAGTTCACTTACTTGATCAGTGGCAATAAAGCCATTCCCTCCATCTTACAAAAAGTTTGGGATGGAAAACTAAAAAAAACAAATCTTATGTTGGTGTTGTGCGGTTCTTATATTGGGATGATGGAATCAGAAGTATTGGGTTACCAGGCTCCCCTGTATGGGCGAAGAACTGCCAGCAGCCTCCTCCGTCCTTTGGATTTGCCGTCCTCTTCATTATTCTTTCCACAGTATTCTCCTGAAGAACAATTTTTAGCCTGGGCTATACTCGGCGGAATGCCTTATTACCTGCTTAATTTTATGGGCAACCAGGATATTTTTACCAATATCCGTCAGCATATTCTGGATGCTCAAACGGGAGCGCTTTTCAACGAACCGCGCTTGCTATTAATGGAAGAATTACGTGAGCCGCGCAATTATTTCTCCATTCTGCGTGCTATTGCTCAAGGTCGAACTCGTTTGAATGAAATAACACAAGCATCTGGTGTTAGCGAAGCAACATCAGTGGCCAGATATTTGGATATCCTTCAACAGATGCACTTGATCACCCGCCGTGTACCAGCAACCGAAAAGCAGCCCGAAAAGAGCAAAAAAGGGATTTACCAGATTGATGATCATTTCTTACGTTTTTGGTTCCGGTATGTTCATCCAAATCAAAGTGGGCTTGACCTGGGATTGGCTGATGCGATTCTTGAACAAAGGATCCGGCCAGATCTGGACCATTTTGTATCCACAGCATTTGAAGAGGCAGCACTGGCATTCGTAGCCCGGTTGGCACAAGCAGATAAATTAGACTTCATGCCTGAACAAATCGGAGGATGGTGGGATCGGGAAACAGAGATCGATGTTCTGGCAATCAATCAAACAGAGAAGGCAGCCCTTATTGGAGAGTGTAAATGGTCTGTCAATCCAGTTGGAGTCAATATTTTGGTTGAACTCAAACAAAAAGCGCTAATATTGAAGAAGAATCATAATCTACAGAAGATACAATTTGCCTTATTCGCCCGTGCTGGTTTCACCCCTGCTTTGGAAAAACAAGCCGAAGACGAAGGAATTGGGCTTTACACGGTAAATTCACTTGTGAATAATCTTGAGGTAAATATATAATTTTAGAAATAGACACCTGGACTTAGCCCATTGGGGCGGTCTTTATACCACCCCGAGAAACTTTTGGAGCTGTGGGGTCGGGTTTCCACTGATGTTGACTACCAACACGAAAATGAGGTCGCTGGATTCCGATTCAACTTTGCCGAGAAAGCAGTGAATTTGAGAGCGGGCTGGATCTATAATGGAGATCGGTTTATCGAGGATTTCTTGGAGGTTGAGACCACACTGGGAGTTGAGCTGCTATTTCCAAACCCGCCGGCAACAGAGAGACTACCTGCGTTCCAGGAGTTTAAGCAACAAAAAAACCGACGGAGAGAACCTGACTAAACCAAGCAAAGCAGTGAATGATGACTCTCACCGTTGCTGAACTATATGTTGGAAATAAGAAATAAATGGAAACAAGATGCGCGTTTGCATTCATCGCGGTAGCAAACAAATAGGTGGTAGTTGCGTTGAAGTCGAGAGTTGCGGTCAGCGACTTCTTATTGACTTCGGTTTGCCATTGGACGCAGTAATCAATAGCAAGCAATATCTTCCTAAAACATCCGGGTTGGACGGTAGCGACCCTTCCCTTTTGGGTATCCTAATTTCCCATCCCCATCTTGACCATTTCGGTTTGCTTGCGCACATCTCTCCGAATATTCCGGTTGGCATGGGAGCTGCTGCTCGTCGGATACTTGAAGCCGCTGCCCCTTTCCTGCCTGGGAACTGGCCTACCCTAGCAAAGGGCTGGAATTATCAATCAGGAGAAAGTATCGATATCGGCCCATTTCTTGTTACTCCCTTTCTTGTAGACCACTCAGCTTATGACGCCTATGCATTTCAGATTGAGAGTGAGGGGAAAAGTATTTTCTATAGCGGTGATTTCCGTTCCCATGGCCGCAAGGCTGCATTGTTTGAGCGTCTGATAGCAAATCCACCGACGAATATAGATGTGCTGCTACTGGAAGGTTCATCAATCGGTCGTATCGGCGATGATCAGAAGTTCACTAGCGAAAGCGACATCGAAACACAATTAGTGCAAATCTTTTCCGCCACAGAAGGTTTGGCACTTGTTCACACTTCAGCTCAGAATATCGATCGCATCGTTTCCATTATGAGGGCTTCCAAGCGAACAAACAGAAAGCTGGTTATCGACCTTTACACCGCAGCCATCCTGGAGGCGACAGGCAATCAGCATATTCCCCAGTCTGACTGGCCAGAAATCGCCTTGTTTATTCCACAAGCTCAACGTATCCAGATCAAAGAAAATGCGTGGTTTGACTTGTTAAAACGTCATGCAACAAATCGAATATACATTGAGCATCTTCAAGAGGCAGCCAGGAATTCAACCCTGCTTTTTAGGCCATTACACAGATTCGACCTTGAACGGGGGAATTGCCTGACAGGGGCTGTTTACATCTATTCCCAATGGGACGGGTACTGGGAACAAGGTGCTTATGATATGATAAAAGACTGGTTGGAAAAGCACGCTATCCCGAAATATAATATCCACACTTCGGGACATGCGAGTCCCATAGATCTCAAGAAATTAGTTGCAGCTATCAATCCCTGCAAGGTGATCCCTATTCACAGTTTCAAACCGGAGCGTTATCCTGAACTATTTCCAAATGTAGAGGCACATGATGATGGCGAATGGTGGGAGGTATAAGTGAGAAAGATATGTGATAAATTTATAAGCGATCTTGTTGATATCGAAGGTATTCTTCACCCAATCCTTACACGAGTAAAAAAAGACCATACATTAATGCTGGCAATTCGAGAAAATTTCATCAATATCTACTATCGTGGTGGAAATATTCTCAATATCAGGAAACCCAACAAAGGCTTCTATCAAGCTTCATTCGATGAAAATTACAATAAACCTGGGCTTTCCATTCCTGATTCTCCAACAGAGATTATCCATCAGAATGATGCAAGGAGTTGGGTTGATTCTTTTCCAAGCCGCAAGAATATAATGGACGAATATTTCTCAATCTATGGTAAATCTGAGAGAGAGTTTCAACAGTTGATTGCCCGTGAAAATAACAATTCGACCATATCGAATGAAAGTGAATATTTCATTTCGGATATCGAAGTTACTGAACCTTATGCAAGATTTGATATTATGGCCATTCGGTGGTTGGCAGGGCAGCGAAAAAGTGGCCATAACTGTAGAGCTGCTTTGATTGAAATGAAGTATGGTGATGCTGCACTTGATGGTAATGCTGGATTGCTTAAACATCTCAAAGATATGGAAATATTGATCTCAAATGAAGAGAGTTACGCCAATCTATTAAAAACCATGGATAGCCAGTTTAATCAACTTGATGAACTTGGATTGTTGAAATTTAATAAAGGCACAAGTAATGCAAGGATCAAACTGAATGCTGCAGACAAACCCGAAGTGATTTTTATTCTAGCAAATCACAATCCAAGAAGTAAAAAATTAAGTTCGATACTCGACAGACCAGAGGTGATCGCGTTCGGACAGTCCCAGCGCTTTGATCTCAGATTTTTTGTATCCAGTTTTGCCGGATATGGATTGCATTCTGATTGTATGCTCACATTAACACAATTTAGAAAATTGTTGAAAAAATGAATTGATGAATAATATTCTGCTGTAGACAGTGGTGAAGCTTCCAAGCATAATAATTATCGTTTGATAATCTATTTGGAAGGATTATCAAATAGCACCCAAAAAAAACGGGAAATAAACAAGCTAAGTTTGGTTTTTGGATAAGAATTTATCTTGATGAACCCTCATATAAACATAAGTACAAAATATTCCATGATAATGGCGATAAATAATTTCAATGTTGCCCCAATAAAAGGGTTTTTAGCGATCAAATATTGTTATCAAGATCAAGAGACTTGAGAATTTTTTCTATCTAACAGTGGTTCACGAGTTATCTATTTCACAACCATTTTTCAAAACCAAGTGTTTCAAAAAAGCCATTATATATATGGTTCCTGCGTTTATCGACAGCTCGACGAAATGCATTGATACGTTCTTCTGTCCAGTTATAAACATCATCTGTATATGCAACTTGCTTCCAATTCAATAAATCATCATTTACTATGCTTGCTTTGCGGATATCCCCCACAACGTTTAGCCCATAATGGGATAAATTTGGATTACCACTTGCAAGATCATCAATTGATCCCACAATTTGTTTCGCTTCCAACGAATTCTTGCCATCAGCCCTGTTTAGACATTTAGGCCAGAAACGCAAATTTCCAGGACTCTTTAATAAAGGTTCATGCCAACTCCAAAATATTTTCGGCCAATTATAGTGTCTTCCGCGCATGTCCATATGTGCACTGGGGATTATATGGTCAACATCTTACGGTAAATCTTGCCTTGCAAAAACGGTTGGATCAAAACAAGGGAACCAGCAATTTATCCAATTCCGTTGAGCCCACCACTTTTGTCGAGGCCGAAAAAAGGATCGTATTTTACTCCAGCCGAAACGGTAATTATGAAATCTACGTAATGAATGCCGACGGGAGCGATCAAACCAACCTAACGAAGAACCAGGCGGACAACATCTTTCCTGCCTGGTCAGCGGACGGGCAGAAGATAGCGTTTGTTTCCGATCGTACCGGGAAACCTGATATGTACGTAATGAATTCAGATGGCAGTGATCAAATACGCATCACGAATAACCAGGCGCTTGATTTCCTGCCCTCCTGGTCTCCAGATGGGAGGAAGATTGCATTTGTTTCCCGTCGCGATGGGAATTATGAAATCTACGTAATGAATGCCGACGGGAGCGATCAAACCAACCTAACAAAGAACCAGGCGGCTGACTACTACCCCGCTTGGTCACCTGACGGGAAGAAGATTGCGTTTACCTCCGATCGTGATGGGACCCCCGAAATCTACGTGATGAATGCCGACGGAAGTAATATTATCCGCCTCACGAACAAACAGTATGGAGACATTGACTCCGCTTGGTCACTGGACGGGAAGAAGATTGCGTTTACTTCCTTTCGCGATTGGAACTATGAAATCTACGTAATGAACTCTGATGGGAGCGATCAAACGCGACTCACGAATAACCAAGCGGACGATGTAGCGCCCGTCTGGTCATCGGATGGGCAAAAAATAGCATTTTCATCCAATCGTGATGGGAACCCTGATATCTATGTGATGAATGCCGACGGGAGCGATCAAACCAACCTAACGAAGAACCAGGCGGCTGACAACGGCACTTTTCCCGATTGGTAAGTAATAACCCTAACAAGAAACAGTTTTCCCCTAGGAATATATCAGCCGCCTTCATCTTGACTTCACGTCCTTTTCGAGTAATAGGCTTTTCACACCCGCAGAGAAATTTCGGATATTCCGGTTTTGGCTTCAAGTTGTTTGACGGGGTCTGTTTTCCATACCAAAAATTCTGTTTCACAAAAAATAACCGTAAAATTCATGGCAAGGTGGTGACGAAAATGATAGAATACAGGAAGTTTCCCAATAATTCTTCGCCAGTTGAAGAAGAATGAAGGTAATTTTATGTTGACGTGGAATTCATGTTGCATTAAGTGTGGGGAAAAACTGGATCAGAACTGAATCCTTCTTCATCCGGACCCAAAGGAGCATGCCATGAAGAAATTGAGAGTTTTCCCCTGGTTTTGTGTGATTCTGCTGGTGGTACTGCTGGCAACCTGTTCGGGCACAGCCCGGCAAACCGCCACGCCTTTTACGATCACCTACCCGACCGCCCAGTATACGGACCTGCGTACCGTTGTCGAGAACGCCAATGGCAAGATAGAAATGGGGATGGCGGGCAGCCTGCCCAGCGAGCTGCCCAGGGATGTGCCCATCTACTACCCGGGTTTTCCCACTGGCTGGACAAAGGGTTATTCCAACCCGCCACCCTATATCGAGATCGGTATTGAAGCGGGTTCCGAGCAGGCCAGCGTGGTGGATTGGTACCGCTCCGCACTGGAGTCCAACGGCTGGACGATCGCTGCCCTGGATGCCGACCTGGGCAGCGAACAGTGCGGCCAGGAAGCCCCGCAGGTGATGGATGCGCAGAAAGACCTGCGCATGCTGCGGATCTCCGTCTGTGCCTCCTCCTGCCCCACCTACACCACAAACTGTTCTACCAATGTCCACCTTTTTTACAGAGAGAATCATTAATTTCACGATCGCCACCTGAGCGTTTTGGAACAAACAGGACAAGGAGGCCAGGATGAAGCCCGGCAGGATACCACTGATATTTATTGCTTGCGTTCTCTTTCTGTTATCCGGGTGCCGTTTAACAACACCCCTGGCCACTGACATTCCCCTGACAGTCACTACCTTTCCCGCGACTGCCATTCCCATTGAACCTACCGGGATTTACATGCCAACATTTCCTAGCCTGTATGAGATCACACCCACGGTGACCCTGGTTCCTACACCGATCGTGATCAACGTGCCACAGCCATCGAACACCGTTGATCCCAACATGGCCTGCCTGCTGCATGGAATTGCCCCCAGGTCCAAGGATTATATAATTCATTCCTTTGGATCTCTGAACGAAGTTTCCGTCCTGGCTCTCTCCTGCCTGGACCAGGACGGCTGGCATGCAGTTGGAGTGGATTTGTCTAGCGGAACCCTGCCGGGTGCGGCCTGGTTGACGCAGCTGCCGAAACGGCCCTGGTCCGCCGAGGCGACCCCCCTGCATTTTCCGGACTGGTTCGTGCAGTGCCCGGACGGAAACAGCTACCTGTTCGCCGGGGACGGGCTCACGGATGCCAACCTGTACAGGTTGAATGGAGAAACCCTTTACGAAATCGGTCATGGCATGGACCCGGGCCAGTTCCAGCTTGTTTGCGGAGCGGGAAACGAACTTTGGAGAGGCAGCAGCGATTTTGAAGGATCCGCCTGGATCAAGCACCCTGTCGAACTGGGCAATGTCATTTCAAGCAGCGTTGCCCCGAACGGGGATGTCTGGGCGCTGCTGAGTGACGGCCTCGCCAGGTTCGATGGCACCAACTGGCAGCTATTTAAAGAAGGCCGTGACTACCAAGGCAAGGTAACCCCTAAATCCCTGGCCCTGGATAAGAACGGCATCGTGTGGGTGATCTACAACGCTGATGGGGGTAATTATTACGGATTGCTCAGGTATGACGGGAAGGAGTGGTCCACTTTCCAGGATCCCGAGTATTCATCTCACATCAGCAACCTCACCTTTGATAACGATAACAATATCTGGGTCATCAAGAATGGACAGATCTGCCGATTTGACCCGCACGACAACAGCTGGACACCTCAATTCGTTGAACAGGAATTCTATTCCATTCAAGGCGGAGGCCTGCAGTTTGACCGGCAGGGTCGACTGTGGGTTCTCAGCAGGTACGGTGTGCACATCTATGACGGCAGCAACTGGAGCCACTACTACATGCACAACGCCAACCTGTTCTCGGACCTGGCGGATGGGCTTCTCATATTTGGGCAGGGTCCGCAGTTGCCTGCCCCGCTGGAAAAGACACCCGGTTCGATCAGCGGAAGATTGACCAACACGGACACCTCCGTATTTGCCGGCATGCGGGTGGAGATCTGTGCAGGAACGGTGGCGGACAAATACAGCGGTGAAACCCCGTGCGCCAATCACCCTGCCCATCACCAGGTGACGGTGGATGCTGCCGGGAATTTCTCGTTCAGCACTATCCAGGTTGGAAAATACAGTTTCGTAATTGAGGTCAATTCAACCACCTGGGCCAACTTGGGAGAGATCGAGATCACCCCGGGAAGCGCGCTTAACCTGGGAGAGATCAGTTACCCGCCGGACCTGAAATGATGACCTGTTTTTCTTGCAGGCTGAGCTGAACCTGAAGAGGATCTTATGAAACGAACCTTAATCGCTATCCTGATCATTTCGTTTTTGCTTGGCGGTTGCCAGCTGGGCGGCCTGGTTGGAACAACCCCGGATGCTAACGCGTCAGGCTCTGAAACGTCAACTGTTTCTGCCATAGCCGAATCCACACCAACCCCTGCAGTACTGTTCCCTGCCGATCCTGGAGCGGTATTCGACGGAGATTTCAACGGTCCGCTGCCGCAGGGGACACAAGCCCGGCTCGGCAAGGGGGTGACCTACAGCCTGGACTGGTCACCGGATGGGAAAACGCTGGCAGTGGCTGCCGCCACCGGCATCTACCTCTATTCCGCGGCTGATCTGCAGCTGCAGGCCTTCCTGGATGAAGGTTCGCTTGTTTCCGATGTGGAGTTCTCACCGGACGGGCTCAGCCTGGCAGCCAGTTCTTATGATAACAACGTCACCCTGTGGGATCCGACCAGCGGTGCGCGCCTGCAAACCCTGTCGGGTCACAGCAACAATGTCATGAGCGTGGCCTTTTCCCCGGACGGGCGCAGCCTGGCCAGCGCCTCCAGGGATAACACCGTCATCCTGTGGGACATTGCCAGTAGTGCCCAGCTATACATACTGAAGGGTCACACCGACGCGGTCAACTGCCTGGCTTTCTCTCCGGATGGAGGCACCCTGGCCAGCGGTTCCTCCGATAAGTTCATCCTCCTGTGGGATGTAGCCAACGGGACACAAGTGGATTACTTATCCAGCGGGACACAAGGGGGTTACATGTCCGAGGAGGATAGCGATTTCGCGACGAGCTTGGCTTTCTCCCCCGATGGACGCAACCTGGCAAGCGGCTCCCGGGATGGCAAGCTGAGCTTGTGGGAAATGCCGAGCGGGACAAATAAAACGGTGATCGATACCCACGGCGGTGCCATCTGGAGCCTGTCTTATTCACCGGATGGCAGTACCTTGGCCAGCGGCTCGTGGGACAGTTCGATCATCCTGTGGGACACCGGGGCATGGACCCAGCTCAAGATCCAGACCGGTCAAAGCGGCTGGGTGAACGGCCTGGCTTTCTCTCCGGACGGGCATACCCTGGCAAGCGCTTCGAATGACCTGATCCTGTGGGACACGCAAAGCGCTTCCCAACGCTTGAGCCTCTCGGGTCAGAAGGGCACCATCAAGTGTTTCGCCTTCTCCCCGGACGGGAGCATCCTGGCCAGCGGGGCGGAGGACAACAGCATTATCCTGTGGGACCCTGTCACTTCGGTCAAGCTGCGCACCCTGTACACGGAGGATTACGCAATTTATTCCCTGGCATTCTCCCCGGATGGGCTCAGCCTGGCAAGCGGCTCAAATGGCGACGTCACACTCTGGGATGTCTCCAGCGGTAAGATCCTGCGAGATTTCAAGGCGACCAGTTATGTCTCCAGCCTGGCTTTCTCACCCGATGGTCAAACATTGGCAAGCGGGACCTGGGACGCTACCATCCAACTGTGGGAGGTCTCCAGCGGAAACCTGCTCCAGACCTTGGTGGGGCATACGGATAGTGTCAGCAGCATTGCTTTTTCGCCCGATGGGCAAACCCTGGCCAGCGGGGGGCAGGATAACAAATTGCTCCTGTGGGACGTGAAAAGCAGTAAGGTGCGGCAAACCTTGAGCGACCACACCAGTTGGGTGGAAAGCGTGGCATACTCACCCGACGGGCGCACCCTGGCCAGCGGTTCTGATGAGGTCATCCTGTGGGATGCGGCCAGCGGCAGCAAACTAAGAACTATAAACCCACCTCATTTTTCTTACAGCCATGTGGCCTTCTCGCCGGATGGGCTCAGTCTGGCAACCACAGGGGATGACCTGATCCTGTGGAATACAGGCAGTGGAGCGAAAATCCGCACCTTCAAAGGCTCCACCCGCCAGGTGGCTTTCTCACCGGATGGGGCAACCCTGGCCAGCGATTTTGGTGATTCCCACAGCATTGCCCTGTGGCAGGTTGCCAGCGGTAACCAGGAGAATATCCTGGGTGGTCATACGGGGGAGGTGACCGGCGTGGCTTACTCACCGGACGGGACCACCATCGCCAGCCATTCGGATTTGTCGGTCATCCTGTGGGATGCGGCTAGCGGTGCACGACTGCATAGCATCCCAGGCAGCTACTCTTCCGGTGAACTGGTCTTTTCTCCGGATGGAAAGACCCTGGCGGCGGCAGCTTGGTTTTCTGTCAGACTGTTGGACGCAACAAGCGGGAAATTAGTGAAAGAATTATCAAGCCCGGATGGACAGGTTTCCTCCCTGGCTTACTCTCCCGATGGAGCCACCCTGGCGAGCAACGCCTATGGAAACATTCTGCTGTGGAATGCAAACAGCGGAACCCTGCGCAAGACCCTGGCAGGCACCGGTGACTATATCTACAGCCTGGCTTTCTCACCCGATGGGAAGACGCTGGCCAGCGGATGCTGGGATGACACCATCACATTGTGGGACCCTGCCAGTGGCGAAAAGCTGCAGACCCTCAGAGGTCATTTCGGAACTGTCAACGGCCTGGCTTTCTCGCCAGACGGGAAAACGCTGGCCAGCGCTTCCGGGGACAACACAATCATCCTTTGGGATACCGGCAGCTGGCAGATCAGGCAAACCCTGACGGGTCATAAAAGACGGGTCATGACGGTTGCCTATTCAGCGGATGGGAACAGCCTGGCCAGTGGTGCGGAGGACGAAAGCATCATCCTGTGGGATCTTGGCACAAACACAGCCCTGCGAACTTTCAAGGTTCAATCGATCAATGATATCGAAGAAACTTATGTGTCCCTGGGCAACAGTCCCGTCATGGACACGGTCAACAGCCTGGCTTTCTCGCCCGATGGGAAAAGCCTGGCGAGCGGATCCTTTGATGGCAAGGTGATCGTATGGGACACCGGCATAGGCAGCCAGCTGGAAATCCAGCAAGGGTTCAGCAGCGCAGTGAATGCCCTGGCTTTCTCACCGGATGGGAAGAGGCTCGCCAGCGGCGGGTGGGATAACACGGTCAAGCTGTGGGATCCATCCGGAGGAGCTCCTTTGCAGACCTTGAGCGGGTTCAAGGACGCGGTCCAGAGCCTGGCTTTCTCTCCCGATGGAGGCATGCTGGCCGGTGGTTCGAGGGATAACTCGATCCTGGTCTGGGATACAGTCAGTGGTGTTTATACGCGCCTGAGCGGTCATACCGGTGCGGTGCTGGGACTGGCTTTCTCGCCCGATGGACGCATCCTGGCCAGTGGATCCTTTGATGGTCTGATCATCCTGTGGGACCCGGCCAGCGGCACCCGACTGGGAAACCTCAGTGGGCATACGGGTGGCGTGAGCTGCTTGGCGTTCTCCCCCGATGGCAGTACCCTGGCCAGTGGCTCCTATGATACCAGCATCCTACTGTGGGATGTGGCCAGCAGGACGATGCTTCGAACCCTGGCAGGTCATAGCGACCAGATCACCAGCCTGACTTTTTCACCCGATGGGAACAGCCTGGTCAGCAGCGCGATGGATGGAAACCTCATCCTGTGGGCGGATAATTCCAACAGTGATCAACTGCTAACCGGCAACGCGCATACCTTGCCGGTGACAAGCCTGGCTTTTTCCCCTGATGGCAACACCCTGGCAAGTGGCTCCAATGATGCCAGCATCATCCTGTGGGACACCAACAGCTGGCAGATCAGGCAAACCTTGAAAGGACATACAGATGGCGTGCTGGCTCTGGCTTTCTCGTACGATGGATCGACCCTGGAAAGCGGCTCTTATGATGGCACGATCCTGACCTGGAAAATGGAGAGCAAGCCATAAGTTCACCTGGTAGGGTAAAATCTTCTCGGTAGGTCATGTCGTGGCTCCTTTGTGGTGTGGTAACCTTGAGGATAACACTTGACCTACTCTTTTTACGAAATTACAGAAAGAAGTTTACACTACTTTATTCCAGAGATATATCCGCTATCTTCGACGGTAGGTAACACAAGCCGTTATTAATATTCTTGAAAAAACAATAATATGACCCAAAGTCTTGGGTTTTTCTTTTAGAAGTATAATTTCTGTATTGCACTCCTGTTCTTCTTATAATAATCCATCACCGAAAGGAAGGCCTGCATGAATAGAAACCCAGGACGACCAAAACATTCAAAACCTCCTGTGAAGAGTTCATTACCTTCCTATCGCTCCGGATGGGGATTTATTATTGCATCCGTGATATGGGAGGTACTCGGAAGAATATTTTCCGGGGCATTGGCAAATTCTGCTCGCGGGCAGGCGGTAGGCGATTATGTCTTCAGGATGAACCAGGTTGCCATCCTGCAAGGATTCGTAGATCTAATCATGGTTGTACTTTTCTTTATTGGCATTATTTTTTTGGTTCGCACGTATTTAGCCCGTTCCAAAGCAGCCAAAAAGACTTGATCTATCTCCAAACCTGATTGATCCCTAAAGAGCCGGTCCAACCGGCTCTTTACGATGAAATAATTGCAACAATTAATTACATGTTCTTCGTTTTTAAGGGTTTGCAGTTCCATTGAGGATCAGGTCAGACGTAAATGGGGAGGGTTGATCTACCGTGGTCCGGAATCCCTTTGACCCGCCCCTAATAGTTGTACCGCTTTCTAAGTTAGTCCAACGGGGATTAGCCCCAATAGCAGTATTCTTCTTCGCAAATAAACAACTAACCGTATAGGTCTGCTTGAGTACCAGTTCGGTACAGCATGACTTCTTTTTTATTCACTGAATAGATCAGCACCCAATCGGGCTCAATGTGACAATCCCTTTTACCGACCAGTTTTCCGTGTAACGGATGGTCTTGATTACTTGGTTCCAACGGTTCGCTGTTGGCTATTTTCAAAACAACCTCATAAAAAGGGGCAAGGTTCAACCTGCGTTTTAGATAGAGTTTCAAGTCTTTCTTTATTTTACTGGATAGACAACGTCTCTCATTAAGACTCGATTGCGCTGCGCAGTTCGTCAATGCTGTGTACTCTGGTAGTTCCGATTCCTGCGTCCGATTCCCGGATCGCTCTCATAGTTTCTGCATTGGGAATTTCTATCGGGAACGGTATCCCCTGCCTGAGATTGATTTGCTGGAAGAACATGGTAATTGCATCGGTGGTAGTTAATCCCAACTCGTCTAAAATCTTTTCGGCTTTGCTCTTTACCTCTGGCGCAATCCTGGCTGATACCACTGCTGTTTTGTTCATTTTTTACTCGCTTTCTTGTATGTCTAATGTAATACATTATAGCAAGTAGTTTTTTCTGCCAACGCACCCCCAATAAATATCGGTGGCTTTGCGATTCCTAACCGCGGAGCAAGCTCGCGGGGTATTACGTAAGCGCAAGAGCATCAGCTATCTCTCAATGCTTCGAACCGACGCCCCAAGGACCGCGGTATTCAGCTACGCAATAAACATCTGGGAAAACAGCAGACGGTATAATGCGTGTGCAGTGGTTTTCAGGGAATTGAGGACAGTAAACAGGGGTATGCGGGGGAGAGGTGTTGGTGGAAGGAAAACCATAAATGTGCAGTGGAGGGTTCGGGGGAATGGGAAATAATTAACCTATAGTGTAACCCGGGGCTTTTTGTACCTTTTTTGCACAGTTGTTTCTAAAATATGTCTAAAAAAGCGATAAAAAGCCCTTAAAACTTCGTATAGACGTGTTAAAAAACACCAGAAAGGGGTTCGGGAAATAATTCCGGGTACGGGAAATAATTCACGGTGTTTTTTACTGAAATGAATGAGCGCTGTTTTGCTGAAAACCAGCCTTTTCAATCTCGAACGGGAAATAATTCTTACGTAGT
>WOUT01000102.1 GCA_009773005.1 Chloroflexota bacterium | reverse complement strand
CGCACAATGTCAATACGCTGAGGTGTGATGCGTTCCTTGATCCAGCCGTAATCTTCCAGTGAAGCCCGGCTGCCCTGCGGGATGCCCTCGTTGTATTTTCCGGATAAGATTCCATAGTATAAGGGGCTGAAGGTGGTCAAGCCGATCCCCAATTCGCGGCAAACCGGCATGAGCTCATCTTCCACGCGCTTGCGGTGGAAAAGGTTATATTGCGGCTGGTCCATGGTCGGGGGGATTAGCCCAAATTCACGCGCGGTACCGTAGGCTTGCATGACCTGTGAGGCTTCCCATTCAGAGGTGCCCCAATAGAGGATTTTGCCCTGATGGACGAGATCGGTCATGGTGCGAACGACCTCTTCAACGGGAGTATCAGGGTCATAACGGTGGCAGAAATACAGATCCACGTAGTCCGTGCCCAGACGTTTGAGGCTGGCGTGAATGGATTCGGTGATATGCTTGCGCGAGAGTCCGCGCCCATTGGGACCTTTCATGGTAGGCCAGAACACTTTAGTAGAGATCACCAACTCTGGGCGCGGCAAGTCTTTAACCGCCTTGCCCATGACCGTTTCAGCAAGACCATTGGCATACATATCCGCATTGTCGAAGAAATTGATCCCTTGACTGAAGGCTTCCTTGATCAACAAAATGGCTGACGTTTCATCCAGTTGATTACCAAATGTGACCCATGAGCCGAGCGAGATTTCGCTTACTTTTAAACCTGAATGTCCTAAACGACGGAAATGCATGTGTGACTCCTTAAATTCCGAGAATCGAAAACCAAGAATAGAGAATCGTCAAACCTTCAATAGCCTGTTGATAATTGTCCACCAACTTCATAGATTCCTTTTTCTTCTTGAATCCTTCCAGGAGAACCAGGTTCATCTTCTCCGTGTTTGACACGTTTCAAATATGAAATGTAACCATTGATCAACAGAACCAAACCATTACCTTTAGATTTGATTTGAGAAAAAACCTCATCATCCATGAAACCAAGGTTTTGAGAAAGCATAAGATGGCTTAAGAGTTCATCCAACGATCCACGGGCATTATAGCAGAACTGGATATTTGCTTGATAATAAAAACGCCCATATCCCTCAGCGATATTTGCCGGAATACTAGTAGCGGCTCTTCGAATTTGCGACTTGAGATTGAATTTTTCTTCAAGTGGTAAAAGTGGAAGAATATTTCGATAGACCTCAACCGCAAACTTGCGAGCCTTCACCCACGTTTCAAGTCGGTCCAATCCATTTGTTGTCATTAATAATCACCAACCACCACGGTTCTCGGTTCTCTAATCTCTTTTCTCGGAATTTGCTCCATCCCCAATACCAAGCGGTTTCCATTTGTCTTGATCCATGCGCAGACGGTGCTGACCGCCGCCACGGTTATGCAGCTGCTCAAAGTTATCCGGTTTGATGAACATGGCTTCTCCATCCAGCAAGCCGCTGACGCCTGATTGTCCGGGTTCAACACGTTTATTTTTACAGTAAGTGCATGTCTTCGGGTCGTGAGCCTTATAATCCTGCGGTTCTTCATAAGTGGTGATGTAACCTTCATAATTGCGCAGGATGATCTTGTGGTCTGACGAGCTGATGTGGTAGTTTGGCATAACGGGGATCTTTCCACCGCCGCCGGGAGCATCCACCACATAAGTGGGGATCGCAAACCCGGAGGTGTGCCCGCGCAGCCCTTCGATGATTTCAACACCCTTCGCCACCGGGGTGCGGAAGTGCCCAGCCCCCTCCACCAGGTCGCATTGATAGAGGTAGTATGGGCGCACACGGATGCGCACCAGCTTTTGCACCAAGTCTCTTTGGATATGGACACAGTCATTGACTCCCGCCAACAGCACCGATTGGTTGCCAAGCGGGATCCCCGCGCGGGCAAGTTTGTCCATGGCGTCCGCCAGTTCCAGCGAGATCTCATTGGGATGGTTAACATGGATATTCAGCCACAAGGGATGGTATTTCTGCAGCATGTCGGTCAGTTCGCTCGTAACACGCATGGGCATAAAGACGGGCACACGCGAGCCGATGCGGACGATCTCAATGTGCGGGATCTCGCGCAAACGCGAAAGCAGTTCTTCAAGCAGTTTCGGATTGAGGGTGAGTGGGTCGCCACCTGAAAGCAGCACATCCCGCACCTGGGGAGTATTCTTGAGGTATTCAATCTGGGCTTCAAAATCAGCCCGCGAAAAAGTTTGCGAGGGGTCACCAACAATACGCGCGCGAGTGCAATACCGGCAGTAAGAGGCGCACTGCGTGGTCACCAGCATCAACACACGATCTGGATAGCGGTGCACCAACCCGGGCACCGGGGAGTGGCGGTCTTCAGCCAATGAATCTTCCATCATACCTGTAAAAATATCAATCTCACCTGCGGTGGGGATGATCTGCATTCGGATGGGGTCATTTGGGTTATCAGGATCAATCAGCGATACATAATAAGGCGTCACATCGACACGGAACAACCCGGCGGTGCTGAGCGCCTTTCGTTCACTTTCTGTCAAGTGGAGTACTTTTTCAAAATCTTCGACCGAGTTAAGCCGGTTGGACATTTGCCAGCGCCAGTCG
>WOUT01000101.1 GCA_009773005.1 Chloroflexota bacterium | reverse complement strand
GGCAGTACGTCTACCACATCAAGCAAGAACGGGGCAGCACAAGCTGCCCCGCTTGGAACGGAAGTGAAAATTAACGTCCCAGATCTAAACCGGTCCACAGGTTCGTGTTCAAATTTCCAAAAACGTTCAGACCACCGTCATTCGCCTGCGCCGATGCATCACCTTGCACAGCAATATCTAAAGAGCCATCCAGGTTTGCTTCCGTGTCAAGTGCGCTCAAAACAGCGTCAGTGACCGTGGAGATCCCTTCCTTCAGAACGGTGAGGGTCGCGTCGGCAGTGAGAGCAGTTTGCGTGTTCAGATAGGCGCTCACTTTACCAGCCACATCAGCGGTAACGGATCCTGCTACGTCCATCGCCGTGGAAAAGTCCGTGGGGATAATGGTAGCGATTTCCTGTAAGAGCGACGCATTAACCTTGGCGCCCACGCCAGCATTGGCATTGGAGCTAGCCGCAAAGCCCGCGCCAATAACGCTAGCACCCACCAGCGCTGATATCAGGATTTGAGTAAAAATTTTGACCATGTTACACCTCCAGTATAAGTTTGACTTCATGTGAAGCCTTCACCCTGAATAACGAGGCGGATGCCAAAATGTTACGACCTCATGGAAGTGGCGGGAACGGGAGCAATGGAACCGGAAAAGTGGGGATGGGAAATGTTGGAACCAAAGTTGGGGTGAGTGTGGAAATATCCGGTGGATTTTTCGTTGGAAGAGTCAACGGAGTCGGTGTTGGAGCCAACTTTTCCATCGCATCGAGATAAATATCCAATTCAGGAACAGAGATACCGATGTTCGCGAATGCCTCTTTCTGTGAGGTGAGAACGGGCAGGATACGCGCTTGTGAATCAACATCAGTCTGGAGCGCGAGGCGGGTTAACGTTTCCCGATAACATTCCAGCGCCGACGCAAACATGTCCGCCTCGCTCGAGATTGCCAGCATCTCATCCACGCGCCGCTCGGACAAAACCAAATCTACTGCAAGAGGATCGGGTGAAACTGCGCGCCAAACTTGTTCGCCGGTCAATTTCCAATTGTATAGAGCGTCACCCGGCAGAGCTCTCTGCGCCAGCGCGGTGCCTGTGACGATGAAAGCCAGCAGGAGCGCGGCCATGCTGAATGCCAATCGTAAAAACGGGAAAGCAAACGATTTTCGACGCGGGTGTGCTTGCATATACACGGTTAAACGGGTACGCGCGCGGGCTTTGAACGCGGTCGAGGGCATCACTATCCTTCCCCTTTTTAAATTCGCGGCGGTTAGCAGAATCTGTCCCAGTTGCGCAGCATGTTCGGGGTAACGCGCCAAACAATCGTCTAGAGAGGCTGCACCGCTGGAAATCTGTGCAAGGCAACCATCAAGGATCTGATCGAAATCTTTCATAAACTCACCTCTTTTTCCATGTGCTTCGCCATAGTTTTCAGGGCACGCATCTGTAAGGCACGGATGGTTCCTTCACGCTTACCCATCGTGTGTGCAATGGTCTCAGTGGGCAAACCGGCGATGAATTTCAATATCAATACCTGTTGCTGTTCTTCGGTCAGGAAATGCAGAGCATTGCGCATGACATGCAGGTTGTATTTGTTCTGTAGGTCGTCGTCCAGGGTGGAGTTATCGGCGGCCAGAGCCAAGGTTTCATCAAGAGGGGTAGACTGTTTATGAGTACGATAATGGTCAATCACTTGATTTCTCGCAATTGTATAAAGCCATGCCAGGAATGGCGAACTGCCAATCTGGTAACGGTCAAGGTGCTCCCAAGCTTTGAGAAAGATCTGCGAGGTAATGTCTTCGGCTGTCATGACGTCCGTGACACGGAAATAGACATAGCGATAAACACGCTCAATGTAGGCATCATACAACTGAGCAAAGGCGTCGGCATCCCCAGATTTAGACTGACGGACCAGTAGGCTTTCATACGGGAGTGACAAGTTGTCAAGGGTGGTTTCAGCAGATTTCACAGTGCCTCAATCTTATTAACGATTGGATTGGGTATTTGTTATGCTCTAATTAATCATAAAGGTCGGCGATCGGTCATCACGATAGACCTCCTGCCATGCCGGCGATGCCGAAACCGCCTGCACTATGGGGTCTTCATATTTCCGATCCAGCAGCAGGTTGGCGCGGTACTTATCCAGGATCGCCTGCCAGTCCCAGGTGGCGCGCATCAGGCGCTTGTTATCCAGGTGCTGCTCTTCAGGGAAGTCTTCGATGCGGTTGGTGATCCAAACTTTGCGTTCGGGCAGCGCGTAGGTCATGTAGATGGACGCCACCCAGTTGCTCCACTGCTCGCCGGGCAGTTTCGGGTGCTGCTTGAGCCATTCCACCCCACGGACGGGCGTGGTATCCATGAAATCAGGAGGCGCCTGCACCCATCAGCGCTCACGAATGCCAGGTGAATAGACTCATAAGTATTATTCTACAAAGAAGATGGAAAGAGATAGTAAAAAATGCCCCAAGCAGTAATAAAAGCTAAAATCGTATTAAAAATTGTCGCTAATAAAAAAACTAGTATCATCTCAAAAAATGGGGGTAGAGTTAAGATTTCGGGAAAGACCACCCCAAATTGAGATCAATAGCCCGAGACGAA
>WOUT01000042.1 GCA_009773005.1 Chloroflexota bacterium | reverse complement strand
AAAAACGTCCGGCGATGATCTTTCATCCGGACGTTTTGATTCAAGAGAAACTATTTATTCCACAGAATCTGCGGGCTTGGTGTAAGCCATGGCAGCCATCTGCTTGTAAAGCTCCCACTTGCGCTGGGCAAATTCGCCAGCCTCGGTCATCAGCATCTCTGCCCGCGCTTCGTCGCTCTGAACGAGCATACGGTAGCGGGTTTCGTTGTATGCGTAATCTTTCACCGCGATGGAGGGTTCCTTGCCGTCGAGCTGGAGCGGGTTCTTGCCCTCATTTACGAGGTTAGGATTGTAGCGATACAACGGCCACAAACCGGTTTGGGCAAGCAGTTTTTGCTGCTCCAAGCCTTTGGCCATATCAATACCGTGCGCGATGCAATGGCTGTAGGCGATGATCAAGGAGGGTCCATCGTAGGCTTCCGCTTCGATGAAGGCTTTGAGCGTCTGTTGATCATTGGCGCCCATCGCGACATTCGCCACGTAGACATAGCCGTAGGACATCGCCATCAGCCCGAGATCCTTCTTGCCCAGTCCCTTGCCCCTTGCAGAGAATTTGGCAACCGCCGCGAGGGGGGTCGCCTTGGAGGATTGACCGCCAGTATTGGAGTAGACTTCAGTGTCCAGCACGAGGATGTTGACGTTGCGCCCGGAGGACATCACGTGATCCAAACCACCATAGCCGATATCGTAAGCCCAGCCGTCACCACCGATGATCCAGACGCTCTTTTTGACCAGGGAGTCTGCAACGCCCAGCAGCATCCTGGCGCTGGCATGCTTGCTATTTTTAAGTTTAACTTTTAATGCTTCAACGCGTTTTCGCTGCTCTCTCACGCCGGTTCCAGTGGACTGGTCGGCGTTAAAGATTTCGGAAATGAGAATGTCGCCTAATTCAGCGCCCATACCTGAGAGCATTTCACGTGCGAATTCATTTTGTTTGTCGAGGGTCAAGCGCATTCCAAGACCAAACTCGGCATTATCTTCAAACAGCGAGTTTGCCCAGGCGGGACCACGCCCTTGATTATTGACTGCCCATGGGGTAGTGGGCAGGTTACCACCATAGATAGAAGTGCATCCGGTGGCGTTGGCAACGATGAGACGGTCACCGAATAGCTGTGTAACCAGTTTAATGTATGGGGTCTCACCGCAACCAGCGCAAGCGCCCGAGAACTCAAACAGCGGCTCGATCAGTTGAGAATTCTTGACCGAAGTCGGCAGAAAGAGATCCGGGTCAGGCGCAGGAAGGGAGAGGAAAAAATCCCAATTCCTGGATTCTTGCTCACGCAGAGCGGGTTGTGGAGCCATGTTAATGGCTTTGCGCAGCGGATTAGTCTTGTCTTTAGCTGGGCAGTTTTCAACACACAGGCTGCAGCCAGTGCAATCTTCTGGCGAAACCTGGATGGTGAATTTCATGTTCGGCAGTTCCTTAAATTTCGCATCAATCGACTTGAAGGTCGCCGGTGCATCTTTCAATAACGCCGGGTCATAGACTTTCTCACGGATGACAGCGTGCGGACAGACAAATGCACATTTACCGCATTGGATACACAGATCAGACTCCCAAACCGGGATCTCGAGACCAATATTGCGTTTTTCCCATTTCGTGGTGCCGGAGGGGAAAGTGCCGTCAACCGGGAATGCACTCACCGGTAGTGAGTCACCTTCGAACACCATGATGGGTCCCAAAACGTCAACGACAAATTCAGGCGCTTCAGCCGGGACTGCCGGTCTGCGGGAGAATTTGCTGGTTACGGCGGAAGGAACTTTTATTTCAAACAAATTCGCGAGGGTATGGTCAACTGCATCGAAGTTTTGTTTCACAACGGCTTCGCCGCGTTTGCCATAAGTCTTCTCGATTGAGTGTTTGATCTGGTCAATGGCTTCCTCGCGCGGCAGGACGCCGCTGATGGCGAAGAACGCGGTCTGCATGATGGTATTGATGCGTCCGCCCATGCCGGTCTTGGATGCAACTTCGTTGGCGTCAATGACATAGAATTTGAGTTTCTTCTCGAGGATGTCTTTTTGAACTTCCTGCGGAAGCCTATCCCAAACCTCATCCTTGTTGTACATACTATTAAGGAGGAAGATGGCGCCGGGGGCGGCGTACTTGAGCATGTTCAACCATTCGAGGAAGGAAAAGTTATGACAGGCAACGAATTGGGCATCGTTAATACCGATCAGATAAGGAGCGCGGATGTTGGTTGGCCCAAAACGCAGATGCGAGATGGTCAATGAACCGGATTTCTTGGAGTCGTATACAAAATATCCCTGAGCGTCATTGGGAGTATCTTCACCGATAATCTTGATTGAGTTTTTATTCGCACCGACGGTTCCGTCTGAACCCAATCCAAAGAATAAACAACGCACGGTTTTTTCATCCGCAACCGAGAAACTAGTGTCGTATGGAAGGCTGGTGTGAGTAACATCATCGTTGATGCCAATGGTGAAATGATTCTTGGGAGTTTCCTTGACCATTTCATCAAAAATACCCTTTACCATGGCGGGAGTAAATTCCTTGCTCGAAAGTCCATAGCGTCCGCCGATGACGCGTGGCGTCACCTTAAATGGGGATTTCCCGTCCGTCATACCTTCATTGAGGGCAGTGATAACATCCTGGTAGAGCGGCTCGCCAACTGAACCGGGTTCCTTGGTGCGGTCGAGAACAGCAAGCGTTTTTACAGTGGACGGAATTGCTTTAAGAAAATGTTCGACCGAGAAGGGGCGGAAGAGACGGATGTTGACAACACCGATCTTTCTACCTTGTTTATTGAGAAATTTGACGGTTTCTTCTGTGGTTTCAGCGCCAGAACCCATAATAATGATAACTTCGGTCGCGTCTTGAGCGCCAGTGTAGTCAAACAGGTGATAAGCCCGCCCGGTGATCTTGGCAAACTGATCCATGGCTTTCTGAACGATCTCAGGGGTTTTTGTGTAAAAGGTGTTGCATGTTTCCCGGCCCTGGAAGAATACGTCGGGGTTTTGTGCAGTTCCGCGGATGCTGGGATGTTCCGGAGACATGGCTCGATTACGTATATCCAGGATGAGGTCTTCATTGATCATTGCGCGTAATGCTTCGTTATCAAGTTTTTCGATCTTGTTTACTTCAGCAGAAGTGCGAAAACCGTCAAAGAAATGCACGAACGGCACACGCGCTTCCAGTGTTGCGGCGTTGGAGATTAATGCATTATCCTGGGCAACTTGCACCGAATCAGAAGCTAGAAATGCAAATCCAGTTTGGCGGGCAGCCATAACGTCAGAGTGGTCGCCAAAGATCGATAAGGCGTGCGTTGCAAGCGTTCGGGCTGCCACGTGGAAAACAGTGGGGGAAAGTTCGCCTGCGATCTTGTACATATTGGGGATCATCAACAGCAATCCCTGTGAAGCGGTGAAAGTGGTCGTCAGTGAACCGGTTTGCAGAGCGCCGTGAACCGCGCCTGCCGCACCGCCCTCGGATTGCATTTCCATCACGGATGGAACGGTACCCCAGAGATTTTTCTTGCCGTCTGCGGCCCAGGCATCGGCATGTTCGCCCATGCTTGAAGAAGGCGTGATGGGATAGATCGCCACCACTTCAGCCAGGCGGTAAGCCACACTGGCTACTGCCTCGTTTGCATCAATTGTGATCATTTCTCGTTTCATTGTTCACTCCGTAAATAAAGGTAAGGGGTAAAAAAAACCCCTGATTCGCAATCCAGTTGTTTATACATTATAATCGAAAAAAACCCTCTAAAAAGGTTATACAAAGCTAATATTCTTTAATGACGGATTAAACCTTGAATTTGGAGATAGAGGCGGGTGGTCAATCCCTATGTTTAAGGAGCTGCGCAGCCAGCATGAAGGCGGCAAGTGTCTTACTGTCTTCGATTTTACCTTTTTCTATCATCTCGTAAACCACTTCTAATGGGATTTTTTGAATTTTGATGAATTCATCTGAGTCTGGCGGCAACGAAGAAGCGTACAAACCGGTTGCCAAATAGCAATACATGTATTCGCTGGCGTATCCTGGAGTCATGTAGAAACTACCGATAAGGCTAACCTCTCGCGCAGCCATACCGATCTCTTCGCGAAGTTCGCGTTTGGCGGTGAGCAATGGATCTTCGCCGGCCTCAACTTTTCCGGCGGGCAGTTCAAGCAGCGTTTTCTTCGCTCCAATGCGGTATTGATCAACAAAATAGACTCGATTTTTATTATCAATCGGTAAAATTGTGACCGCGTTTTGGATTTCGATCAGATCAAAATCTTTTTGTTTCCCATCCGGTAGAAATACATTCACTTTCCTAACGGTAAAAACCTTACCGGAATATGCTGTGGTTTCTGAGTTGATCGTTTGGCTCATGATGGATTACTCCCTGAGTTAAATTATACTGGCGGGATGGAAACCCGCCAGTATATATATGATATTAAGACAGACTATGGGATCTGCAAAACTTGTCCAGCGGTAAGGGCGCTGCCAACAGCCAGACCATTTGCGGCATAAATCGTATTGGGGTCGGCGTCACCAAAAGCGCAGGCGATCATGCCAATAGTCTCGCCAGCCTGCACTGTATAAGTTGTGGGGTGGGCTTTGCGGGCGCGTTCACCGGGGAAAGACCCGGAAGTCGGAATATTGAGCACTACACCGATTGACGGGCGGGAGTTAATGTTCATCCCGTTCAAGTTAAGAAGATTGGTTGGGTCAACATTAAAACGGCGGGCGATGCAGTAAGGATACTCGCCAGATTGAATGGTGTAGGTCGTGGGCCTGCCGGGGGTAGGTGTGGCGTAAGCCAGTTTAGTTGCGGTAGCTGTGGCAACTGGTGTGGTTATTGTGCCTGGCACAGGAGTGTTGAAAGTAAAGGCAGGGGTGCTTGTTATGAGCGGGGGCAGTCCACCCGTTTGGGGGGTCAGGGCTGCTGCCGTCTGTGTGCCTTTGAGGATATCCACCATGATCTGCGGCTGGGTTGCCACCGGGAAGGGAATTTCGCTTTTTTTGGTAGGAACAGCGGTTGGGGAAACTGAGGCAGGCCGTTCACAGGCAGTGACCACAAAAATGGCGATCAGGATGACGACCATTAACCCGATTATTCTTTTATTCATTTTGGCTCTCCTTCGTACTTTTGCATAGTTGGGTCTGCCCCGCATGATTTTCTGCTTTATGATACTATAAACTTGGTTTTTCAAATAGTAGCACATCGCCATACCAGCGTCAAGCAAGCCCTGATAGTGGAATCGTTGCACTTCTCGTGCCAATCTACACAATACTGGAGCAAAAATGAATGTTTATTTTTCCTGCTCAATTACGGGCGGCCGTTCTGAAGAAACTACTTATCAAACCCTCGTAAAGGATATGCTCGAGAATGGGCATGAGGTCCCCACGGCTCATTTATCATCCGCTGATGTGGTTGAGGTTGAGAAAGTTGTTAACCCTGCGGAGATTTTTGCGAGGGATATGAATTGGCTTGAAAAATGTGATGTTGTGGTTGCGGAAGTGACTTCACCTTCACACGGGGTTGGTTATGAGATCGCCCATGCTTTGTCTCTCGGAAAACCGGTGTTGTGCTGCTACAAAAAAGGGAAGAAAGTTTCCTTGATCATCACTGGAAATTCACACAAACTTTTACTAACCAAAGAGTATGAAACTGACCAGGAGGCGATCTTAATAGTACGTGATTTTTTAACTTGTCAAAATCCTAAATCAGGTAATCAATATTAGAATTTGATCAATATTTTATTAGAGTCCGCAAAAATCTATTGACATTCTAATTTTAATAGGCAACAATAATCATATGGACTATAAAGATTATTACAAGGTATTGGGTGTTGAGCGTAACGCGACCCAGGATTTGATCAAAAAAACTTACCGCAAGCTGGCTATGAAATATCACCCTGACCAAAACAAAGGGAACAAGCAGGCAGAAGAAAAATTCAAAGATATTAATGAAGCTTATGAGGTTTTAGGCGACCCCAAAAAACGGGAGCGCTATAACCAATTAGGCGAGTCTTATTCTCAGTGGCAAAATCAAAGCGGCGGACGCGGCAATTTCAACTGGAATGATTGGGTAATTAATCAACAGCGAGGACGCACCTCTCAGGTTGACACGGGCGGGTTCGGAGATGCTTTTGGAGGTTTTTCTGACTTTTTCAGCGCCATTTTTGGAGGTATGCCGGTAGGTGGCAGAACTCAAACTCGCCAATCAACCAGAGCACAGGTCTATGAACAGAAGGTTCAGATCACGCTGGAAGAGGCATACCGGGGAACCCAACGACAATTCCAGATCGGTGATCGCAAGATAGAGGTCAAGATTCCGGCCGGCGCGGTCACAGGCACCAAGGTGCGCGTTGCTGGGGCAGTGCCCTCTGCATCCGGAGCACAGAAATCGGATATCCATTTAGTCATAGAGGTTATGTCTGACCCTCGCTTTACAATCCATGGGACTGACCTGAATGCAGATGTGCAAATAGATTTATTTACCGCCATATTGGGTGGAACTGTGACCATTAAGACACTTTCTGGGGAAGTACGATTGACAATTCCCCCCGGCACGCAGCCCGGGCAAAAGATCCGGCTGGCAGGCAGAGGGTTACCAAAATTAAAAGACAATCAGGTTTTCGGAGATCTTTTTGCTCTAATAAAAGTGGATATTCCCCGAAAACTGACAGAAAAACAGCGAACGTTGTTTGAAGAATTGAAAAATTTATAAGTAAAGTGCGGAGAAAAATGAAAAAAAAGATCACCCTTCTAATAGTTGTCTTATTCGTTTCGGGATTAGTGGCCTGCCAGTTCACACCCAACTTGTTTTTTGATCAATCCAAAGAAAAAGCCTCTGAAGTCGTTGCGACTGTTCAAGCAGCTCCAATAACACAATTAATCGTACCGAATGACTCAGCGGTAAATACAGACTTTGCTCTGACATCACTTTATGAACGCGTAAATCCCGGGGTGGTTTCAATTATCACCATCACCGACCAAGGGGCAAGTTCAGGGTCCGGGTTCGTGTATGACTTTGAAGGACATATATTGACCAACTTCCACGTTGTGGAAGGTGCAACAACGGTTGAAGTTGATTTTCCAAGTGGATTAAAAGTCCATGGCGAAGTTAAAGCGATTGATATCGATTCGGATATCGCGGTTGTAAAGGTTAATGTTCCCTCAAGTGAACTCACTCCTCTACCCTTGGGTGATTCAGATGCCCTGAAGGTAGGACAAATGGTGGTTGCGATCGGCAATCCGTTCAGGCTCTCGAGCACCATGACCCTGGGGATAGTAAGCGCAAAAGGGCGCATCCTTGACTCCATTCGCACTGCTGCGGATAAATCCACATTCACAGCGGGTGATATCATCCAGACAGATGCCGCCATCAACCCGGGTAACTCTGGCGGACCTCTGCTCAATTTGAATGGAGAAGTCGTCGGCATCAATCGCGCCATCAGAACGACCGGAACAACGGCCGAAGGCGAACCTGTGAACAGCGGGATCGGTTTCGCGGTCTCGATTAATATAGTCAAACATGTCGTTCCCTATCTAATTAAAGATGGAAAATATGATTACCCCTATATTGGAATTTCGAGCCCGTCTCAAGATTTCACCTTGAAAGAATGGCAGATCTTGAAATTCACGCAAACTACTGGCGCATATATCACCACCGTGACGGCGGGCGGACCTGCGGAGCAGGCAGGAATAAAATCAGGCGATCAACCAACCAGTATTCCAGGGCTACTTGCTGGTGGAGATTTGATCATTGGGGTTGATGGCAGACCTGTAAATGTCTATGGGGATTTGATCAGTTATATCTTTACCAACAAAATCCCCGGAGACCAGATCATGCTAACGATCATCCGAAATGGAGAACAAAAGGAGGTGTCTCTAACACTTGGTAAACGCCCTTAAGGGTTGTTGTCTTTTGATAATTGAGGAGGCAATCATGTTTACGGAAACAAGCTTGCGGAAGATAAAAGATTTTTCAGCGATTGACCCGGTTGTTAGTCTGTATTTGAATACAGAACCTGCCAAGGGAAACGCAGAAACACATCGCCTTCGTTTGCGCAACATGCTTAAAGAGTTACCCCTCGAAAAAGATGTGGAAAGCATTGAAACCTTTTTTGGTCATCGATATGATTGGTCGGGACGGGCAGTAGCTGTATTTTCCTGCGCCCCGGCTAATTTTTTTGAATATATCCCGCTGGCGATTCCGGTGAAGGATTTCATTAAAGTGGGGTCAAGGGCTGAGATCGAACCGCTTGAAGATCTCCTGGAGGATTTTAATAATCTGGGAGTCATCCTTGTAGATAAACAGGGCGCACGGCTTTTCCATTTTCATATGGGAGAATTAATGGAGCAGCAAGGCATTCTTGGAGACCTAGTTAAACAGGTAAAATCCGGCAGCGCGTCTTCTTCTCATGGATTGCGCGGAGGTTCCATTGATGGCGCAAGAAACGTGCAAGAAACTATTGATCGAAATATACGTGAAATCAGAGACTTTGCTGTGAAATTCTTTGAGGCACACAAGGTAAAACAGATAATCATTGGCGGCAGTGAGGATAACATCGCGCAATTCAGATCTTATTTATCAAAACACATGCAAAGTATTGTTATTGGTACATTTGCAATGAGTATGACCGCCAGCCATGCGGATGTATTAAATAAGATCCTGCATATGACCAGGGAGATCCAGAGCAAATAAAACATATTCACATTAATAATTCAAAAAGTGACTGCGAAGAAGCAGCCACTTTTTTTTACTAAATCAGTTACAGATTGTTCACCAAAAGCAGCAGATTTGAATAGAGTGTGTCAAGCGCGCCAAGCGCCTTTTGTGGATCAGTCTCTAAATTAGCGTTCGCTTCTTCAATGCGCGCTTTGAATCCAGAGAGGGCATTGGCGTCAATCTCTGTTTTCTCAAGCGCAGCCAGGTCTGCCATGACAAAATTCAGCGCCTGTCTGGAGGAAGCCGGATCGAGTTTTAAGAGAGCAACCCGGGCGGCGTTTACGTCCGCCTGGAATTTATAGATCACGCTATTTTGTTCTGCCTTGGCGAGCGCAGCATTTTTCTCTTCGATAGAGGTCTGTGCAGCAGCGAGATCAGCCAGCACGTTGTTATGTTCGTCTATTAAGGCGTCGAGCTTTGCCCCTACTGCGGTCAAGTTGTTTGTAGATTCTGATAATTCAGCTTGAACGGTTTTGAGTTCAAGTGTCTGTTTTTGATAGAGAGTGAAATAGACTGTCGCAGCGCCGATCAAGAAGAAAACGACCGTTACAATCACCCAGGGAATGGCGCGGTCAATAAAACTTTTTTTCGGGGTCATTTCGACAGCCGGGTCAGTGACGCTATCTCGAAGCTCATTCACGCCAGCTTTATCCTCTGTTTGTACATCGTCAGTTGGTTTCATAAAATTTTTTCCTTTCGTTATCGTCCGATCATGTTCAAATTATTGTTACTTTTTTAAGTATAACCCTCAAAAAACAAATCGACAATGAGGATTCTAACATGAGGATTCTCGCATCGCATTCATGCTGGTTATGTTTTCATCGCCCGGGTTATAATCCAATCATATGGAACCAATTCCAACGACAACCTCTCTAGCAAATAAACAGATCGTTAAAGCCACTGGCATTATCATGTTTGCATTCATCATCGGGCAAGTATTTAGCTTGCTCTCGCAAATATTGATCACCTGGAGGTTTGGTACCGGTCTTGAGATCGATGCCTTTAATGCTGCCAACCGGTGGACAGATATCCTCTATCAGTTAATCGCTGCAGGAGCGCTGGCATCCGCATTTGTCCCCACGTTTGCCACCTTGCTCACAAAGGGGGAGCGTTCAAAAGGCTGGAAGCTGGCTTCATCAATCGCCAACCTCATAACCTTGATCCTGATCATCATCGGCGCAATTACCGCGATCTTCGCGCCGTGGGTAGTGCGGTACGTTCTCGCTCCCGATTTCACAGACCCGGTTAAATTCCAGTTGACGGTTGACCTGATGCGCATTCAACTGATCGCGCCAGTCATTTTTGGCGTGAGCGGCTTGATGATGGGGATCTTAAATTCACATCAAAGTTTCCTGTGGCCGGCTTTGGCGCCTGCCATGTATTCGGTCGGCAAAATCATTGGCGTGCTCTTTATCGCGCCTTCCACAGGAATCTACGGTCTGGCTGTTGGCGTGATCGCGGGAGCGTTCATGCACTGTCTGATTCAACTGCCAGCGCTGCTTAAACTGCCCGAACGGAAGTACACGCTCACGCTCGGTCTAAAGATGGCAGAAGTCCGCGAGGTGGCGCGCTTGATGGGTCCGCGCTTGCTGGGTGTGGCTTTTGTGCAATTGAACTTTCTTATGAACACCCGGCTGGCTTCAGGTCACGGAGAAGGCGCTCTGACGGCGATAACGATTGGGTTTGGATTAATGCTGATCCCTGAAATTGCAATCGCACAGTCCATCGCCATTGCAGCGCTGCCCACCTTCTCTGCGCAAGTGGCGAAGGGGAAGCTTGAAGATATGCGTTCATCGCTTTCCACATTGCTTCGAGGGCTGCTTCTTCTGGCTGTGCCCGCTTCAGTGGGACTGATCCTGCTGCGCGTGCCGCTGGTGACGCTGATCTATCAGCGCGGCGAATTTGACGCAAATTCAACGGCATTGGTGGCATGGGCGCTGCTCTTCTACGCCGCAGGGTTGGTTGGGCATTCGGTGGTTGAGATTGTTGCGCGCGCATTCTATGCCCTGCATGATACCAAAACCCCGGTTTTTGTGGGCGTGGCCGCAATGAGCCTGAATGTAGGCTTGAGCATCCTGTTCTCTTATTTATTCTCTCAACGCGGGTGGATGCCGCACGGCGGGCTTGCTTTGGCGAATTCTGTGGCAACCTTCCTTGAAATGGGCGTGTTGTTGTTCTGCATGCGGCGCAAGCTGTCCGGGCTGGAAGGCAGAAAATCCCTAAGCGGTCTGCTGCAAGCTTTGTTTGCAGGCGGAGTGATGTCATTTGCATTGTGGGGATGGCTCGCAATTACATCCGGTTTACCCAACTGGCTGACCGCGCTGGGGGGCATCGCAGTGGGGGGTTTAACTTATGTGATATCTCTCGTTGTTTTGCGAGCGCCCGAAGTAAAAATGGTTTATCTAATCGTAGTACGATTGGTCTCTCGTTTTGGAGCCAGAAGAGCAGGTATAAAATGAACCTTGTGATGCGTCCTGCGGAAGGCAGAGATAGTGGTAAAGCGTCGGTATTACTGGCGGAAACAACGCGCGGGTTTGGCGTGGCAGCGTTGGGGCTTGGCAAACCAGAATTGCAGCTTAAAGCGCTGGAAAAATGGTTTGCAGGCCGGGGGAACCGTTTTAGTTTTGAACATACTCTGATCGCAGAAATGGACGGTGCCGCCGCGGGTTTGTTGCTGCGCTTTGCGGGAGCAAAACTGGCCGCGCTTGAAATCGGCTGCGGCAGACAAATTTTCTCGATATACGGCGTTATTGGCGCCTTCAAGATGATCTGGCGGAATAAGGTGCTGGCGAACGCGAAAGAAGCCGAGAAGGATGAATATTTTATCGCTCACCTCGCAGTGGACGCACGTTTCCGCAAGCAGGGGATCGGCCAGGCATTGATGGAGAGAGCGATCACTGAAACCCGTGAACATGGGCTTTCAAAATTAGCGCTTGAAGTTGAGATCGGCAATGACCCTGCCATTCAACTTTATCAAAAAATGGACTTCAAAATAATCAATACGATTGAATTTAATAAAAAAGCCGATGTGTTGCAATGTCCTGGTTTTCATAAAATGTTAAGAACTGTATAAGGAGCAGTTAAAATGGTCAAAAATTCCGGTCATGAGTTTATGGTGAACACCCGTTATGAAAATATCAGTCCTTCTCCGCAAGATGGCGGAATTGTCCCGCAGCCGCCGCTGGAACTGCCCCCGCCAGCAGGCAGCCCAATGATTGCGCTGGCGCCACACGCCGAGATCCAGGTTCCGGAGATGGACGTGCGAAGGGCGGTTGAGTCTCGCCGCACGCTGCGCAAATATGCTGAACAGCCACTTACCCTGGCAGAAGCGTCTTATTTATTGTGGGTCTCGCAGGGAGTGAAACATGTCTCCCCTCGCCCCTCCACGGCGCGGACGGTGCCCTCGGCGGGCGCGCGGCACGCCTTTGAGACGTATGTTTTGGCGAACCGCATTGAAGGTGTCGCTCCCGGTCTTTACCGTTATATGGCAATCGAGCATGGTTTGGTTAATCTGAATGCCAAGGCGGACATTGCACACGAGGTAGCTCACGACTGTTTGGACCAATCACACATCGAGAAAAGTGCAGCCACTTTCATTTGGGTGGCGGTGGTGGAGCGCATGTTCTGGCGCTATGTGGAACGCGGCTACCGCTACCTGCACCTGGATGCCGGTCATGTCTGCCAGAACCTGGCGCTGGGGGCTGAACAGATCGGCTGCGGTATCTGCCCGATCGCGGCCTTCAATGACGAGATGTTGAACACCACCCTCGGCTTGGATGGCGAGAACTTGTTCGTGGTCTACCTGGCGAGCGTAGGGAAGAAAGGTTAAGTCTTTTTATCGCGTATTCGGTTTTGTTGGAGCGTATCGCCATACGCCCCGGTTTATTTTTTTATTATTGCAAGCCGTGATCTTTCGGCAAAGCACACCGTCCTGGGCGCTTTTCCAGGAATCCCCATCACCCTTACGCAAAAACCCAAAGTAGGGGCGAATGGCATTCGCCCGTTTCTTAATTAATTTCTCCTTGACCTTCTCTCTCAACTCTCCTATACTTCAATTTACCGGGGAAACACCGAGGGAGACATCCATGAGCGAACAAAATTCATCAACCCAACCTACACCGCCTGAGGTCGTTGCTCTCGTGGAGCGTTTTACCGGGCAGCGAACCGCTTACCGGGCGGGCAAATACAACGAAACCCAGCTGCGCCGTGACTTTCTCGACCCGCTCTTTGAAGCCCTCGGCTGGGACATGACCAACCGCAAGAACTACTCCGAAAGATACCGCGAAGTCATCCACGAGGTCTCGGTCGAGGTGGAAGGTTTGGCCAAAGCCGCGGATTACGCTTTTCAATCCGGCGGCAGCATCCACTTCTTCGTGGAAGCCAAAAAACCCGCCGTCAACATCGAAACCAATCCCGAACCCTCTTTTCAGATCCGGCGCTACGCCTGGTCAGCCAAATTGCCCGTCTCCATCGTGACCGATTTCGAACAGATGGCGGTCTACGACTGCCGCGCCAAACCGGTTCTGGGCGACCCCGTTCACCTCGGACGCGCAAACTTATATTCCTACCTCGACTACGTCGATAAATGGGACGAGATTTACAACCTCTTCTCTTATCAAGCCGTCCATCAGGGTGCGCTTGACCAGTTTGTGGTAAGTCTCAAAGGCAAACGCGGCACCGCCGATGTGGATGACGCCTTCCTGGTCGAGATGGAACGCTGGCGTGAAGAGCTGGCGCGCAACCTTGCCCTGCGCAACCCCTCGCTCACCCAGCGTGATATCAACTTCTCGGTGCAGACCACCATCGACCGCATCATCTTCCTGCGCATCTGCGAAGAGCGCGGCATCGAAGCCGAAAACGCCCTGCGCGACGCCACCGACGGCAAAGACGTTTACGGCGATCTGCTCGTGCTTTTCAAGCACGCCGACAAAAAATACAACTCCGGTCTCTTCCATTTTGACGCCGAAAAGGGTCAGTCCTCTTTTCCTGACACGCTCACACCCACCCTCAAGATCGATGACAAGGTCCTCAAAGACATCCTCGCCAATCTCTATTACCCCAAGAGTCCTTACGCTTTCAAATACATTTCCGCCGATATCCTCGGGCAGGTCTACGAACGTTTTTTGGGCAAGGTCATCCGCCTCACCGCCGGGCATCAGGCCAAAGTGGAAGAAAAACCCGAAGTCCGCAAAGCTGGCGGCGTCTATTACACTCCCACTTACATCGTGGAGTACATTGTAAAAAACACCGTCGGCGAACTCCTGAAGGGCAAAGACCCCGAATCCTTGCAAGCCAGCCCCGTGCGAGCGCTTGACCCGGCTTGCGGTTCCGGCTCCTTCCTGCTCGGCGCTTATCAATACCTGCTGGATTGGCACCTGGATTGGTATGTGCAGAACGACCCTGCCAAATGGGCAAAAGGCAAGACCCCGCCCATCTTTGAGATTCGCAACGGCTGGCAGTTGACCATGCAGAAGAAGAAAGACATCCTCACCCGCCACATCTTCGGCGTGGATATCGATGCCCAGGCGGTGGAGGTCACCAAGCTCTCCCTCTTGCTCAAGGTGGTCGAGAACCCCGGGCAGCTCTCCCTGCTCGGCGAGCGCATCCTGCCTGACCTCGGCGAGAACATCAAATGCGGCAATTCCCTCATCGGGCCGGACTACTACGACAACCAGCAGCTCACCATGTTCGATAGCGAAGAACAGTACCGCGTCAACGCTTTCGATTGGCAAAAGTCCTTTCCTAAAGCCTTCGCGAAGGGAGGTTTTGACGCCGTCATTGGCAATCCTCCTTATATTCGCATTCAAGCACTAAAAGAATGGGCACCAACTGAAGTTGAGTTCTATAAAAAGAAATACAAGGCAGCCAGTAAGGGCAATTATGATATTTATGTGGTCTTTGTCGAAAAAGGGTTGAGTTTATTGAATCAATCGGGCCGATTAGGTTTTATTTTGCCTCATAAATTCTTCAATGCCCAATATGGAGAACCTATACGTAGTTTGATTTCATCTGGAAAACATTTATCAAAGATTGTCCATTTTGGCGATCAACAAGTGTTTGAGGGTGCCACAACATACATTTGCCTTATGTTTTTACAGAAATTTGGCAACTTATCTTTGTCATTTGAGAGAGTAGACAATTTATCCAAATGGATTAGTGGGGTTATGGGTCAAACCGCCACAATAAGCCTTGAAAAAATTAGTTCTGCTGAATGGAATTTTACCGTTGGTGAAAATAGTGCACTTTTTGACAAATTAGAAAAAATGCCCACTAAGTTGGGGGATATCTCTGAAAAAATATATCAAGGCCCAATTACAAGTGCAGATAAAATCTATCTATTTAAATCCTTTCGAAATAATAATAACCTCACAACTGAAGTCTTTTCAGAAGAATTAAATGAATGGGTACAAATTGAAACCGACTTACTGAAAACCGTAATTCGAAGCGGAAGTATTAAGAGATATTTAGCAAATCCTACTGCTTTGGTTTTGTATCCATATGAGGTAGAAAATTCTGAAGCTCGCTTGTTGACTTTAAGTGAAATTCAGTCTAAATATCCGTTAGCTTGGAATTATTTCAATAAAAACAAAAAAGCCTTAGAGAATAGAGAAAAGGGTAAATTTAAAAGTGACGGTTGGTATAAATTTGGTCGTACTCAAAACTTAGGTTTTTGGGAACAACCAAAAATTATGATTCCATATATGATCACAGAGTTATCTGCATATTGTGATTTGTCTGATCATTTTTACTTTATAAATGTGACAACCGGTGGTTATGGGTTAGTGTTAAAAAGTACTGGAAATTCATTACAATATATTTGCGGTTTATTAAATTCAAAATTGTTAGATTTTTATTTCAAAATTGTTACCACAACTTTTAACAGTGGCTATTTTGCCGCAAATAAACAATATGTTGAAAAACTACCAATTCGAACAATAAATTTCTCCGATCCCGCGGACGTGGCGCGTCATGACCGCATGGTTGCCCTGGTCCAATCCATGCTCACCCTCCATAAACAATCCGCCGCCGCCCGCCTCCCCGACGAAAAAGAACGCATCACTCGACAGATCCAAACCACCGACCGCCAAATCGACAAACTCGTCTACCAACTCTACAACCTCACCCCCGCCGAAATCGCCATTGTCGAAGGGTCTTCGTAGGGGCGTATGGCCATACGCCCCTGCAACCATCCGCCGCGAAATTGAATTGGACGAATACATCATCATGCCCAACCACCTTCATGCCATTTTCAACATCATTGAATCCCCACGTGCGGACGGCCGTCCGTATATACCCAATCCCGTAGGGGCGTATGGCCATACACCCATCACAATTAGAAAGGGGCAAAATGAAAAACCAAAAAGGGAAGGATAAAGAAACACAAGTAAACGTGACTGCTGGAAAAGGTCAAGAAAGTAAAACCAAAATAAGTGAAAAACTAAT
>WOUT01000041.1 GCA_009773005.1 Chloroflexota bacterium | reverse complement strand
GCTGGAATGGATACCCGAAACCTGCGCCTACCGGCTGCTGGCTGAGGGCAAAGATCTGCCGCTCTGGCACCCCCTTGTCTCTGGCGAACCTGATACAGTCCACAAAGCAGGCATCTCGGTGCGCGGCAAGGTTGTCTCCGCCAAAAGCATCCACCCTGATGACCTGCCTAATTATGTTGTGGATGACGACTAAAACTTTGTCATTGCGAGTCCCGCAGGGACGAAGCAATCCCTCCAAAGCTTGAATCATGCCAATTTAGAGATTGCTCACCAGCACTGCATCAAACACAGTGAAGTGCCAAGTTTTGCATAAAATGCTCGCTATGATTGAACCAACCTTGCACTATAATATGTCCAGACCATTCCTCCCCACGGGGAGATAAATTTAAGGAGAAAGCCATGATCGTAACCACGAAAGAACTTTTTAAAGCCGCATACGGTAAATACGCCATCGGTGCCTACAACATCAACAACCTTGAGCAGACAATGGGTCTATTCCGCGGGTGCATTGACAGTCAGGCTCCCTTCATCATCCAGATCAGTAAAGGCGCGCGCTCATACACCCACAAACTCATGCTCGAAGGTCTCATCCGTAGCGCCGACCAGGTCTTCCCGGATGCCATCTTCGCGGTGCATCTCGATCACGGCGACGAAGAGACTTGTTATGACTGCATCAACAGCGGTTTCTACTCTTCGGTCATGATCGACGCCTCGGCAGATCCCTTTGAAAAGAATATTGAGATCACCAAACGCGTGGTTGAAGCAGCCCACAAAAAGGGCATTGTTGTTGAAGCCGAGCTCGGACAGTTGGGCGGCGTGGAGGAACACGTCCAAGTGGATGAAGCCAATGCCAAACTCACCGATCCAGCCCAGGCTAAGGAATTTGTCGAACGCACCGGCTGCGATTCACTGGCTTGCGCCATCGGCACCAGCCACGGCGCCTTTAAGTTCAGCGGCTCACAGGGACTGCACTTTGATGTGCTTGAAAGGATCCAGAAGCTTCTGCCCGGCTTTCCGCTTGTCATGCACGGTTCCAGTTCTGTGCCGCAAGATGAGGTCGCGCGCATCAACGCTGCCGGCGGCAACCTGGCAGGCGCCAAGGGGGTTGATCCCACCCAGTTTAAACATGCCGCAGAATTGGGCGTCACCAAGATCAACATCGACACCGACGGCCGCTTGGTCTGGACGCGTGTTCACCGCGAATACTTCCTCGCGCACCCCGAGAACTTCGATCTGCGCCCGGTTGGCAAGATCTTCATGAGCGAATACGCCAAATTCATCGCCGAAAAGAACGCCTATCTCGGCAGCAATAACCAGCTCGAGGTCGTGCGTAAACTGGTCGGAAAATAGTTTTCGAAGAGACGTGGGCAAATCTTAACCAAAAACTCCCGATTTTTCAAAAATTGGGAGTTTGCATTTGTTTTACTGCTTCATCCACGGACCATTGGCAGCTTCTGCGGGTATCCCTTGTCCCTCATCGCCAAAGCTAAAATACAACGTCTCGCCATCGATGTAGACCTTCATGAACTTCAACGGGTAGTCAAAACCACCATACTTGCCGTTGAGGCGCACCCAGCTCATCTTCATCGTCACCACACTGTTCACCCAATCCACTGAATCCACCACATAAAAGGTTTCGCGCAAAGCGCCATTGCCATTCGCGCCAGTGAATTCAACGAGGTAAACGCTTGTTTCGGTAACCGTCAACATTTCACGCTGCGTGCCTTTGTTGCTGTCCTCTTCTTTCACCCACAACCCATAGAGCGTCGGCTCATTGGTTACCGGGTCGACACTGCACGAGGCCACCGCCTGCGGAGTGTTCGCGGCAGTATTTATTGTCCTGGCCTGGATGCAGCCAGACATAGTTATCATAAACAAAGTAACAGATAAAGACATTAGACCGATTTTTCTAACGTACATGGCAAACTCCAGCAAATCCGGTTTTCGGTAATTTGACATAATTAAACAACTTATAATTATAGTCTATAGCGAATTCCATCCCAAAATATCTTTAAATAAAACTCAACCTTAAAATTTCCTACAGGTGATTGACTTTTCGATTACAAAGTCGTATTATCTATGTTTATACGGATCACATATGATAGATAACTTCGCCACCTACATTTATATTACCCTTTGGCTGCTTGCGACCATTATTATTTACGCAAGCACATTGAGCGTTAGGTTGGCAAAAGTAAAGCAGTAAAAGAAATATTAGAAAAGTTTTATCAAAGCCACCTGAACAAAAAACAGGTGGCTTTTCTTATGTGAACGTAAATAAATCAGGAGGTGCCGCATTCATTGTCTGTAAAACCATCAACACGTTTCAGGAACAACGTTCATCATACTAACTAAGGAGAATTACACATGAAAGCAATGAAGTTATTAGTCGTCTTGACTGTCCTCGCGATGCTCTTTACCGCTTGCGCTCCTGCCGCGACTCCTACCGCGGCAGTGAAAACAGAAGCGCCCGCTGTCGCCCCGGTGGATGAAGTGCCGGCGGTCTGCGCCAGCGATGCCTTTGGCTGCGCTGTATTTGCTCCGGGTGAAGTGGTTAAACTCGGTATGGGCGCGCCTATGACTGGCGGCGATTCCGCGTTCGGTCTAGATATCTCGCAAGGCGCGTTTCTGGCTGCCAAAGATGCCGGTGATTTTAACGGCGTGACCTTTGAAGTCGTTGCGGAAGATGACGGCGGTTCCCCGGAAGGCGGCGCTGCTGTTGCCAATAAATTTGCCGCTGATCCTGCCGTGGTCGCCATCCCTGGTCACATTTTCTCCGGCGCCACCGCTGCCGCAATGCCGATCTACGAAAAAGCCGGTTTCCCAATGTTATCGCCATCTGCAACCAACCCGGCATTAACTACCAAAGGTTCCCCGGTCTTCAACCGAATCGCCTTTACTGACGCGATCCAGGGCGCCTTCGCCGCGAACTATCTATTCGAAAAACTCGGCGTAAAGAAACTCGCTTTGGTCCACGACGGTCAGGATTACGGAAAGGGATTGGTTGAAGTTGTTGCGAAAGAATTCGCAGCTCTTGGTGGTGAAGTGGTTGCAACAGAAGCCATCACCCCGAAAGAAACCGATTTCACCGCAGTCCTTTCAGCGCTTGCATCAAAGGCTCCAGAAGCTGTTTACTTTGGTGGATATACTACTGAAGGCGCGATTCTCGCCAATCAGATGAAACAGACTGGTCTCGAAAATGCGGTCTTCTTCGGTTGTGACGGCACCTACGGCGCCGACTTCCTGGAACGAACCGGCCCCAATGGTGAAGGCGCTTTCGCAGTATCGTTGACTCCTCCCAATACCGAAGCCAAACTCGTTTTTGATGCCGCTTATGAAGCCGCATACGGCAGCAAACCAGGCACACTCTCTCCATTCTCCTGGAATGGCTATGATGTTACTGCCGCCCTGATCAGCATGGTTAAATCAGTCGCAGTCGTCGGTGGAGACGGAAAAGTATACGTTCCACGCGGCGCGCTTGTAGCAGCTGTCCGCGGTTTGAAAGATCATGTGGGTATCTCCGGTACTTTCACCTGCCAGGAAAATGGTGAATGCAACGCCTCCGGTCCGCTGTTCGTCGTTGTGAAAGACGGCGCCTGGGTTCCTGCTCCTTAGTCTCTTCTTTCCTCTTTTCTATGGTCGGGGAGGGATTATCCCTCCCCGACCCAATCAAAAGCATCATGAAAGGCAACCCGGCCTGTGAATGAATCGGTTCCACTCCCCATCGCCCGCAAGGGCTCCCAGTTGTTAAAATACCTACGCCCGACCTTTGGCGTAGTTGTTTTGCTTTTCATTCTTTATCGTTTATATTCAGTGCTTGTGATTCGACATGAGTACGGCGCAGACACTTGGACGCGCCTCTTGATCACCGGTTTGATCATTGGCGGGGTGTATGCGCTGATAGCAATCGGGTACACGCTTGTTTATGGCATTTTGTTTATGATCAACTTTGCCCATGGTGAAGTTATGATGTTAGGGGCTTACGCGGGGTTCTTTGTCTTCGAAGCCCTGAAATCCATAAAGGTTTCGAGCGAACCTCCACTTAATTTTTCAAACGCAAACCCTGTCATTTCGATCATCATTGCGTTCGCGGTGGGAATGACGGTTTCAGCATTATCCGGTTTTTTACTGGAAAAAATCGCCTACCGCCCGCTGCGAAAGGCGCCGCGCCTTGTACCGCTCATCAGCGCGATCGGCGCGTCAATTTTCCTTCAGAACGCGGCTCAACTGCTTTTCAGCCCACAATTACGGGATGTCACAAATCCGGAAATTCTGCGTCGGGGCATAGGATGGAAAATATTGATTAATGGGAGTAATGTTATCATCCCCTACACCGGCGTTTTCACTTTTGCTCTCTCGATATTGTTACTCATCGGTTTATATATCATCGTCCGAAAGACGAAGCTTGGTCGCGCCATGCGCGCAGTGGCGCTCGATAAGAAGACTGCTGCCCTCATGGGAATTGATGTGGATAAAACGATCAGCCAAACTTTTCTGATCAGCGGGGCTTTGGCAGGCGCAGCCGGCGTGATGTGGGGAATCCATAACGGTCTTGTTTATTATTTTGTTGGTTTTATCCCCGGCATAAAAGCTTTCACTGCCGCGGTCTTGGGCGGGATTGGTAACCTGCCCGGCGCAATGCTTGGAGGTTTGTTCCTGGGCTTGATCGAATCTATGGGGCCAGCGGCTTTGGGGATCAACTTCCAATTGAAAGATGTACTCGCTTTTGCAATTTTGATCCTGGTACTTACATTCCGCCCGTCCGGTCTGCTGGGCGAAGTACTCTCGGAGGAAAAGGTATGAATAAAACATTGCTGAGTCAAAGCCTCCGGGTCGGGATCACATTCGGTGTCATCCATCTATTCCTGTTGCTCATTGGGTTCAATGCCATGCTTGGAAGCCTGTTTGCCGATATTGCCAGAGTCAAACAATCCGGTTCGATACCCGCCTCTATTTTTCTTGTGCTTTACTGTGCACTGCTGGGAGTGTGGGCAGGTTATAGCGCTGCGAAAAAAGAGGACGCAAACGTTTTCGGGCGCAAGCTCGTGCGTGGATTGATCGCCGGTACTGTGGCGGGGTTAATTTCTGCTGTAGTGAGTATCATCTTTGCAGTCTTGGTAACTAACAAAATTGACCCTCGCAAATACCTAGCCGTGCTTTCTCTGGATTTCATGCGCGCCAGTTTATTCAATTTGCCAGTCGTTCAAGGAGTTGCTGCCAATTTTGGTGTTTTAGCCGGAGCAGGGTTAGCCGGCGGGTTACTGACCGCTCTCAGCAGTTTCTCAAAAGTCAAACATGCCTGGAAAAATTTTGCCGGCCTGGTAAAAGGTGGACTGGAAAAGATCCGCTACTGCACTTCCGGAAAGTATCACCTGCTCTTCAAGATCATTTTCCTGGTTGTTCTGGCTGCAGCAATCTTTTTCCTTCCGACAAAATGGGGATCCTACTGGAATTATGTGATCGGAACGGTAGGGATTTACGTGATCCTGGGTCTCGGGTTGAATTTGATCGTCGGTCTCTCGGGTCAACTTGTGCTGGGCTATATCGCCTTCTTTGCCATTGGCGCCTACACCATGGCATTGTTGAATGCGCCAGAACCGCACAACCTGATGTGGGGGTTCTGGCCTGCCCTCGCGCTTGGCGTGGTCTTGGCCGCATTTGCCGGAATTTTGCTTGGTCTTCCATTAATGCGCCTGCGTGGTGATTACCTAGCCATTGTTACCCTTGGCTTCGGCGAAATCATCCGCATCCTGCTGAAAAGCGACCTGATGACCAGTTTCACCGGCGGTCCTCGCGGCATTCAAGATATCAAAGGCCCTACAATTTTCGGACAACCGTTCAATACCGATGTCAATTTCATGTATTTGATCATTGGCGGCGTATTGATTTCAATGTTCATCTATAACCGTTTGAAACACTCTCGCACCGGGCGCGCCTGGCTTTCGATCCGTGAAGACGAGACCGTTGCCAGGGCTTCAGGCGTTAACACAGTCAAATACAAGCTTCTCGCTCTAGCGCTCGGCGCGGCTTTTGCTGGTCTGGCAGGCGGCATTTTTGCCAGCCGTAACCAGTTTACCGGCCCAGATGAACACGCTCTTATGGCTTCGATCAATGTGCTCAGCTTGATCATTGTTGGCGGAATGGGCAATATCCCCGGCACTATCCTAGGCGCCTTTGCTCTCAAAGGATTACCGGAGATCCTGCGCGAGTTCGCCAACTTTCGCTTGCTGGCATTCGGCGCACTGCTGGTTGTCATGATGCTCTCCAGACCTGAAGGGTTGATTCCATCGCGAAGACCGACGTTGCAGATCCCTGAAGATCCTCAATCTGATGAGGAAAACAAGGAGGTGTCGCATGTCGACTAATATCATTGTCACAAACAAGGTGACTAAGATTTTCGGCGGACTGACTGCAGTGAATCAGGTAGATCTGGAGGTAAAGGAAGGGTCGATATTCTCAATCATCGGACCCAACGGCGCAGGAAAAACCACCTTGTTTAATTGCATTTCAGGGTTCTACACACCGGAACACGGCGACGTTCTTTATTATGATGTTTCGATCAGAGGGAAGGCAACCAACAACATCGCTTCCATCGGGATCTCGCGGACGTATCAAAATATTCGCTTATTCTCAAACCTGACCGCGATTGAAAATGTGATGGTTGGTCAGCACCCAAGGTTGAAGGAAAACTGGCTGGATGCGGTTGTTCACTCACCAAGGTTTAAAAGGGAAGAGAAAACCTCGATCCTTGAGGGAATTAAATGGCTGAATTTTGTCGGTTTGCGCGGTATTGCCAATTCACCTGCCGGAAGCTTGCCTTATGGGGCACAGCGAAAATTGGAGATCGCCCGCGCACTCGGCAGTAAACCAAAACTACTTCTCCTCGATGAACCAACGGCGGGCATGAATCCACAGGAAACCCTCGAAATGACCTCGTTGATCCGCAAGATGCGTGACCAATTCAATATCACGATTATCCTCATTGAGCATGATATGCATGTGGTGATGGGTATTTCTGATCACGTTGCGGTGCTGGATTTTGGCAACAAGATCGCCGAAGGAAAACCGGCTGAGATCCAAAGTGATGAACGTGTGATTGAAGCCTATCTCGGACCCGGCGGCGCTGCGCTGGCGGAAAAATATCGCAGGAAGAAGGCTTCATGATCCTTAATGTCGAAAATATCAATGTCCATTACGGAGCGATCCACGCCCTGCGGGAGGTTAGTTTCACACTCTCGAAAGGTGAGATCGTAGCCCTGATCGGCGCCAATGGCGCCGGAAAATCCACAAGTCTGAATACGGTCTCCGGGCTGCTGCATCCAACTAGCGGAAAGGTAGTCTACCTGGGCGAGGATATTTCAAACACCTCGCCGCAAGAGATTGTGCGCCGCGGCATCGTGCAGGTGCCGGAAGGGCGCAAGATTTTTGCCAAAATGAGCGTGTGGGAAAACCTGGAGATGGGAGCTTACACTGTTTCAGACCGCAAAGTGGTCGATGAGCGTATGGAATCGGTTTTTATGCGTTTTCCACGGCTGAAAGAAAGAAGGAACCAACCGGGCGGCACCCTTTCGGGTGGTGAACAGCAGATGTTAGCCATCGCGCGAGGTCTTATGGCCGGGCCGAAGGTGCTGCTGCTGGATGAACCCTCCATGGGTCTTGCGCCGATCCTGGTGGAACAGATCTTTGATATCATCCGCGAGATCAACGACAGCGGTACCAGCATCTTGCTAGTGGAGCAGAACGCGTTGATGGCGCTCTCCATCGCTGACCGCGGCTATGTGTTGGATACCGGCCGGGTAGTCTTGCAAGGAATTGCAGATGATCTGCTGCACAACCCCTTTGTGATCAATGCCTACCTGGGTGGCGAGACTACGGAATAGATGAAACGATAAATACAAAAAATCCCCACAACCGTTGTGGGGATTTTTGAGTCAGGTCAAATTTTCCTGTCCTTAAATGCCTGGTCGATCTCTGCGAGCATCGTATTCCAAACCTCGGGGGTATTCCTTTTGCAATTTGTGATTAATTGCCTAACAGGTTCCAGAGGCTGGGCGAACGCAAGCTCTCTCACCCTTTCAGGACAAATGAAGGGGGTCAGAAAAGCAGAGGCAGCATCCCCCTCAACCGGCATTAACCAATTGCTGGATGCCAACCCCCATTCAACGATCTCGATGATCTTCTGCCATGGGTCCTTGTGATCTTCCATCAGGAGGGAAAAGACCACATTATAAACATTGTACTCCCCTTGAACCGCAAAAAACTGCCCAGCGGTAAACAGGATGGCAGATTCCAGTGTATAACCGCTCCAATTTGGGGGTTGACCTACTGGACGAATGTAAACATGAGAGGTTTGTTTGGATGAAAACACGTTCTTCTTTTGGTGTTTCACTTCAATGCTTAATGCGCCCTCTTCTTCATTTGCCAGAATCGCTGCTGCAATAATCATTGATGCCAGGTAGGAACCATTGACCATCCCGTCGCTGCAAAGCAATTGGTGGCTTTCCTTATTTTTTGCCTCCGGGGCAAATTTGTCCCCGTGAAGCAAGATGAATTCACTTGGCGTGAAGGAGAAATCCGTTAACCCCATCCGCGCTCCTTAATAATATTTCTAGATATCGTAATATTATCCAGATTTCACTATTCTTAACTATATATTTTACCTGAAATATCAAGATTAAAATTAAATATACATAAAACTAACCTTAGAATCAGTATACAGAGTCATAAACTACTTTGAGGTTGCGCAAAAATTCTATATAATGATAATAAAATCATCCTGATTATCGTATTGGAAATATGCCTCAACAGATGAGGGCATTTATATTATTTTTCGTTTTTATTAATATTTTGCTGTGCATTGGAGCTGGTCGTGATCATTGCTCAGTAACCGGAGGGGCATGAAAAAGTCTAACGATCAAAAGTTCTCCAACTCAAGCGAATTATTTCAAGCGCTGTTCAACAACTTGACGGACGCACTGTTTATAGTCGATCAGACAGGCAAGATCATTGATGCGAACAAACCGGCATGTGCGTTGAGCGGGTTTGAAAAAGCAGACCTGCTCTGCAAACCGGTAAAATTAATCATTCCAAACTATCGAGAAGTTAAACAAAAATTGGCGAAATCGGGGGAACCATTAAGAGCAACATCAGAATTATGCACAAAAAAAGGGGACAAAATTGCCGTCGAGGTCAGTTGCGCCCCTTTTTCTCAAGGAGGTGATAAATTTTCCATTATCACCGCTGAAGACATCAGTGAGCGAAAAATCGCAGAAACCCTGCGGGATATTGGCACAACCTTAACCGCCTCTCTGGATCTTGGGGAAGTTTTTGATTTGCTCCTTGTCCAACTCTCAAGATTGATCCCATATGATGGCGGCAATGTGATGGTTCCTGAGGGCAACATAGTTCGAATCGCCAGGTCGCGGGGGTACCGAGCGCTTGGCGAAAATCATTCTGAACTGGTCAAGACATTTCAATTTGAAATTGACAAGACTCAAAATATTAGACAGATCATTGAAACCCTCAAACCATTGGTCGTTCCTGACACCCAAAAATCCCGGGAATGGATCAACACCGAAACATCCCGGAATTACAAGAGCTGGATCGGCGCGCCGGTTGTCATTGATGGCAAAGTTAATGCGATATTTTCTCTTGATAAAGTTGAAGCCGATTATTTTACTGAGTCGCATGCTTCATTATTAAGTGTTTTTTCGAACCAGGCAGCCCTGGCGATCAAGAATGCCAGATTGTTTTCCGCAGAAACCAGGCGGATCCAGGAATTGGACGGTCTGCAAGCCACGCTTTCAGGCATCAGCTCGGAATTGGACTTGAACGCTTTGCTGGAAGAGATCGTCGAGAGAGCAATTGAATTATTAAATGCCACGGTTGGTGAATTGGGGCTGTATGAACCGGATATTATGAAACTCAGAATCCTGGTTTCAAAAAACTTTGGACAGGCTTATGTCGGAAAGCTGATCGACCTTGGCAATGGAGTAATGGGAATGGTTGCCAAAACAAAAGAACCATTAAATATCGATAACTATTTAGATTTTCCAGAGCATCTGCCAGAATACGAAAGTCTCGGACCCCGTGCCGGACTGGCTGTGCCGATGATGGCGGGCGATGAATTGCTTGGGGTGCTGAGTGTTTGTGATGTACAAAGCGACAGGAAATTTGATAACGATGATATCCGCTTGCTAAATACCTTCGCACAACAAGCCACGATCGCCATTCAAAATGCGCGTTTGTTCAAAGACGCCAAGCGGCGAGCCGAAGAAGCCGAAACCCTGCGCCGCGCCGGCGCTGCAGTTACCAAAACTTTGAACCAAAACGAAGCAATCAAATTGATCCTGGAGCAACTGGCGTTCGTGGTTCCTTATGACAGCGCCTCGGTGCTGTTATTCATGCAAGGGAAATTGAAAATTGTTGGAGGTCACGGTTTTAAAAACATCGAGCCTGTTTTGGGGATGGAATTTCCATTGACGCGCGATAACCCGGGAGCGGTGGTTTATTTGGATAAAAAACCCCTCATTATCAATGACATCCAGGCCAGATATCCCGTATTCAATCAAATCCCGAATTCAGACGAAGCTGTCGAGTCGTGGCTTGGCGTGCCTCTCATTATTCAGGACCGCACAATCGGGATTCTTTCGCTTGACGCGCATCAGAAGTTTAAATTCAGCCAAGACCACGCTCGGCTTGTGACAGCCTTTGCGGACCAGGTTTCTATTGCGCTTGAAAATGCCAGGTTGTACACCGATATGGTGCGTTCCGCCAATCAGTTCGAAACCCTATACCGTTTGAGTCAAGTCATCAGCGCAAATATTCATTCGGAAGAAATTTATCCAGCCATCCATCAAGCCGTTTCGGAATTGATGACAACAGAATTTTTTAGCATTTCGCTATTAGATGAAGAAGCAAAAATGATTCGGGATGTTTATATGATGGACCGCGGCATTCCACAGCCGCTTACCAGCCGGTCGATGGACACAGGTTTATTTTCACAAGTACTGATGGATGGAAAATCGCGTATTTATAATACCTTTGATAAGTCCACGATGGCTGAAACCGGCGCTGTTATGATCGGCGAGATTGATGAGGAAGAAATCTCTCAATCCATCCTCGTGGTTCCATTAAAAATTGGACCGAAAAAGATAGGCGTACTCTCTGCCCAAAGCTACCAGCCATACACCTATACTGAATCAGATCTTGAAATGTTTGAACTGTTGGCAGCCAATGTTGCCATCGCCATTGAGAACGCCCAGCTATTCAGCGAAGTTCAAAACCTTGCCATCACGGACCCCCTTACCAAATTATTCAATCGGCGCAAGTTCTATGAATTGGCAGTGCAGGAATTCGAACGCTCTCGGCGATATAACCGGCCGCTGTGCGTGATCATGATGGATCTAGACCATTTTAAAAACGTTAACGACTCTTACGGACACCTGGTTGGCGACCAAGTCCTGGAGGGATTGGCAAATCTATGTAAAAATAGTCTGCGAACAATCGATATCCTCGCGCGGTACGGCGGGGAAGAATTTGTGATTCTTTTGCCGGAAACTGTTGCCGAAGAAGCAATGGCGACAGCAGAAAGATTGCGGCAAGATGCTGAAGCGGCACCCATTCATTCTAATGCGGGGGAGATATCATTGACCATCAGCTTGGGTGTTGTCACATTGGATGAAACCTGTAAAAATCTCGAGGAGTTGCTTGACCGCTCTGATCAAGCTCTCTACGTATCAAAGCGCACTGGCCGAAACCGGGTCAGTCTGTGGACCCCCAAATTTAAACCACCTCCGCCTGGCCATAGCCATACATAAAGTTAAGGATAACGCTGGTTTTCCACAGAAAAACGGCGTTTTAATCTTGACAACCTTTCTAACCGGACTATAATATGTAAATAGTATACAGTAGAGTATATATATTATGTCTGTTAGACACGCCTTATTAGGACTACTCGCTCAACAACCGCGCTACGGATATGAATTATGCGCGGGGTTCACCGCATTGGCTGGCGGGCGGGAAAATTGGGACGTGAAACCCGCCCAGATCTATACCACCCTCTCGAGGATGACGGATTCCGGTTTGGTGACCCTGGCAAATGGAAAAAACGACAATTCCTTGGAAAAACCGCTATATTCCATCACCCTTGTCGGTATGGAAGAATTAATGAATTGGTTCAGAGACAGCGTGCTTGAAGAACCGCACCAGGACGCATTCTATCTGAAATTGATGTTAAGCCTGGAACTCGATGAAGTGGATGCTGTGCGATTGATCCAGATCCAGCGTACGGCGCTTTTTCAGGAACTGCACCGCATTACAGAACTGCGCCAGTCGCTCGATCCGCAGCAACAACTGGCGCAGATCCTCTTGATGGATAAAGCCGTGATGCACCTTGAAGCAGACGTGCGCTGGCTGGATATGATTGAATCGCGACTGGAAGAAGTGCAACATCAGCCGCCGCCCAAACCATATCTCAGACCGCGCGGACGTCCACCGAGTCAATGACCGATACAAAGCGACTCACAAACATGATTCTCAAAAACCTACAAGGAGTAGCCAAAATGACAATGATAGAAGTTAAAGATCTCAGCAAAGTATATGGGAGCGGTGAAACCAAGGTCATCGCCCTGGATTCGGTCAATTTGACCATCGAACAGGGGCAGTTTGTAGCGGTAATGGGACCAAGCGGTTGCGGCAAATCAACCTTGCTGCATCTCATCGGCGGGCTTGACCGTCCAACCACGGGAACTGTAACTGTCGAGGGCAAGGACATTTCAAAAATGAGCGACACAACACTCACTGAATTGCGCCGCCGCAAAATGGGGTTCATTTTTCAATTTTACAATTTGATTCCTGTGCTTGACGCGGTGGAAAACACCGCCTTGCCCTTGATCTTGGACGGTGTAAAACCTGAAACCGCCCGCATAAAAGCGAAGGAATGGCTCACGCGCAATAAACTGGAAGACCGGGGCAGCCACAGACCGGATGAACTCTCCGGCGGGCAGCAGCAGCGGGTGGCGATCTCGCGCGCCATGGTTGCAGATCCTGTGATCGTTTTGGCAGACGAACCCACTGGCAACCTTGATTCCCGCAGCGGAGATGAGATCGCGTCAGTGTTGCGAAAAATTGTCAGCGATTGGGGGCGGACGGTTTTGATGGTCACACATGATCCCCGCATTGCGGCATATGCTGACCGCATCATTTTTCTCAAGGACGGTCGAATTGTGGATGACGCGCTCCTGAGCGGCGACAATGGAGATAACGCCAAACGTCTGAAGGAAAAAGTGGAGGCGCTATGAGAATCCAAATCTTGTTAGCCTGGCGTTACCTGCTGGGCAGAAAACAGCGCATGGCGCTCACCACGCTTGCAGTGGTCTTTGGCGTGACACTTTTGTTTGGTATGAACGCCATGATCCCCGCCATGATGGAGGCTTTTCGCCATAACATGGTGACGGCTGCTGGAAAAGTTGACATCTCAATTTCCGGCGATTCCAACAACCCATTTGACGAAGCCAGTCTTGATGCGCTCAAAGATATCGGAGGGATTAGCCACAGCACCGGGCTGTTACAGAAAAACGTGCTCCTGCCCGAAAGCCTGGGCGGAACCACTGACCCGATCGCAGGCGCATCTGCCGTGACTGTTACCGGACTGGATATACCAACCGCGCAGAGCGTACGTAATTTTCAGATCAAGGAAGGGCGATTCCTGGAAGCTGCTGATGGCTCTGAAACTGTGATTTCACAACTCCTGGCAGATAAAATGAGTCTGACTGTTGGTGATACATTATCCATCCCCTCCAGTGATGGAATCGAAAAATTGACCGTGGTGGGGATCCTGTCACTGAGCGCAAGCGCGGGGTTGGACGAAATATTTGTTCCCCTTGCGACTTCACAAAGGATTCTGAATCTTCCCGACAAGATTAACACAATTGATATCCTGATTAGATCTGATGCCGACCGTTTGACTGTCGAAAATGAGATCCTGTCAAAACTTGGGCCAAATTTCAAGAGCGGCCCGGTTGAGGTTGGCAACGAACTCGCCTCTGCCTTGATCATGGGCGAGTCGATGATGTGGTTGTTCGGTATCATGGCGCTGGCCATGGCATCCTTCATCATCTTTAACACATTCAGAACCGTGATCGCTGAACGCCGGCGTGACCTGGGGATGCTGCGCGCCATCGGGGCGTCAAAACGGACGGTCATGGGCTTGATCCTGACGGAATCGCTCATTCAGGGCGTGGTCGGAACAGCATTGGGACTGATGTTCGGTTATTTGATGTGTCTTGGGCTGCTGGCGAGTTTTGGACCAATGCTCCAAAGTTTTATGCGCGTTTCGGTCGGTGGTCCGGTCATCACCACCGCCAATCTGGTTGGGTCCATCCTGCTGGGGATTGGTTTCACGGTCGGCAGCGGATACTTCCCTGCCCGCTCAGCCATGAAGATTACCCCGCTGGAAGCGCTGCGCCCTTCACTGGGAGCAGCCGAATTTCGGAAGAACAAGCGCCGGGCGCTTTGGGGATTAGCAATGGTCGCTGCGTCTGTGTTTGGTTTGGTAATTGGTGAACTCAACGTTGCGGCGCTTTCTACTCTGGTTTTCCTGGCCGGTTTGATCATGATCGCACCTGTGATGGTGAAACCGGTTGCCGACACTTTTGGTAAATTGATCTCCTTGGTCTATGCACGCGAAGGTCGCCTGGCGCAAGGCAACCTGGCGCGCCAACCCGGACGGGCAGCCATTACCGCTTCATCCATGATGATCGGGTTGGCCATCTGTATCGCAATGATCGGCATGATCACGAGTATTCTAAACGGGTTCATCGGATACCTGGACAAGAGCCTTGGAACCGATTATCTCTTGATGCCTTCCTCCCTGGTTCTCGGCGGTGGTAACCTCGGCGCTAATCAGGGGTTGATCGATCGCATCCGAAACACAGACGGCGTGGAGGCTGCCACATCACTGCGATTAGCCGCCAGTCAAACCAAAGGAGCTGCTCTGCAAATGATCGGCATTGACCCTGAGGTTTACCCCCAGATCTCCGGTCTGGCGTTTAGCAATGGCGACCCTGCCACAGCTTATCCGGCATTGGCGAACGGTCGTTCGATTATTGTCAATGGCATGTTTGCCACGAGCGCAGCGATCAAAACAGGCGATGTGCTAACCCTGAAAACCCCGCAAGGGGATCAAGTCTACAATGTAGTGGGGGTGGCGTTCGACTACTTGAACGCCAAGATCGCCACTGGATATATCTCGCAGGCAAATCTGGCAACGGATTTCAACGCATCCTCAGACGTGCTTCTGTTGGTCAATCGAAAAACTAACTCTAATAACTCAGCTGTTCTCAGTGCATTGAAAGCAATTGCCAAAGACTTCCCGGCTTTCAGTTTGATCGACTCGACAGAATTCAAAAATGAGCAGATAAATATGTTTAAGCAAGCCATGAGCACTCTTTATGTTCTGGTGGTCATGCTGGCTCTGCCGGGTTTGATTGCGATGGCGAATACCATGAGCATCAACATCATCGAACGAACGCGCGAGATTGGCATGCTGCGCGCGGTCGGTACCACCCAAACGCAGGTGAAACGCATGGTCTTCGCAGAGAGTCTGCTGCTTTCAGCGCTCGGTACGACCATGGGGATTCTGGTGGGGTTGTTCCTGAGCTATCTGCTGCTCAAGGCTTTGATCTTCATCGGGTTCACTGTGGATTTCTTCTTCCCCGCCACAGGAATATTAATGAGTGTCGCAGTGGGGCTGACATTCGGAATCATCGCCGCCATGGTGCCAGCCAGAACGGCTGCCAGGACGGTGATCGTCGAGGCGCTGCGCTACGAGTAGCGGATCAATATCTTTGCGAGGCGGGGGTTTACCCGCCGAAGCAAGCTCCTTTTCGAAATGGGGATTGCTTCGCCTTAACACAAGGCTCGCAAAGACAACATCAACTCTCAATACATGTTCTCATAGCGGATTACGCTGACAATATACACCACCATTGTGCCGACCACTATGAAAGCCAGCCCCCACCAAACCCAATCGGATGAGATCGACCCCTGGGTGACGCCCGTTACCAACAGCGCCAGGTATGCAGCCGTGATACCGAACTTGAAGGCGTTGTTACCGGCATGGTAGCGGATCCACAGCTTGCGCTCATCCATATTTTCGACACGGGCTTTCCGCAGCGCTGTCGGATTCTTTTGATAGTTGAAATGCTTAACGAGATTCCAGATGCCAACCGCGACCAGAAAGAAACCGATACTCTCGACTAACTTAAGATATGGCTCAAAAACAGGCAGGATGCTCTTTAACACCAACCCCGCCACAAAGAGTAATATTCCGAAAACCAACAGGATTCCTCCGGTGACAGCTTCTTGCTTTTGATTTTTTGAATTATTGTTCA
>WOUT01000100.1 GCA_009773005.1 Chloroflexota bacterium | reverse complement strand
CTACGAGCGCGCCGAGAAAATGGGTCGCCTGGATAAGCTGATGGAAGTGATGCCCCCGCTGGATTGGGATAAAGTTGGCACTTCCCCCCAAATAGATGGCCTTAGACACCTGCGCGAACTCGGCGGTATTAAAGCTGTATGGCGCGGCATCACCAGCTCCCCCGATATCCGCCGGCAAAAATGGGATAGCTTCTTCAAAGACATCCGTCAGCCGGATTGGTGGCAGGGCGACTCGCTGCCCCACCCCGCTGCCCCGCACGAACCCGTCTCGCACCTCGAGAAGGTGTTAACCGAAGGCAAGTTTGCCATCACTTCAGAGATCGCTCCGCCAATTTCAGCCAACGCCGACGAGGTGATCAAAAAGGCGTTGATGCTTAAAGACTTTGTGGACGCGGTTAACTTCACCGACAACCCCTCCGCCACGCCGCGTATGTCCTCAATGGCGTGCTCATTGATTGCCCTTCAAAACGGCGTTGAACCCGTGCTGCAGATCGCTGCGCGCGACCGCACCCGCACAGGCTTTCAGGGCGAAGTGCTCGGCGCTTCGGCGTTGGGCATCCGCAACATTCTGTGCCTCACCGGCGACCATCCGCGGCTGGGACCCCCGCCCAACGGACGCATGGACATCTGGGATCTGGACGGGATTCAGGCGGTGTGGCTCATCCGCCGCATGCGCGATGAAGCCCAATTCCTCGACTGCCGCGAGATCAAGTGCGCCCCGCAGGCTTTCATCGGATCTGCCGGATCCCCATACGCCTCCACCCCGCTCATCCAGGCCATGCGCGAAGAAAAAAAGGTCAACGCCGGCACTCAGTTCATGCAGACCAACCTGATCTACGACATTGAAGGGTTCGAGAAATATCTTGAAGCGCTGGAACGGCGCGACGTGCTGCAGCGGGTTTACCTGCTGGCTGGCATTACGCCTATACGCAGTGTCAAGGCTGCCCATGCCATGCGTCAGGTGCCGGGGGTCAAGATCCCCGACAGGATCATCCAGCGCATGGAAGCTTCCGCGGACGCCAAGGAGGAATCTGTGCAGATCACCTTGGAGCTGATCGAGAAGATTAAAGCGCTGCCCGGAGTGCGCGGCATCCACTTCATGGCGGTCGGCTGGGAATCCATCGTCCCGCGCCTGATCACGGAAAGCGGATTAAGATAAAATGGGTTGTCATTGTTGCGAACGTAGTGAGCAATCTTCAATTAACTCTGTTACGTTACTCTGAGATTGCCACGCTCTTTTCGGACGCTCGAAATCCTAAACGAACGAATCAGCCAGCGAAAAGCATCTCCAAAGTCTCTTCATCTAATAAGGTCAAATCTTTTACGATAACATCAGCCTCCGCCAGCTTCTCGGCGGGGTTGGTGGTTAATACCGCCACGCATTTCATCCCGGCGCGATGGGCAGCTTCAACGCCGGCGATGGAATCTTCGATCACCAGGCAGTTAACTGGCTCAACCCCAAGCAGTTGCGCCGCCAGCAAAAAAACCGCCGGGTCCGGTTTGCCGCGCAGGGTCGCGCCGGCTGCTTCGGCTTGAAAATATCCACGGATGCCGAGTTCATCCAGCAGCGCATCAATGTTGGCTTGGGGCGCGGAGGAAGCCACCGCCTGCCTGCCCCTCATGTGCTCGAACCGCTCCAACCAGTCTGCCACCCCGGGCAGCAGTTCGGCGCTGCCCTTGATCACCTGCCTAAAAAGCGCTTCCTTGCGGTCGCTCACCTGCTGGATGAAATCTTCCTCCAGTTCGCGCCCGAACACCGTGTTCAAGATCAAGCGGTTGTTCATGCCAAAGGTCTTGCGGAAGGTTTCCATGTCAAAGGGCTGGGCGAGTTCATCGAAGGTTTGCTGCCAGGCGCTGTAATGCCAGTCGAAGGTGTCCACGATCACCCCGTCCATATCCCACAAAACCGCTTTTAATGATTTGATAGTGTCCATCAGGGTATTTTGGTTACTCTCTTTTTTCATGCGCGCTGTTGACCTGATGGATTATAACGAAGAAATCACCCATAAAGCGAAAAACGGCTCTTTTGTGGTTTAGCTTGATTTTTCATTAAGAAACTCGTATCGAACAGGGCAGGGCAGGGCAATTGATTGAATATTTCTCGAAAACATGTATAATTAAGCAATAAATCAGCAAGTTGAACAAACTAGGTGGGATATCTATCGCCAGCATTGAACCCCATCCCATCCGCATCTTAACTATGGACGGTTTTGCCCATGCGGATCTTGAAAATAAAATTGTTCCCGTTAATTTTGTTAATCGTTGCAGTATTCCTTTTCTTCCTGGTGACTCTCAAGTGGGGGTTTTTTAGTTCCTCAGTGCCTGATACTGTAAATGCTCAAACAATCTCAACTTGCTTAAATCGGGTAAATATCCCCGAATCTGAATTGCATTGGGTTTATGCGCCTGAGAATGCCTCCGCCTTACACACCGAAGAAAACTATTATTTTCTGGCCGGTCAGTTAATTTCAAACAAAGTAGTTGATGCTTCCACCTGCCCATCAGACGGACTTACCCTGAATGGTTATGCCAATGCGTGCGGTATGTCAGTCGCAAAACCATCCGTAGTCTACATTCAAAATTCCATGGACGAGGCCATTCTTCAGGCGTGGAAAGATGTCGGCGTGCCGCCGGTGTTGCTAAAGCAGATGATCCGAACGGAAAGCCAATTCTGGCC
>WOUT01000099.1 GCA_009773005.1 Chloroflexota bacterium | reverse complement strand
AACGTCCCGGCACAGGCAGTCACACCTGTGGTTTTACCGCCGCTGGAAACAACAATTCCAACCGCAGCGGTTGAAGTTACGCCAACACCCTGATCCATGTCAAAGATTTACCTCGGTATTATCGGAAGAAGATTTCTGCATGACAAGCGCCAGATCAAACGCCGGTGTGTGATGATCCGCCATATTACGCATTACAAACCCAGCGCAGCCGGGCTCGTGATTCACTAAAATATTAGATTTATAATTTATCGGATATTTATGGACGAACAGGTATCTTATTTGGGATACCTGTTCGTTATTGGGTCAATTCAGGGGAATATCCCAAGTCCTTCACAGCGCCTAGGATTTGATTCAAGTTGACCAAGGAGTCATCATAGATCACTGTCATGCATTGATTGCGATAACTCGCATCAACGGTTATGACGCCAGGCAAATCATCCTCAAGGACTTGAAGTTTCATGGCACAGTTGATGCAATGCATATCTTTAACATCAATCGTGACGCTTTTCATCTTATAATCCACATTTTATCAACGAATCACTACAAGTCAAAAATAATTTCGCCGGTGTACATGCCCATTGAACAGGTAAAACCAATCACTTTTCCTGCCGGCTGTGGCGGGATATTCAAAACCTCAACGCCCGTTGTTGGTAAAAGTTTATTCAAGTTCAATTCAGGGATCACAAATGCTCTTGAACAGGATTGGGTATTATTTGTAATCAGATTGAGCGTGATTGCCGTGTCTGCCGGAGCATGCAACAAACTCGGCTCATACCCGCTATTGACCACATTCAGGTTAATCACGCCTTCCCCTTCGCTACCTGTTTGAGATGGCGGTAACAGCGTTTGCGAAGCTGTCGCTTCATTGTTTCGCTGCAGAACCCTCGTGATCGAGATTGGCGACCCGAGCAGGTTTAACCCGGTGTCAACTGATAACAGCCCTAAAACCAGCAGCACCACCGCAACCACGCGAACCAATTGCTTTTCCAGCAAAGTACCCAATTTGGTTGCGAAATATGAAAGGATAAAGAAAACAGGTGATGTGCCCAAGGTGAATGCAAACATTAATGCCGCGCCTAGTAGCGGGCTTCCGGTGGCGATGGCGGCTGCCATCATGGTCTGTGTGATCCCGCATGGGATCAACACAGTTAACACTCCCAGCAATAATGGAGTGAACAAGGAAGTGTTGTTTTTTGCTTTTCGCCGGATGAATCTTGTCAGCGAAGCGGGCGGCTCAAAGGTAAAAAATCGAAAGATCGGGTGTACATTTAGCATACGGAGAGCGTTGCCGATCATAAAGATCGCAATCGCGAATTGCAAAATTGCGCGCATGGCAGGAGTAAGCTGCAACACCGACCCAAGAGCGCCGAGCAGCGCCCCCATAAGCGTATAAGCAACGAGTTTCGCAAAAAGGAACAGCACGATCGGCAGCGCGATTTGCGGTGACTTCTTGCGTAATAATTTTTTACGTTTTGACTTAAATTCCTGGTCGCCGACCTCTTTTTCGATCTGGCTGGCCAATGAACTTGCTAACAACCCGCCTTGCACAGCCATACAGCTCAAACCGCCTGTTGTCAACCCTGTAATAAACGCTACCCATAAGCTAAGCATATTTCTCCTGAAAAATCATTTCTTGCTGCTCGTCTAAAACATTAAATTCAACTACTTATTCACAATCCGAATCTGATTAATCGGTAAATCATAGTTGATTATTTTATTAAAGTCAATATAATAACGCCAACATTGTGCCAACATTGTCAACACGAACAACGTAAAAATTGTCAGCGCGAATAGTTTTCTCAAATGTTGGACATATATCACCAACATGGTTATAATTTTCAAAAAAACCGATCCAGGAAGGGTTATATGAAAAAAGTTGTCCAACTCTTGTTTATGATTATTATTTTTATCCTGGCTGGATGTTCTCCAAAACCAGCCGAAAAAACACCATTAAAGGTTGCGGTATTACCAGTTCTCGATTCATTACCTTTATACGTAGCTGAAAAACAAGGTTATTTTGAGCAAGCCGGTCTCCAGGTTGAGCTTATCCCAGTAGGTTCTGCACCAGAACGCGATCAATTAATGCAGTCTGAGCAAATTGATGGTATGTTAAATGAACTGGTTACAACCCTGTACTACAATCGCGATGGCTCGAAAGTGAAAATTGTGCGCTTTGCGCGGATTGCGACCGCTGAATACCCTGTTTTCCGCATCCTGGCAGCTAAAGACAGCTGGTTTTACTCTTGAAGAGATCAAGAAAATTGCTGTTCCGAAGATCGCAGATCGCACTGCGTTACTTGAATCGGGCGCACTTAAAGCTGCTGTATTGCCAGATCCGCTGGCTTCCCTGCTAATGCAAAAAGGCGCTGTGTTGATAATTGACGATACCACTTTGCCAGAAGTTAGCAATAGTGTGTACGCCTTCAGTGTAACCACACTTGCTAATCGTCCAGAAGATGTCAAAGCGTTCTTATATGCCGTGGAGAAAGCTGTGCAGGATATCAACGCAGACAAAATTAAATACAAAGACTTGATGGTTGAGTTAAAGCTTGTTCCACCCTCCGTGGTAGGTGATTATAACATCCCAACCTTCCCGTCAGCCAGCGTGCCAACCGAAGCACAGTTCATCGATGCTCTTAATTGGGCATTAAAAGGCGGACTTGTGAAAGCTGAACAGACCTATGCTGATAATGTTAACTCCTCGTTTCTACCGAAATAACCCGTTTTAATGATTCAGGTTGCGTCAATCACGTTCCGTTACGGCAAGCAACAGCCGATATTCAAAGATTTTTCCTGGCAGACCGAAACCGGACAAACCTGGGCAGTTATCGGCGCCTCTGGCTGCGGCAAGTCTACCCTGCTTTATTTACTGGCAGGCTTGCTGCAACCAGCCACCGGGCAGATATTGATCAATAGAACCGCGGTTGCATGTCCCCGACCACAAACTGGTTTGATATTGCAGGATTACGGGCTTCTACCATGGGCGACCCTGCGACATAATATCACCTTGGGACTTGATTTGCGCCGCTTCTATGGACCAGATGGCAAACACTCCCCTGTTGAGATGATGCCAGAAGATATAAACTTCAAGGTAAATCGCTGGCTAGACCAGCTTGGGATCGCGGATGTTGCCGATAAATATCCAGGACAAGTATCAGGCGGACAGCGGCAACGTGCAGCGATTGCACGTACATTGGTATTAGAACCTGACCTATTGCTTTTGGATGAGCCTTTTGCTTCATTAGATGCACCCACTCGAGAAAACCTGCAAAATCTGGTTTTACATCTACACACAGAACGGTTATTAACATCAGTTTTGGTTACGCATACTATCGAAGAAGCTGTTTACATAGGTGAAAGAATTTTGATCCTCAAGCAGCAAACCAATTTTAAACCGCGTATTATTGACAATCCCTACGCTGGAATCATGCCTCCCGTGCAAAGTGATGGATATCAAACACTGACCGGAATGATCCGGGAAGAATTAAGAGAGTCTGCCCAATGAAACGTTTCCATTTATTGTGGGCGTTCCTTGGTTTACTGCTTCTATGGCAGATTTTTTCGATGCTTGTAAGGCGTGACATCTTGCCACCGCCTTTACTTGTCATTCGAGTATTTTTTACCGAGATAACAGGTGAGTTAGGCGGGCACTTTTTAGCTTCTTTGTGGCGCGTCCTGGCATCTCTCACTTTATCTATTGCTATGGCTGCGCCCGCTGGACTGATCCTTGGACAGTCGCGTCGGTTGGACGCTTATTTTTCACCAGTAATCTATCTTCTTTACCCCATTCCCAAGGTTGTATTAGTTCCGATTGTGATGCTCTTTTTAGGAATCAATGAAATCTCCAAGATCGTGATGATTTTCCTCATTCTTTTCTTCCAAATCCTGGTGTTGGTCCGTGATCAGGCTGCGATTATTCGTCCTGAACTACTCTATTCAGTTCGAAGTTTGGGCGCCGGGCGGCGCGGGTTATTTAAATATGTCTATTTTCCTGCCTGCTTGCCAGCCATCCTTACGGCAGTTAGGCAATCAATCGGAACAGCTGTGGCTGTGTTATACATCGTTGAGCTGATTGCGACAACCAAAGGGCTAGGTTATTATATATATCTCTACGGCACTACCCTTTATGATTACACCAATATGTATGCGGGTGTGATTGCCATGAGCTTACTCGGTCTTGGGTTATACTTTGCAGCCGAATGGTTACACCGAAAACTCTGCCCCTGGCAATTTCAAAAACCTTAGAATTTCCATAGTCCTCCTCTCAAGATGCTGAGTGGACTCTTTTTTGACATGCGTTTAGGCGCATAAGCAGCCGGTTTGATCGTGTGAACCAATTGGCAACCATTGGCTGTGGCGATGGCTGGTGCGATGAGATAATTAAACGCCTCAACATTCAAGCAGGTCATTGTATCCTTGATAAGGACGTAGAAAATTGAGGTATCACATTACAAATGATTGAACGACGTAAAAGGCAAATATCCCCCATGGTTTTACGTCTGAGTTCTTAAGAATTGGAAATAACCATACATATGGCGACCAGGCAAACAGGTTTTACTCTGGTACCCAACCCTCACCTTTAAAACAAATTTATTAATCAGTGTCTTTCCAGATAATATGGCGCGTATTGCTCCTGATGTTTATAACGCCCTCAGAAAGCTGAGCCTGTTTAAAATATTGGTAGAAACCTGGACTTATAAGAACCCTCATATCCTGGCTGCATGCTTGGGGGTTCGAGACCTCCGCGCGGTGATATTTTTGGTTGTATGGTCATTCATTGTGATATAAACACTGCTTCTATCCGCTCTGAGCCCTGTATAGATCAGATGTGTTGCCAAAAAACAGCAGACAACCAATAGCTGGGATGCTTGAAGAACCTTTTAACCAGAGATCAAGATGCCCGCTGAGAATAGCACGCAGTAGGTCAATACCAATTGT
>WOUT01000098.1 GCA_009773005.1 Chloroflexota bacterium | reverse complement strand
ACAGGGAGGCAACGAGCTACCGAACCTAAATCCAGGCGCCATCCCTTGACCCTACCTTGAAGTATATTTTTCTGGCTGCGAAGATCATCAGAACGGCACGATATGTGGTCATGAAGCTCTCGACAAAATATCCGTATCAAGAGGTGTATAAAAACTGTTTATCCTAAGAAGGTGTAATAGACGTCCGGTGTTGGATTCAGTATGTTTGATGAGGTATGTTTACTATACCCAACATTCTGATTCGCAAGAAATATTCGATAAATTCGAGGCAAGGAGGCGCAGAAAATGCTATACTATATAAAGATTTCCCGAAATTCCTCGCAAGTTGGACATTAAATGAAGGTGATTTTGTTATGACGTGGAATTCAGGTACTATTATTTTACTGGCAGAATTTGGTAGTCGAATTTGTAACCAGCTTTCTCGACGATCTCTTTAACAATTCCTCTTGTCACTTTGAAGTCAAAGGAATACGAGTATTCTTTGCCAAAAAGATTTGATTGTTCCTCGATAGTTCCTTGGCGAGAACCACTAAAAGTATTATAGCTTTCAGTTTTAACCCCAAAACCAGTTGACATTCCACCATCAAAACCACCACCCGAAGAAAGGCCTGAACCGGCTTCAATTAGCATTTCAGAGAATTTGACTACTTTAGTGCCATCGTCAATTCTCATTTTTGCCGAGTAGGTTAACTTCTTTTTTGAAAGAAATGCTTTTCGTTCAGCAATAGTTGCAGAAAATTCCCAAACACCTTTCTTTTCATTCCAGTTTCCGTTTTGATTTACTAATGCTATCTTTATTTCATCAATAATATTTATGTTTGTCATTTTTCTCCTTTTTAACATGCACTTTTGAATAAATACAGCATAAGGATTTATTAGAAGAAAAACAAGTTAATATGAAAAGCGTTATAAAAATACCGAGATTTCACATCAAATAATCTTGCCGTCATTTTCTGCGAAAACCGGTGAAAACGCACACCTAAACCGGAGTATGTCGCACAGTGGATAGAGAGAAAACACTGGTCAAGAAATATTATACATCGGTGTGCGGCATGATCCGGTTTCCTCGCAACTTTCTTTGAGAATCTCCAAGTAGGGAAAGGCGATATGCGTTGTGGATGGTTCTATCCAGGATGGCATCCCCTAAAGTGGGATCAGGAAAACGGAGATGCCAATCAGCTATAGGTACTTGAGAAACAATCAGGGTGGCTGTTTTTCCAAAACGATCATCAAAAACCTCCAACAAATCTTGTGCCGCAGAAAGCTGGATCGGATCACGCATCCAATCGTCCAAAATCAGAACATCGGCTTTATTGAGTGAGCGCAGGAAATTGAGGTATGAACCATCCTGTCTGGCTTGTGCCAGGGAATGCAAGAAACGGGAAGTCCTCACATAGTGAACGGAATACCCTAAACGGCAAGAAGCAACTCCCAACGAAGAAGCGAGAAAAGTTTTTCCTGTACCAGTGGCTCCCAAGATCAAAATATTGAGAGCTTTGTCTATCCAACTGCATTGAGCTAATTCCAGAATCATGCGCCGGTCCAACCCACGTTCGGGAGAAAAATCAAGGTCTTCAATGGTCGCTGACATGGGAAAATCGGCCGATTTCAAGCGACGCTTGATACGGCTTCCGGAACGACGGGTGCATTCCATATCTACCAGCAGTAGGAGCCGTTCCTCGAAAGATAGATCGGCATAGTGAGGATTGGAGGATTGTTCCCGCAATCCTTCTCGAAAAGCGGTCAGGCGCAGTTCCAATAGTTTGTCTAACAAAGTTTGTGAAATCATAACTGGGCTCCTTATTGGTAGTATTTTTCGCCGCGGATATTGGCATGGGCGGGTAGAGTAACTGGTGTAACCGGCAAAGCTGGTTGTTTTGTAAGCCAGTCCAATTCACCTTTAACTGTTTTGTACGAAAATGTTTTGGCCTCCAAAGCTGCCTGGCAGGCCAATTCAATCTGGGGATTTGGATACTTTTTTGCTAGGCTGAGAATTCCCAGACAGCAGCGATAGGCTTGTTCAGGGAATGAGCGTGATTTGAGGGTTGCGTTAATAAACGCAGCGGTCTGCGGACCCACTGTTTCCGCCCAATGAAGAAGTTGTTTGGCATTGACTTGATCCATAAATTGGTGGTTAGGTGGCATATGCTCATGCAGAGTTGAGAACCCCCCGTGTTTGAAGCTGCGGGGATGGATGGCAATCGACTTACCTTTGTGAAAGACCTCAACCATATGCTCTGTGACATGGATATCGACTTCTTGGTGGACCAAGATGTATGGAACAGAATAATAATGCTTCTCAAATTCCACATGGTAGTCAATATGTACACGGGCTGTCTTTCGAGCAGCATATTCATATGGTTTTTCCGGAATGGGTCTCAGATTTGGTTGGTCGATGTCTTCAAATTCCTGCCGCCGAGATCGTCCCACTGCTAACATGACCTTATTATTTAGCAGGTTTAATTGTTCCAGAATGGCCCGGTTGATCTCTGCCAGGCTAAAAAAAGTTCGTTTTCTCAATGGCGCAATCACCCAGCGTTCTACATTTTGAACCCCATTTTCAATTTTTCCTTTATCTTTCTTATGCCGAATTCGGCATAAAAAAGATTATCCCGAAGATTTTATTATCCCGAAGAAACGGATGGAATCTCTAGATTGTGAGGAGATTTCTGCTTATTTGCAAAGAATCTTCGGGATAATATTTTCAATTGGTTCACC
>WOUT01000040.1 GCA_009773005.1 Chloroflexota bacterium | reverse complement strand
CCATCTATTTGGGGGGAAGTGCCAACTTTATCCCAATCCAGCGGGGGCATCACTTCCATCAGCTTATCCAGGCGACCCATTTTCTCGGCGCGCTCGTAGATCTTGTACCAGATGCATGGGCGGGTCTCATCCACGTAGCAGTGTTCGGGGGACGAGCCGCCGCAGGGTCCGTTGCGCAGACCCTTGGGGCATTCCATCGGGCAGATGAAAGCGGTCTCCTGCAGGAGACAGTTGCCGCACATCCGGCAGCCGAACAGGGCGCCTTTCACCGTACGTTCGAGCGCTTCAGCGGCTTTCTCTGCGGCTGTGCGATTCTTGAACGGATAATAAGCCTGCTGCCAGCGCCTTGCGGGGGTAAAACCGGGCATGCGGTTCCTCCAGCGGAAAAGATTGCCCTATTATACTTCACACTTAAAGCTTCAAGACCTGACAGGTTTCGAAAACCTTTCAGGCCGGCTTAAACAACAGGTCGGAAAGAAGATTGAAGTCCTTTCAGATTTACTCAAAACAAGTTTCACGCGCCGCACCCAACTCACGGGGTTTGCCGATCAAACTGATGTGCAATTCCTGAGCCTTTTCACAAAAGGCATCGATTGAGTTGTATTCGATGGCGAAGACCGCTTTAGCCGATTCGATGAATAGCGCAGCAATTTCGCACCAGCCCTGCTCAAAGCAGTTTTCGAGAATGGCGAAATCATAAAAGGGTTCCAGATCGGGGATCTGCTCGGGGTCGTTCTTGAGTCCCGCCGCCAGACCGCGTTGATGCGCCTGGTCAGCCAGCCAGATGTTGAAGGTAAGCTGGTCTTCAACCGTCAAAGGGAAGCCGGTCTTGTTGAGGTAACCATCCACGTTGTCGAACTCGACCCCGTCGAAGCCTTTACTGGCGCACAGATCCATGCGCGCCTGCAAAATGGGTGCGAGGGTTTCGATCTGCCGGATGTCCAGCCAGTTTTTACCCGGCCAGCCCGCGTAAGCTTTGCCAATCACCTCAGCCGGGAAGAGAACAGCATCGGGGCGCCAGTCTTCGGTTGCGCCGGCATTGACGTAACAAATGACCTTGCGCCCGGCTTGATGGAGCTGCTCCACCATGACTGCGTCAGTTTCAAAGGCATCGAGGTCAAATACCTCGGCATCTACGCTGAGTTCGATTTCGCCGCTGAACTGGATCTGGAAAGATATCCCCGGTGCTGGCGCCCACACAGAAGAATTGCGATCCGGTGCGCTCAAGGTGTGGGCAGCCCCAGGTGCGCCAGTCTCCGCCGCAGGTGAACAGGAGGACAGCCATACCAGGGTTATCGCGATTAGGAGACAGATGAGCAGGTTTGATTTCATAGGGTGGAGTTCTACGCTCTTGAGGATTCAATCTGTTATCAGGCTATACAGCTCTGGGTGAATGGCGGACTAATTAAGAGTAGTGCCTAAAATTAACACAACATGAATAAAGTCTGCCTAGGGTCGTGTTTTAATGTTTAGGAAGGACGATAGACTTCCTTTATGGCAAGGATCAGATCTCCTGGCGTGCCGATTTCAAATAATAATTTTATATCGCTGCGCTGATTGAGGAAATGTTCCTTATCATGCGTAATGAACCAGTCCGGTCGGGCAGCGATGGCCTCAGCCAATACGTGGGCATCTGGTTTGTACAAAACGCATTCTTGAGCGGTTTTAATCTGTTTCTTGGTGGGTTTTGAGGATGTTTCCACACGACCTGCAAAAAGCAGCTGCACGAGCAGAGGCAGGGAACCAGGGACTTTGCGACGAACTACTTCATCCGTTTCGCGTAATACATTGGCTCCAACGATCAGATCTAGAATGCCTGCTTCACCTAAAAAGAATACCTGGCGTGCTCCTCCTGAGGGGGACAGGACGGCTGCAATGATCACACTAGTATCCAGGAAGATCCTAGGGTTTCTTCGCATCATATTCTTCCCGCACTTCTCGCAGAGTGGTCAGCATGGATTCCAAAGTTTCTCCAGACTCCTGCCATTCTTTGGCCAATTTATCACTAATTTCTTGGAAACGCGAGCGTCGCGGGCTCATAACTACAATGCCATCCCCCAGATCGATCAGGGTAAGCAAATCACCTTCCTCGATGCGATTGTTATCACGAAGTTCCTTGGGTAGGGTGATGATTCCTCGCCGGACAACCTGGACTTGAAATATATTGCTCATGAGCACCTCCTTATCTGATAATCCATAATTCAGTATAGCGGATTATCCGCAGGTGTCAAGATTGAAGACATGAAATTTCTCAAAGAAATTTACTTGATCCAATACAAAAAGGTCAGATAATCGCCAAAGACATTTGTCCGCCTTGGATAACGCACGCAAATCGCTATAATCAAGTTACGGGCATTTCCCCGTAGCTTGCTGCGAGGATAGGTATTTCAAGGGTTTTGCCTTTACTTGAACTGGATAGTCAGGAAAGATCAGCCGCAACCACGTGGCGAGGAGAAGTGGAGTTGCCCCAAAACCAGAAAAACCACGTGATAGATCCGCTTCAAGCGTTCAGCAAAAAAGCCGTCTATTATCACAATCGACCGCGTTATCCCCGGCAGCTGCTGGATCTGTTGATCAAGGAATGCGGATTAAAACCTGAGAGTGTCATCGCTGATATTGGCTCAGGCACCGGATTCTTAACCAGACTGCTATTAACCATGGGGAACAAGGTATTTGCGGTCGAACCTAATGAAGAAATGAGATGTATTGCTGAAAACGATTTAGTGGATTTTCCCGGTTTCATTAGTTTGAAGGGTAAGGCAGAGAAGATCCCGCTGCCCGCGGAATCAGTGGACGTAGTTGCCGTCGGTCAGGCGCTGCACTGGTTTGAGATCGCGGCTGCGCGGAGCGAATTCCTTCGCATTCTGCGTCCTGGCGGATGGATCGTGGTGGTCGATAACGTCATGAACAATGACGCTTCATCATTTATGCTAAGTTATCAGAAATTTCGAGACCAATTTTTCACTGACCTGGGCACGGCGGCTGACCCGCCAGAAAAGATAGTCAGACTCTTTAAGCAAGTGAATTACCAGAAATACTCCATTACCAATCCTTTTCGATGTGACGAATCCGTTTTTCGGGCGGGAATCCTATCATCGGCTACCGCGCCGCTTCCTGGATCAGAGGGGTTTGCCGAGTTTGAGGCTGCATTACACCTGCTCTTTACACAATTCCAGTCAGATGAGAAAGTGGAAGTTCTCTTTGACACGGTTGTGTGGATGGGAAAACTCAAGTAACCAGACCATAATATATGTCCCAAGTCATGTTTTAAGTTATCTCTCAAGTCACTTCATATTCGTTTCATTTTATTTTATTCTAGATATGTCAGAAACCCTTTTGGGTATTTTTGGATTCAGGAGTGATTTTCATGCAAATTGTGACAGACAGCGGAACGGATGTGCACCTTCCGCAAGACCAGTTAAAGGCATTAAAGATCCATGTGGTTCCACTTGTGGTGACCCTGGGGGGCAAGTCGTATAAAGAAGGCGTAGACATCCAGGCGGATAAGTTCTACCCCATGCTCGAAGCCACAGATGAATTACCCGTCACCTCGCAGCCCTCTGCTGGCGATTTTGCCAAAATATATACTGAGCTTGCCAAGACCGACCCCGAGATTCTTTCGATCCATATTTCATCAGGGTTAAGCGGCACTTTCGCGTCAGCAACGGCTGGCGCGGCGCTTGTGCCTGAAGCCAAGGTGACAGTAGTGGATACGAAAACACTTTCTGCGCCAGCGGGCTGGCAGGTCGAAGCCGCCGCGCGCTGCGCCAAAGCAGGATGGTCAAAAGCGCAGATTATGGAATCAATCCATAAGATCGGCGACGCCACGGATGTGATCTATACCCTTAAGGAGCTCAAATATCTCATCCACGGTGGGCGCATCAGCCACATGAAAGGTCTGGTTGCCTCGCTCTTGAATATCAAACCCATGATCGGCGTTGAAAAGGTCAAGGGAACCTACGTGCAGCACGGCATGGCCAGGTCATTCGCTGGAGCGGTACGTGGGCTTAGCGAATATGCTGCCAAGAAATTTCCCGAGGGGTCCGCGCTGCGGGTGCAGGTACTGCATTCCTACAACCCTGAAGGGGCGCAGATGTTGGTCGATGAAATGAATAAACGCTTTAAATGCAATTGGCTGCCTACCGGGCTGCTCTCGCTGGTGCTTGGCGCGCATGTGGGCCCCAGCATGGTGGGGGTGGTTTTCGCCCCTGAAGAAGTCTTCGCCGGGCTGCCTTCGTAAAGAATTCTTGTGCCTTTAATCCATGATCCCCGTTATTCTGACGGGGATCGATTTTTAACGATCGTTCAATTGCGGTATGATTGTTTACTCGTATTTGAATCTTATTATTCCAATCACAAAAAACACCAGCGCGAACCCAAGCAAGACCAGCGCTTCGAGCCAAACCCCCGAGAGACCCTGCCCGCGCAGGACGATATCCAGCATGCCCTGCATGGCCCAACTGGTGGGCAGCGCTTTCACAATTACGCGAACAGTCTGGGGGAAGAGCTCAATTGGATACCAGCAGCCGCCCATCATCGCCATTACCATTCCGAGCATGATGCTCAACCCGTTCGCCTGCCCCTCGGTTTTCACAAAAGTTCCAAGCATGGTGCCGAGCGCGGCGGCAGCCAGCGCGGATGAGACCAGCATAGCAGCCAGCGCAGCGAGGGAATGCCCCCAATTGAGCTTCATCACGTAGATCCCGAATAACACCAGCGCCAGCATTTGCACAAGCGCAGTGACCACCTGACCAAAAATCGTGCCGCCCAGGAAGACCGCTTTGCTGGTGGGGGTGGTGAGCAGCCGGCGCAGCGTCCCTTTTTGTCTTTCAAATGCGAACATGGCTGAGAGCCCGATCAACGGAATGAACACCCAGGTGATGAGCTGACCGGCGCTGGAGTTGGCGCGCGGGTCATACGACACCGGATCAGCAGTATCCGCTTCAACCTCGGTCATGCGCACTGGAGCTTCATTCATCAAAGTTTGAGCTTGCTCCAAAGCCTGGTTGTAATAAACCTGACGGGCATCGTTTGACGTGAAGGAAAACCCTTCAATGCTTTCGGCTTTTGCCACACTCGCGTTGGCAATATCCACCGCGCTGCTGACGCGGCTCAGCACAGCCTGCACCGCTTGCTGAGCGATGAGGGCGTTCATATTATTAGGCTGCTGGCGCAGCTCCAGTTCGGCGCGGTTATTGATCACGTTTTCCTGGCTGAAGGTTGTGGGGATGATCAGCACGGTTGAGACCTTGCGTTCATCGAATTCCGAAACCGCGACATTGAGCTCTATTAATACCGGGTGGACCGAATTGGATTCAGTTAAGCTGGAGAAAAGATTTTCCGAAAGGGATGTTTTCGCCAGGTCAACCACGTAGAGTTTAACCCGCTGATCGTCAGAGGGTCCGGTGCCGGCTCCCAAAATGACCGTAAAAAAGATCGGCAAAATGATAAAAAATAACCATTCCAACGGGCTGGTGAAGCGCACAAAAGTGTCTTTCCAAAATATTGCGAATATTTTTCTCATTTTGCGCCTACTATAGCCTTCCGATGCCGCGGCGGCTGAAGATCACCACCGAGATCACAAAGAGGATGGCTGCCATAGCTAATAAGCCGATAATCGGTGTGAGGATATTGGCGAAGCCGCCACCCAGGGCGAGGGTCGTAAAGCCATCCAATCCCCAGCGGTTGGGAGTAATGCGGCTGATGAACTGAATCCAGTCAGGCATCATTTCGACATTTATAAAACTGCCCCCCAGGATGCCAAAGATGAGCATGACCGCAGACCCAATTGCCGAAGCTTGCCCCGGGGTCTTGAGCAGCGCAGTGAGAAAAATGCCCCAGCCGGTGGCGCCAAGCGCGGCTGCCAGAACCAGCACGAATACCGCAAACGGGGCGCCCCAATCGAGCCGGAAGAGCAGGGTAGTGCCAAAGATAAGGATCAGCATCTGCGCCGCCCCGGTCAGGAAAATTCCAAATACCTTGCCGCCCAGCACCTGCGCGGTCGTGGTAGGAGAGGTGAGCATGCGCGGCAGTGTGCCGGCAGCCTGCTCGACCAGCATGGATCTGCCGCCGTAACTGACGGTGAACATGAGGAACATCAGCGCCATGCCGGGAGCCAGATACGCCAGAATATCGAATTTAACTTCTTCGCCGCTGTTGGTGACGCGGTTTAATTTGATCGATGAGGATTGACCAGCTTCATTCGCCTGTTTCTCGCCCATTGAGCGGCCAACCGCTTCGGCTTGCGAAATATCGATTGCGCCGCTGGTCAAGAGCTGCGTCACCACCACTTGTCCGCCGATGCGGCCGACTTCCACCTGACTCATGAATTGTTCCAGGATCGTCTTGATTACGCCCACACTGTTCGGGCGGGTTGGGTTAAGGTATAACTCAATCTGCACAGGTTCTTCTGGAGTGGATTGCCCTGAGGCCGGGATGACGGAATCAGAAAAGCCTGCCGGTATATAAATCACGGCGGCGGTTTTATCTTCATCCACCAATGCGTACGCCGCGGGGAGGTCGGTCATCACCTGCGGTTCAAGCAGGCTTTCGAGGTCTTTGGACTGCATCATCTCTACAAGCGCGTTACCAAGGGAGCCGCCATCTTCGTTTACCAGTACGAGCGGGATATCGCTTAAGCCGGTATTGGTATTGCCAGAGAAACGGCCGGTGATCAAACCCATGCCGATGGTGAGGGCAAAAGGCGCCAGCAGCATAAGGGTAAGCGCCGCCCGGTCGCGGAAGGCAAGTTTCAGGTCTTTCAGAGCGATCAAGAATAATTTGCGCATAGCCAATCTCCTAATCGCGTAAGGCACGGCCGGTGAGATGTAAAAAGACAGCTTCAAGGTTGGGCTCGCGGATATCCACAGAGCGTATCTTGATGCCCAGTTCATTTGATTTTGTGACCACCGGCGCCAGCAGTTCTTCGGCAGAGGGGGTGATAATTGTGACTTCGTGGTCGGTCACATCTGCTCTGACCACACCCTTGACCTTGCGAATTTCAGCTGCAAGCGTTTCCGGGTCTTCCTCCTCGCTGATATGCAAGGTGAGCGTGTCGGTTTCGCCCACTGATTTGGTTAATTCAGCCTGAGTTCCAAGCGCAATCAACTCGCCATGGTCAATGATCCCCACGCGGTTCGAGAGTTCCTGGGCTTCTTCCATATAATGGGTGGTGTAGAGCACAGTCATGCCTTGTCGGTTGAGTTCTTTTACTGAGTCCAAAATCGCGCGGCGCGACTGGGGGTCGATGCCGACCGTCGGTTCATCCATAAAGAGTAGTTGCGGGCGGTGCAGTAGACCAACCCCGATGTTGACCCGCCGTTTCATCCCGCCTGAATAAGTCTTGACGCGCTGTTTGGCTCTATCCACCAGACCGATCTGTTCCAAAACTTCATCCACCCGTTTGGAGAGCGTCTTTCCCGACAGCCCGTACATTTGACCCCAGAAGTTCAGGTTTTCGCGGGCGGTCAGGTCTTCATAGAGCGCCAGGTCTTGCGGCACCACACCGATGCACTGCTTCACAGCCATGGGTTCTTTCACCACCGAATGACCGCAGATTACTGCATCGCCGCTGGTGGGGGTATAAAGCGTGGAGAGCATTGAAATTGTGGTGGTTTTACCGGCGCCATTGGGTCCGAGCAAACTGAATATCTCGCCCTGCTTTATATCGAATGAAATTCCTTTAACTGCGTTGAAATTGCCATAGTTTTTTACCAGATTTTGAACTTCAAGAATTGGGGGCATAAGTGTCTCCGAATGAACAAAATAGATATCATATTTACGAATTGAAAAGGTATTAAGTTGCAGAAAGCGAATTATAATGAAGGACAAGGCCTTTCCGAAGAAAAACGAAGACCGTTCCGGCTAATAATCAATTATTGCGAGTTCAAAATGTCTTTTCCTTATCGTTCGCTGTGCGTTTTTTGTGGTTCTGCCGATGGTTTGGATCGGATTTATTATGATGCGGCATTTTTAATGGGGCAGCTTCTTGCGGAAAAAGAGGTTACCCTGGTTTATGGCGCCGGGCGGACAGGTTTGATGGGCTCGGTAGCTGAAGGCGCTCTCCAAAAGGGTGGGGAAGTGATCGGGGTCGTGCCGGTGGGATTGGAAAGCCCTCAACTGATCTATACTACGGGACTCAGCAGGCTGGAAATTGTCGAGGATATCCAGCAGCGCAAGGCGCGTATGAATGAACTCTCTGATGGGTTTATCGCGCTGCCAGGCGGTTTTGGCACCATGGATGAAACCTTTGAAGCGCTCACCTGGTCGCAGATCGGTCTGCATTGCAAACCTACCGCCTTCCTGAATGTGGATGGGTATTTTGACCATCTCTTGGAGTGGTTTGACCGCGCCTATGCCGACCGCTTTATATATGAAGAACACAAAGATTTGTATGTGACCGACCCAACGCCTGCCGGGCTTTTGAACAAACTGGCAAGCTTTATTTTTCCTGATAATATTGGGCGTTGGTTGATCAGAGAAGAACATTGAGCCTGTTTAGGCTGCGGTTGACCCGAAAGAGCAATGGGTAGCCTGAACAGATAGCACGATAAGGCCGCAGAAAGCCAGAAAAGGATTCTATTGGATTTGGAAAAGAAAACTTGTGAACCAACGGCAGAAAAGTATCAGGCAGAACGCGCTTCGCATTGGAACTCGGTCGCGCAAAAGATGCGCCATTGGAAGGGGTGGGGCGGCTATTATCACCGCCGTTTGAACGAGATCTACGCATGCATGATTCCGCAGGGCGCGCGCGTGCTCGAAATTGGCTGTGGTAACGGCGATCTGCTGGCAAGTCTGAAGCCGCGGGTTGGGGCAGGGGTGGATTTCTCGCCAGAGATGGTTGCGCTTGCGAAAGAACTTCATCCTGAATTGCAGTTCATTAACGGCAGCGCCGACCAATTTGACGTAGAAGGCAGTTTTGATTTCATTATCCTTTCTGATATCCTGAACGACATGTGGGATGTTCAGGCTGTTTTTGAACATATTCGACAATTCGCCTCGCCAGATGTGAGAGTGGTCATCAATTCTTACAGCCGGTTGTGGGAACTGCCGCTAACGATTGCCGTGAAACTTGGATTATCCAAACCCGGGCTGGGACAAAACTGGTTGACTGTTTCCGACATGCGCGGGCTGCTGACCCTGTCAGGTTTTGAACCCATCCGGGCATCCCGGGAGATCCTGTTCCCCATTGGCATTCCGCTGCTGGCGCCGTTATTGAATCGTTTTTTGGTGCGTTTTTGGCCGTTCAATCACTTTGCTTTGACTAACTTCATCGTAGCCAGGCTGCAGCCTGCACACAAACTGAGCCACAAACCCCCGCTAGTCAGTGTGATCGTACCGGCGCGCAACGAAGAAGGCAACATCGAAAACATCTTCAACCGCATGCCCGAAATGGGAGCCGGGACCGAGATCGTCTTTGTGGAGGGACACTCCACCGACAACACTTTCTCTGCGATCCAGCAAGGAATGAAAAGGCGCCCCAAGCAGCGCTGCATCAGTCTGCAGCAGACCGGTAAAGGCAAAGGGGATGCAGTACGTCTGGGTTTCACGCAAGCCACCGGTGACGTGTTGATGATCCTGGATGCCGATCTGACCGTTCCGCCTGAAGACCTGCCCAGGTTCTATGAGGGACTGGTATCAGGCAATGGAGATTTCATCAATGGGGTACGCCTGGTTTATCCAATGGAAGACGAAGCTATGCGTTTCTTCAACCTGATCGGCAATAAATTCTTCAGCCTGGCATTCTCATGGTTACTGGGGCAGCCGATCAAAGACACGCTGTGCGGCACCAAAGTGCTTTGGAAAAAGGACTACGAACGCATCGCTGCCAACCGGCACGTCTTTGGTAATTTTGACCCCTTTGGCGATTTTGATCTGCTTTTTGGCGCCGCGCGCCTGAACTTCAAGATCATTGACCTTCCCATCCGCTACCGGGCGCGCACGTATGGAACCACCAACATTCAACGCTGGAAACACGGCTGGCTGCTGCTGCGCATGGTGCTCTTCGCTGCCAAACGCATCAAATTTATCTGAGCAGATCACTTACATGACCAGCGATTCAAAAACTTCAATGAAATTAAACCTTACCCGTTTTCCGTCTATTGTATTAATGGTACTTGCCGCGTTGTTGACCTATGCTGTGCTGATGATGCTGCCTGTGCCAGCGGTGGTAGGTTTGTTCGTGCGGTATGACCTGATACTGTTATCCATCATAACACTACCCGTTCTTTTTTTGGTTTTCAGAGCCAAGGGGAGATTTGGCACACTGGTTGCGCTCGGGTTGACGCTAGTGCTTTTCGCGCTGCCGGTCAGCGGGTTATGGCGCAGCGGCGGCAGTGAACCCTTTATCATCGGCGGACTGCTGCCCTTCAGCGACGCAGCCAGTTATTACAGTGACGCGCAGCGTGTGGTGGAGGGATACCGCTTCTCAGCATTCTCTGCCCGGCGGCCGCTTTTCCCGGCGCTGCTGACCGTGCTGCTGGCGGTGACGGGTCAAAACTTGTTGGTCTCTATTGGTGTCTTGTGTGCGGTCATCGCGATCGCTTGCTATATCGCCTCGCGCGAGATGCAACGGTCGTTCGGCACGCTGCCCGCAGTTGTGTTCCTGTTCACCCTGTTCCTGTTCTACCGCCGCATCGCCGGAACGACCATGACAGAAAACCTCGGGCTGCCGCTGGGGGTATCAGCATTTGTCGTGCTCTGGTCCGCGGCAAAGACGAAGAAACTCTGGCTGACGGCAGCCGGGCTGCTGCTGCTCACGCTGGCGCTAAACGCCCGGGCTGGCGCTTTCTTTATTCTCCCGGCGTTGATCCTGTGGGCGGGCTTCTGCTTTAGAGGCAAACGGCGATTCTCTATCTCGGCATTTGCGGTCACCAGCTGCGCCGTGGCGCTTGGATTCATGCTCAATATGCTGGTGTTCAAATTGATCGCTGACCCGGGCGGAATGGTCTTTTCCAATTTCTCTTACACCCTTTACGGTGTGGTGGCGGGCGGCAAGGGTTGGATGCAGATCCTCATTGACCACCCTGAGCTTGGTCAATTGGACGATGTTGCCAGGTCGGCGCGCACGTATGAACTGGTTTTCGAATCCTGGAAAGCGCAACCGTTCGGTCTTGTCATTGGAGCAATTAGAAATTGGTTTGATTACCTGATGCCGCGCGGCGCGGGCGCTTTTGGTTTCATCCGCGGCGATCAAGCCGGTTGGGTCAACTATGCCGTTCGCAGCTTGTTATCCATTTTGGCGGGGTGGGGGCTGGTGACCGCATGGCGGTTTAGAAAATCAGAACCTTATGCCTTGATGTTGTGGGCTGCTGCCGGAATTTTCCTTTCGATTCCGTTTGTGCCGCCCAACGACTCCAACCAGATGCGGGTTTATGCGGCTACCGTTGTTTTTTTGACAGGGTTCTGTGTCATGGGTCTCAAGGCAGTTCTCGGTCTTGCATTTAGGAAAACCACTCAAAGTTTGCAATTTCCCGAAATCAATGCGAAACCCGCGCTTGTTTTTGGCTTCGGTCTGGCTGCGCTGGCAATCATCGGCGCGCTGGTGGTTAAAGCGGCTGCCAAACCAGAGGCGCTGCCTATGGCGGAGTGTCCGCCGGGGCAGACGCAATTCATCTCACATTTCACTCCGGGAACCTTGGTGCGTGTTACTACGACTGGCCAAGACCCGATAAGTGGGCAATTAAATGTTCCCATTGACTTTTTTGGCAGTGTCTCCGAAGGTTATGCGGAGATGCATGCTGCTCTGGTTTCAGCGGTGGAGGGGCTGGGTGGGGAAGCCGTTTTAGCCAGGCCGCTCGATCTGATCTCGATGGAGTACCCGCTGCTGATTATCCCTGCGGATGTTGTATCTCGCGAACCGGTCCTGTTGAACATTTGCGCGCAGAAATCCCCGGACGCTGAATTATCCCTGCGCGGGTATTGGCAGGCAAGCTCGGTCACAGCGCTGGAAAACCCCTGATACTGATTAAATGGTAAAAGAATAATTTAAAACAGGAACCGGCCAGACATAGTAAAATAATAACAAAACGTACGCACAAGGGTGAAAATTGAAAAATATACTGATCGCAGGCGGGGCTGGATTTATCGGTTCGAATTTTAATTTTCGCTTTTTGAACACCCCGCATCTAGATGGAGGGTTCGACGTTTTTCTAAAACCTGTTCTCGAAGGGGCAAAATTCCGCAATATACCGTAATTGCTGCGGGGATAGGAAACTTGAAGATTTTTGTAGTTTATTTTCTTTATTCATATTAAAGATTGTAAGATGAAGCTCAATCCGATGAAAAATATTAAAACAGAACAAAACATTGTCAAAGAGATTATTTTCTGTTACAAGAGGGTTTAAAAAAACATGATTCTTTATGTTTTATCAGTAATCCTATTATTTCTTTTTATATTGCTTACATTCAACTTGTTTAGGAAGATGAAAACCGCTGAAAAGATACTTGGGGTTTTTTTATTCTGCAACGCTAACATTATTTTAACCCTTGAAATTGCCAGTCTTTTTCAGGTGTTGAGCAAAACCGGTTTTGTGTTACTGATACAAATCGTGATTAATACTGTAGCGTATTGGATGAATTCATATTTCCAAATTGGTTTTCCAAGGTTTTTGGTATCAAACATTAAAAATGAGATCAAAACATCCTTGGTATCAGTTAAGAAAAATATTGGCATTGTCATATTTTTCGGATTGATTTTTATTACTTATTTATTTTTGGCATACATTCAAATCCGTTTCCCGCAAAACACAACCGATAATTTGATTAACCATTTGTCTAGAATTGGGCATTGGCTTCAACAAGGCTCTTTAAGGACCTACGACGGTTTTAACATGATAGGCACTAGTTATCCTTACAATAACAGCTTATTGATGTTGTGGGCAGTGGTTTTCTTGCGGTCAGATATACTGGTTGGTTTTGTGCAATTAGTATCAGCGGTCTTAATTTCAATCACAATTTACAACTTGGGCATTGAATTAGGATTTACAAAAAAAGGAAGCTTTTTTATTAGTTTATTCTTTCTTACTTTTCCGGTCGTACTATTTGAATCAATTACAGCACAGAATGACCTCATTGCTGCGGCATTTATGATTATTTCATTTTATTTCTTGATTCGGTTTATGCACGGCACATCCAGAACGGAACTGGTTCTTTCAATTTTAAGTTTCGCTTTGGCTACGGGTACCAACCAATATACATTATTCGCGTTACCAGGTTATGTAAGTCTCTACGTTCTAATGTTGACCAAACAAAGGGCATCTTTAAGGATCTTGTTAATCCAAAGCGTGTTTTACGCATTGAGCTTTTTCATTTTATTAGGTTCGTACGCATATCTACAAAATTGGATGGTGTTTGGAAACCCTATGGGGGGGAGTGCGATCATAAATTCAGTCTTTACAAAAAAAAACACAGAAAATGAAAACAATAAATTGTTTTTGAATTCAACAAGGCTGACCTATCAATTCATTAGTTGTGAAGGAATTCCACCCACTTGGGAAACCACTTGCATCAATAAGAAAGCGGCAATATTCAAAGCAGTATTTGGTAAATTCAAGAATAATCTGGAAAGTGACGCATATTTACTAAGTAAAGAAAAACCATTCAAGCTGGATACTCATTATGGTCTAAATGAAGAATCAGCCTGGTACGGGTTCATTGGGTTCCTGCTGTTAACACCCGCTTTGTTTTATGGGATATTCTTCTCAATAAAAAAACGGAAACCCGAAGGGTTGCTCCTGATCTTGTCATCACTCATTTTTTCTTTCATCATCTCGTTCATAAAATCAGGTTGGGACCCCTACATGGGAAGGTATTTAATCTTTCCGATAGCGTTAATTTGTCCTTTTGCCGCAGGACTCTTAAATGATCGAGGTTGGGTAAAAAAGGTTCTCCTCGGGATCGTTTGTACGATTAGCATTTTTATCATGATCTTTTCTGTGTTAAACAATGATTCCAAGCCATTAATAAGCAAAAGACTATTTGTAAACATTCAACAGTGGGGGAAAGTACATTCAATTTTGGTACAAAAGATTGCTTATAAAGTGACTCCTTTTATCCGCCACGAAAAGGACATATGGACTGCAAGCGATATTGATATTAAAACCCTTGCACAAAATTCATTTCGAACGCCTTTGTTGATTGTTGAGAGCTATGTCTCTAATGATTCATCAATATGTATCATAAATCCACCGGGATATGTATTCCCGGATTATTTGTTTTTTGGCGATTCGTTTCAGCGAGAATTGTTTGAATTCCTTAACGCTGAGGAATTTCTCATAAGTAAACAACTATGTGATTTTTTATTACTTTCCCCCGATTTTTATGGAGATGTATTTCCGGAGTATTGGCTTGTCGTTGAAAATAAAGAATGGCAGTTGCTCCGGAACATGACTGGTGAATGAGCTCGTTACGATAAAAAATATTGGTTTAGTAGAGAGAACAAACATAGTAAAATAGTTACAATCATCAGTTTAAGGATAAAAATTGAAAAACATATTGATCACAGGCGGGGCAGGCTTCATCGGTTCGAATTTTATTCACAGACTGATCAAGGAAAAACCGGAGGTCAAGCTGGTCAATCTGGATGCCTTGACCTACGCGGGCAATTTGGATAATCTGAAATCGCTTGAGGGAAATGACCACTACACGTTCATCAAAGGGGATATTGGCAATCAGGCGCTGGTTGAGTCACTCCTCTTAAAGCATGAGATCGACACGATCGTCAATTTTGCCGCCGAAACTCATGTGGATCGCTCGATCCTTGGACCCATTCAGTTCCTGAATACCAATGTAGTGGGCACCGGCTGCCTGCTTGAAGCCGCGCGAAAAACCTGGCGTGGAAGAGGATCAGATAGCGTCCGTTTCCATCATATCTCGACCGACGAGGTGTTTGGCTCGTTGGCGCCCAATGATCCGCCATTTTCAGAGAGCTCCCAATATTCGCCCAACTCACCCTACTCAGCCAGCAAGGCAGCCAGCGACCATCTGGTGAGGGCTTATTACCACACCTACGGCTTGCCAATCACTATCAGCAACTGCACCAACAATTACGGACCCTATCAATTCCCCGAAAAACTGATCCCGTTGATGATCATGAACTGCCTGAAAGGCAAACCCCTGCCTGTTTATGGGGACGGGCGCCAGATCCGCGACTGGCTATATGTGGAGGACCACTGCGAGGCGATCCAGTTGATTCTCGAAAAGGGAAGGGTGGGAGAGACCTACCTGATCGGCGGTGAGAACCAACCCACCAATCTTGAGATCATCCACCAGATCACCGCGATCCTTGACGAGATCGTACCCAACTCGCCCTTCCGCCCGCACGCCAACCTGATCCAGTATGTGCAAGACCGCCCCGGGCATGACCGCCGCTACGCCATGGACATCTCGAAGATTCGCGGCGAGTTCGGCTGGAGCCCAACCTACACCCTTCAGCGCGGGCTGCGGGCAACCATTGAGTGGTACCTGTCTCACCAGGATTGGATCAAAGCCCTGGTCGAGAAAGAGGAATTCGGGTCGTGGATGAAAAATAATTACGCCAATCGAGGAGACGCCAAATGAGAGGGATAATTCTAGCCGGTGGGAGCGGCACCCGCCTGCACCCTTCCACGCTTTCGGTTAGCAAGCAGCTTCTGCCGGTTTATGACAAACCCATGGTGTATTACCCCCTTTCGACCTTGATGCTGGCGGGGGTGCGCGAGGTGCTGATCATCAGCAACCCTGAACACTTGGATGCCTACCGCGCCTTATTGGGCGAGGGCAGCGTCTGGGGCATGCGCTTTGCGTATGTTTCGCAATCCTCTCCGCGGGGACTGGCGGACGCCTTCATCCTGGGCGAGGACTTCATCGACAATGAACCAGTGGCGCTGATGCTTGGGGATAACATTCTCTATGGCAGTGGATTGGTGGAAAAACTGCGTTCCGCCGCCGAGATTAAAAGAGGCGCGGTCATTTTTGCTTATCTGGTGAAAGATCCTGAACGGTTTGGCATTGTTGAACTGGATCACGAACAAAAACCTGTCTCATTGGAAGAGAAACCAAGCCAACCTAAATCCAACTACGCTGTGCCGGGAGTGTATTTTTATGACGCCAAAGTGGTTGAATACGCCAAATCTCTAAAACCTTCCAAACGTGGCGAGATCGAGATCACCGACCTCAACCGTATCTACCTGGCACAGAAGGAACTGGAAGTCAAGGTGTTGGGGAGGGGAGTCGCCTGGCTGGATGCGGGAACCCCCGAGGCGCTGCTGCAGGCAGCCAATTTCATCCAGGCGGTGCAAGACCGGCAGGGCTTCAAGATCTCATGCCCGGAGGAGATCGCCTATCGCATGAAATTCATCGACCGGCAGCAGTTGGCCCATATCAAGGATGAATGCAAAAATCCGGATTATAAACAATACTTGGATGATCTAATTGTTGAAACAACAATAGAATAGGGATATGATATTCAAAATGAAAAAAGAAATAACGATCAGTAATTGAAAATTATGGGGAGGCTCATACCTTTGAATAATCGATCAAGAAATATATTTTTCATCGTCTTCAGTGTTGTGATTATCGCGATATTTGGTTACGTGATGTTCCACCAATTAAAAATTGGAGATTATCCTCAGCATATTGAATGGGCGCGTGAATACGCGGAAAAAGGTTATTTATACAAATTACCCCACACACTATTTTCTAAGCTGGTTGTCATTATAAGGGCTTTGCTGCCTGCCAATATATTGGTAAGAGTAAGTGTTTTTGCAAAACAGGTGTATGACATAAAGTCTTATGAAATTTCTGCATTAATATTAATGGTGTTTTCGTACCTGGCGACCGCTTTCATTCTTTTAAAAAGACTTCTGCGGGAGTGGTCTGAACTGAAGATAAAGAATCTTCGATGGATAACAGGATTAACTGCATTGGTGATTTTATTGGTTGGACCTGTCTTCTTATTTACTTTTCCAGACCGGATGTATTTGGGTTATATCGTCCCGAATCCCTATCATAATCCAACTTATGTTCTCTTCAGACCATTTGTTCTACTAATATTTTTCGGAATCACAGACAATTTGTTTGCCAGGTGGAGTTGGCGTCAATCATTCGTTATGGTGTTTTTGATTGTTTGTGCCTCGCTGGCAAAACCCAGCTTTAATCTCACAATACTCCCGGCGATCGGTCTGTTGATTTTGGTGTTTTACAAGAATAAACTTCAAAATATAAATTGGCTTTTTTTGTTTGGTCCTGTCGGTGTGACGACCCTGGTCGTGCTTGCTTCCCAGTACATTATTAATTATTCGGGAAATCGGGGAGACCAGATCATTTTTGCCCCATTTAAAGCCGTTCTGACACAAGTGCCCAATGTGCCATCTGCCTTGTTATTTGCCTTTTTGTCGATCTTGTTTCCATTATTAGTGGCGATTTTGTATTGGAAAAAGATAAGCATCAGGATCTCATTTCAATTGGCTTGGGCTAATTTTCTTGTCTCTGCCTTCTATGGATATTTCATCGCAGAAAAGATCAATCTTAGCAGTAACAACTTTTGGTGGGGGCTGATGATTGGGTCATTCATTCTTTTCGTCGATTCCATCATTTTTTGGGGGAATGAACTCTGTGAAAACGGAATTAATATTGGTTTTAGATCCTGGAAGACAATCATACTGGCAAGTACATTGATGATGCACCTTGTTTGCGGGATTGTTTATTATTTTATTACTTTACAAAGCCCAGTCGGGTTGGTTGTATAACCATGAAAACTGTTTTCAACCGGTTATCGAATATTGGTTCGCGCATTCCCCTGCCCGTGACGCTTTTGGTTGTCTGCATCCTTTCCTATGGTCTATTGATTCCCTGGCTTGGTTTTTACCTCGATGATTGGTATATCGTTTTATATCAAAAATAT
>WOUT01000039.1 GCA_009773005.1 Chloroflexota bacterium | reverse complement strand
ATCCGGCATTTTGTGTCATTCGTTGAAGCTGTGATCATGCAAGCGATCGGTGTGTTAGGAGAAAGCACTATTCTTTGGTCACTCCAAGGCGACCACCCTCAGATTCATGCAAGTGTCGCGCGTTTTATCATTTTTGATGGGGCGGGGTTGATTCTGTTACTTGCGGGGTTGATCCTGGTTATTCGATGCAAACGGTCGGTTCAACACGACCCTATTTGAACAACCCATCAACCAACGGATTCATTTTGTCCCAATTTGGCAAGAGCACTTGCGCACCCTGGTCTGTAGCCCAGGGGGTGATCATCTCGCGGTCAAGCGTTTGCGCATCAAACCCCTTGAGAGCAGAGAAGAGCACGCCATAGCCGACCCGCGGCCAAAGCCAGACGGGTAGGTTGGTGTCAATCGCCTGTGCAGTAGCAGTGAAAACAATCGGAAGGCGAGCCCATTTGAGTGGATTGAGCGTCTCTTTGAGTGCAGACGAGATGAACAATTGTCCGCGCTGCTGGCGGAAAAAGTCATCGCTGCCGGTGCGGTCACGCACGAAGCGCAGGGCTTGAGCGCCGTTGAGGTGATGTTTGCCCGCAGTCATCCCCGACATATCCATGGGCAAATCGATTGTCACTCCCCCCATGGCATCCACAATTTTGATGAACCCGTCAAACTTGATGCGAATTACATAGTCTACTTTGATGCCAAAATTTAATTCCACCACATCGGTGGCGGCTTTCATGCCAGTACCTGGTTCATTGATTTCGGCGAAATAGTGGGCGGTGTTGATGCGGTTCTCATAGTGGCCGGGCACGGTCACCCACAAGTCGCGCGGAATGGAAAGCATGGATAATTGCGGCAAAACAGGCGGCAGTGTAGTCAGAATCATAGTGTCGCTGCGGCCTTGCCACGTTCCCGCTGGAGGGCGGTCTATACCCAGCGCCAGGATTGTTACGCGGAAGGGCGTAAAGAAAAAAAATATGACGATTGCAATCAACATCCACCAGCATAAAGAAGGGGCTTTCTTTTTCGTGTGAATGGGCAAGTCGATTCTTCCTGGAGAGGTAATATTTTGAGGGATTTCTTGTTTTGGCCAGGATGTTGAATACGCTTTTACAACCGCGTCATAATGCGCGGGGTCAAATTGCTCCGGCAGGCCCATTCGATTTTTGCCTGAACTTCTATCTTCAGGGTTTTGATTCAAGTTGTCGTTATTTTGATCCATCATGTGAAGCATTCTAACCTAAACACGAGCATGTGTTAATGGAAACATTAGTGTTTATAAATAAAAACCGGGCATTGAAGCCCGGCTTGGTTTGCTGAGCAACGATCTTAGACGAACAAGAGCTGGGCGCCGTCGGACATTTCGATGAATTCCATGGCGCCGAGCACCTTGGCACCTTCGACCAGGTCTTTTTCGGTCAATTTCATCATATCCATTGACATTTTGCAGCCAAAGAGATTCGCGCCGGCATCCATGACCAATTGGACGAATTCGCCTACCGGGGGGAAATCAAGTTTCTTGATCTCGCTGCGCATCATGGCTGAAGCCGCCGCGGACATGCCTGGGATGATCCCTAAAAGGGTGGGGATGTGGAACCAGGGGTGCATACTGGGGTTGCCAACAACTGCCACGTTCAATTTGTTCATTTTCTTTTTGGTGATGATATCCAATCCCCAAAAGGTGAAAAAGACGTCCACGTCAACACCTGACATGCGGGCGGCGTTGGCGAGGATCAATGGGGGATAAGCCATATCCAGTGAACCTTTGGAGGCGATGATCGCGAGCTTGCGTGCGGGTTTCTTGTCTGCCATTTGAATTCTCCTTGTATTCGAATAATTGGATTAGATGCAGCCGGTCGGTTTATGCAGCCCGGCAACTTTTGCAGCCATCTTGCCTGGTCCACCCGGGAAGAGGCTGTAGAGTTCTTTGGTGTCCACATCGGTATTCTTGGTAATGTTTCGCAGCGTGGGGGCTTCGCCTTTGACTTTGAATTCATTGCGGGCATAATTAATCACGACCCATGAGCGCTCTGTAAGGGTGACCTCTTCGCGTTTGGCAATGGCTTCCGCGATTTCCGGCGTCCAGGCGTTTGAATCTTCCATGTAACCATCAGCGTCGAACTTGACTTTATCCAGAACTGACATTTTGATCTCCTTTTATATGATTCAAATTTATTGGCGTTTTCCAGCCATTGAGAAAGCAGGGGGTAATGGAAAGGGAATTCCACGCAGCATGATATTCCAGTAGATCCATTTGAAAGAGAGCTTGCCAAGATAGTTGAAGGTGTTCTCTTTCAACAGGGGGAATGGACCGATGACCGGGATCGGGTACACACCGGTCAAGGGTTCAACATCATAGCTGAAATCAATCAGCAGACTCTTGTTGAAGCCAGAGGTGATGTGGCAGGTGGCGTGACCGTCAAATGATGCGGGCAGGGGTTTGCCTTCGATGGTATGCAGGATGTTTTCAATGAGAGTTTCAGCTTCGTAATGCACCACTGACCCCGCTTTTGAAGCGGGAACGTTGGTAGCATCGCCAATGACCCACACATTTTCCCATTTATTGGATTGCAGTGTCGCTTTGTTGGTGGGGACGAAATTCAGATCGTCACCCATGCCTGAACGACCGATCACCTCTGCCCCCATATTGGTCGGGATGGCAACCAGCAAATCGTAATTGATCTCGCGTCCGTCATAAGAACTGATAGTATTCTTGCTTGAATTGACTTCACTGACTGCAAAATCGGGCTCGGTGTGAATGTCTTTCTTGATCAACACATCACCCAACATGCGCGAAGCGACCGGTTTAGTGAAAGCGCCTGAGAGTGGGGTAGTGTAAACAATTTCAACCTTGTTGCGGATGCCGCGTTGCTTGAAGTAATAATCGGCCAGGAAGGCAAATTCGAGCGGGGCGACCGGGCATTTGATCGGCATTTCGGCGATATTCACCACGATTCGCCCGCCATTGAAATTCTTCAGGAACTTACTTAATTCCACGGCGCCTTTGAAGGTGTAAAAATCAAACACGTTCTTGTACCAGCCGCCATCTTTCATACCTTCGATCTCTTCAGGATGAATATCGGTACCCGTGGCGATCAGCAGTTGATCGTATTGGATCACGCGTTTGTCTGCGGCAAGTTTGACCCGACTGGCATCCGGCTCGATCATTTCGATGTCGGAGATGACGAATTCAATGTTCGCCGGGATAAATTTTCGTTTTGGTTGGACGACAACTTCAGGTTTATAGTATCCGAAGGGGATGAATAGAAAACCGGGCTGATAGTAATGCTCCAGTTCGCGGTCGACCAGAATGATCTTCCATTCTGACGGATCCAACCGTTTGACAAGTTTGTTCGCCATCATCGTCCCGCCGGTGCCGGCACCTAAAATCAAAAATGTTTTCATAAATAGATCTCCGATTTAACCAACTAGATTTTCATTTACTTGTGTAGCCAAAAGAGCCTGATCTTTGAGTTGATCAGCCAAGGCTGCACGCAAAAGATCAAGCGCCCGGATAATGCGGTGATCTGCTAACCGGTAATTGATTGTCTGCCCGTCTCGATCAGCACGGACGATGCTGCGTTCTCTCAGGATCTTCAAATGTCGTGATACAGTAGGTTGAGGTAATTCCATTTTGCTGGCGATGTCATTGACGTTGCGTGGACCATCAGCCAGGCTGTAGATGATCAAAATTCGGTTGGGGTCTGCCAACCCGCTGCAGACTTGAGCGTGCAAACGCAGGACCTCTTCCTTTAAATTTTCAACCACTAATCCCTCCGTATGTCGAATACTATATGCATATAATCACATATATGCATATAGTATATAACAAACCCCCATAAATGAAATAATGACAAATGTCACTAATTATTTGTCGATGAGGGTTGAGGGGAAGATCATTTTCGAAGAGGGGTTTTAGGGGATGCGTGCTGCCCAACATATTTTACAGGAGTGGCATTGGCAATCTCTTCTGGAGTGAGGCTTTTGCGGGCGATATCACGCACGTTGTTGACTCCCGAGAAAAACTCGCGCATCATCACCACTGAAAGATACTGACCGAGCCTGGTCAATTGATGAGGATCGTTTTTCTTGAAGGCTCCCAAAATGGTCATAAAAAGCATTTCAAGCCATAACCCGCGTTGGATGGACACGCCAAACCGCTTGCGAAAGGCATTTCGATCAAAATTCATACCGAAAAGGTTCATCATGAACCAGTATCGCATTTGCGGATGGACGCTGTATTTTTGCGAGGCGTTCACGCCAGTTTTTCCGTGACCAATGGCATTGGTATATTCATTTATTGAAAAGGTGTTCACATAAAGGGTTCCGTTCAAGTAACTGAATGAACCAGAGCCAATGCCCACATACTCTTCGCTGTCGACGATGTATTCGTCGATCATGCCCGCTGATTTTCGGACGAAGGTCCAGGCGGAGAGCTGCTTAAACTCGCCCATCAGACGGTCGTTGATTATGTTGAAATAGTTCCATTCGCGGTTGTGAGTGGGCTTGCCAACGCTGTGCGCCATCGACTTTTCCACCGAAGTGGAGGTCATTAATGGATAAAAAGTGACCTGCTGCGCCCCGGAGCGGAGGATCGCATCCAAATCGTCCTCAAGGATCGCGGGGGTTTGGTTTGGAAAATTGAAGATCATGTCCACATTGAGCGACTCAAAAAACGGGGCTGCGTAGCGAATGCGTTCAAGAATCTGCTCGCCCGTGCCAAATTTCTGCAGGCGGTTCATTTCCTGCAGCAAGCCAATATCAAAGCTTTGAACGCCCACTGACAAGCGCTGCACGCGGGTTTTTAGCTGTTCTACATACTCAGGAATGAGGTGGTTTGGATTGGTTTCACACGAGACTTCCTGAATTCCGAACAATTCTTTTGCCAGGTCAATGGTTTTAATGAGTTCATCGATACGTATCGTAGGGGTTCCGCCACCGATATATAGTGTTTTAAAGGTGTACCCCAGCCCCGCAACCATTTTAATTTCCTCGCGCAAGGCGTTGAAATAATCGACTGCCTTCTTGCCCTCGAACAAGAAGCGGTTGAATGAGCAATAAGGGCACAGGCTTTCGCAGAAAGGAATGTGTATATAAAGCGTATACTCTTTGCCAGCTCTGGGCGGCGGAAGTGCAATACCGGAGCCAGGCGTCAATGTTAACAATTGACGGGTTTGGGTCTTCAAAAATGCGGTTAAAAATCGTTCAGAAAAACGCGCTAAAAGGTTACCTGCCCAGTGGGCATGTTGTTTTTTTGGTAATATTTCAGGATGTGAGGTATTGAGGGGATCTTCGATCATCGGGCTTTTACCATTCTGAAACCTCAATTTGCGCAAAGTGAGCCTTACCGGTCTACCCCCGGTTGCTATATTTTAGAAAACAAGACTAATATTATCATATTCGCTTGGTTTGTAACAATGGCATTTTGATTAAACTACCGAAACAAGTTGGTATTGTAACAGGGATTTTGGACGGAGGAAACTTTTTTGCTGACACTTTTTTGCCACTGGTGGCAGCCTGGTAATGGGGATGAATTGTCTCTCTGAAAATGTGTTTTCCGGTACAATCCAGGTAACCTGAAGATCACAAGAAGAGGAAAACATGAGCCAGTTCCTTCCTTTCAAACAGCAGATCGTTGACGCCGCCCAAAAATTGACCAAAAAAGGTTACCTGATGGCGACTGGCGGGAATCTTTCGGTGCGCATCGCTGGACAAAATGCATTTGCCATCACCCCTTCCAACTATGATTACCTGAAAATGACCGCGGACGACGTCTGCGTGCTGGACTTTGACTTGAACCCCCTGGAGGGAGGGCGCAAACCTTCGGTGGAATCCGGCATGCACGGCGCGATCTACCAGACCCGTGCGGATGTGAACGCAGTCGTTCACACCCACCAGGTGTATGCCAGCGCGCTGGCGCTGATCCGCTTGCCCATCCCGGCCTTGTTTGACGAGCAGACCATTTTTCTGGGGCGAAGGGTGGCGGTCATCCCGTACGCCCCATCGGGGACAGCCAGGCTCAAAGACACGATCGCCAGGCATGTGAATGACCACAACAACGCCTACCTCATGCAGAACCACGGCGCGCTGTGCTTCGGTCACAATCTAGAGCGCGCCGCGCATAATGTGGAAATTCTTGAAAAGTGCGCGCTGGCATACCTGCTGGCGCTGTGCACCGGGGAGAAGGTCAGCAAAATCCCGCTGGCAGCGCGCGAACTGGCGTTCGCAAAACTGCGCAAAGACCAAAAGAAGGTGGAACTGGGAGAGGATGGTAATGGCGAGGAATAACGGGAGTCATTTTGAGTTAACAGCATGTGAAAAATAAACCGATTAATTGTGTTTACAGGTGGGCAAGAGTCGAACACCGGGAGTGCAGGGCGGCGCGAGATCTTCGACAAAATCATATGAGAACACGGGGCTCGAACCAAGTAGCGGCGTGCATTTCGACGCGAAAACACTGTCTGTTTTTGACTGAATACAACCTAATGGAAGTAAAAAAACCACCCATTTAGGTGGCTTTAATGAATAGGTGGGCGCGGCGGGGCTCGAACCCACGACCTCACGGATGTGAACCGTGCGCTCTAACCAACTGAGCTACGCACCCGACGGTATTTGTGGTGACTTTTTGATTTTAACATGACCTGAATGGATGTGCAAGGAATTGACAGGAATTAACTATAGTCTGTACTTAACCACTCACACCCGCAGACGTGAAATTCAGCCCAAATATTCGTGATAAACAATACCTAACCCTTGTATCCGGCTTTGATTTTGTTTACACTATAAATGTGGAATTCTTCCTACAAATCTGGAAGTTATATTTTTATGAATCCTTACGGCGCACAAATTAGCAGTTGAAAGGAAAACGACATGGAATTTAAATACCTGGGGAAAAGCTACAACCGCCCGGACGCGATTGGAAAAGTCACCGGAAAGGCAGTCTATCTGGATGACGTCCGTCTGCCCGGCATGCTGCACGCCGCCATCCTGCGGCCGGAATACGCCCACGCCAAGATTCTGAGCATTTCCACCGTTGAAGCGGAAAAGATGCCGGGTGTGGTCAAGGTTGTTACCGGCAAGGGGTGCCAATTCCGATATGGCGACAATATCAAGGACCTGATGCCGATGGCGATCGAAAAAGTGCGCTACATCGGAGAACCGGTGGCTGCCGTCATTGCAGATACGTTAGCCAACGCCGAAGCTGCTCTGGCCAAGATCAAGGTTGAGTACGAACCGCTGCCGGTTTACATCGACGCGCGCGATGCCATTAAACCAGATGCTGAACTGATCCACCAGGAGAACGGTGAATACTGGCACCTGCCGACGCTAAAACCAAAAGCCGGTACGAATATAGCCAACGAGTATCGGCTGCTCAAAGGTAAAGGCAAAGATGGTTTTGCGGAAGCCGATGTGATTATCGAAGGTGAATTCCTTTATCCATTCGGCTCCTGCGCCGCCATCGAACCCCACGGCGCCATCATCTGGTTCAAAGAGGATCACACCATCGAAGCCTGGTCCTCCTCCATCTGCCCCTTCATCATCCGCGAAGACCTCGCTAATTCTTACGGTATGCCTGTCTCCGACGTCCGCATCCACATCCCTGAGATTGGCGGCTGCTTTGGCTACAAGTCTGATATAACGGTTGAACAAACCATTGCCTGGATCGCCAGTTTTGTGCCCGGCCGTCCTGTCAAATGGGTAGCCACACGCCAGGAAGACTTCACTTCCACCTTGATCGGTCATGGTATCCGCACCAAAATGAAGATTGGCGCGAAGAAGAATGGCAAGCTGATTGCAATGGAAAGCGAGATATTGCATTCAACCGGCGCGTATGCCGATACCGGTGTGAACCTCACCATGGCGTCCACCCATAATTCCACCGGACCCTACGAATTCGACCACTGTGACCTGATCGGTTACACCGTTTACACCAACACACCACCCGTCGGAGCTTACCGCGGTTACGGTCACCAGGAATCCCAATTTGCCACCGAACGCATGATGGACATTCTGGCACGTAAGCTGGACATGGATCCATTCAAACTTCGCGAGATGAATTACCTGGTTGAAGGCAAAATTAACTCCCTTGGTGAGAAGATGTGGAAAACCCATGGCGATATTACCAAATGTGTCGACCTGATCAAAAAATCTGTGTATGCGACAGTCAAGCCCAAGGAAGACGAGAACTACTACTACGGGCGCGGCATGGCTGCGGTGATGAAATCTCCCAAGGGCGCGCCATTCTCTACCAAGAGCTGTTATATGAAGATGAATATCGATGGCAGCGTCTCGGTTAACATGGCTGGCGCAGAAGTGGGTCAAGGACTGCGCACTGTAGTTCGCCAGGTGGCGGCAGAAGCCTTGAAAATCGCCCCGGAACGGATCCGCGTTTATAACGAGATCGACACTCAATTCTCACCCTATGAATGGCAAACCATCGGTTCGATGTTCACCACCCAGGGCGGGCGCGCCATCATCAGGGCTGCCGATAAGCTGATCTTGATGCTGAAGCAAACGGCGGCACAGGTGCTCAAGACCGACGTAGATTATCTGGAATACGACGGCGATTGGGTTTACTTGAAAAATGACCCGGATATTCGCGTCGCGGTGAAAGACATCAACCGTGGTTATATCACCGAAGACGGCATCACCATCGGTGAAGTCGCCCAATCCGTTTCGGACGCCAGACTGCCGCGTTATTCCAATCCTGATAAAAATGGGCAGGGAAGTCTGGGTGTTTCATATACTTTTGGCGTACAAGCCGCCGAGATCCGTATCGAGAAAAAGACTGGCAAGATCCTGTTGGATCATTTTGCCTCGGCGTTTGACGTCGGGCAGGTCATCAACCCCAAGCAGATCCGCGGTTCTGTCATGGGCGGGGTATTGATGGCGGTCGGCGCCTCGCTTTACGAAAAACTGGAGTTTACAGAGGATGGCAAATTAACCAATCCCCACTTTTTTAAATATCATTTACCAACCTTTAAAGAATCGCCTCGCCAGACCGTGGAATTTGTAGAAACGCCGGATGCGGTGGGTCCTTTTGGCGCACGCGGGATTGGCGAACACTCTGTCATTGGCCCCGCTCCCGCTATCCTCAACGCTATCCGCGACGCGGTGGGCATTGATTTCTTTGAAATTCCGGTCACCGCAGAAATTATGAAAAAAGCTTTGCAGGAGAAAGCATAATGGCTGAGCAAATTAGTTTTACAATTAACGGCGCCTCAACCACGGTTGAAGTGGATCCAGAAATGCTGGTAGTCGATGTAATCCGTGAAGTATTGAATCTCACTGGCACAAAGCGAGGCTGCGACAACTCTACCTGCGGAACCTGCACGATCGTGGTCAACGGCAAAGCGGTCAAGAGCTGCAACCTGCCTGTCAAAAAAATAACCGGTGCTGTGGTCCTCACTGTGGAAGGATTGGCAAAGGGAATGGAGTTGCACCCCGTGCAAAAATCCATCTCGGAATCTGGCGCGGTGCAATGCGGTTTCTGCACTCCGGGTATCGTCATGGAACTTTACGGGTTGCTGGAAGAAAACCCAAACGCGAACCAGACCGAAGTTGAAAACGCCTTAAACAAGCACCTCTGCCGCTGCACAGGGTATGAACCGATCCGCGACGGGGCGCTCATGGCCCAGAAACTGATCCAGGATCGAAAGTAAATCCAAACCTTCAAGAACTCCCCTCGATTTATCTGAGGGGAGTTCTTGAAGGTTTGGATTAACCAAATCGTCCAGTGATGTAATCCTGGGTGCGTTTGTCTATGGGTTTCAGGAACATATCCTTGCCGCTGGAAAACTCGATCAATTCGCCCATCAGGAAAAAGGCGGCGTAATCCGCCATGCGGGCTGCCTGCTGCACATTGTGGGGGGCCAGGATGATGGTGTATTTTTCTTTGAGTTCCGTGAGCAAACTTTCGATCTTTGAGGTTGAGACAGGGTCCAATGCGGAGGTAGGTTCATCCAGCATGATCACTTCTGGTTCGAGCGCCAGTACCCGCGCCAGGCATATGCGCTGCTGCTGACCGCCCGAGATTGCATAGGCAGAACTGGTTAACCGGTCGTAGACTTCATCCCAAAGGACTGCTTGACGAAGTGCGCTTTCTACTGCGTTATCCAGTTTTTTCTTGCTCCGTTCACCCGCCATCATCAACCCGTAAGCCACATTTTCATAGATCGAAAGGGGGAGGGGAACGGGACGCGAAAACACCATACCGATTTTTCGCCGTAAATCGATCACATCCAGTTTTGGATCAAGGATGTCGATTCCATTGAAAAGGACTTGTCCGGTCATTTCTTTAACGTCCGCCAAATCGTTGAGACGGTTGAGAACTCTCAGAAATGTAGATTTACCGCCGCCGGCGGGGCCAAACAAGACTGTGATAGCATTTGAGTCAATCTCCATGCTAACCTTGCGCAGGCTTTCATTATCGTCCGAGTAGCGGACATTGAGATCCTGGATCGAGAATTTCTTCATGAGGTCACCATTGGCGCTTGGACCGCGCCCGGCTGCGAATGAGGGTCGCGATCAGGTTCATTCCCAGGACGAAGATCAATAATACCAATACCGTTCCGTATTGTATTTTGACCGGCATGCCGGGGATCTGGGTTGAAATAACAAAGATGTGGTACGGCAAAGCCATAGTTGCATCCAGTGGAGAGTGCGGCAATTGCGGCAGGAAAAATGTCGCCCCGGTGAAGAGGATCGGCGCTGTTTCACCAGCGGCGCGTTCCAACCCAAGTATGATGCCTGTGATAATGCCGGGAAGACCTTGCGGTAAAACAATTTTCCAGATGGTTTGCCACCGTGATGCGCCAAGTGAGGTTGAGACTACCCTGAATGAATTCGGCACACTGCGTAAGGCTTCTTCAGTTGTGCTGATGATCACCGGCAGCGTCATGATTGATAAAGTGAGTGAGGCAGAAAGGATACTAGTTCCAAACTTGAGAAAAAGAACAAATAAGCCTAAACCAAAAAGTCCATAGACTACCGAAGGAATTCCCGCCAGGTTGATGATCGCGATGCGGATCAAGCGGGTCAACCGATTATCCTCGGCGTATTCGGAGATGTAAATCCCCGCCGCAACACCCAATGGAACTGAGAATATTGCAGTTCCCAATGTGAGATAGAGTGTTCCAATGATGGCAGGTAAAATTCCCCCATCCCGCATCCCGTTTGAAGGGGGGGTAGTGAGAAATTCGATGCTGAGTGCAGGAGCGCCTTTTATGATGATAAATACGATCAGACCTAAAATGGGTAATACAGTCAGAAGGGTGACCAATCGCAGGAGATTGAATCCCATGATTTCAGCAATTTTGCCTTTTGGATTATTCTGGCTGTTTGTGCTCATGAGAGGACCCGTTCAGAACGCTTGCGTTGCCTTGTGCTGACTGCGCTGGCGACAATATTTATGACCAAAGAAAAAACGAAAAGTAGAATACCGATCAAGAAAAGTACTTGGTAATGCTGGCTGCCTGTCGCTACTTCACCCATCTCTGAAGCGATGGTTGCTGTCATTGTTCTGACAGGTCGAAAAAGAGCATAGATTTGAGTAGGCAACACAGGAGCATTCCCGGTGACCATCATAACCGCCATGGTTTCACCTAAAGAACGTCCGATTCCCAGCATGACTGCGGTCAACACACCTGTTTTTGCAGCCGGCAGGGTGACGCCCCAAATCGTTTGCCAGCGCGTCGCGCCAAGGGCGAGTCCGGCTTGCCGGTAGGCTGGCGGTACGTTGTTCAGCGCGTCCTCAGCCACCGAGACGATGGTAGGAATTGAGATCAAACCCAGAAGGATCGCGCCAGTAAAGGCAGTCAATCCGGTGGGAAGATCGAGAAATTTGCGAAAGAATGGCACCAGCACCAGGATGCCGATAAACCCAAGAACGACAGAGGGAATGCCTGCCAGGATTTCAACGACCGGCTTCAATACCTCTTTAATCCAGCGTGGAGCAACCTCCGACATATAAAGCGCGGTTCCAATCCCAAAAGGCAAGGCAATCAGTGTCGCGCTGATGGTAACCAACAGGGTTCCCAGAATGAGAGGGAGGATACCGAAATAACCTTCGATTGGGTACCACCGCACACTGAATAACGTGGAGAATGCCACGTCTTTCAGTGCAGGCAATCCTTCGCGCAATAAAAATATCAAGATCAATCCAACAAACAAGATGCTGGAATACCCACAGACCTTGATCACACTTGAGATGATAATGTCGCTTTTTCTCTTTTCCTGTCTCATCTTGACTCGTTTTATTGATCTATGGCAGGTACAAAACCGAGGTCAACCACGATTTTTTGCGCTTCTGAAGACAAAATCCATTCCAAATAGGCTTTGATTACGCCTTCAGGAACATTCTGTGTATACATATATAGGTTTCTGGAGATCAGATATGACCCATCCGCAACCGTCACAGCCGAAGGGAGTATGTAAATGTCCGGGCTTTTTAGAGAAGATACTGCCACCATTTTTACTTCTGAAGTAACATATCCGAGACCATCATAACCAATGGCATTCGGATTCTCCCTCACCTCCGAAATAATACCCTCGGAAGACGGCAAAAGCAGGGAATCAGCAGTAAAGATTGTTTTATCTTTCTTGTCGTTCATTCGTACGACAGCTTCGAGAAAAAATACATGAGTACCAGAATTTGTCTCGCGCGACAGGCGCACGATTGGCCGGTCCTCACCGCCAACTTCGCTCCAATTGTTGATCTCGCCACGGTATATTGCCGAGAGCTGTTGCAAGGTCAGTTGATTTACCGGATTTGCAGGATTAACAATGACAGCGATGGCATCGCGAGCGATGACAAATTCTTGAACGTTTAATCCTGCTTTTTTGGCTGAATCCAATTCTTCCGGTTTGATCTGGCGTGACGCGTTGGCGATGTCGACTGATCCATTGATCAGTGCAGTGAGTCCAGTGCCGGAACCGCCACCTGTAACCGAAATGCGGACATCAGGACGAACGGTTTGATATCGTTCTGCCCAGGCTAATGCCAAGTTAACAATGGTGTCAGACCCTTTATTGGTTATGTAATTGGATTGAACGAGTGGTTGAGAATTTTGTGTTGTACTATCAGATGCAGATGTGCACGCTGTGAGAAACAGCATGAACATAAAAGCTATAACAAAAACTAAAACCCTACTCCTCATAATAAGTATTATATTCGAAAAATACTGGTAGAACGAGCAAAGTCACTATAAATAGGTTAGATCAGGATAATTGTACGCTAATATTAAGAAAAATGACGTGAATGGCAGCATGAGGTATAATTAATAGGTTACTCACTTTTTTGAAGGAAAATAATTTATGGATTTCGGTACAATTCAACAGGTTGATATTGATGAACAAATGAGGTCGGCTTATCTCGATTACGCTATGAGCGTAATCGTTGCGCGAGCATTACCCGACGCCAGAGATGGGTTAAAGCCTGTCCACCGACGCATCCTTTATGCCATGTATGATATGGGGATCCGGGCGAACACCGCTTTTAAGAAATCTGCCCGTATCGTTGGTGAAGTGCTTGGCAAGTATCATCCCCACGGCGACATTTCCATCTATGACTCAATGGCAAGAATGGCGCAAGATTTCTCGATGCGTTACCTTTTGGTGGATGGGCAAGGAAATTTTGGCTCAATCGACGGTGATTCTCCGGCTGCCATGCGGTATACCGAAGCCAGACTTCATGCAACCGCCGAGGAAATGCTCGCTGATATCGAAAAAAATACTGTTGATTTTGCAGACAACTTTGACGGCTCGCTTAAGGAACCAGTTGTTCTTCCCTCCAAACTGCCGAATCTGCTGCTAAATGGCGCCTCAGGCATTGCAGTCGGAATGGCAACGAGTATTCCGCCTCACAATTTACGTGAATTGTCTAGAGCGGTGGAATACATGATAGATCGTTTTGACACGATTGATGATGTCTCAGTCGATGACCTGATGCAATTTGTGCATGGACCGGATTTTCCGACAGGTGGTGTGATCGTCGGACGAGATAGTATTCAACAGGCTTACAGCACCGGGCGTGGTCGGCTGGTTGTCCGCGGTCTGGCGCATATCGAAGAAATGAAAAGCAACCGCTATCAAATCGTCATCACCGAAATTCCTTTCCAGGTCAACAAAACCAGCTTGATCGAACGGATCGCGGAATTAGCGCGTGGAGGAAAACTGGACGCAGTCTCCGACTTGCGGGATGAATCTGATCGCCGTGGAATGAGTATCGTGATCGAACTCCGGCGAGGAGCTCAACCAAATCAGGTTTTAAACCAGCTTTATAAATATACTGCCCTGCAATCCACTTTCAGTGTTCACATATTGGCTTTGGTGAACGGCGAACCGCGATTGTTGTCTCTTAAAAGAGGGCTGCAAATTTTCATCGAACACCGCCAGGAAATGATCACCCGCAGATCGCAATTTGAGCTTGATAAAGCGAGAAACCGGGCTCACATTTTAGACGGCTTATTGATCGCTCTTTCCAACCTGGACGATGTGATCAAAACCATCAGGGAGTCAAAAGACCCGGATGTAGCCAAGGAGCGTTTGATAGCCCGATTCAGTTTGTCAGAAATCCAGGCTCAGGCAATCCTTGACATGCAGTTACGGCGGCTTTCAGCGCTTGAACGACAAAAGATCGAAGACGAACATCGTGAGATCCTCGGGCGAATCGAATTTCTTGTCGATTTGCTTGCTCATCCAAAGAAAATCCTGGGTGTGATTAAGGATGACCTGAATGCCTTGACACTAAAATTCGGTGATGAGCGGAGAACCCGTATTGTTGCTGAAACTCATGAAGAATTAAGAGAAGAAGATTTGGTGGCTGATGAATCCGTTTTGATCACTTTCACTCAACGTGGGTATATCAAGCGTGTAGCAGCGAACTTGTACCGCACACAAGGGCGGGGCGGCCGAGGGGTATCAGGTCAAACCGTGCGTGATGAAGACGAAGTCGTTCTTCTCGTGCCCGCGCGAACACTACATACCATTCTATTCTTCTCTGATCGCGGGAAAGTGTATTCCGAAAAAGCCTACCAGATCCCAGATGCGAATCGAACGGATCGGGGAATCCCGATCGTAAATATCCTTGCCATGGATCCGCAAGAACGAATCACGGCTGCTGTTTCTGTACCGAATTTTGAAAATGGTTCATACTTCACTCTGGCGACAGTATCTGGACGGGTAAAGCGTGTGGCGCTATCTGAATTCGCAAGTGTCAGACCCTCTGGACTAATTGCCATCAATCTGGATGAAAAAGATCAATTGGGATGGGTAAAACTAACCACCGGCAAAAATGAGATCATCATGGTTACCCGTCAAGGTCAAGCCTTGAGAATTGAGGAGACTGAAATCCGCAGTATGGGAAGACAGGCTGCTGGCGTTACGGGTATAAAATTGAAAAAAGGCGACAAACTGGCATCGATGGATATCATCGAACCGGGGGGAAAGCTACTGGTTGTAACTGAAAATGGATTTGGTAAAAGCACGAGCCTTGATGAATATCCCGTAAGAGGAAGGGCAACTAATGGGATAGCCACAATTGATCAGAAGAATTTGCCAAGAATTGGAGAAATTGCTGCTGCCCGCGTTGTTCAGGATGAGGATGAAGTAACTATGATCTCTTCAGGGGGAGTTATGTTACGGCTTAAAGTAAAAGTTATCTCAACCAGCGGACGAGCAACTCGAGGTTTCAAGGTGATGGATCTTGGAAAAGACAGCTTGGTCGCCTCTGTCGCAAGAATGGCGTTTGCTGACTTGCCCAAAGTTGAAAGCGAAACCATTCCGACTTAAATAAAACAATTGGCAGAGATTAATCTCTGCCAATTGTTTTATCGTATTTCTAGATTGGCGGATATACTTTTTGGAAAACGATCAGAACGAAGACGCCAAGAATGGCGACCATCAGAAACACAAACAGGGCAATAATAAAACGTTGGGGCGCGGTCATTCCTAATAATGGACCTTTTTGAGATTTTCCAGCATTTTCAAAAAGCGCGTTATCCAAAGGGTCTTCTTCAATAAAAGCTGATTCTGCAGAATTTCTCAAATCATCAAGCATGGGTACCTCCCGTTAACGAAAAGTCTGCTGGTCTGAGATGAACATCGCCTACTTCAAAGGCAATTTCATCTTTATTTTCCAGAATCAAAACTAACCTGCCTAGTTCGTCAATTCCCTTTTCTATCCCTATTATAGATTGTTTTTCAGAATCTACAATCATCACTCTTTCGCCTTTGAAAGCAAGGTTGCGTTGCCATTCTGCGAAAAATTCATCAGTACCGATCAGCGAGCGCCATTTGTGAATTGATTGTAAAACAGCAGTTAGAACTTGAAAACGGTCAACAGGTTTATTGAGGGCATTTTCAAGACACATGGCAGTGAAAAGCTGCAACTCGGGCGGTGGCAGTGATGCGAGGGAAACGTTGATCCCGATACCGAGGACGATTCTGTTTATTACATTCCCTGACCAAGCCGCTTCGACCAGAATCCCGGAACATTTTTTACGATTGATCAGAATATCATTTGGCCATTTAATTTCCGCGTCGAGATCAAATAGAGAGTGAAAGGCATCATGAACTGCCAAACCACACAGGGGTGCAAAAAGGTGAAGTCTGCCGACTTCATCCGTTGAAGGTTTTAAGATCAAACTAAATGCTAATGACGAACCCGGTTTTGTCACCCATTGGCGGTCAAAACGCCCCCTACCTTTGGTTTGCTCGTTAGCGATGACCAACGAAAAATCAGGAGCCCTGTTGTCAGCCCAATCCAATGCCACATCATTTGTGGATCCGATGGTTTCAAAAACGCGGATCTCTCGGACCGGAGTTCTCGAAATAGCATGCTGGAGTTGTTTTATGTCCATTCGTCCATTCTAACCCGGATTAACCAAAAACGAGCAGGAAGGTCCTGCCCATTTTATTTGATTGTGCAAAATTATTTAGAAATAACTTTGATTGTTTTTGGTTTTGCTTCTTCGGTTTTTGGGATTCGAACAGTAAGGATGCCATTCTTCATTTCTGCTTCAATTTTTTCTGGTTCAACAGGATCATTAAACTCAATTGAACGGCTGAAGCGTCCGATCGGGAGCTCTGAAAGATGAACCCCAAAGCCCTCTTTATGGTTGTCTTGATATTCTCCATCAATCGTAAGTGTACCATTATTGAATTGGATATTCACTTCTTCAGAAGATAAACCGGGTAATAAAGCAGAAATGAGATACTCATTTTCATTGGACATAAGGTCCATGGGGATGGTGAGCACCCGTTCAGTATCAAAGGAATCATCAATCAACTGGCGCATCATTCTCCGTCGGGCTTCGATTGCTGTTGCTGGGGATGTAACATAAAAAGTCATTTTAACCTCCGTAATATTTTGTTTTATTGGTACTGTTCTATTCTTCGTTTATAGGAGGAGAATTAACGATTTATCAATTTCTTGTCAGAGAAGAAATACGAAAAGGTTAAGAGATTTGTTAACCTTTTCGTATTTCTTTTTAAAGGAGGAAAGTAGTATGGTATTATTTTTTATATGGACGAAAAAATCACAATTATTGAAGGACCTCCGCCAGTCTTTGAAAGTATTGATGACGGATGGGCTTTAGGTTTAAACGAAAGCCCGGCACTCTATCACACCGTATTAACACGCCTGCGGACTTTTAATGGTCCAGCCCTGGTTGAACGGTGCCACCGAATGTGGAACCAGAAACAGCCGATCTATTTGCATTATCGCAACGAGATGGGTTTGGAAGAAAAAGTTCCCATCCTGGCGGCTCGTTCAAGTGAGACCAATGATGGGCAAGTTTTATTCTTATGGATCAGACGCACTGAGCCTGATTTGGATAGTGAGTTTGATGACTCAGATGAATTTGATGATTAAAAAAATCCTAAGGGTCTGATCCGGGATTTTTGCTCTTAAAGATAAACACCTGGGTGAGGGGGGCACCCAAGTGTTTATCATTTAATATTATAAATGATTTGTCTGACATTTTCAAGGGGTGTATATTAAGAATTTTGTTAAGTGTTGTAGGATTGTCAAACATATTGGACAGTGTTGAGTAAGAATTGTCTAGGTGAGATGAACCCTAAAGGACGCATCGGTATATTGTTAGAACGCTGGTTATGACTTTTCAATTGATGTGCAAAATCTTCAAAA
>WOUT01000097.1 GCA_009773005.1 Chloroflexota bacterium | reverse complement strand
CTGAAACGAATGGCGAATTAACGCTTCAAAAAACAGATATTGTGGTGAACATGCCCTTCATGGTTTGGGCAGACGGTAAGCGGTAGAAAACATAAAAATTGCGTATTCCGATGAAATCGGCCACCGATACCGATTGATGTCGGCCGGGTAGTGGCGAAGTAGAACTGGTATGATCATTATAAATCAGGTGGCCGACATGGGTATAGCAGATCGCAAGCGTCTTTGCGACTCGCCTGAAAGTTGGAGCCTGTAGGAATTGTTAAGTAGGCGATCCAAGAGGGCATCTCCAATGGTTGGGTCCGGGATTCGTTCATGCCATGCATCAACCGGGATTTGAGTCACAATCATCGTCGAAGAATGTCCATAACGATCGTCCAGAATATCCAGCAAATCTTGAGACTGTGGCAAAGTTAAAGTATCCCGCATCCAATCATCAAAAATAATCAAATCAAAACGAGCCAGGGCAGCCAGAAGTTTTGGGTAGGAACCGTCGGCATGCGCCAGTCTCAGGTCTTGGAGAAAACGCGGTGTTCGGAAATAGCGAACGAAAAAGTCGGCTCGGCAGGATGCATGGCCAAGGGCGCATCCGAGATAGGTTTTTCCTGCTCCAGTTGGCCCCGATATGATTAAACCGAGGTGGTTGGTAATCCAGGCGCCATGAGACAATTCCAGCACCTGGTGTTTATCAACGCCCCTTGAAGCGGAGAAATCGAAATCCTCCAGGACAGCATCCATGTGAAAATGGGCCTTTTTCAAGCGGCGCTGCAAACGGCTATTATCCCTTTGGAGCAACTCCAAATCCACCAAGAACGCAAGGCGTTCATCGAAGGATAGGTCCGCATACTGGGGATTGGTGATTTGTTCCTCAATCCCTTTACGAAAAGCAGGCAGGTGCAGCAGGGTCAATTTGTCCATCAATGGTTGCAATAACATAATTCTCATCTCCTTTAGTTGTAGTAGTCTTTGCCACGAATATTGGTATGAGATGTCAGCAGAGAAGGCTGTGACACATCGTCCTGGCTGGCCAGGCGGTCGATCTGGTTCATAAGGATATTTTTTACCCCTCTGTACCCTTGGATCTCATTGGTAAGTGCATAATGACAGGCAGATTCCAACCTGGCAGGTGTATATGTTTTAGCAAAACCCAGAATCCCCAGGCAGGCACGAAAAGCCTGCTCCGGGTGCCTTCTTGATTCCAACTCAGTCTGCACAATCCTGGCCGTATTAGGGCCATTTTTCTCGGCCCAATGGAGAAACCGTTCGGGAGACCATTCACTATAAAAACGATGATTTGAAGGCATATGTTCTTTGAGGGTGGTATGCCCTCCTTTGACATGAGAGCGAGGGTGCAAAGCCACCTGCTCGCCATTCAAAAAGATTTCAACCGTCTTTTCAGTCGCCCGGGTCATGATCTCCGCAGGGTATAAATGACTGGGAACAGAATAATAATGTCCATCGTATTCCACATGGTAATCAATGCCCATTCTGGCTTTCTTCCACAGGGCAAACTCGTATGGTGTAGCTGGCAGGGGTTTTAATGCCGGTTTATCAACCAGCTCGAATAATTCCCGGCGGCTTTTACCCAGATGTTCCATTTTTCGGTTGTTGAAATCTTCCAGCAGTTCCCGGATAGCTTTATTGAGGTCTACCAGGCTGAAAAACTTCTGGTTCCGCAGTCTGGCGAGGATCCATCGTTCCACATTTTGGACACCCACCTCCGCTTTGGATTTGTCGCGAGGGTGGAACGCCCTGGCTGGAACCACTGCCACCCCATAATGTTCTGCCATTTCTTGGTATGTCGGGTTTATTTCCGGATCATAGTGGCTCGGATGACTCACGGCAGCGCGTAAATTATCGGGGACAACAACTTCGGTTACGCCTCCAAAAAACTTATATCCCCGAACATGCCCTCCGGTCCAGTTGGGAAGATCCTGGTGCCAATGGGCCTCGACATAGGTGTAGCTGGATGCACCCAGAACCATCACAAAGATTTCAGCCTCCTGAATCTCCCCCGAAGTGGCGTTAATCACAGGAATGGTTGGCCCGGTATAATCTACAAATGCCTTTTCACCTGCTTTATGGTCCAACCGCATGGTGGGCTTGATCTTCTTGGCCCAGTTTCGATACAGTTGGCAGAATTGACTGTACCCGTACCCTTCTGGATATTTTTCCAGATATTCCATCCACAATAAACTGAGCGTCACTCCCTTTTTTCGCAGTTCCAGGTGTATTTCATCCCAGTCTGGCAGAGTGGTTGCTTTAGGTGTGAGTTGTTGGGTTCTTGGGTACAAAAGCTCAAATAATTGGCTATCGCTCTGATCTTCTGGCAATGGCCATGTCAGGCCACCTGCTTCAGCTCGCCTGACATATTCCGCAACGGTACTTCGTGAAATGCAGCAACTGCGCGCAATGACCCGCTCGCTGAGTTTAAGTTCCCATTTCAATCGCAAAATTTCTCTGATTTTCCGCATGGTTAACCTCTCTTGTGGCATATCTTTCTCCTCGTTTTAGGAGTTAAATTTGCCATAATTTCTAAAGATTAACCAGTTCTACTTCGTACAACCCCGCTTACTTTTCTTTCAAGATTCCGATTGATGTCGGCCACCGATTCCGATTTCTTTTAAAAAGTGGCCGTCATCGTCCGGATTGGGTGGCCGACATACTTCGGATTGGGTGGCCGCCATGGTTCGGAATCACTGGCCGACATGCTCCGGATTATGCACCAACAGTCTCAATCCACGCGCTTTCACTCCTGCAGCGATTTCAGGTAAAACAAAGGGATCAATCTGCATTAGATCTAGTTTTATGATCGGAGAAAAAT
>WOUT01000038.1 GCA_009773005.1 Chloroflexota bacterium | reverse complement strand
ACTGATTTAATCGCTTCCACATACACTTCAGCGCCTGCTTTGACTAATTCACTGCCTTCGCGGTGAGCGGTATTCAGGCAGGGACGGTTAATATTGGGGGTCTGCGCAGCCGCCTGGTATCCCCAATCTGCATAGAGATCCTTGCGCGCCCCCAGGACGGCGTTGTATGGCACTTCTCCATTTCGTAATTTTCCAATATACTCTTCAAAGTTCCTGGCGCCTGCCCGGTTAGAGTCTTCCACCATTTCAAAGGCTTCATTGCGTTGATCAGGACTCATTTTTTGGTAAGCCGCCAGCATTTCGTTCTTGGCATTATCCGCAGCCGCGCTTCCCTTGGTGAAAAAATTCTTAATTTTAACCATCAGACTGATTAACCGCTTTGGGCTCATCACCCTTTGCACCTTGTGGATTGGAGAGTCACTGTATGCTTCCGCTTTCACGCTCGTCCATGCCCGCTGCTGCAGGTTTTCAACTGCTGCTGAAACAGGCGCCTGCCTTGCTTCCATTTCTGCGTACTGCTCAAATAAAGGATCAAGGTCACCCATCTGGATATCTTCAGGTCCCTCATAGGGCAGGCGCGTGAAATTGGAGGTGACCGCCTCCAACCAGGTTAAACGCGTCAGATCAACCAGCAGCATAAAATCCATGATCGTGTTTAATTCCTCGACCTGGGGCTGGCTCAATTTGTTTTCATAATTTGTGAAAGACCTCGGAAAATCCACTAATCCAATTTCTTCGTCTGCATCAGAAAGTTCTATCACACCAAGGTTGATGCTATTACCCCTCTGGTCAATTGCTTCAATATAGTACAAACCATTTGGCAGTTTGAACGGATTTTCATTGGGCTGCCAACATAGAGCGAGAGCGCCGGAGGCGTATCATCCAGCCGGTAGGCCAGCGCCGCGACCGCAAAACTCTGCCGCGGTCCAAAATGCAGCCAGCCGCCTGACCAGCCAACAATCGCCGTTTCCACCAGGATCAGAGCCAATCCGACACCGATCAACGCCCACAACCAGATCCTGGGTCTGCCCGCCGGTTTGAGCGCCGCAGTGACAGTCGCTTCCGTTTGTGGAATATATGGATTGCGTTTTCGCCATTTTTTCCCGTCGAACCATTGCCATTCTCGGGTGTTTTGGTCAATCATCCATGATCCTCCAAACGGGTCCGCGAGAATACAATCCTGCAGGTTTTGACGGTAGGTTTCTTCGGTGACCGTCCGATTTGAATATTGAAGGAGCAGGTCAGCGGTCCGCTTTTCTAAATTGACAAAATCCTGGAGAGAAATTGGCCGGGCAGCGCCGCAATTCGGGCAATATTTGTTTGGTTCAGTAACCGCAAAACCACATCGCGCACAATTCATAATCCTGCCTCCCCAAACAAGTTAACCCGGTCATATTTATTGTCAAGGCTGTTTTGTTGCATGAGGTATGATCATGAAGTGGAACGGTATCAGGTGTATCTATCGCTGACTCAGATGCGGCGTGTGTGCCCCAGGATCGAAGTATTTAGTATGATATTCACAGTATAGCAAAATCAAACTTCGCATTCAACCATCAACAGTAAAGTGTTATTTTATGGCTGGCTTAATTGCCCGCAGCGAAAACATCAGCGGGATGGGAGGTTTTCCTTCGCCCGGAAAGTTCCAGATGCCCTTGCCGTCATGCTCTAAAAAGGGAAGTTGCTCAAACACCGTGAAAGGGAACTCGTGCAGGAATTCGATCTGCAAGCCGGCATTAATGAGTGATGTAATGATCTCTCCAAGGGTGTGATTCCATTCAAAATCATTTTTTACGGTTACCTCCGCATTATGGTCTGCATAAGATCCTTCAACCTCGAAGGAGAGCGCCTCTTTGTCAAAATAAGGGTAGCGGTAGCGTAATTCCATGGCTTGATAATCAAACACCGCAGCAAACGGGTGCATCTCGGCAATGTAAAAGAAACCGCCCGGTTTAACGCAGGATGCGGCGATCTGTGCCCAGCGGGCGATATCCGGCAGCCAGGTAAGCACGCCGTACGAGGTAAACACGATATCAAAGGTTTCGTTGAGATGATTTGGCAGGTCATATAGGTCGCAGCAGATAAAACGGGAAGGGATTTTCAATTCTTCGGCGAGTGAGCATGCCAGAGCAATTCCCTCTTCTGAAAAATCCATGCCAGTCACATTTGCGCCCAGTCTCGCCCAAGAGAGGGTATCCATGCCAAAATGGCATTGCAAGTGCAGCAGGGATTTTCCCTTCACATCTCCGACTTCGCCAAGCTCGAGCGGATTAAGTTTATTCACGCCCTCTTTAAATTCTTTTAGACCATAAAAAGTTGACCGGGAGTGAATGGCAACATATTCATTCCACATTTGCTTATTGACCTGCTTGTATTTATTAATATTAGGATCACTCACAAGAAAATCCCTCCAGCGGAATGAAGGGATTTTACCATTTTTTTGGTAACGGGCGATGCGGCGTGAATTCACTCCCACTGCGCATGGATGCCAAGGGCAGCAGGGTGAAAGGATCATTAAAGAACTGGTCGAACATGCTGTTCATTTCGTTCTGGATCGCCATCACCGGGCTGTCGTTCTCGCGCCGGATTGGCATTTTTTCGCCACGGCGCTTCAAAAGAAGAATGGTTGTGTTCATAATAGGTCTCCTTTTGGTCACTTGAATTTTTTTGAACTTTATTTATAAACCAGGAAAATTAATCATCGTAATCTGTTAAACGAGTGATCTTCCACTGGTTGAGGGGGGCAACCAGCAGAAGATCACCTTGATTATAACAAAACTTGTTCTTGATAAAAAGTACTTTAATTCAATACATTTATCCGTTTTATTGGGTAATCACCCGTCCATCCAGCGCCAGGGCGCCCTGCCCTTCGGGAAAAACCAGCAACGGGTTAACCTCGGCTTCTTCGATCTCGGGAAAGTCAAGCGCCATCTGCCCCAGGCGTTGGATGCACTCGACCACGGCATTGAGGTCCGCTTTTGGTTGACCACGAAAACCGGTCAGCAGCCGGCCGGCCTGCGTTTCGTGGATCATCTCCAGCGCTTCTTCTGCGCTGACAGGGGCGATCCTGAAGGAGACATCCTTGAACAGTTCCACGTAGATGCCGCCCAGCCCGAACATGATGAGCGGGCCGAACCCCGGGTCGCGCCGCAGCCCTACGATGACCTCTTGCCCGCGCGGCGCCATCTGTTCGATCAGCACGCCTTCCAGTTTTGCCTCCGGCATCTTTTTTTGAATGTCGATGAACAGGCGTTCATAGGCTTCCATCACTTCGTTTTCATTGGCCAGGTTCAGGCGGATGCCGCCCACATCTGATTTATGCAGGATCTGGGCAGAGACGATCTTCATGGCTACCGGGAAGCCGATCTGCTCTGCGAGGCTGGCGGCGGCAACCGGGTTGCGCGCCATTCCACCCTTGATCACCGGGATGCCATACGCCTCAAGCAATGGGCGGGTCTCGGCTTCGCCGAGAACCTTGATCTGCCTCGCGCCGCGCAGCATTTTCTCGGCGCCGGATTTATCCACAGCGGCAAGAGCGACGGGTTTAAAGGCGGGTTTCTTGCTCCAGGCGTCATAGCGCAGCATGGCGCTTAACACACTGCCCATCGATTCCGGGAAGGTGTACATTGGCACGCGGTTGCCCTGCAGCACCAGCCTGGCTTCGCCCACTGACATGTCTCCCATGATGCAGGTCAGCACAGGTTTTGTTGATCCGCGCGACGCATCCACAATGGCTTGCGCCACCTCCGCAGGGTTAATCAGCGCCTGCGGCACCAGAATGGGCAGCACAATATCCACGTTTTTGTCTTTGAGCAGCGCGCTGATCGTCAGGGCGTATTCTTTTGGTTCGGCGCCGCCGAGCATATCCACCGGGTTGCCAACCTGCGCGCTCGGGTTGAGGTACTGGCGCAGGGTAGCCTTGGTTTCTTCCTCGAGATCCTCAAGGGTGAGCCCGTTAACCGAGAGTGAATCTGAAGCCAGCGCGGCCGGACCGCCGGAGTTGGTGATGATGACGGTGCGTTTGCCCGCCGGAATGGGCTGAAAGTCAAATGCCATTGCCACATCAAATAATTCGGCAACCGTGTTCACTTCGATCACGCCAGATTGTTTAAAGGCAGCCTGATAAGCGGAATGCGACCCTGCCAGGGAGCCGGTATGCGAAGACACCGCCCGCGCCCCGGCGCTGGTGCGCCCGGCTTTGATGAGCACAATGGGTTTCTTTTGCGAAACCTGGCGGGCGACTTCCAAAAATCGCCGGCCGTCGCGGATCTGTTCGACATACGCCGCAATGACGCGCGTGCCCGGGTCATCGCCAAGGTACTCGATAATATCAGTTTCTGTCACGTCTGCCTCATTGCCGAGGCTTATGAAATGTGAAAAACCCACTTTTTTACCGTGCAGGTGATCCACCACTCCGCCGCATACCGCCCCGGATTGTGAGAGAAAACCGATGCCGCCTGCATCCGGCACACCGTGGATGAAAGTGGTGTTTAGCCCGCTATGCAGACTCATGGTGCCCACGCAGTTGGGTCCGATCAGGCGCATGTGATAATGACTTGCAATATCCAGACACTTCTTTTCCAAGTCCAGTCCGCCTGCGCCCACTTCTTTAAAACCGCCGGAGATGATGACTGCCGCCTTTATACCGCGCTTGCCGCAAGCCTCCAGTGTTTCAGGCGTGGCAGCAGCCGGCAGCACGATGACCGCCAGCTCGACCGGGTCCGGCACGCTGGAGATATCCGCATAACAGGTCTTGCCCAGAATCTCGGGTGAGCCCGGGTTTACCGGGTAAATGCCGCCCTTGTAGGTGGAGTTGACCAGATTACGCAGAATGCCGTGACTTAGTTTGCGCGGATTACCGGAAGCGCCAATTACCGCCACACCGGCGGCATCAAAAAACGGGGTTAAGGAAGATGGCATGGAACGTCCTTTTGAGGTGGATTTTGAATATTTACAATGCAGATTATATCAAATGAAGGTGCGCCCGTTGACAAGTCAATAAAACCTGCTACCAGGCGGCCATATAAAACTGCATATACTCCTCGACGTGTGCCTGCCAGTAGTCCTTATTGTGAATACCGGGATAGATATGATATTCATGCGGTATCTTATTAGCGGATAACGCATTTTCGAAATACTCGATGTCTTCAGCTAAATAATCCTTATCGCCCCGGTCGAGATAGATGCGCGGAAATTCAGCGAGCGAATGGGTTTCGAGGTTTTTCTGCGCCCACCAGGTATCAGCCTGCATCAAACCGAAGGAATGCGCACCAAGCGCGCCGAAAGTCTCGAAATTGCGCATGACTAGTCTTATTGCCCAGCCGCCGCCGCGGGATACGCCGCCGATCGCCCGGCAGACCCGTTCAGTACAGGTGGCAAAATGCGCATCCACCCACGGGATCAGATCATTCAGAAGGGCATCGTAGAACATCGAATCACCAGGCGGGTCAAACATACGTTCTTCATAGGGCATCACGATGAGGAAGGGAGCCTGACCAGCGCGGATGGCTTTTTCAGCAATGCGCGTCGCCCCCATGTCGAACCAGAAATTGTCATCCATGTTTTGCCCATGCAGCAGGTAAAGCACCGGATACTTCCCGGTCGGATCGTAACATGCCGGAGTGTAGATGGTGGCGTACAGCCCGGTTCCCAATGCGGCAGAATCCAGCATGACTCGCTCCACAATTCCACCCTCCAGAAGGCAGGGTGGGTCAGTTGGCAGCGGGGTTGGCTGCGAGGTTGGCAGCGGGGAGGGAACGGGCATTTCAGTTGCGGTCTGCAACGGAGTGGGGGTTAATAGGTCAGAGCTCTCGGAACCATATGCGCATCCGCTGACCACCATGAGCATAAGGATCGAGGATATCAATAACGATAACCCTGAGTGAGTAGGTTTTGAACTGTTCAAGGTCACAATGATGGAAGCTCGCCTTCTGCCTGGGGCCAGACCGGCAGGAACATCATCCACTGACTGGGGTCCAGGCGGATGTACTCTTCTGCGATGCGCAGCACTTTTTGGGTATTCATCATCAGTTCCTCACGCGGATCAGCAGCGTGTTCCATTTCCACCTGGTCTGACAGATCGATTAAATAAGAATGGTCTGCAAGGGAGCGAAACCCGATCACGAACACACGGGCATGAGTTTTAAGCGCCAGTCGGATATACGCCACAGGCAGCGCCGCAGGACGGTTAAAAAAGAGCGGGTTGTACCCTGATTCAGGGTGTGGTCGGTCAATGCCGGTGAGCACAGCGCCGCCTTTTTGCAACCGTTCGCGCGCCAATTGCATGGAGGATCCGGTCATCGGCAAAACTTCCATACCGCGATCGTTGCGCAGTTTGTTCTGCCAGGCATAGCCCCGGTTGGGGTTCGGAATCGCCAGGGTTAGAAAGCGGAACCCCAACTGCGCCAGCAGCAGCCCGCCCACGTTGAACCCGGAAAGGTGCGGCATGACCAGCAGGGTGCCCTGATTTGCTTTACTTGCCATTGATTCTTCCATCATGGCAGTAAATCTGGGGGTTAATTTCACCAGTCTGCGGATCTCTTCCGGCCGGTCCAGATTGTGATAGAAATCATAAAGGGCTCTGCCTTGATTTTGAAAGACGCGCCGAACTGCGCGACGTAATTCGCGCTGGCTGAGTTTGCCGTCATGCGCCACCCACTGATTGAGACGGATGGCGTGAAAGGTTGGGCTGATAACCCGGTTACCCAGTATGTATGAGATCACTGCGGCAACAGGATGCCCCATAAACGGCGGGAGCCCTTGACTGAGAGCAAGGACCAATGCGGTTCCAAGTGCCTGGTTGGTGAGATCGTCAGGTTTCATCGTTTTACCAAAGGCTATTGTATCCAACTTGAACGGTTTTAGGAATACCCCACCCCCTCGCTGTTTTGAGTAACCAAACCACTTAATACGTGTTAAATAATCGGTTATGGTAGAATTTCTTTGCGGGCATGCCGCCCTGCATCACCCCTGAACTACGGAGAAAAACAATGATTCAATCATCACTCGTCGTGAAAAAACCCCGCAGAGCACGCTGGTCGTGGTATTTCTATGATTTCGGTAATTCGGCTTACGCAGCCGTGGTACTGCTGGCAGTCTATTCAGCATATTTCAAGAACGCAGTGGTTGCCAACGGCGCTGAAGGCACCCATTTGTGGGGCATCTCGGTGGGTGTTGCTGCTATCATTGTGGCGGTCATTTCCCCAGTTTTGGGTACGATCGCGGATTTCTCCAAAGCCAAGAAAAAGCTGCTGTTTGTTTTCACCGCTTTGGCGGTCGTTTTTACCGGGTTGTTGTTCTTCGTGCAAAAGGGCGATATCTTCACAGGCATGCTCTTTTTCATCCTGGCGGAGATTGGTTACCGCGGCGCGCAGGTTTTTTATGACGCGCTGCTGGTTGATGTTTCAACCCCTGAGACCATCGGTTCTGTTTCTGGCAAGGGCTGGGCAATCGGCTCCATAGGCGGGGTGGTTTGTCTGGCAATTGTCCTGGTAATGATCCAGGTGCTGCACATCGATGTGAGATTCTCTTTTCTGGTGACCGCGGTTTACTTCCTACTGTCAGCGCTGCCCACCTTCATGTGGGTAAAACAGATCAATGAACCCGAGAAAGTTCCCGCCGGTGAAACAACCTTCGGTCTGGCATTCAAAAAACTGGCAATGACCTTCCGCGCCATCAAGAGCTACAAAGAGTTCGTCAAGTATATGGTCGCCTTCCTTATCTACAATGACGGTATCATGATGCTGATGGATTTTGCCGCGATCATTGGCGCAACCTTGTTCGGTATGAACCAGACCCAGTTGATCCTTTTTGTGATCATCATCCAAGTAACCGGCGCTGGCGGCGCACTGTTGTTCGGCAAGATCTCCGACAAGGTTAGCAGCAAGGATTCTATAATCTTCTCCTTGTTGGTATTAATGGCCTCTGTGGTAGCCCTGTTCTTTATCAAATCTCTGGTCCTGTTTTTCATTGTTGGAGCTTTCGCCGGTTTTTCACTCTCCGGCGTTCAAGCCGTCAGCCGAACCATGGTCAGTCAACTGGCTCCAGCCAACAAGACAGCCGAATTCTATGGTTTTCTCTCGGTAGCCGGGCGCACTTCCACATTCATTGGTCCGCTTGTGTTTGGAACTGTTGCGTTCAGAGCGCACAACTGGTATGTCAACCGCGGGGTTGACGCCATCACCGCCGAAAACAACGGTCTACTCTGGGGGGTGGGTTCGATCCTGCTCTTCCTTTTGGTCGGTCTGCTCTTTCTTCTGCTGGTACGCAAGGTGACCTACAAAGACCCGATCAATTTTGAAGAATAAACATTTAACTCCGCCAGCCATAACCGGTTGGCGGAGTTTTATATTTTAAAGATATAATTTAACCCATGACAAATGAGATCCATTACCCCCGCCGCCGCGCGATTCGCACAATCCTTAAAAACGGAATCGCACTCGCCTTTGGCTTCCTGGCCAAGTTTGACGTTGAAGGACAGGAAAACATTCCCTCTCAAGGACCGCTGTTGGTCGTTGCCAATCATTTTCATTTCCTTGATCCGCTGGCATTGATCCACACTGCGCCGTGGCCGCTCGAATTTGTGGGCGGTTCGCAAACCCCAAACTCTCCGAGCACGGTCAGTTGGTTCGCAAAGGCGTTCGGCGTCATCCCCACCTACCGCGGCACAGGCTCGCGTGAAACCCTGCAGACCGCCGAAGCGATTTTAAAGCAGAAGGGCGTTTTAGCCATCTTCCCGGAAGGCGGCAGTTGGGCGCACGTGCTGCGTCCGGCGCGTCCGGGCACAGCTTTTCTCGCCTGGCGCACCAACGCCCGCATCCTGCCCATTGGACTGGACGGCTTATTGGGCTTCTTCCAGCGCCTTAAACTCGGCGACCGGGTGCATGTGAAAGTGAAATTTGGCAAACCTTTTGGCCCCGTGGCCGGTTCGAACGGTTCACGCCCTGGACGGGAAGAACTGGAAGGGATCGGGCACAACATCATGCGCGAGATCTCGGAGCTGCTACCCCCGGAGCGGCGCGGGTTTTATTCCCCCGACCCCGCCATCCGCAATGCCGCGCTTGGGACGGAAATTTATCCGTGGGCAAACGCCTCCGAAGGCTGACTCCACTCCATAACCATAAACCGTCCAATCAGAGCCGGGTTTTTATTTAACAAATTGGTCAATTTGCGCTATGATATTGATATCAAGGTAACCATACCAGACAGGATAAACTTATGAAAAAGATTCTTGTTCTTGTTTTGATCAGCTTTATGTTGGTTTCTTGCAGCCTGCCTTTCAGCATCAACTGGAACACCCCTGCCCCGCAGACTGTTCCTCAAGGAACGGCTGTCCAGGTGGAAACGCCCACCCTGGAAGTGGAGGCGCCCACTTTAGCAGCGCCAACCATTCAGGTCTTCACTGGTACTGAAATGAATCTAGGCGGCGTCTATATGGTGCTGCCGCCATGCCTGGCAGCCAATGCCGCTGGCACGCTCATCCCCGCGCAGCCGTATGACCCGGCTGGCGGACCGATGGAGTATTGGCCGCAGCACCGTTCCATCGCTTACCCGGGTTACCCGCTGGCGGGCAAGTTCTTTGAACCCGAACTGCGGGTCTATCCGGTGGCCGAGTTCATGGCTATGAATCCCAACGTTGTCGAGCGGGTTAGCGGCATGCAGACCCTGCTGACCAGCCAGCCCGCCACGCCAGACCAAGCCATTCCATTCCTGCCGGTATATGCGGCGGCGCAGGTTTTTCGCGCCCAGGTGAAATATATGAACTTCCAGAATGGACAGGGCGCGCGCTTCTTAACCGAGTATGCGCAGTACTACGCCCCGGTGAATAATCACGACCTGTTCTACACCTATCAGGGACTAACCGCGGACGGCAAGTATTGGGTGTCCGCCACTTTCCCGATCAATGCGGCTTACCTGCAGGAGAATGCTGATGCCATAGCCCCTGCTGGTGGTGTGCCCGCGCCGTTGATGACCTCACCGAATTACGAAGCTGAAATGCTGGCTTATTTCCCCATCATGATCAACATGCTCAACGCGACAGCGGATAACGCCTTCACGCCAGGGCTTGACTGCCTGGATCAATATATTCAATCCTTGAATATCAGCGACTAATTAAGCTCGAGATTACCCAAACAGAAGCTCCCAAAAAGGGCTTCTGTTTCAGTTTATTTGGTTTTTCAACTACAATGAACCTGGTGAAATTAACCCTTCTTCGCATCATCATAAGTTTTCTTGTCCTTTTCATTTGGTCAAGTTAATTTTCTCATGCGTGTGTTTCAACCCAGACTAAAAGGGCTGGAATACTCGATGCAGCCTGGCAACATTCCCCGGGTTAATTCCGGGTCCTGACAGTCTATGACGGCGCTCTCGTAAAATAGAGGAAGAGGTCTCCAATAGCCTATTTTGCCCTGTGTATTTTTGTTTCCGCATTTCTGATCTTTCAGGTGCAACCGATGATTGCCAAGTACATCCTGCCCTGGTTTGGCGGGACCCCGGCGGTCTGGTCAACAGTGCAGTTGTTCTTTCAGGCGCTGCTCACCGGCGGGTATGCATACGCCAACTGGCTGATCAGCAATCCGCGCCGGCGTGAAGGCATCCACATCATTCTGCTCTGCCTGTCGGTTGCGGCGATGCTTGCCTTGGGGCTGGTGTGGAAATCGCCCATCACGCCGGATATCAGCTGGAAACCGGATGCTGATTCGCTGCCCGTATGGGAAATATTCAAAGTGCTGGCAGTTGCGGTTGGCTTGCCGTATTTTCTCCTTTCCACCAACAGCCCGTTGATGCAAGCCTGGTCGCACCAGACTTATCCTGAGAAAACAGCCTATCGTCTGTATGCCCTATCCAACCTGGGTTCCCTGCTCGGGCTGGTGACGTACCCCATCCTTATTGAACCGTACCTGACCCTCACCTGGCAAGGACGCGTCTGGTCGATATTGTACTTCGTCTATGCCGGGCTGGCAGCCTACGGGGCGATTAGATCTCTGCGCGCGCGGCGGGTTTCAAGTATGGACGCTTCGACTGGCTCAATGCAAGGTCCAGAAATGACCAGCCGGGTGTCAAGTCCACGCCCCCTGGTGAGAGATTATGCCTTGTGGATTGCCCTGGCGATGACCGCATCCGTGCTGCTTTTGGCGACCACCAGTCACATCACTCAGGAGGTGGCGGTTATCCCGTTCCTGTGGGTCCTGCCGCTGACGATGTACTTATTCTCGTTCATCTTCGCCTTTTCGGGAGAACGCTGGTATTCGCGCAATTTTTATCTGGGGCTGTTGTTTTTTTCGATGCTGCTTTACAGCTGGGCGTTGGGGCGACCCGATGGTTCACTCAATGTGCCGGTGCAGTTGGGGATTTTCTCGCTGGCGCTGTTCGCGGCGTGTATGGTCTGTCATGGAGAGCTTTACCGCCTGCGCCCGCATGCTGACCGCCTGACGAAGTTTTACCTGATGGTCTCGATTGGCGGTGCGCTGGGCGGGATAATCATAACGTTCGCAGCCCCTGTGGTTTTCATGGGTTACTGGGAACTGCCGCTCGGCTTTGCGCTGTGCTGGCTGCTCTTCCTGCTGGTGACTATTGTGCGCCCCTCTGCGCGCCGCTCGCGCCTGGGTTTTGTGATCACGAACGCGGTTTTACTCAGCGCGGTGGTGCTCTCGTCAATTCGCGCTTACCAGTATATTCTCGGCGACCTGAATGGCTCGCTGATATCCAGCCGTAATTTCTATGGTGTGGTGCGGGTTAAAACGGCTGGTATACCCGAAGATGGGACCAAACGTAACCTGCTCGTGCACGGCATCACGGTTCACGGTTTTCAATTCACCACAGCCGATAAGGGCGATCTCCCAACTGCCTATTACACCGGGACGGGTGGGGGTGGACTCGCCATCCTCAATCACCCCGACCGCAGCAACGGGATGCATGTGGGTGTACTTGGACTGGGGATAGGCACTTTATCTGCCTTTGGTCTACCTGGTGACGTATATCGTTTTTATGAAATCAATCCAACGGTGATCAACCTGGCGTTGGGAGAGGGTGGTTACTTTTCCTACCTGACCGATAGCCAGGCGGAAATCGAAGTCATCTCTGGTGATGCCCGGCTCTCGTTAGAGCAGGAACTGGCCTCCGGCGGCTCACAGGAATACGATATCCTGATACTGGACGTATTTTCCAGCGACTCCATCCCGGTCCATTTACTCGATAAGGAAGCCTTCGAAGTGTACCTTGAGCGCTTGCAGCCGGATGGCATCCTGGCTCTGCATCTTACGAACCAATATTTGGATCTGGTACCCGTCGCTTGGACCCTGGCCGATCATTTCAATTTAAACCGCATCCTCATCCGTGACCCCGGTGATAAAATAGCCGGTTTCCCCTCCATCTGGATGCTGATGGCGCGCGACCCATCCCTGCTGGCTGACCCAGACCTGCAGACGCGCGCCGAGCCGATGGACGGCTACGTCTCCAACATCCGCCTGTGGACGGACGACTACAACAATCTGTTCCAGATCCTGAAATAAGAACGTCAGAGGTGATCATGAGGCTTTGTTTGCCGAAATAGAGGCACTTCAAAAAGTTCTCTATTTATATTGTATTTTGATTTATCCGTTACAATAGAACTCATGAAATTTACCCTCTCACGCATCATCAGGAGTTGTCTTATCCTGTTCTTTTTTATAGGCTTACTTTCCCCGGCGAGTGTCTCGGCACAGACCAGCGGGTTGGTCTATGCCGTGCAACCGGGCGACACCCTCAGCGCCATCGCCGGTTCATTTCGCACCACCACAGCGCGCATGCAGCAGCTCAACTATCTGCCAGACCCCAACAACCTGAGCGCCGGACACAAGCTCTATATCCCCGGGTTTGAAGACGTGCAGGGCGAGGTGATTCGCGTCTCTCTACCCTACGGAGAGTCACTCTCTTCATATAATAACCATCTTCGACTGCCGGAAGAACTTCTCAACCGTTTGAACTTCATCACCAACCCGGATGAATTTTACGCCGGCGCGCCCTATTACAAGATTTATACCGATGAGGCGCCGCAGGAGCGCGTTCCCGTCAGCGCAGGATGGACTGATCTGGAGCTGGCTGTGAAGCAAAGCGCCAGCCCATGGACTGCCGCGGAGTTTAACCATCTGCGCGGACCGTGGGCGCTGGTTGCCAATGACACAATCTTCTTCCCAACCAACGATGCAAATCCCGGGGTTCAAACCTCACTTGTAAACGCGAGCCTGACCGTCTCGCCCTCGCCGCTGCCGCAAGGCAAAACCATCGAGTTCAAGGCGGCCACAGCCCCCGGCGAAACTGTTAGCGGGTCGCTGGGTGAGTATGCCTTGCACTTTTTCCCGGCGGATGAGATGAATGCGGTCGCCCTGCAGGGCATCCCCCGCCTAGCCAAGACCGGGCTGACCCCGCTGGTGATCATTTCTACCAACATGGATGGCTCCACCTTTTCCTATCAGCAGAACCTGCTCATCCGCAAACACGATTACGGACAGGATGTGCCACTTAATGTGGCTGATAATTACGTTGACCCTGAAGTCACTTTGCCTGAACTGGCGCTGGTGGTACAGACTGTGCAAGACGCTCCTGCCGAGAAGATGTGGAGCGGCGCTTTCAAATCACCAAGTCCGTTCGTGCCGTATTGCCTGACCTCCACCTTCGGCAGGCTGCGCTCGTATAACGGCAGCCCGTTTGAGTATTTTCACAGCGGTCTGGATTACTGCGGCAACGACAGTACCCCCATTTACGCCGCTGCCGCCGGGATCGTGGTATACAGCGGTGAGCTGACCGTGCGCGGCAATGCCACCATCATCTCGCACGGCCGGGGGGTTTACACCGGTTACTGGCACCAGTCGAAGATCAATGTAAGCGTGGGGGACCGAGTGGAAGCAGGGCAAGCGATCGGCATGGTGGGCAACACCGGCCGCGTGACCGGTCCGCACCTGCATTTTGAAGTGCTGGTGGGCGGGGTGCAGGTTGACCCTGTCGATTGGCTGCAAGGCAAGTATTAATTTATGCGAGGATGGCAGCAAGATAGCCAGATTGATAATTGTGGAGATTTGAAATGAGTATTCTATTCATTATTAACGATGCGCCGTACGGGACCGAAAAAGCCTACAATGCGTTGCGCATGGCGATGACGCTGCAAAAAGAACACGCCGAGGTAGAAGTCCGCGTTTTTCTGATGGCTGACGCGGTCACGTGCGCGTTGACAAACCAAACCACACCACAGGGGTATTACAACATCGAACGTATGCTCCGGTCTGTGATTAGCAAAGGCGGGCTGGTGAAAGCTTGTGGTACCTGCGCTGAAGCGCGCGGCATCAAGGGGCTTGGGCTGATTGAAGGGGTTGAAATCAGCACGATGAACCTGTTAACCCAATGGACAGTTGAAGCTGACAAGGCGCTGACGTTCTAAGTTTGCATTCTGACAAATTGGCATCGCTTATAGACTTGACAGGTTTCGAAACCTATCAGGTCAATTTTTTTACATTGCGAGTCACAATAAATTCCGTGACGAAGCACAAGTCCTCGGTGGTTTTCCGGGGAATCTCCAATAAACTCCTTAGAGATTGCTCACTTGCAAAGCACAAACGTTCGCAACTAAATATGAACCCGGTTACCTCGTTTATTTCTTTCATGTTTTTCATGGTTAAACTATAATCAACCCATGACTGATAAATCGATCATCTGTGCCTATTGCGTGGCGCTAAACCCGGCGGGAACCAACCGCTGTATCGCCTGCGGTGCTCCGATTGACATCTCCTTGACGCCGCCCCTGCGGGTCACAACTGTTGAAAAGCCGTCGAACCCGTCACTTGACCCCTCACCGGTCAGCCAACAGTTAAAAGAAGGTCTCACTGCGGTTGGCGCGGGGCTGGGTGCGCTTGGCATTTGGAGCGTATTGTTCCGCACCGGGGCTGAAGCGCTGGCAATTGCTTTTTCGGCTTTCCTGATCGGGTTCACTGCCGGCTCCGCAAGTCAAGCGCTGCTGGGCCTGGGCGGGGGTATCTTGGTCGGTCTGGCGGTGGGACTGGTGGTCAAACGCTCCTGGTTGACGCTGATCTCCGCGCCGTTCGGCACATTATTGGGCCTGGCTGCCACTTATTTTGTTTTTCTCCTTTCCCCCTCCCCCCTCTGGTCGCCGCTGCTGGCAACCGCTGGCGGCGTGCTTTTCGCGCTGCTTGGTGCGCACAGACGCGTGGCTGGCGGGGTGATGAATTGGTATGAACGCGTCCGACCCATCCTCGGCATGACCGGTGGTTTCATCTTCGCTGTGCTCGGTTACGGGCTGGGCTCACTACTCAAATAATGGAGTTGTCATCATGAATGTTAGTCCCTTTTTCAAAATCGAGATCTTCTGCCCGGAAGAAAGCTTGGATGAGATCCTCGAAGCGCTGGCGGGGGCGCGCGCCGGAGAGATTGGCAAGTATGACCGCTGCGCTTCGGTCACACAGGTGCAGGGCGCGTGGCGTCCGCTGGAGGGGTCGAACCCCGCATTCGGAGAAGCCGGAAAACTGTATTCGGGCAACGAGTGCAAGATCGAGGTCAACTGCCGCGAAGAGTTCCTGGCTGAAGCCATCCAGGCGGTGCGCGAGGTGCACCCCTATGAGGAGTGGGTCATTAATGTGATCCCGCTCGCCAATGCGCGCTACGGCGGCACGATTTAGCCAAAATATCAAACTCCCCGGCGAAAGATGACCGGGGAGTTTGATATTCAATAAAGCAGGTTTACGGCACAACCACCTCGACAGTATTCGAGTAGGCGGTACAGTAACTGCCATTCCATTTGCACAACCTCACGTAATATGTTCCTCCAGATGTGAGACTGGTGTTCACATACGTCCGCGCTGTCGGGCTGGAGATGAATTCGCTGCTGCTGCCAGGCCAGGGTGGTGGATTTGAGAAGGACCACATGGCTTTGTACCCACCGGGGTTATCCACTGCCAGGGTCCATGAGAAATCAGCCTGGGTGAGGGTTACACTGCTGAGAGCCAGCACGAACCCGGCGTCCACCGGGGCGTCGGCATACGTAAATTCCGAGACGGCCGAGTAAACGCTGCAGCCGCTGCCGGTATATTTGCACACCCGGTAGTAATAGAGGGTGTTGGGGATGCCGGTAACAGACGCGGTGCGCAGGCTTCCATCACTGACAGTGATCTTTGAGGCGTTCTCAAAAGTGGGGACAGGCTGGGTGGTGGAATAGAGTATCTTGAACCCGTTCGGGAATGTACCTGTGGCATCCCAGTTGATGGTGGCGCTGCCCAGGGTGGTGTCGGTGATGCCAGTGATGCTGATGACCGCCGGGTCCGCCGCGAAGGTGAAGCTCACTGCCGGGGAATAGACCACGCATTTACCATTGTAATACTTGCATACGCGGAAATAATAAGCGCCCGAGGGGTCACCCGTGACGGTTCCAGTTCGCAGACTGCCGTCGCTGACATATACATTGGTGTCAGCCAGCGTAGGCAGCGGGTTGGTTTTGGAATAGACGATCTTGAAGCCAGTGGGGAAGCTGCCGGTGGCAGTCCAATCTACGCGCGCCAGGCCGGTGGTTGTGTCTGTGATGCCGGTAATGGTAATGACCGCCGGATCTGGTGTTGGGGTGAAGGCTGTGCCTGTAAAAGTGTGCGTGTAAACAGGAGAATAGGTATCGCAGCCGCTGGTGATATAACGGCAGATGCGGTAATAATACTTGCTGCCAGGGTCTCCGTCTACATAAGCGTAACGCGCTGCGCTGTCTCTAACATAGAAATAGGGGTCGGTTCCGTAAGTCGGCTTGGTGTTGGTTTTTGAATAGACGATCTTGTAACCAAGCGGGAATGAACCTTCGGCTGTCCACGCCATATACGCTTTTCCGGTCGCGCCGCCTGACATGGAAGTGATCACCAGGCTTGTGCCGGTTGTGCCACCGGTTATGCCTCCAGGTATGGCAGTTTTGGTCTGGATAAATGCCAGCATTGTGGCCGTGGCTGCTGAAGCCTTGTCTGGGGTTGGCGAAGAAGTATCCAGGAAGGCGAAGATACCAAGTTCGCTATAAATGTCACAAATCCCATTGAGATAACGGCATACCCTCACATAATAGATCGTTCCGGATTTTCCGTTGATCAACGCCGAGCGAGCGTTCGGACCGCTGGCATATACCGAGGTGTTTTCCGGGAAAGTTGGCTTGCCCTGCACATCCGTCCAGACCACTTTAAAACCTGATGGAAACTCACCGATGGCATCCCAATTAACGACTGCGCGACCAGGGCCGGTCTCCATGATGCTTGTGATTGTAATGCTGCCCGGTTTGGGCGTGGAAGAAGGTTTAACCAACTGCGGGTCGAAAGTAGTGGGAGTCGGCAGCCTTAAGATCCCGTCTGAGGGTTTTTGCGTTTCCGCGGCGAGTGCTGCGAGGGTTGCCGCCTCGGAGTCAGAAAGTACGACCGTCGCATCTTGCGGAGCAAAGAGTTTTAGCTGGTCACACCCCGCAGTAAACACCAGACTCATTAAAACAATCCACAGGACTAAACGTTTGGTCATATTTCCTCCTCCATCGGGTTTACGACTGTTTTTATTATATCGGCAAAGTTCCGGAATACTCCCTACATCTTTGCTAGTTGACTATGCGAATAATTTGCTGACTATCTGATCGCGAGTATTGTCTGCGATATTAGCCCTAGTGGTCTATTGATCCCCCTCGTCCATGTGCATGTAATGCAGGATGCGGTGCGCCACCGGCGCCATCATCACCCCTGCCACCACCAAAAAGATCATCCCCGAGAACAGGGCATAAGCAGATGCAAAGATCTTCCCTCCTTCAGTAATGATCGGATTGACCGGTCCCATCCCACCCAGGATCATCGAGGCATTCAATATCGCATCCACCCATGTCAGTTGTTCAAAACCATGGTATCCGATTGTTCCGACACCAAGTGAAACAATCAAGACGCCTGTTCCTGCAATGGCATGTTTAAGCACGCGCAGCAAGAAAATTCTTCGCGGCAGCAAAGGATCCGAATGGCGTTCATACATGAAACACCTCCAATATTCTTATTCTATAATAATATATTATCTTGAAAATTCTATTTCGTAATTATCGCCCTTGACTCTCCCCGGGGGGGAGGTTGTATCGGGAAAATATTGATTTGTACAATTTAAACAGGGAAAGTCCCCGGAACAATCGAGTAGGGAGCGGCGACTAACCGCCCCCTCTCACACCACCGGACATGCGGGTCCGCATCCGGCGGTTCATCAAGCAATACGTAGTTCTTGATACC
>WOUT01000037.1 GCA_009773005.1 Chloroflexota bacterium | reverse complement strand
TTTTCGCCATCGGGGATTCTCCTCAATCGGGTTTGGTTAATTATAGTATGTTTTGTCAATGACTCTATTATAGTACATTTGTTCGTAAGGTCAACAGGGGAAAATGTATTAACCAGAGAAAAAAAAGAAAATTGATTTGGCAATACTTCGCCTGAAGGCAAGGATTGCAATGACACTATTTGCAAGAATGGATATTCGGTAAAAAAAATTGGGAACGAACCACAAATCGAATCATTTTGAATACAAAAATTCGGTTTTAGCAAATATTGGTATGGTTTCGATTAACAACTCTTCATTCCTTTACCGCACTTTCAACATCATTTTCCTGACCGAGGTCAAGTTCGTTGAGGTCGATGAGGTTGGAGAGGTTTTTTTTTATAATAGTTGACGACGTCAAGACCCCCTGAATTCTTGCGTGATTTGAAATCGCCTGGCAAAGGGGATGTAATGTATTCGTTATGGGTATTGATGAGACGCGAGAGACCCATAGCCGCGAGGGAGAGTGAGCGCATTGTGTCGTTGATTTCACCCATGTTTTTGGATTGGATGCCAGCTTCAAATGTAAATTTGATGTAGCTCTTAACACTTGTGATGCATTCGTTGATGTCAAAGAGCTGGGCGCGCTCGATGGGATTGGTGTTGCGCAAACGGAAACCATCGAGGTAGACCCCGTGTTTGAGGGCATTTATGTTTCCAGGCTGACCTCCCCTTTTCCTTTTGGTTGAAGGCGGCTCAACGTTCACGATGGTGGAATTCATGTAGCGCCCTATCTTGCTTTTACCACGCAGATCGCCATAGGGGTTGGGCTGGGGAACGAGCAAGGGGACAGGCTGGTTGACAGCGGGAGGATTGGAGTCTGGCCAGCGGGTGAATTCGGAATAGTCGGCTGGGGAGAGGGCGTCAAATTTGAAGTCGGGATCAGGCGAGGTTTCAGGTTCGAGAAGGCGAGCGAGCCCCATGTTTTTTAGCTGGGCAGCGGATTTACCGAAAAATTCCTCGGGGGTCTGGTCTTGGGGCGCAAGGGAAGCCTGGGGGACGGGAATATCAGTCATTTTATGTCCTTTAGAGTTGGAAAGGGAGGTTAGAAAAGACAACGGTAAGCATGGAAGTGGGTTTACTGAAAAAAACGCAGATTGTTTCATCGAAAAAACAAGGCTCGCAATGAAAATAAAGAGAGGCGGGAAACCCCGGTAAAACCATCCGGAGTATTAATAAGACCTAAAGTTCAAGTTTTCATATAATAGCACATTTGTTCTAGCTTGTCAAGTGTTTTTAGAAATATTAAGATTCATTTTGGAAATATTAAGGTTAATACGATTTTCATCTTTTGCTATAATGAACGTATTAAGGAACGGGGATCAAGCCATGACTATAACCTTTGAAGAGTACATCAAGAAGATCGAAGCGGATTACCGACGCGGAAACGCCACGGAATATACCTACCGTGGTTCACTGGAGCTACTGGTTGAATCTTACGGCAAGGGCGTGGATGCCTCGAATGACCCCAAACATATTGAGTGCGGCGCGCCGGATTTCATTGTCGAAAAGGGTAAGGTGCCGCTCGGATATATCGAAACCAAGGACGTGGGCGCCGATCTGGACAAGATCGAGAAATCAGACCAGATGAAACGTTATTTACCCGCATTACATAATTTGATTCTGACGGATTATGTGGAATTCCGCTGGTATGTGAACGGGGAACGAAAACTAAAATTCAAGGCAGCCGAGTTTGGCAAGAACAACAAATTAACAGCCGTCCCGCAAGCGGCTGAAACGATCGAGAAACTCATCAAGGATTTCCTGGACACCGAAACACCAACAGTGGGCACTCCGAAAGAACTGGCGCAACGGCTGGCGGGGGTGACGCACTTCATCCGCGACCAGATCGCCAACGCGCTGGAATCGGGCGACCCCGACCTGCAAAAGGCGCTCAGCCAGCAGTACAAGACTTTTGTGGACCTACTGCTGCCCGCCCTGAAACCCAGAGAATTTGCCGATCTTTACGCCCAGGCAATCACTTACGGGTTGTTTGCCGCCAAGTTGAGCGCGCCGGAAGGGGCGCCATTCGCTTTTGAGGACGCTTATAAGTACCTGCGCGCCAATCCGTTTTTGCGGCGCTTATTCATGGATGTGAACGACCAGCTTGATGAACTGGATATCATCCAGCCGTACCTCAAGGATCTGGTATCGCTGCTCAACCGGGCAGATTTTCCGAGCATCCTGGCGGATTTCGGACGGCGCACGCGCACCGAAGACCCGGTGGTGCATTTTTATGAGACCTTTCTGGCGACCTATGATCCCAAAATGCGGGAAAGCCGGGGAGTGTATTACACGCCGGAACCGGTGGTGCGGTTCATTGTGCGCTCGGTGGATGAGATCTTAAAAACCCGATTCAACAAGCCGTGGGGGCTGGCGGATGAGAGCGTGAAGGCGCTTGACCCGGCCACCGGAACGGGTACGTTTTTATATTACGTCATTCAACAGATCCATAACGAGATCGTGAACGAACGCGGGCAGGGCGGACAATGGGCGCAGAAGAGCAAGAGTATGCTCAAACGACTGTTCGGGTTTGAACTGCTGATTGCGCCTTACGTGGTGTCGCACTTGAAACTGGGTCTTCTGATGCAATCGTTAGGCGTGCCGCTGGAAGGCAAAGACGAACGCCTGCAGGTTTATTTAACCAACACACTGGAAGAGGGGGTGGAACGGGCCGATACGCTGGCAGGGTTGGGGTTGAACATCGCCGAAGAATCAAGCGAAGCGGCCAAAGTGAAGAAAGCGGACGATATTATGGTTGTGTTGGGCAATCCACCGTATTCATATGAATCAACCAATAATGGAAAATGGATTTCAGATTTAGTGCGTGATTATTATCAAGTTGATGGGGTGTCATTAGGAGAAGCCAATCCAAAAGGTTTACAAGATGATTATGTAAAATTCATCCGTTATGGCGAATATCGGATCAACAAGACGGGGCATGGCGTATTGGCATTCATCACCAATCACGGCTACCTTGACAACCCAACCTTTAGAGGGATGCGCCAACATTTATTGAATACCTTTGATGAGATATACGTACTGGATCTGCACGGCAACAGCAAAAAGAAAGAAAAAGCACCGGATGGCAGCAAGGACGAGAATGTATTCGATATCCAGCAAGGGGTAGCAATCCTGCTGGCGATTAAAAATGGGGTTAACCCAAACAAGGGCGGACAGTCCCTCTCACAAAAAACGTTCGGGGATGCAAAGACCGCACCGTCCGCCCCTACTATAAACCATATTGGCTTCTGGGGTTTAAGAGAAGAAAAATACTCCTTACTTCATAAAGTGTTATTACCTAATATTAAATGGAAACAAATATTGCCTAAAAAACCGCATTATTTATTTGTACCTCAAAATACAAAATTATTACCTGAATATGAAAAGAATTGGCAAATTACTGACATCATGCAAAAAAACAGTGTAGGACTTTATACTGCCAGAGACGACTTCGCAATTCAACAAACAGCAGACGAAGTCAATAAAAATATTCGTGACTTTGTAAACTTACCCTTTGAAACAGCGAGAACCAAGTTTAATTTAGGGGAAGATAGTCGAGATTGGCAAGTGAAATTTGCCCAAAATGATATTAAGTCTAGCGGTTCTAAAGAAAATAACATTGTGCCTATTGACTATCGGCCTTTTGACATTCGGTTTACATACTATACCGGTAAATCAAAAGGATTTCATTGCATGCCTCGTGGAGAAATAATGCGAAACCTTGTCCGACAAGATAATATTGCTTTGGTGAGTTTGCGTAGAACCAGAGGGCAAGAAGATTGGAATTATGCATTTATAGGGTCACACATAATTGATAAATCTTGCATTACCTCTCTTGATAATGCTTCGGTTTTTCCCCTTTATCTTTATTCTGAAAATAATGGTTCAACTGGAACACTTTTTGCTCAAACCGAACCCACGCGTCAATCTAACCTGGCACCAGCGTTCCTCAAGGAACTCAGTGGAAAACTTGGGTTACAGTTCGTTCCTGACGGACAGGGCGATCTCAAAACCACCTTCGGTCCGGAGGACGTGTTCTACTACGCCTATGCGGTGTTCCACTCGCCGACTTACCGCAGCCGGTATGCCGAGTTCCTGAAGATCGATTTTCCGCGGTTACCGCTGACGAGCAACAGAAAACTGTTCGCCGCGCTGGCGGCAAAAGGCAAGGAACTGGTGGAACTTCACCTGCTGAAAAACCCCAAGGTCGAGAACTTCATCACAACCTACCCGGTGGTTGGGGATAACGTGGTGGTGAAGGTGGGGTTTGTTGCCTCACCCCCACAAACACCCTCACCCCCCTACCTCTCGCTTCGCTCGGGTATGCAAAAACCGCGACCCTCTCCCGCGAGCAGGAGAGGGAGTTCCGGTTCCAATGGACGTGTGTGGATCAACCCACGCCAGTATTTTGGGGGAGTGCCCGAAGAAGTGTGGAATTTCAAAATTGGCGGGTATCAGGTGTGCGACAAGTGGTTGAAAGACCGCAAGGGGCGGGTATTAAGCGGTGAGGATATCAGTCACTATCAGCGGGTGGTGGTGAGTTTGAAAGAGACGATCCGGTTAATGGCGGAGATCGATATGGTGATTCCGAAGTGGCCGATTGAACAGGAGGGGCGTGATGTGGAAATTATTTAGAATGTTGTTCAAGAAATCTGAAATCAAATTGGACGAGAAAAAAAGATCGCAAGCCGATGAGATCCGCAAGTATGCGAAAACGACTTTCATTACACCGGCGCGCCAAAAAGGGGAGAAACGCATTTCATTTTCTGCCAGTGATGTCCACAAGGGTATGCGATTGAACAACAGGATGCCGTTGGTGTGCGGCTCGATTGACGCCAAAAAATTCCTTGAATTCGCCAGGGTTGAATTGATCCGGCGCGAGGGGCCAAAACACGGCGCGAACGCCAAATGGACGTTTAAGGTATAACCTTCGTATGGGGTACGATCCAACTCTCCATCACCGGCGCTCCATCCGTCTCAAGGGGTATGATTATTCTTCCGAGGGGGGATATTTCGTCACACTGGTTGCGTATCAACGCGAACGCATATTTGGCACAATCCAAAACGGCGAAATCCAATTAACCCCCGCGGGTCAAATCGTCTGGGGCGTTTGGAATTCTCTCCCCGACAGATATCCCCAAATTGAATTGGATACGGCGGTCGTCATGCCCGACCATTTTCACGCCATCATAACTGTACGGGCGATTCATGAATCGCCCCAACAATATGGATCGCCCCGACAATATGGATCGCCCCAACAATATGAATTACCCCCACAAGAACCCCGCCGACGGATGCTCCTCCCATTGGTCATCGGATATTTAAAAATGAATACCGCAAAACAAATCAATATCATACGTCAAACCCCCGGTGTGCCAGTTTGGCAGCGCAACTACTATGAACATATTATTGACTATGATCGCGAATACGATAACATCGCGGAATACATTGATACCAATCCCCGCAACTGGGGGGATGATGTCGAAAACCAAGTCGAAAACCAACTCGAAAACCAACTCCCTCTTGACTTTTAACCTCAACCTCTGTATCATGTACCCAAGATTAAAAATTGAATATGTGAGATCTAGCGGCTGCATCTCGGAACATCGAGATGACGAGGTGGAGGTTCTCCTTCGCGAGAAGGTGGTTAACCCTGGGGGGACGTACAGGGGAAAATCGAATGATCAGCGGATGCCTCCGAAGCCCTGCCCGGGCTTCTTTCTCCTTCCTGAAATAGTTAAAGCTCAAACCCGGACGGTGACGACCGGTCCAAAGCGATAACAGGACCAGACGGAAAGTTGTCTGTATTCAATAATAAGGAAGGGCAGCAGACGATTTGGATTAAGTTAAGGCATGCCCTGACGCATGTCTTTATTCTTTTTAACAAGGAGATAACCATGGACAAGAAAGAATTACTTGAACGAGTGGCGGCAGATGGCGTTGTTTTCATTTCCTTTCAATTTACCGATGTAACCGGTACAGTGAAGAGTCTGGATACACCGGTGGGACGCCTGGAAGAAGCGATGGATAACGGGATCTGGTTTGACGGGTCATCAGTGGAAGGGTTCGCGCGCATACAGGAGAGCGACATGCACCTGCGCCCGGATATGGACACATACACAGTGCTGCCCTGGTCGCCTGAAGGCATGAAACGCGCGCGCCTGATCTGCGATATTTACCAGCCAGACGGAACTCCCTTTACCGGGGATCCGCGCGGGCTGCTGCGCCGCAAACTGGCCGAACTCAAGCAGCGCGGCTGGACGTTCATGGTCGGCTCGGAGCCCGAATTCTTCCTCTTCCGGCGCAACGGCGGAGATGTCGTCCACCCGGTGCCGCACGACATCGGCGGATATTTCGACTTCTCGCCCAATGATGAGGCGGTGCGCGTCCGCACCGAATTGATGCGCGCACTGGATTCGATGGGGCTGGAAGTGGAAGTGGGTCATCACGAATGCGCGCTGGGTCAGCACGAGATCGATTTTCGCTTCAGCGACGCACTGAAATCCGCGGATAATGTGCTCACCTTGAAGTACACCGTGAAAGCCATCGCCGCTCAGAACGGGCTGGTGGCGTCCTTTATGCCCAAGCCGATTTTCGGCATCAACGGCTCAGGCATGCACTGCCACCAATCGCTGTTCGACAAAGACGGCAACAACCTTTTCTATGACCCCAAGGACGAATATAAACTCTCAGAGATTGCCCACGGTTTCATCGCCGGTCAGCTCGCGCACGCGCGCGGTTTCTCGGCGGTGACAGCGCCAACCGTCAACTCATACAAGCGGCTGGTGCCTGGTTATGAGGCTCCTGTCTACGTGGGCTGGGCGCAGACCAACCGTTCGGCGCTCATCCGCATTCCGCGCTTCATGGAAGGACAGTCAAAAGCCGTGCGGGCTGAACTGAGATGCCCGGATCCCTCTTGCAACCCGTACTTGGCATATTCGGTAATGCTCTCCGCGGCGCTGGACGGCATTGACCGCAAGCTCACTCCGCCGAAACCTTTGAATCACATCAATGTATATGAACTTTCAACGGATGAGCGTAAGGCGAAAAACGTTGATGAATTGCCAGGGTCGCTGCTTGAGGCGCTCGACGAATTGAAGAAAGACAGCCTGATCCGCGAATCTCTGGGCGAATCAATCTACAATTCGTTCAGACGGGCGAAGATGGAAGAATGGGAAACCTATCGTCTGCGGGTGATGGATTGGGAATTGGAGCGATATTTGGAAGCGGCGTAAGCCAATCGAGGTTTGAGGAAGGCGCGCAGGTTATTGCTTGTGCGCTTTTTTTATTTTAACCGCCCGCGATGGTGGGGATCAGTTCTACCTGAGCGTTTGATGCGAGAAGTTCATCCAGCTCGGCGAGCCTGCCATCCACCAGGACGAGGTAAGATTCCGGAGTGAAACCGAGCTGGTCGAGGGCTTGTTGGACGGTGAGGTTATCTTCGAGGGAAAAGGTTTGCTTGCGTAAAACGATTGTGATGGACATTTCAGGGATTGAGCGCTTTTGTAAGGCAGATCAGCCAGTCGCGGGTTTTGCCAGCCGGCTCGGCGGTTGAAATCGCCAGGATGGGTTTTTCGAGAGCGGCGAGATCGATGGCAGCGAGGGCAACTTCCTTGATGCTTTCATTCAGGAAATGGGCGGGTATAAATCCGAAGGCGGCGGGGGTTTCAGCGACAATTTGACGCATCTGCGTACCGCCGGGGATGAGCAGCGCGGGGGCGCTGGCGACCGGTCTACCTGCCATCACCGCGTTCACATAGATCTGCTGCGGCTCTTCGGCTGCGGAGTAGAAATTGAGCGCGGGGACCGAAGCGGCAATGGTTTCATCGGGAGCGCCTGAGAAACACTCCGGGCATTTTTGAAATAAATCTCCCCATGAAGTGAACTCGGCAGCCGATAGTTTTTGCGCTAACTCAGGGGTAAGGCTGATGAGCGGGTTCTGCGGGTTGACGATCAGGGCGAGACGTTCCGAGCCGAGCGCCGCGGAGTAATCAGTTAGATCCTCAGGCGGGCCCCAGCGCAGCGAGATAGCGTTTGCGGCTGGGTCAAGTTTGTCCGCGGGGAGGCTGTGGGTGATGATCGAAAAATCCTCCACGGCTCCGGCGCAGGTGGTCATGGCGGGCAGCAGCCATTCGAGCGATGAAGTGTACGCCACAGTCAGCGGGTTCTGGTCGAGTGTGCCAGTTGCTGGCGCTGCAGTCTGGTCAATTTGGATGGTTTGAGCGATTGCAGGCGTTGAAATTAAAGCTTGCGCCTTAGTCTGCACTGCGCCAACGATCAACGCCACAGCGCCCAGTAAGACGCAGTAGGCTGCAAAGAGATAGAACGATCTCTTGTTCAAGAAGCTCAGCAGCCAGTGGATCGAAAGGTAACCCACCAGCAGGGCAGCCACGAAACCCACTAATAGAATGGGCAAAAAGCTGCCAAGATCAGGCATCTTGATGACATCAGTGATGCTGACAAGACCGGCGCCGAGCATCACCGGGATGGACATGAGGAATGAAAAACGCGCCGCGGAAGGGCGGTCGAGATTGCGAGTCATGCCGCCGGCAATGGTAGAGCCTGAACGGGAGATGCCGGGGAAGATCGACATGGCCTGAAACAGTCCCATCCATAGGGCGTCGAACCACTTCATCCCCGTGAGGGAGCGGGTGCGCTTGCCGAGCATCTCCGCCAGAATGAGCAGCGCTGCGGTGCCAAAGAGGAAATAAGCGGTGGCATTGGGGTCGTTAAAGGCGGCTTCAACTTTGTCCTTTAGCAATATTCCTGAAAAACCTGCCGGAATAGAGGCAAGGATCAGATACCATCCCATGCGGGCGTTAGGGTCTTCAAAGGGTTTGCGGGCAACCAAGCCCTGGAAAAAAGCTTTGAGGATCTTCCACAAATCAGACCAAAAATAGAGGATGACTGCCACCAGAGTGCCAAGCTGAACGAGCACGTCAAAAGGAAAGACTTGAGCTTCAGGGAGTGACCAGCCTAATAAATGAGGAATGAGCACGAGGTGAGCGGATGAGGAGATTGGCAGGAACTCGGTTAGCCCTTGCACAATGCCCAAGATGATGGATTGAATGAGGGTCATATGTTCTCCTGTTTATAGACGGGTTTGTAGGTATTCAGGAAACTGGTGGAAAACTCGCTAAAACGCCGCTCAAGGATGGCCTGGCGAGCTTGATTTACCAGATTGATCAGGAATGCCACATTGTGGATGGAGATCAGGGTAGCTGCAAGCATTTCTTTCGCGACTACCAAATGGCGGATGTAGGCACGGGTGAAGTTTTGGCAAGTGTAGCAATGGCAGGTAGCGTCAATCGCATTGGGGTCGCGTGCGTATCCGGCGTTCATCAGGTTGATCCTGCCATTGGGAGTGAAGGCGGCTTGATGGCGGGCAAGCCGGGTGGGCAGCACGCAGTCAAAGATATCCACCCCGCGCATTATGCCATTGATGAGATCTTCCGGCGAGCCGACGCCCATCAGGTAACGGGGTTTGTCCATAGGTAATAGGGGGTGCAGCACTTCAAGCATGGCGTGCATTTCTGCTTTGCTCTCGCCGACCGAAAGACCGCCAATGGCTGTGCCAGGCAGGCCCAGCGCGGAGACGAACTCGGCTGACTCGCGGCGCAGATCAGGGAATACGCCGCCCTGAACGATGCCAAAAAGAGCCTGGTCTGAGCGGGTTTTTGCGGTGATACTGCGTTCCAACCACTTGTGGGTGCGGACGATCGCCCGCTGATTGTAAGCCAAATCTCTTGGCGTAGCGCATTCGTCAAACGCCATAATAATATCTGCGCCGAGCTGCTCTTGAATTTGGATCGAGCTTTCAGGTGTGAAGCGGTGTATGGAGCCGTCGATATGACTCTTAAAAGTAACCCCGTCCTCATCCACTTTGCGGGTGTCTGACAGCGAAAAAACCTGAAAACCACCCGAGTCGGTGAGTATTGGTTTTGGCCAGCGCATGAAGTTGTGCAGTCCGCCCATCTCAGATACCAGGTCAGCGCCGGGACGCAGATAGAGGTGATAGGTGTTTGAGAGGACGAGACTGGCGCCAGTATCTGCCAACTGTGCCGGGGTAAGAGATTTTACGGTTGCCTGGGTACCGACCGGTGCAAAGACCGGGGTCTGGATCAGTCCGTGAGGCGTGTGAAACACTCCAGCACGGGCAGTTCCCTCGGAGGCAGACAGATCAAAGTTAAAAGATTTTTCAGTCATAGAATCGAAATTATAATCCCCAAATGAAGTGCAGACCGGCCAGGATAGTGAAAAAGGCAATAATGGTCAGGGGCAAACCGACTCTGAAGAAATCTTTAAAGGTGTACCCACCCGGGTTCATCACCATAATGTTGACCGGGTGACCAAGCGGCGTGATGAATGCCAGGGAGCAACCCAATGCAACTGCCAGAGCCAGCGGGCGGGGGTCAATGCCAAAATGCTGGGCAGCGGTGAGCGCCAGCGGAAAGATGATAATGGGGGCGACAGGGCCGCTCATGAGCTGTGTAAAAAGCATCGAAAGAAATAAGAAAAACGCCGCAACGACTAATGGTGATACCGGGCCGAGTAATTTGAGAAGGAAGTCAATCAATCCTGTTGCCAGCCCGGTCTCACGGATCGCGATCGTCAAGGGCCACATCCCGGCGATGAGAAAGATGGCTTTCCACTCGATGCGGTGGAAGGCGTCGTTCAAATTCATACACCCGGTGAGCAGCAAGAGCACGGCTCCGGCAAGCACTACCTGCGCAACTGGCAGAATGCCCACAGCGGCGATACTTAATGTAACCAAGGTGATCAATACCGCGAGTACTAATTTCTTTGGAAGGAAGACAGTGTCAGGGTCTTCTTCCAGAAGCAGCAGATCTTGATCCTGTTGAAGCTGATGAATATTCTCAGCGGAACCTTGCACAAGGAGAGCATCTCCAACCTGCAGATTGAGTTTGGAATAATTTGTGAGCAGCGGTTTGCCCTGCCGCCAAATGCTGAGAACAGTCAATCCGTAGCTGACCCGAAAGTTTATTTCGCATAGATTTTTACCGATCAAACGCGAGTGCGGTGACAGGATCACTTCTGCCAACGGGTTCATGTTATCAGTAAGGGAGGGATTTATTGATGAGGATGGCACACGTTCCAGACGAAGACCTTCCAATTGACGAGGCTCAAAAATCCCGCGGGCGACAACAATATCTCCATCAAGAATAACTGTCTGAGAAGGAGGCGCGAATAAATTTTTTTTGTTGCGAACGACACCCAGAATAATCAGATTGATCTGGCTTGACCAACCACCAGCGGCAATAGTCTGGTTTGCCAATGGAGAACCGGGCAAAACTAGCAAGTGGGTGAGGTTTTTGTCAAGCAGGTAAAGCTTTTTCAACCGTTCAGAAAGCTCCCGAGGTGATTGATCTTGATCCGTGGTTTGGGTACGGGGAAGGAGTTTTCGACCAAGAGTGATGATGTAAAGTATGCCGACCACAACGACTGGCGCACCAATCGGGAAGTAATCCAACATCCCAAAACTGGGCAAGCCGGCGTCTTTGAGAGCTCCGCTGACGATGATGTTGGAGGTAGTGAGCAAGGTCGCCATTCCACCGAGGATCGTGCCGAAGGCGAGCGGCATCAACAATCGCGAAGGTGGCGTTTGGCTGCGTCTGGAGAGCGACATCACCGCGGGCAGCAGCACACCCACCGCTGCGATGTTGTTCATGAATAAAGACAATGTGGCGCTGGCGAGAGTGACCAGCAATATGAGTAACACTTCGCTGCGTTTGCTCGAACGGAAGATGAATCTTCCAATGGCGTTTGCGACTCCGGTTTGCTGCAGCGCGACGGAGATCATCGAAATCCCGAGAATCGTCATCACTGCGGAGCTGCTGAACCCTGAAAAGATCCTGGTTTGATCAACCACTCCAGTGAGGCCGAGGGATAACATCACCATTAATGCGATGAGGTCAGGACGCAAACGCGTAGCAATGAGAAGAATGATCGCAACAAGAATGACAAGAATCGTGATGATCAATGGCCACATGCGTAACTCCAATTGGAGAGATATTATTTATTTTACTTGATACTATCATTGCATTATAAAATCTTTGCATCAAATAATCTCATCACAAAATCTCTTGCCGGAGATGTTGAGGTCGTTTATACTAAACAAATGAATTTTGACAATCAAACCATCTGGCTCGAGATCAACCTGGGGGCAATCCGCAGGAACATCCAACGTATCCATGAGCATACACAACGACCAGTCATGACAGTGGTCAAAGCCAACGCCTACGGCCACGGTATATTAGAGGTATCGAGAACCGCAATACAAGCCGGCGCAGCAAGGTTATGCGTTGCCCGGATCGAAGAAGCAATTAAAATCCGAAACGCTGGAATCCTGGCGCCAATATTGGTAATGGGATACACGACACCAGAGCGCGCTGTGGATGCCATCCGTTTTGGAATCAGTTTGATGGTCAATTTACCAGATCTTGCCAGCGAGTATCACAAAGTTGCAAAACAAATGAATGGCAGAATCGCGGTGCATGCCAAAATCGATACAGGAATGGGACGGTTGGGGGTGCTGCCGAATGACGGCTGTGCTTTTGGGAAACATATCGCGGGTCTCGACGGTCTCTTTTTTGAGGGGTTATTCACGCATTTTGCAAGCGCGGATGAACCTGCAAAACAAACCACGCTCGAACAAATCTCAAAATTTGATCAGGTGATCGCTGAATTAAACACGGAAGGAATTCGGCCACAAATTATTCACGCTGCAAATTCAGCAGCTTCGCTTTACTTTCCGGGCGCCTGGTATGATGCAGTCCGACCAGGGATTTCGATCTACGGTTTACACCCATCAAATGATGCCCCATTACCCCAGGAGTTTGAACCATCGTTAACGTGGAAGTGCCGGTTATCATCGGTGAAGACATTACCGGAAGGTTCAGGGGTTGGTTATAACCATAGTTTTGTAACCTCCAAACCTGAGCGCATTGGCGCGGTGGCTGTGGGCTATGCGGATGGTTTGCGCAGGCAGCCGGATAATATCGTCCTCATCGGTGGCAAGCGGGTTAAACAAGCCGGCGGCATATGTATGGATCAATCCATGTGGTTGTTGGAAGACAACTCTTCGGCAAGGGCAGGAGACGAAGTGGTTCTGATCGGCAAGCAGGGCGAGGAACATATCACTGCCGAGGAAATCGGAGCATTGTGGGGAACAGTGAATTATGAGGTAGTGTGCGGTCTTACAGACCGGGTACCACGTTTTTACATTGACGAATAAAGAGTAGGGAAAAGTTGGCATCTTCATCGCAAAACAAGCACTGGCAGGTCTACCCGGAAATAACAGCAGAAGTTGACAGACAATTAGGTATCTACCCAAAGTACTTACGCCAGATATTGTTCAATCGGGGAATCACCGATCTGGTCTCTGCTGAGGAGTATCTAAATGCATCAGCTCCGACCGGTGATCCCTTTTTAATGCTGGATATGGAAAAAGTGGTAAACCGATTATTGGAAGCAATTGATCTGCAGCAAGGTATCGTGGTCTATGGAGATTATGACGTAGATGGTGTATCAGCCACAGCGCTCATGGTGTTGGTGCTTCAAAAATTTAGCGCAAAAGTACACCGTTTTATCCCCAACCGGTTTGATGAGGGGTATGGGTTAAACATCGATTCGATCACATTTTTGGCAGATTCAGGCGCCAAAGTGATCCTAACAGTGGATTGCGGCATCCGATCCCCGCGCGAAGCGGAGCATGCCCGGGCGCTTGGAATTGACCTGATCATCAGCGACCATCACCATCCAAAGGATAAACTTCCAGACGCTTTTGCAGTTGTATGCCCAAAACGGGAAGGCGACCCTTACCCATATAAAGACCTTGCCGGAGTTGGGCTGGCTTACAAAATTGCGCAGGCATTATTCTCAAAACGACCCGCAGGCGACTGGCAAGCAGATGAATGGCTGGACCTGGTGGCACTCGGGACAGTAGCCGATATCGTACCTTTGACCGGAGAGAACCGGACACTCGTTCGACGCGGGATCAACCTGATCCGATTGGGAAGACGCGTTGGAGTAAGAGCTCTCGCAGGCGCAGCGGCAAAAGATTTTACCCGAATTACAGCCACTGATATTGGGTTCATGCTTGGACCTCGTTTAAACGCGGCCGGAAGAATGGATTCAGCTTTAAAAGCCTATGATTTATTAGTTACCGATTCAATCGAAAGGGCTGGTGTTATTGCTCAAGAACTGGATAATAAAAATAGTGAACGCCAGAAAGCAACCAAAACAGCTCAAGATTTGGCGAAAGAAAAGATTGGCGATGAAAGAGCACTGAATTTGATCTCTGCGTTTTATAAGGTTCATCATGACGAAGAGTCAGAAATTGAAGAAAGTGTATATCTTCCTGGAGAAGATATTTATCCGGGAATCGTTGGACTTGTGGCAGCCAAATTAACCGAACATTTTTATCGGCCATCAATCGCGGGAGTTGTTGAAAATGAATTCATCCGTGCTTCTTGCCGGAGCATTCCTGAGTTTCACATCACAAAAGCGCTAGATGAATGCTCTGATCTTTTAGTTCGACACGGCGGTCATGCCATGGCGGCAGGCTTTACCGTACTCACTGATAAGGTCGGTTCACTCATGGAAAGATTGGCATCCATTGCAGATCGGGAGTTAGGGGATCAGGAGTTGCGGCAGACACTTAAAGCGGATATCGAAATTGCTATCGAAAAGATCACTCCTTCAATTTATCAAGACTTAGAGAAACTCCAACCAACCGGGATGGGGAACCCCTCAGCTTTATTTGTTGTACGCGACGCCAAGATCTCGGATATGAAATTGATGGGCAAAGAAGGCACCCACATCCGTTGTATGATCGAAGGTTGTTCAATCCAACAGGCGGTCGCCTTTAATCAAGCCAAGTGGTTTGATGTTTGGAGGAAAAAAAAACCACGCTTTGACCTGTTATTCTCGATCGAAGTGAATCGTTATTTTGAAAAAGAAACCCAACAAATCAGCATTCGGGATATGAAAGTTTCTGAAATATCGGATTTTAGATAAGTGATCAAACCTTCCCGAATAAAGTCACTGCTACTTGCAGTCTTGGTCACAATGATCTGGGCAACATCATGGGTTCTGATCAAGATTGGTCTCGAAGATGTTCCGGCGATGACCTTTGCAGGTTTACGCTATACCCTTGCATCGATTCTCCTATGGCCCTTCCTCCTGCGAAAAAACGTTAGAGCGGAGATAAGATCGCTCACCAGAAAAGACTGGATAAAACTCATCATTCTGGGAGTATTTCTTTATACAGTAGCTCAGGGAGGACAGTATTTGGGATTGGCTTATTTGCCCACTGTGACGGTGAGTTTGATCTTGAATTTGAGCGCTCTATTTGTCGCCTTAATGTCAACTTTTGCCATCAAAGAAAAGCCCCATTGGTTGCAATGGATTGGCATATTTCTAAATTTGTTTGGGATTTTGATCTATTTTTATCCCGCAAGCGTAAACGGGGGTAGTTGGTGGGGGTGGTTTTTTGCTGTGTTGAGTCTTTTTGGCAATATTATTGGGGCAATCATAGGCAGAAAGGTGAACAGAACAGCACATATCAATCCGATCGTGATCACAGCGATCAGTATGAGCATCGGCTCGGTTTTGATGCTTACATCTGGAATTCTCTGGCAAGGGTTTCCGCCGCTAACCGCTAAAAGCATTTGGATCATCGTAATTCTCGCGGTGGTGAATACGGCTTTTTGTTTCTCTGTTTGGAATTTCGTCCAACAGACGCTTACAGCAACCGAGACAACAATCATTAACAGCTCGATGTTGGTCTATATTGCCATACTGGCCTGGATATTCCTTGGAGAGAAACAAAGCGCTCAAGGAATTATTGGTCTTCTATTGGTTTTAACCGGTGCGATGATTGTACAGATACGATTTACACATCCATTAAAGAGTTAACGACACTGTAAACAATCTGGCAAACCGGTCATGCTATAATTAACCAATTATTCCAATGTAATTTTCCATTTTCGGGAGGATTTTTTCATGGTCGATCAATCTGTCTCACCAGAAATAAAACCAATCCAAAAAGCCACTAATTCCTCTCCAGGACAATTTATTCCGCCACCTTTAAATAAAATTGAAGATACTGGTCTGGCTATTCTTTGGCTTCAGGATCTGGCTCTAAAAATTTTCTACTTTCAAGGATATTTAACCGGATTCAAAGTTGCTGAGGCTATGGCGCTGCCCTTTGCCGGATTAGTAGACCAGATCCTGGAGGCGTTGAAGCGGGAAAAAATGATTGAAGTGCGGTCTTCGCAAATGGGGTTGGGCGAAGGCGCCTACCTCTATGCGATTACTGGCGCAGGTATCATTCGAGCAAGAGAAGCGCTAGACCGCAGCCAATATGCAGGTCCTGCTCCGGTTCCGTTAGAAGTTTATAATGACTCAGTAAGGCGGCAGAGCAGGGGACGCATTCAAGTGACCAACCGGCATATGCGACAGGTCTTAGGTGAGCTGATCTTTGGCGAAAATACATTTCATCGCTTAGGTCCTGCTGTAAATTCAGGAACTTCAATTTTTATTTATGGTCCTCCTGGAAATGGAAAGACAAGTGTAGCGCGTGCGATCGGCAACTTGATCCTATCGCAGACCATGTACATTCCGTTCTCGATCTTTTGTGATGGACAGGTGATCACACTCTTTGATTCTGTCAACCACCAACTCGCCCCTGAAGATGATACATCCACCCAAAGCGGGCGTGGAGGAATGCGTAAGGACTTGCGTTGGGTACGAATCCGCAGACCGTTCATCATGGTCGGCGGTGAGCTGACCCTGGCTGGTCTTGATCTCGTTTTTGATGATACGTTGAAATACTACGAAGCGCCTTTCCAGGTAAAGGCAAATGGCGGTATTTTGCTGATCGATGATTTTGGACGGCAGCAAGTTCGCCCACGCGATCTCTTGAACCGTTGGATCGTACCTTTGGAAAACAGGATCGATTATCTATCTATGCACACCGGACGCAAGATCGAAGTTCCCTTTGATGTATTGGTAATGTTCTCAACCAACTTGCCACCAAAAGACCTGGTTGACGAGGCATTTCTGAGACGTCTACGCCACAAAATTGAGATCGGGGATCCGAGTTATGAAGAATATCGAGAGATCTTTAAAAGAGTAGCGGCTGCAAAAGAAGTAGCATACTCTGATGAAGGTTTGGCATATTTACTTCAGGAATGGTACATCAAACCGGAACGGAAGATGCGCGCTTCCCATCCCCGGGACCTATGCGATCAAATCCTGGATATTTCACGTTATCTGGCAGTAGAGCCGGTTATGTCAAAAGAACTTCTTGACAAAGCGGCCGAATCCTATTTTGTCGAATTGTAAGATGTTTAGTGATTTTCAAAATGCAGTTATCTTTGGCCATCGCGGAGCGTGTGCCCATGCTCCTGAAAATACACTGGCATCTTTTAAGTTAGCTGTTGCTCATCTTGCCGATGCGGTTGAATTGGATGCAAAGTTGTCAAAAGACAACCAGGTTGTTGTGATCCATGATCAAACAGTTGACCGGACGACAAACGGAAAAGGCAAAGTTAATGAACTTATACTTGCAGCGCTGAAGTCAATGGATGCCGGTGGGCGGTTCAACGAGAAATTCGTTGGTGAAAAGATTCCGACATTGGATGAAGTGTTCGAAGAGGTTGGCAAGAAAGTATTGGTCAATGTGGAATTAACTAATTATGGCTCTCCAAATGACAGCCTGATTGAGAAAGTTGCTCAAGTCGTGATGCGTCATAACATGGAAAAACGGGTTCTTTTCTCTTCTTTCTTACCAAAAAACCTTGTAATGATTAAAAATCTGCTACCAGAACCACCTGCGGCTTTATTGTGCCTGTCAGGAATTGCAGGATTTTTCTCCCGCTCTATTATTTACAGGAGAATTTCACCTGATGCAATTCATCCATATCTCAGTGACGTAACCAAGTCTTATGTGACCAAGGAACATGCCCGATGCAGACGCGTTCATGTATGGACGGTTAATAAGGAAACTGACCTTAAGCGCATGTTTGCAATGCATATAGATGGGGTTTTCACGGACGATCCTATGAAAGCCCGAACGATTCTGGAGCAGGGATGATTCCAATGGAGTGGCTGCAAGCAGCATCTGCGAGGATTGCGGGGTCAATCAAGCAGACGCCGTTGACGTATGATTCTGAATTGAATGTATTCCTAAAATGGGAAAATCGACAGGTAACAGGTTCTTTCAAAGTGCGTGGAGCCTTAAACAAGATTCTTTCATTAGAACCTTGGGAAGCGAAAAACGGATTGGTTACTTGCTCAGCAGGTAATCACGGGCAAGGCGTGGC
>WOUT01000096.1 GCA_009773005.1 Chloroflexota bacterium | reverse complement strand
TGTACATGCGATTTCAACGGAATTCACAACACATGAGCGTATCACCCTCTCATTAAATATTTACCAGTAGCGCGGTTTTTCGCGGGCATCTTCCTGGCCTGCGAATTCTGGTAATATCGCACAAATGCCAAATTGAAACAGCTACTGCACATATTGAAGCTAATAAAGCGCCAACAGCAATAACAATAATGCCGACACCTATGAATATTGTGGCTACATCAACTAACAAATGAATAATGTCCATAATGATATCCACTTGGATCCAATGCACTATATCTCTTTACCTGAACAACGTCCTGGAGCATTTGAACATGCTCAACCCATTCGCCAATGGCGTAAAAAATGGCCAGCCAGTTATGAACAATTATTACGCTCCTTACGAGAAAACAAACCTGAGGGACAAGGGGTCCGGGAGTTCATCTCCATCCTCAAACTACATCAATCCTATTCTTCTGAGACACTTGAAAAAGCGGTGAGTGCTGCGGTACTGAATGGAATGATGGGATTAGATGGAGTGATGTATCATCTACCGGCATTGTTCGTCCCCTTGAGAAAGGATTCTAAATTGGGTGAACCACGTTCAAACCCAGGTGTTTTTCAAATCCGTCAAAATCAGAATCGCGGTGCAGCAAAGTATGATTCTCGGCGATACAAAAGGTTGCGATGAGGCAATCGATGGTTTTTCGGACCGTAACACCTTTTTTGCGCAATGCGCGATAATTTTGAGCGCTTTGCTGAGCAAGCTGCAAATTTAACATCCCGGTTTGCTCAAACTTGGAAAGTGCGGCTTGCGCCAGCGTAAAATCTTTGTCATCGCGGAATCCCTGCAGCGTCTCTGCGAGGATCAGGTCTCCCACCAGGATCAATTCTTCTGAAATGGCGCGGTCGAGATAATTGGTTTCGGGATTAATCTGCCCGTTGAAGTAATCCACCCAGACCGTGGTATCAACCACCAGCATGGGTACGCCCCTGCCTTAGTTCTGCTAGGTCGCCTTCCCAGTGCAACTTGCCGCGCAGTGCACGGGCAGAAGATTGTTCATGCAAACGCACCAGAGTGCGTAAAGCAGTATTGATCACTTCGCGTTTGGTACGGATGCCGGTTAACTGCTGGGCGCGATTCACAAGGGCATCATCTAATACAATATTGGTTCGCATTTTTACTCCTTTATACGATAATTACAGTGTGTATAGTTTATCATAAACGTGTGTATAAAGCAAGTTAACCGAGGATGGTGTGGTCGCGCAGGATCAGATCTTGAAGCTCTGAACGAGTTTGAGTGAAAGAAGGTTCTGGCAAGACGGACGTCATAATGCACATTTACTTTGCTTTGGCGATCAACCAGTCGACCATGCCATAATTCACGACCAGACGGGCGATATCCTCTACAAACCAGGTCTGAACCGGCGAATTGATGGACGCATTGATAAGGTTCTGACTTGGTTTGTGGGCCACAAAATAGTACAGGCTGGCGGATTGATTTAAAGCATATTGTTCAAACTTCTCAAACTCGGCGAGGCCAGCTTCGGATTTGACCTGGACGAGGATGCTTTCGTACGTGATCGGTGAAAGCAGTTCGAGATCAATGCTCTTTTGCGTCTTTCCCAAGTCGCCAATCCGCTGCCACCCAGCCTGGCGGAAGATCAGGTCGGTGAGAAGTTCGAATTCTTTCCAATGAAGCCCGTGGATGATGGACTGGAGGGATTGCGTTAATTCGCTGTATGCTTTTTCTGCTCTGTCCTCTTCTGGAGAGGTCTCTCCATTGATTTTCCTAAGCAGGTAAGGCAGTTCGTGAACCGTGCAGATCGTTCCGCGAAAACTTTTTAACGTCAGCAAGCTACCGCTGAGACGGCTAAAATGGAGTGGTTTCCCATGAATGTCCGTGTGATGCCAGCCATCCATCGTGCGGCGGATTTTTGTTTTGTCATTCTGGGTCTCTACAGTTGGGTTGAGAAAGCACCAGTACAGATGATTGGAATAGAACGTGATCCACAACACATCAGGACCGCTGGTGTAAAAATTTTTGAGCTGGTTGGTTTGATTGGTGGCTGTCCCCTTGCTTTTATACATGCTGTTGTGCAATGTTCTAATCGTTTCCCAATCAATTTGATCAGGGTTTCCATCCAACATGCTGGGAGGCACATCAACCCAACCGACCCTGGCTATACCCGGATTTGTCAGACATTCTGCTTCATATTCGCCTTGCGCCCCCAGCTTAATATAGAAGGCGTCGTTCGTCTTGATTTTTCTCATCACAGAGTCCTTCTTTTAGCCTTTTTTCGTCAGGCGGAAATGGCGCTCACCCATTTGCACCATCTCCAATACCGGCGGCTTTCCAACAGGCCAGGGAGCCAGTTTGTTTTTGATCAGCCATTTCCCGATTTCTTTACTGATCAGCTCTCTGCATGCCTCAGTCCAGAAACTCGTTTTATTGATATTGACCTCAACCAGTGCGTTTTCCCCATCTAGGTCTAAAATGATCGTTTTCCAGCTAGGGTCAAAGTACTGATCACGGTCACGGGAAGTAATTTTTATTCCATAGCCATTCCCATCATTATGATGGGTGCCATTATTCCAGGCTTTTACAATCACCTATGCCTCCAATCAATGTGCATTCGTCACATGAGCTTCGAATTGCTAAGTCGAAGTAAGCGTTTCTCAAATTTCCTTTCGCCTGCCATCTTTGTATTGGGTTAACTTAATCTCCTTTGAATGAGAAAAAGAATAATACCCGCATTCCCGGTTAACGACAATTAGAATTACACATCGATGACAATTAGAAATGCCCACAAATAGGGGCCAAGGAACAGTTACACTCTCTATGGAAAAGAGGGCTAA
>WOUT01000095.1 GCA_009773005.1 Chloroflexota bacterium | reverse complement strand
TCAATTGGTATGGATGCTTCCCAATTATGATTGTTGGGAAGAACATCCCGAATTTCTTCATCCTTATTCACTCGCCACGGTTTACGCAGGTTTTCAATCGATCGCCGACCTGGTTCGCACAGGAAAAATGCATGCTGTTTCAGTCCCCGTGGATGATCTGGCCGCCCAGGTAAAAGCTTTTATTCTGAAGTCAGGGGTGAAGGATGGAAAACTGATCAAATTGTTTTCCGCGACTGAGGGGAATCCAGCGTCTCAATATATCGACAAAAACAGCGTGGATTCCAGTCTGATCGGGGTCTCCATGCCCTTTCAGGCGATTGCCAATGATGATCCAATCGTGCTGTTGACCGTGCAAGAAATAGAAAAAGACCTACACCGACCAGGCGGTGGTGTTTATCGTTACAAAGCTGACGTTTATTACGGCGGAGGGGAATGGTTGTTATTAACAGCCTGGTTGGGTTGGTATTACACCTCAATCAAGCAATTCGATCAAGCAAAAAGACTATGTGAATGGATCGAATCAAAAGCCGATGCAGATGGCTTCCTGGCTGAACAAGTCAGCGAACATCCTATGGACTCGGAGCATGTTCAACCTTGGGTAAAGAAATGGGGTCCGGTTGCTAAACCTTTGACCTGGTCTCACGCTATGTATATCATTCTCACTAACGCGATCAAAGAAGGAAATGCCTGATGGTTAATTTACGTAGTAATAATGATGCCCTAGTGCTACGGCACCAGCCTTATGGCGAATACCATCCTTATATTCCGCTGCCTTTTGAACGAATGCCCCGGAATCCAGCCAGTGGAGAAGTTATTGTTTTGAACATCGAAACCGAACACAACCAATCTGTACAATCTGTTTGGTGCTTATGGTCTGCGGAAGGCAAAGACCTATCAAGCCGGATCGATGCGGTGGCCATCTCAAAAGACGAGAGCCTTGATCATTGGCAGGTTTTCCTGCCATCGTTTTCCGGTTGTGAAACTGTTCACTATCGTTTGTTTGCCGAAAACAAAAATCAGAAAACTGAAAGTGAAGAGTTCTCCTTTTTGGTATCCTCGTGGATCAAAGTCAATTCCATCATATCTGTAGAAGATACCGACAACAAATTGGACATCAGGTTATCGACTGAACGAAGTGGTTTGTATTTACGTTTGTTGATCGAACCAGATTCGGGCAAATCGCTTTCGTTAAAACTACTGGCTGTTCAAGAAACCTCCTTAACAACTTCAACCCTCACTTCATTTTCCAAGGTTTGGGATGATCTTGAGATTACCCTGAAGAATGGTCCTTTTTCGTTTGAATTGTCACGGAAAAGTGATGGATTGCAATTAAAGACTCAAAGGCCGTTAAAAGTCTTGGTCAATGTAGACGGAGAGGTTTTACAATACCATCTTTGTTTTGAAAGTCCGGCTGATGAGGCTTTTTACGGTTTTGGTGAACGTTTCAACGCTCTCAATCAGCGCGGGAACCATCTGGATAACTATGTCTACGGTCAATACACGAGTCAGGGGAAACGTACTTATATCCCGGTTCCGTTTTTTATTTCCTCTCGAGGATACGGTCTATGGATGAAGACGGACCGGCAGGCAGAGTTTGACATGGCTGCAGCCAGACCAGATAGTTGGGCGATAACCGGCCATGCTGAAGGTGATTCGAATCTTGAGTTGAAATTCTTTGTCCAACCACAGCCTTTTGAGATTGTGAAAGCTTTTACCGATTTGACCGGCAAACCCAAGTTGCCCCCAACCTGGATGTTCGGATTATGGATGAGCAGCAATGACTGGAACAGTCAAGCTGAAGTGATCAAGCAGTTGCACGAAACGCAAAAACAAGGAATCCCGGCTAGCGTGTTGGTTATCGAAGCCTGGAGTGATGAGATGACCTTCTATATCTGGAACGATGCCCTATATCAAAAAAACCTTCATCTGAAGCCATGGCTTTATTAGATTACACATTTCCACCCGAGGGACGTTGGCCTGATCCCAAGGTGATGATCGATGAACTCCATCAGTACGGAACCCGCTTGGTTTTGTGGCAAAATCCGGTCATCAAATTCGTTGAAGAGCGTGAACAGTTGGATGATACCCTGAATCAGGCTGACCAGGCTTATGCCACCGAGCATGGTTATGTGGTCTTGAAAGCCGATGGCACTCCACACCGAGTGGAAGCACACATGCCGTGGTTTTGTAACAGCCTGGTGTTGGATTTTACCAACTCAGAAGCAGCAGATTGGTGGTTCAAAAAGCGCGAATACTTGGTCACTGAGCTCGGCGTTGATGGGTTCAAGACCGACGGCGGTGAGCACCTCTGGGACAACGAAACACGTTTTTCCAACGGTATGCGCGGCTACACCGGTATAAATTATTATCCGCTGGCATATGAAGCGACTTACGATCGCTATATGGAAAAACATCGGAAAAGAGACTTTGTGCTCTTCAGCCGGGCTGGGTACACCGGAGCTCAGCTATATCCCTGTCATTGGGCAGGCGACGAAAACTCGACCTGGGATGCCTACCGCGCCACCTTACGTGCCTTGTTCAACGCAGGGTTGAGTGGATTTCCATTTGTCGGTTGGGATATCGCTGGTTTTGCGGGACCACTACCCAGCAGCGATCTATATCTGCGCGCAACCGCTTTTTCAGTATTTTGCCCAATCATGCAATACCACTCGGACGTAAATCACCAGCGCCTTCCGAGCCGCGATCGCACCCCTTGGAATATTCAGCAGCAAACGGGTAACATGAATGTTATTTCGATCTTCCGCGATTATGCGAATTTACGCATGAATTTGTTACCCTATCTATTGAGCCAGGCACAGATTAGCAGTAAATCCGGTTTACCTTTGATGCGGACTTTACCACTGGTATATCCCCAGGATTTCACCTGCCGAGACTATCCCTATGAATATTTCTTTGGTGACTCGTTGTTGGT
>WOUT01000094.1 GCA_009773005.1 Chloroflexota bacterium | reverse complement strand
GCATCGGCGATGGCAAAAGCCGCACGGATAAGGTCTGGCTGGTGGACTTCGACCATCCAGAGAGCGAAAAAAACGAATTCCTGGTCGTTAACCAATTCACGGTGGTGGAAAACAATACCAACAAGCGTCCGGATATCGTCCTGTTTATCAACGGTCTGCCGGTGGTGGTGATCGAACTCAAAAACGCTGCCGATGAAAAGGCGGATGTGCAGGCGGCTTTTCACCAACTGCAAACCTATCAGCAGGTCATTCCTTCCCTGTTTACCTGCAACGCTTTTGAAGTGATCAGCGATGGCTGGTTTGCCAAAGCCGGCACCATCTCCAGTGATTATTCGCGCTTCATGGAGTGGAAAAGCGTGGATGGCTTACAGGTGGTTGATTCAAAACACCAACCCGAACTGGAACCTTTGATCAGAGGTTTGTTAAACAAGACGACCCTGCTGGATATAATCCGTCACTTTATCGTTTTTGAAAAGACTAAAGAAAAAACCATCAAAAAGGTGGCTGCCTACCACCAGTATTTCGCGGTTAACAAAGCCATCGTTTCCACCTTGCGAGCGTCGGCAAATGAGAATGGACACTTTGCGGCTGAACACCCGGCCGTTTATGGGCTGCCAACTGTCGATCACCAACCCAAAGGCGACAAACGGGCAGGGGTGGTGTGGCATACCCAGGGCAGCGGCAAGAGCCTCTCTATGGTTTTCTATGCCGGTAAACTGGTGCTGGCGGAGGAAATGAACAACCCCACCCTGGTGGTGCTGACCGACCGAAATGACCTCGACCAGCAACTTTACGAGACGTTCACAAACTGTCAGCAATTATTACGCCAGACCCCGGTGCAGGCTGCCAACCGCGAAGACCTGAAAAAATTGCTTTCGGTGGCTTCCGGTGGAATCGTCTTTACCACCATCCAAAAATTCTTTCCCGAAGAAAATGGTAGCGTCTATCCCACACTGACCGAGCGTCGCAACGTGGTCGTCATCGCGGATGAAGCTCACCGCAGCCAGTACGATTTTATTGACGGCTTCGCCCGGCACATGCGCGATGCCTTGCCGAATGCCTCGTTTATCGGGTTCACCGGCACTCCCATTGAAAAAGAGGACAAAAACACCCAGGCGGTGTTTGGCAATTATGTCGATATCTACGACATTCAGCAAGCTGTGGAAGACGGCGCGACTGTGCGCATCTTCTACGAAAGCCGGTTGGCCAAGATCGAACTCTCTGCAGCTGACCAGAAGAAAATGGATGAACGCGTCGAAGAAGTTACCGAAGATGACGAACTGACCGATAAGCAGAGTCGTTTTGCCAGGTGGACAGGCAAAGAAGCAGTGGTTGGCAGTACTGATAGGCTCAAACAAGTGGCTGTTGATATTGTCAGTCATTTTGAGCAGCGCATTTCAGCCGCCGACGGCAAAGGCATGATCGTTTGCATGAGCCGACGCATTTGCGTTGCGCTTCACAAAGAAATTATCAAGCTGCGTCCGCAGTGGTATAACGCCGAGGATGACAAAGGAGCGATCAAAATCGTAATGACGGGCTCAGCCAGTGATCCGCTGGATTGGCAGGAGCATATCCGCAATAAGGATCGGCGCAAGGCCATTGGCAACCGTCTGAAAGACCCCAACGATTCGCTCAAGCTAATCATTGTCCGGGATATGTTCCTCACTGGTTTTGATGCACCCTGCCTAAACACCATGTATATCGATAAACCGATGAACGGGCACACCCTCATGCAGGCTATTGCTCGCGTGAACCGCGTCTTTGGCGACAAGGAAGGCGGTCTGATTGTAGATTACATCGGAATTGCCCAGGATTTGAAAAATGCGCTGTTGGTGTACGCTGCCAGCCAGGGCAAAGGACAGATCGCCTTTGATCAAGAAGAAGCTGTTGCCAAGATGCTCGAGTTTTACGAAATCGTGGTGGATATGTTCGGACGATTCGACTATCACCGCTATTTCTCACTTGAGCCAAAATTAAAACTCAATTTCATACTTGATGCTGCAAATTACATTGCTGATCTATCTGAAGTCAATGATGGCAGCATAATCCGCAATGGAAAAGAACGCTTTAAAGAAAATGTCATTCGGCTTCAAAGAGCTTTTGGGTTGGCGGTTCCTCATCCGAAGGCGCTTGAAATCCGGGATGATCTGGCCTTTTTCCAGGCCATCAAAGCCCGTTTTGCCAAGTTTGATGAGACGACGAAGACGCGCACCAATGAAGAAATTGAAACAGCTATTCGACAGATTATCAATGACGCGATTATTTCCAGCGAAGTGATCGACGTTTTCGATGCAGCGGGTATTCGTAAACCGGATATCTCCATCCTTTCTGATGAATTTTTAGCTGAAATCCAGGGAATGGAGCGCAGAAACCTGGCGCTTGAATTGCTCAAACGCCTGCTCAACAATGAGATTAAAACTCGCGGTCAAATGAATATGGTACAGGGGCGAAAATTCTCCGAGATGTTGGCGGAGGCTGTCAAGCGCTACCAGAATGGGCTGATCGATTCTGCCAAGATCCTAGAGGAATTGATCCAGCTGGCTAAGGATATCCGTGCTGCTGATGCGCGCGGCGAGAAATTGAATCTACGTCAGGACGAGTTGGCTTTTTATGACGCGCTTGCGGATAACCCCAATGCAGAAAATTTACTCGGAGATCAAATTCTTAAGCAAATCGCTCATGACCTTGTCGAAAGGCAGATTATTGGACAAAAAAAGACGTGACTAATTGATCTTACAGAGGCGTTCAGCCGAACGACTCTGTAAAAACCTTTCATGATAAATGGTTTGTAATATCCCTTAATTCAGCACAACAGATCTTGATTTTTGCCCATCACTTGCTTTCTGATCACCAGGTCAAGTTCACTGGGGGGCAGGGCTTCGGGAACAGTCAGTTGATAAGGCACACCGACCTTTAATTGCAAGCGTCCTTCTGCCTCAACAATCCCGACGGGTAAAATACCCGCCTCCATTTGCTGCAAATGCAAAATGAAGCGCCCGGCGTGAGGTTTAATTGGGGATTGCTTCAACCCGTAAAATCAACGGGTCTCGCAATGACAGTATAGAGATTTATTAAAAGAGGTGACCCTCCAGTCTCCCTTACGAAACCAATTGTTAGGGCAGACGAAATATCAACGACCGATCAAAAGGAGATTCCTAGAAAAGCGTCTAGGACAATGCGCTTCGAGCTTCGCACTCGCATTTACATCAAAATATTCTCGCCTTGCCCAACCAGATTCTTGTCTTGCCCAACCAGATTCCCTGTTGACCTTACGAACAAATGTACTATAATAGAGTCATTGACAAAACATACTATAATTAACCAAACCCGATTGAGGAGAATCCCCGATGGCGAAAA
>WOUT01000036.1 GCA_009773005.1 Chloroflexota bacterium | reverse complement strand
CATTAACAAAAAAAGGAATCACAAATAATGTGTGGAAATTTTATTTATCCGCATTTTTTGGAAGTTGGTCATTTGCCACGGGAATTCTAATTTTTCATTATCGCGAATTGGGTTTTTCTTTTGCTCAAATCTTGGGCATAGCGGTTGTGTACGAAGTATTAAATTTTATTTTAGAAATTCCTACGGGGGTTTTAGCTGACCTTTGGAGTTGTAAAAAAACAGTCATGATTGGTTATTTTATTTCTGGAATTAGTTTTTTTATTGTCTTGATTAATCCTAATACATATATTATCTACATAATTTGGTCAGCTCTTTCTGCGGTATGTACAACTCTAAATTCTGGATCAGTTTCAGCTTTTACATATGACACTATGCAGGAAATCAATCCAGAAAAATACCCAAGAGTGTTAAGTCGAATTTCAGCCATATCATTAACGACCCAAGCCATAACAATTATTATTGGGGGGCTGTTATCCGATCGAATAGGTTTTAATACTGCACTATTGATTTCAGGTATTGGGGGGTTATTACAAGCGCTCGTTTTTACCATGACAATTGAACCAACAAAGATCAAAGACACAATCTCAGTTATTGTAAAAGAACCAATAATTCAACAATTCGTAGAAAAAGTAAAATTCTCTTTTTCTGTTTTATTTAATAAATCTGAAGTAAGGTTTTTGCTTTTTTATGGGGTATTGGTTTTTATACTTTCGGAATTTGTTGGGGTAATTTTCCAACCATATTTTTCAGACATGGGGTATTCCACAAACTCGCAAATTGCTCTTTTTTCTGCAGGATCTTTAATTGTTATGGCTTTATCGTCACTTATTGTTGGAAAAGTAAAAAATCGGTTTAACGAGGGATACTTATTATTAATATTGTCAGCATGTTTATGTTTACCATTACTATTACTAAAATTTACTTTTTTGGGAGTCCCTGTCTTCATAATGTTCTTTTTTGCAATAGGAGGAGGAGGAATAGTCTTATCGGATATTATGAACAGATTAATTCCTTCTGAAAGCAGAGCCACTATACTATCTGCTCAAAATCAAATAGGAAGTATTAGTTATTCGATAGTTGCCGTATTAATAGGATTATTCATAGATCAGGTTGGAATAAAAATTAGTGCTTTGTTTATTGGGCTTGGTTCGATTTTGATTTTCTTATTATTGTTTTCAAGAAAAAACATAAAGGCGATTTTTTATGAAGGATCAAATTAACTCAATTAGCTCAACTATTGAGAATATAAAGAACAAACTGAAGACAAAATCAATATGCATACCCGCTCGTGGGGAAAGTATGCTTCCAACTATACGGCCTAATCAAAAAGTAATTGTGGACGCTATTAGTCCAAGCAGTATTTATATTGGAGACATAGTATTGGAGACATAGTATTATTTCAAGTACAAAATATGATGATAATCCATAGAATTATTTATAAAGAAAAAGTTGACAATGAAGTATTGTTTTTAACAAGAGGCGACGCTTGTGATTCATTAGATGACTGGGTAGTTCATGAAAATAATATTATCGGTGTCTGTCGGTTTGAAAATTCTACTAAAAAATGACAACAAGGAAAGGGAAGAGTAAGGTGATAAACATTATTAGACACGGAAAGGGGGGTTAACTGACTGATCTAATCCTTGAACATAGTATCATTAAGTGATATCATATATACAATAAACACATCAAGACCTTGCGTGAGATCTTCGCTGACCCGGTGCGTTCCAATGTGCTGTGGGCTGACATTGAATCTCTCTTCAAAGCGCTCGGCGGCGAAATCTCGCAAGGCAATGGGTCGCGGGTGAGGGTGTACCTCAACCATGTACGCGCTGTTTTTCATCGTCCGCACCCCGAAAAAGAAACCGACAAAGGCGCATTGAAAAGCGTGCGCAGGTTCTTGATGGAAGCAGGCATTGAGCCTGAAAAGGAAAAACAATGAAGTACCTGGATTATGAAGCGGTGGTTGAATATGACGAAAACGCACGGGTCTTTCACGGAGAGGTGCTGCACATTCGCGACGTCATCACATTTCAAGGCGCAACCGTAGACGAGTTGGAACAGTCCTTCCACGAATCAGTGGATGACTACATGGCGTTCTGCGCTGAGCGTGGAGAGTCGCCGGAGAAACCCTATTCTGGCAAGTTGATCCTGCGCATCCCGCCGGATCTGCACCGCAAGGTGAGCGCCAGGGCAAAGGCAGAAAAAGTCAGCGTCAATCATCTCATCTCCGAAGCGTTGGAAGCGTACACAACGAAAAGATAGTGGAAATGGGTGGCGATTGCTTCAGGCTTTCAGCCTTCGCAATGACAGAACCGGGTGTGCGCCCCTCTCGCAAAATCCGCACTTTTCCACATGTGACTGCCAGGTCATTGCCAATGCCGGGTATTTGTAATTCCGACAATTCTCGTTATAATTAATTTACGGGCATATCCCCGCAGTTCGCTGCGAGGATATGGATTTTAAGGATTTTGTCTTTATAATAATTATTTTGAACTCAATGGTTTATTCCATGGAAGTCGACAGGGCAGGATTTACTTTGAAAACAATTCCGCGCGCTAAAGCGGTTTACCGGGTTCTCATGGTCATCTTATGTTTCACCCTTGCGAGCTGTCAGCGTAATGGCGCGGTAAACCCTTTGCCCGCAGTAAACATGCTGCCTCTTCCAACGCACACCGCTGAGAGATCACCCACGCCTTCAGCAACCGCGACCATTGAGAACACCGCGACGGTTACCCTTACCCCGACCCCTGAATATACCGCCACACCGGAGCCAACGCCGACCCCAAAACCGCCGCCATTTTTTGACCAGTTCGTGTCTTCCCTTGTCAACGGCAATTCCTGGCAGGTCGTTGGCGTTTTTGTTGATAATTTACTGGCTTTGAAGGTTGTCCAGCAGCCGGCGTCCAACCCGGCGTATGTATCATCCCTGAATGATGTGGCAACTTATTTCACCCTGGTGATGAAAATTACCGGGAATACGGGATTGCTGGCACACAATTATCTCGCCGGTATTTATTATTTTGACCTGCGTCCGGGTCAGAGCGTTGTGCTGATCTATGGGGATGGCAGGACGGAAGAGTATGTAGTATCCAATAGCCAGCAATTTCAGGCATTGAGTCCCAACAGTCCAACCAGTAACTTTGTGAGCATTGCGACTGGAGAGACCTTAACCTCAACCGATCTGTTTTATCGGGTTTATGGGGGGGGCAGTCGGACAACGCTTCAAACCTGCATCGCCCAGGGGAACGAACCTTCGTGGGGAAGATTATTCGTGATCGCGCCGCAAGAATAGATGATGTAATCATAAAAAGGAGGCAATATGGGGACTACGCGTACCAGTTTTAAGAGATTCCAACGAGGATGGCGGATTGTGATCATTTTTACCGCCGCCTTCTGGATCGCTTCGTTGATCTGGTCTCTGATGACTACACCCATGTATCGGGCTTCTGCCAAGTTCCTGGTGTACCCGAACGAGAACTTGACCAGCAGCCGTGATGTCGTCAGCAGTCTGGACACGCTTGACAAGCGTACCATCTCAACCACCTACGCGGATATCCTGGATAGCAATCGGGTTCTGCAGGATACCATCGACCGCCTCCAGCTTGAACCCTCTGCATTAGAGAACATCACAATCTATTCAGAGGTGCAGACTGACACCAACATCCTGGTCTTGTATGTTGAAGGCGCTAACCCGCAAGTGATCACTCTGCTGGCGAACAACATCGGTCAAAACGGCATCAGTTTCATCAAAAGTATTTACCAGGTATTTGATATTTCATTTCTTGACCTGGCTGTTGAACCGGAAACGCCATTTCACCCAAGACCGCTGGTGGATGGGTTGATTGCGGCCGGCATCGGTTTAGCCGCAGGACTGATCTTCATCATCCTGCGAGAATCGCTGCGGGTGCCGCTTGAAGCCTTGCGCGAACGCTCACTGACCGATAAACAATCCCTGGCTTATACCAAAAAATATATGGTCAGGTCATTGACTCAGGAATTGGTGAAGAAAAAGGACGAACCCCTGGCATTTGGGCTTATTCATCTGCAAGGGCTTGAGGATCTGATCGACGGGCTGCCCGAGCGCGTGACCACGGTCGTGATGCAAAAAGTGGTGCAACGTCTGCACGCAATGCTGCGCGGCAACGATCTGGTGGCAAGGTGGGACCGTCTCGTGTTCAGCGCGCTGCTTCCTGCGACACCTGAAATGCCGGCGATCAAGACCTTTGAACGTTTGCTTCAGGCATTGGAGGAACCGTTGACGATAGAGACCGGAGATACTATTTCCTTAACCCCGGTTGCGGGTTTGGTGATCCGCAGACCTGAAGACACCGGCGATCTGATGATGGAGCGCGGAGAACACGCCTTGAAAAACGCGCACACCGGTGAAACCAGGATTGTGGTGGCGAAATGATTGCGGAGGACGGGATGAAACGCTCATTTCTTTTTCAACTGATCGGAATAATTACGCTGATCTGCCTGACACTTTCACTTGGAGGAACGTCCCCTGTTTCCGCGGAATATATAGATCCCCTGGCGTCAGCAGCCAATTCAGCGAATGCAGATTTACCCAGGCAGATTGAACTTACCTTTGCCGGCATGGGGATGACATCACCCCAAACTTTGGCCGGACCGCTCTCTGAATATGCGCTCCGCTTCAACCTGCCGGCGGGCTGGTCGCCAACAGGTCTGGCGGTCATAAACCTGGAACTCTCGGCATTTTTCTCGAGCATCGTGCCGACTGAAGGCACTGAACCAATTTCCGGTTTGACCGGCGGCGACTTGAGCGTGTTTTTAAACGGTACTCTGGTGGCCGTGAAAACCCTACAACAAAGCGGTGACCAGACCATTCAACTCGAATTTGATTCAAGTTTGCTCACTCTGCCTGCGCGGGGGAGTTCAAATGAGCTGCGCGTTCGTTGGGATGGCTCGGTTTCCTGCCGGATGAATCTGTTATCCAGCGTCACGATCATGCCGTCTTCAACCTTGGATTTCTCTTATGCTGAAAGTTCAAGACCGCTTTCACTGAATCATTTTCCCGTCCCGTTCATCATTGAAAACTCGCTCCAACCGGTTTCGTTAAAACTTATTCTACCGGCATCACCCTCGGGGAGTGAATTGCGGGCGGCGTTGATCGTTGCGGCGGGGATCGGTCAGCTCTCAGGCGGCGCAGCCGCATTTGAGATGGTTTCGCTGGAAGACTTTAAGCGCACAAGCGCAGAGAAACAGAACGTGATCCTGGTCGCCACAAGTGAAAAACTCAAGACACCGGAACTGCGAGCGCTGGGTCTCCCGGCTGAATTGCAGGCTGGGCAGGCGGAAGGGATCGTTCATCTGTTTCAACCTTCAACCGGAGAGTATGGGTTATTCGTGAGCGGGGATGAAGCCGGAATCATTAAAGCCGCTCAAGTGGTGAGCGCGAACCAGGTCATCTCTGCCGGTGAGGCTGTGACGATGATCGTGAGCGCGGTCAATCCAGCGGTTTCATCCACCAATCAAGAGAATATGACCTTGCAGGATCTTGGCGTTGGAGAGATGGTGTTCACGCATCCGGACGGGCTTGTCCAATCCGTTGATTTCTTCATTCCTGCCGGCGAACAGGCCAGACCGGATTCTACCTTTGATCTGGTCATCAGTCATTCACAACAACTCGATTATCTGCGTTCGGGGCTGCAGGTCAAGCTGAACGGGTTCCCCGCTGTGAGCCTGCGCTTGAACGACAACACCGCGAACCAAATTTTATTCCGGTTGATCCTGCCTTCCAATCTGATCCATGCCGGGCGGAACACTGTGGAACTGATCGCGGGCTTGAATACCAGGGATATATGCACGCCGCCGGTTGAGTCGGTGGCCTGGCTGAGGGTATCCGCGAGTTCGCTTTTGCACATTCCGCTTGAAAGAGCCGTGGCGGGTTCGCCTGTTTCAAAAGTCCTTGGAGATTTTCCGGATGCGTTAATGTCCGGTTCAGGGCTTGATAATGTAACCTTCGTTTTGGCGACCTCTGATTTTGGAAATCTTCAAGCCGCGGGAAAGTTGGCAAACCAGTTGGGAGCCGCACTACCTCAAAGTGAACCGCTCCGGCTGCACGCGGTCTGGTATGACATGGTAGATCCGGCGTTAACCGCGGAATCGAATGTCATCCTGGTGGGCAAACCGCTTGATTTCAAAACCCTGGCAGAGAAAGGTCAGTTCCCGGCGCTGGTTTTTAATCAGGAGAATACATTAAGTGATGAAAGCGCTCTGGCGATGGTCACTAAACCAGCCGCAGGCGCTGATGTTGGCTACCTTGCCATTCGCGGTTTTGACATCCAGACTGACCGGGTTTTGTTGGCGGTGCTGGGCAACAGCCCGGCAGGAATCAGGTATGCAGTGGACGCGGTCTCAAACCCGGAAGTAAGCGCGAGCAATTTCGTTGTGGTGGTTGGTGAGGGTGTGCAGGCAGGCTGGCTGGATCAGGGGATCTCAACCGGCAAGGTGGTTCTCCCTGCTGCTCAGGCAACCGAAGCGCCCGCCGCCTCTGACGCCGTTCAACAATTCAAACAGGGCATGTTAGTGTGGGTTATCCCTGTGGTGGCGGCGCTGCTGGCGTTGATGATCCTGCTTGTCTATATCGAGGTCAGGCAGCAGATACGGAAGGAATAACATTTAGAATCATGGAATGTGTAAAAGCATTTTTACGGCTCGCCCATTGCCCCTCTCCACACGCGGAGAGGGGACGGGGAGAGTTTTATTTTTGTGAGTTTTGAGCTTTCGGTTCTAAATCTTCAACAATGCGCGCAATTTAGGTTCGTCAAAATCAACCACGATGGCGCCGTCAATGTCGAAGGTCGGCGTGGTGCGGTTGCCGTTAGCCCATTTCTCCACCTGCTCGGCTGCGCCGGGGGTGGTGGTGATATCCACCTCTGTGAAGGGCAGTTTGTGGTCCGCCAGCCATTGGCGCGCGCGGCGGCAGTCACCGCACCATTTGGTGCAATACATTACGATTCCGCCATGGGGCAAAGCAACCGGCTCTGGCTTGGGTTCTTCGGGGCGGTCGCGCACCGCGGCATCCATCCCGCGGATGACCTTGCGCAGCTCATCATTGGAAGGTTGGTCGTCTTTGTCGTGGATATCGATGTAGCGGATAATCCCCTGCTTGTCGATGACGAAGATGGCGCGCTCGGAGTCGCCTTCGGCTCGCAATACGCCGTAGTGCTTGGCCACCGAGCCGTGCGGCCAAAAGTCGCTCAGCAGCGGGTAGTGGATGCCGCCCAGGCTCTCTGCCCAGGCTTTGAGACAATCGGTTGAGTCAACGCTGATACCCAGAACCTGGGTGTCCAATCCCGCGAACTTGGCTGTTTCAGCTTCATACAGCGGGATCTGCGCCGTTCATATTGGCGTCCAGGCGAGCGGGAAGAATGCCAGCGCCACGTTCTTGCCGCGCAGGTCGCTTAGGGTAACGGGTTTACCGAGGTGCGAGGGTAAGGTGAAATCAGGCGCTGGTGCGCCAACTTTTAAGGTCATAAGGTATACCTCCTTTTCTGACATTGTACACCTTATTCATAAGATTTCCATTAGTGTTTCAAACGGGGTTATTGCAGCGATTTGAGCAACCAGCTGTCAGGGATCGGCAAGTTGCGGTTGTCAGACGCTTATCAAGGTGGGACTAATAAACCCGAGAGTCGATCCGGGTATTAACTGCAGTCAGGCAGCCCAGGCAGAAGAATGGAAAATGAAAGGTCACATCGGCAATGGTTGCCAAGCCAGAGGAATTAACAGGAAGTTTCTGAAGGGATTCCTTTCGACAAATCCTCGATGGCGAACGACCTTAGAATACCGCCATTTTTCCACAACTTGATTTCAGCGGCAGTATTCAACCCTGGTTGTACGTGAAAGCGGCTGGTGGAGCCATCCGGTTTTTGGGTGGTTACTTGAATTAATCCACCCTCTCTTATCAGGTTTAAGTTTGACAGGGTTAACACTTCAGACCCATTCAATCCCAGGTAGTGCGAGTTTTCTCCGGCCAGAAACTGCAAGGGGAGAATACCCATGCCCACCAGGTTGGAGCGGTGGATACGTTCAAATGATTCAGCGATGACGGCTTTTATGCCAAGCAAGAGCGGCCCCTTGGCTGCCCAGTCCCGGCTGGAACCGGCGCCATATTCCTTGCCCGCCAGAATGACCAGGTCAATACCTTCCTGCCGGTATTGCATGGCGGCGTCGAAGATAGTCAATTTTTCACCATCGGGGTAGTGGAGAGTAAAACCTCCCTCCACCCCGGGCAGCATCTGGTTCTTGATGCGAGTATTTGCGAAAGCGCCCCGAACCATAATCTCGTGGTTGCCGCGGCGGGAGCCGTAGGTGTTGAAATCAGATGGAAGAATACCTCTCGCCTTCAAATAATCTGCAGCTGGGCTATTGCATGGAATTGATCCGGCCGGGGAGATATGATCAGTGGTGAGTGAATCACCGAAGATGGCCAGAATGCGGGCTCTATCGATGATTGAATTTAGACTAGCCGGCAGATCACAAAACGGTGATTCCAGAATGTAGGTTGAATCTGGCTCCCAAGGATATAACAGGCTTGAAGCAGCTTTCAAGGATTGCCAATGTTCATCCCCGTCCGTGATATGCGCGTAGGTATCTTGATAAATCTGCGCGGTGATCACTTGGTTGACCACGGCTTGCACTTCCTGATTGGTCGGCCAGAGGTCTTTCAAATATATTTGGGAACCGTTGGAAGCGAATCCAAGCGGAGCGGTGAGCAGGTCTTTCTGCACGCTGCCGGATATGGCATACGCCACCACGAGCGCGGGGGAGGCCAGGTAATTGGCCTGAACCAGCGGGTGAACCCGCCCTTCAAAATTGCGGTTGCCTGAGATGACGGAGGCTGCAATGATCTTGTTTTGCTTGATCGCTTCGCTCACCACAGGGTCGAGCGGACCGGAATTGCCAATACATGTGGTGCAGCCGAATCCGACCAGGTGGAAGCCCAGCTGCTCTAATGGCGCCACCAGACCGGCTTTCGATAGGTATTCCATCACTGTTTTTGAACCGGGCGCTAGGCTGGTCTTGACAAACGGTTTCGCGCGTAATCCGAGTGTAACCGCATTTTTTGCCAACAATCCGGCGCTTATCAGCGCAAAAGGATTGGATGTGTTTGTGCAGGAAGTGATCGCAGCGATCACCACTGACCCATGCTCCAGTTCCGATTCTTCTCCCCGCACTTTTACAGCGACTTTATTAGCCGCAAGATCATCAGGGTTCGCTTTCCCTTGATTTCCAACCAGGGATTTGATGGCAGTCTGAAAATTCAGGCTGACTTGTTGAAGGGGAACCAGATCCTGTGGTCTTTTGGGGCCTGCCAGCGATGGTTCAATCCCATCCAGCGCCAGCGTTACAATTTGGGTATATGCCGGTATTGGGCTGTTATTGGTTCTGTATAATCCTTGAGCCTTAAAGTAAGCTTCTGTCACATTAATGAGATCCAATGGTCTGCCCGTCAGGTGGAGGTATGCGATGACGACATCATCCACCGGGAAGTAGGCTGCCGTGGCTCCGTATTCGGGCGCCATATTAGCCAGCATCGCCCGGTCGGGCACAGTCAATGCGTCTAACCCCGAGCCAAAGAATTCCACCATTTTATTCACAACACCCAGCTCCCGCAATAAGTGGGTGAGGGTCAGGACGATATCGGTGGGGGAGGAGCCTTCTTTTAACTGGCCGGTGACATTAACCCCAACCACATCCGGGATGAGGGTTTCGACCGGCTGACCCAGCATTGTGGCAGCAGCTTCGATCCCGCCGACACCCCAACCCAGTACGCCCAGTCCATTTACCATGGTTGTGTGAGAATCCGTCCCGAAGACGCTGTCCGGATAGATCCAGTTCTGACCCTCCTCTTGTGAAGTCATAGTCACCTGAGCAAGGTATTCAAGGTTTACTTGATGGACAATACCAGAAGCCGGCGGGATGACTCGAAAGTTTCTGAGCGAAGCCTGTGCCCATTTTAAGAACTGGTAACGTTCAAGATTGCGAGAATACTCCAATTCGGAATTTTTTGAGAGCGCGTGGCTGGATCCTGCAAAATCAACCTGGATGGAATGGTCGATGACCAGATCCACCGGAATCAATGGATTGATCCTGGAAGGATCTTTCCCGTGTTCTGATGCCGCAGAACGGAGGGACGCCAGGTCAACCACCAAGGGAACGCCGGTCAGATCCTGCAAAAGGATTCTGGCAGGCGTGAAAGAAATCGAGCCATGGTCCCCGGGTGTGTTCGACCAGCCAGCCAGAGCAGCCACACTCGCTTGTGTGATCGTTTCACCGTCATAATTGCGAATGGCGCTTTCCATCAAAATGCGGATGCAGTAAGGCAGGTTTGTCAGTTCACCAAACAATTTTCCGATCGGCTGGTCCAGCGGATAATAATGATAATTTCGCCCTTCAATATTCAGGACTCTGCTAAAGAAAATATTGTTTTTTGAAATCGGCATTTTACATCCTCTGAATGATCTGGTTGGCGAAGTCAGATGTTGATTGAAGGGTTGCGTTTTCCATTCGTTCAAAGAAATCAGCGGTTACGTTTCGGCTTGCCAGTGTTTTTTGTAGCCCATTTTCAATTAAGTCAGCGGCTTCATTCCAGCCCAGATAGCGGAGCATGAGTACTGCCGAGAGGATCAACGAACATGGATTGGCTGCATTCTTTCCGGCTAAACCGGGGGCAGTGCCATGGACGGCTTCGAAGATCGCATCTCCGGTGTTGAAGTTAATATTTGCTCCAGGCGCTATTCCCAAACCTCCAACCAGGGCTGCCAGCGCATCAGAGAGGTAATCGCCGTTAAGGTTGGTGGTGACAAGCACGTCCATATCCAGCGGATGCGTGATCGCCCGTTCAAATGCAGCGTCAACGATCATGTCTTTGATGATCAGTTTTCCGGTATGTTTTGCTTTTTCCAATTCCTGGTTGGCAGTTTCTTCGCCGCTTTTCAGCGCAGTGCGGTTCCATTGACGCATGGTATATACGCTGCCACCGAATTCCTTCTCAGCCAGCGCATAGCCCCATTTCATGAAGCCGCCTTCGGTGAATTTCATGATGTTCCCCTTGTGGATAATGGTGACGGTTTTACGGTGGTTATGCAATGCCCAATCAATTGCGGCTCGAACGATCCGCTCGGAACCATCTCGTGAGATGGGCTTGATTCCCAATGCGGAAGAATCAGGGAAGCGAATTTTTGCATGGATTTCTGGAAAGGTGATATTTAAGAAGGTTAACAATTTACCAGCTTCAGGTGACCCGCAATCAAATTCCATACCCGCATAGACATCTTCAGTGTTTTCACGGAAGAGGACAATATCCACTTGTTCCGGTTCGCGCAGTGGAGAAGGAGCGCCTGGGTAGTATTTAACCGGGCGCAGGCAGGTAAAAAGATCCAGTTCCTTGCGCAAGGCTACATTCAAGGAACGGATGCCTTCTCCCACCGGTGTATTCAGAGGTCCTTTCAAACCAACATGGTACTTCCTGAAAGTTTGGATCGTCTCCTCAGGCAGCCAGCTGCCGGTGAGGTCAAAGGCTTTTTGCCCTGCATAGACTTCTTTCCAAATAAAAGTTCGACCACCTTGGTACGCCAACGCTACAGCAGCATCCACAACCTGCCGGGCGGCTTGCCAGAGATCAGGTCCGCAGCCATCCCCTTCAATATACGGAATGACGGGTTGAACAGGGACGTGTATCTTGTCTTTTGAAAAGCGAATGACTTGGTCGCTGTCTGCGGGATGCTGTTTTATCATTTTGGCTCCATTTATAGACAAAAAGCAGTTACTGATTGACAATTGATCATTAATTATGTAAACTATTATACAATAGATTATGGGACACTGTCTAATATAATGGGACAATCTGAAGCGATGACGCAAACTACGGATAAAGGGGTGCTCGCGCACGTATGTGAGATTCTCGATTGTTTCTCGCAGGAGCGATCCGAGCTGGGAGTTCGGGAATTGGCGCGTTTGACCAGCTTGCCCACCAGCACCGTGGGCAGATTATTACTGGACATGAAAAACCGTGGAATTTTGCGGCAGAATCCGGAAAACAAAACATACAGCCTGGGGATCAGGCTGCTCACCTGGAGCGGAGTTTACCTGGCCTCACTGGATATCCGGGCAATCTCCATGCCGGTCATGACGGAGCTTCAGCGGTTGGCGCTGGAGACGATCAGTTTATATGTTTTGGATGGAACTGACCGGGTTTGCGTCGAGCGCCTTGAATCTCCGCAAAACGTGCGAATTGTGGCAAGGCTGGGGTTGAGGCTGCCCCTTTATGCGGGTTCAGCGGGGAAAGTGATCCTGGCTTTTTTACCCGATGAAAGTCAACAAAAGATCATCGCAACGGTTCCTTTGCAGCCGTTCACCAGGCATACCATCACCGACCAGCAGGTATTGCGGGATGAGCTTGAGAAGATCAGAAAACGGGGATATGCATACAGCCACGGAGAATGGATCCAGGACGCGAGCGGAGTGGCTGCGGCAATCTTTGGACCTGACAGGGTTGTAATGGGCGCCATTTCCATCTCTGGCCCGTCTCAACGTTTCACCAAAGAGGTGATCGAGAAGTACGGTCGTGAAGCAGTTTCGGCTGCACTGGAGATTTCGCATCAATTAGGGTACACCGGCAATCAATCTTATATGCAAAACAGGAAGCCATTATGAAAATTGAACACCGTATTGCCTCAAAACTCACTGAAGAACGCGCCAGGATGCAGAATCTGGTGAAGGAGCATGGGAAGTTCTCCATCGCCGAAGTAACCGTTGAGCAGGTCTATGGTGGCATCCGGGGAGTGCCGATCCATGTTACGGATGTGTCTCATGTTGATCCGCAGGAGGGATTGCGGCTGCGGGGTTATGCTGTCCCTGAGGTGCTTGAGAAACTTCCAAAATCTGAGCATGGTGAGTATCCACTGGCTGGCGGGTTGTATTATCTATTAATGACCGGTGAAATACCCACCAAACAAGAAGCGAATCAGGTGGAAATCGAATGGAAAGTTCGCAGCAACGTTCCTGAGCATGTGTTCAAGTCGCTGCAACCAATGCCTGCATATACCCATCCGATGACCTTGTTTTCACAGGCGATCCTGGCGCTGCAAAGCGAATCTGTGTTTGCCAAACGTTTTTATTATGGCATTGATAAAGAAGACTACTGGGGATATTACCTGGAAGACAGCTTGAATTTGACTGCCAAATTGCCGACCATCATCGCAAATATCTATAATCTCAAATACCGCAACGGGATCTTTGTGCAGCCCAACCCCAAACTGGATTGGAGCGCGAATTTTGCATACATGATCGGGAAGCATGACCCGGCTTACATGGATCTGATGCGGTTGTTCGTGGTTCTGCATTCCGACCATGAGGGAGCCAATGTCAGCGCCCACGCCAGCCACCTGGTGGCGTCTGCCCTGTCGGATATCTATCTCTCGTGTTCATCCGGTATGAACGGACTGGCTGGACCATTGCATGGACTGGCAAACCAGGAGTGTTTGCGCTGGCTGCTGGATGTTCAGTCCCACTTTAAAGTTGTGCCCACAGAAGAACAGCTGCGCCAGTATTTGGTCGAATTCCTGGCAAGTGGAAGGATGATTCCCGGTTATGGACATGCTGTTTTACGGGTCACAGATCCGCGCTTTACAGCCCAACGCGATTTTGCCTGCAAATTCCTGCCGGATGATCCGCTGTTTCAACTTGTGGATATGGTATATCAGATTCTTCCAGGCATCCTCTCTCAAAACGGCAAAGTGAAGAACCCCTGGCCGAATGTGGATGCGATTAATGGGACGCTGCAATATCATTTTGGTGTTACGGAAGCGGATTTCTACACCGTATTATTTGGATTCAGCCGCATCCTGGGGATCTCCACGCATGTGGTGTGGTCGCGGGCGATGGGCAAACCATTGGAACGACCAAAGTCGCTGACGACCGATATTCTGGAGAGCATGATCAAGTCGGTATGAACCTGCCTGGGCAGATTAGCTTCAACGACTGCTTTATCGAAAACTTTTAAGGGAAAATCTCGGAAACCGTATGTTTTAATGATTGGCGGTACCAATTAAGACCTGGATAACTTTGTATATCTTTTTGTTAGAATTTAGCTCAACCTTTTGCCAGGGATTGCCCGGTACGCTCCAGGAGCAGCGCGTTCGACAATCCAATCAACCATAATTCTTTCCATGGTTCGTAGAAAGAAACCGTGCCGGGGTTAACATCGATGTTAGTCATCAGATTCCGCGAGGCAAGATGTGTATTTATGGCGCTTTTGAGTGATTCGTAAATCCGAGGGAATATTTAAGCGGTCGGTACGCCAATACTTTGCGATGGATTGATGCGGTTCAAACCGGCCTTAGATCACGCCTTTTTGACCGGCTGCCGTAGGATGGTCTTGTTCTTTTCCGGAGCCACCTTGCGTGGATCGCTTAAATAGACCTCATGGTGTTTGCCATTGGGAACATATCCTTGGGCATGGATGAATGCATGCATGCGCGCAATCGTGGGCGGTTCATCGTCGTACGCGCCAAAATACATAATCTGCACACACAAGTCTTCGACAAGGGTTTCCAAACGGGCTCTGGTTGACAAAAGGGCTTTGCCTTTCGCGACGGCCTGTCTTTTGGCTTCTTCGAAGAGGTCAAGAGTGACGAAATCGGGCTGCAGGATCATCATTGTCCAATCCCAGTCGGCTTTGCGCTCCATGCTGAATTGGGACATGTCCGGCATCCACCACAAGCCCTCGAGCCCCATCACCGTGAAATCTCTTGCGAGGGTCTTTTTGATATGGAATTTCAAAGTATAGGCGAGGCTGTAAAGTGTTTGAACTGAATCCAGATATTCCGGGGCGCTGCCAGGGTCGCCATGCCCGTCCACCATTATGTATTGCAGGGGCGGGATCGAAAGGACCGAGAAGTCTTTAGCAGATGATGAATAGAGGGCTTTGTATTGTTTTTTCAGGTCAAGTTTATCCATGTTGGATTTCTCCTTCTTGATAAGAATTGATGAAATTCTGCGACCAATCTCGTTCTGCGCGAAGCTGGGAGAGCGAATAATTGAACATGGCGCTAACATGTGCCGGAAAACCGGGTTGGCTGAGCGCGGGGTGAGCCGCAAGCTGTTTGATTTTCGCATCAAACGTTGTGATTCGTTCCTGCAGCGCGGTGTGGATTTCGGCGCTGCCAAGGAGCGGCAGGCAGGAGAGCCCCAGCAGAAAGCGTTGACCGCCGGGTTCGGATGTGGCGAGCGCCTGCCGGATGCCCTCTCTCAAGGCATCATGACCTGGTTTTGTGGCGCTGAAGACTTTTTTGGCGGGTCCGCGCCCGGCAGCGGGTTGGAGGGCGGCGGCGGCCAATCCTTGTTTGACGAGCCGGGCGAGCACAAAGTAGATGGAGGAGAAAGCGATCTCCGTCCACGCGCGCATGCCGCGTTCTTCAATGACCTGCTCAAGTTCGTAGCCATGCCGGGGACGTTCCGCAATGAGGCTGAGAATGGCTAGTTCGGAATTGGTTAAATTATATTCTACCATACTAATATTATAACACTATAATAATTGATTGTCAATCAATATATATACAAATTTTTGTTACCACTTAGCGAATGAACCGATTTAGATCTAATTCTGACCTTTGTATGAATCTAATAAAGATTGACCCTGATACAAGAGGGGGTTAGAATGAATACATTCTTTTTTAATCGAGAGGTTGCCCGATGGAATTCCCTGTTTTTACCAGTGTGCATTTAGTTAAAGGAGAAGACCTGAACCATCACGGTACGCTCTACGCGGGACGCACTGCAGAATGGTTCGTTGAAAGCGGCTTTATCGCCGCCGCATCAATGACCAAACCTGAAAATATCGTTTGTCTCAAGATTCACGGAATGACCTTTTCCCGCCCGATCCGCAAGGGCGAACTGCCAGTGTTTACCAGCCGGGTAGCCCTCACCGGCGACACCAAAATCGTCAGCCTCATCGAAGTGCGGGTATTGGGTAAGCTGGCGGTGCGCGGGTTTATCTCCTTTATTCATGTCGATCTGGATGGAAAACCGCTGCCGCATGGATTGAATTTCATGCCTGCAACGACCGAAGAAAAAACGTTAAACGCTGAGGCGTTACAATTAACGTAAACGCGTAAAACAAGAAGCACAGCTCCAAGTTTGGGGCCGTTCCCGTAATTAACTTTACTTGTGAGAAAAACTGCTCAGTTTGAGGGCTTTCTGCAACGCATCAATCAACGCCTGCGCCTGGGTGGGGGTGAGGTATAGATGGCTTTCATCATGCACGAAGACCTTTTCTTCTTCCGGACAGGATTCAATGATCTTCAAGCAGATGTTATCTTCGTAGCCGTAATCGTCTGACTCAAAGAAGATCTCCACTTGCAGGCTTTCATCGAGAAGAAGAATCGGTTTCATCTGTTGCTCTCCCTTGATTTGCCTTCAACTTAAGTATAGATGAAACTATCAATAAATTCAACTGTCTGGTAAAGTAGCGGTTGAAACTTCTGGCATAGCGGTTGAAACTTTAACCTGTCAAGGCTCAAGATTGCACGAAACCGGAACTGCCTCATATTCTTTCGTCTTCCTGACGAAGAGGGTGTCTGGCAGCAGCTTAACCGATGGATCAAAATAATCACGGAGGATCAGGCGAAAGTTGTTGACCGGGGTAATCGTGGCATATGGAAGGATAGCAACCTCCCCAGGCAGATAATAAGCGCTGAGGTTCTTGTGTTTGTTGAGGCCATAACGGTAATTGTGAGTGCCATGATCGGACTGGATGATGATAATGGGCGGGACATCTGATTTTTGGAGCAATGTGTCCACCAGCGCCAGCACCCGCTGGTTCAAATAGACCAAAGTGTCTGCGTAAAGGATGAGGTCGTTGGTGGTATCGAGCGGGTAGCGAAAACTGCCGTCCTGATTGAAGACATACGGACCATGCGGGGAGATAATGTGGGCATAGACCAAATAATCTCCCGGTTTTTCGGGTAAGTTTGCTAGTGAGTCGAACACAAAATTGGTTTGGTGATACCAAAAATTGGCTTCTTCATACGCCAGGCTGGTCTGGTCTAGCACACTCTGTTTCACAGGTGTTATTAAAGGTGCGGTCAAGACTGGATTCAACACGGTGTTGCCGGTCAGGGCATTGATCAGAGTGGTTTCGAGAAAAAAGTTGACAAAGACCAGATCACTTAATCTATCGACCTGCCCTTGGGATTCATAATAATTCAAATAGATGTCTGAGTTCCTATTATCGATGAATGACGCAAACCCTCTGGCAGAGACAAATTGATAACCAAGCTCAGTGAAAATATGTCTAACTTGACTATCAAGCGCCAACCTGGCCTTCTGCGCGGAAACCTGACTGAGTGTATTAAAAGGGATACCAAACGCATTCAGGTAGTCCATATTTAAAACCGAGGCGATAGAATCAAGGGTATTGTCATAGTTGGAAAAAGCGCACGCCGGAAGGTAAAATCCGCGCAATTTTAATTCCTGTAAAAAGGCAGAATTATCCACCCGGTACATCGTCTGCAGAATGTCCTCCCGAGAGTAAGCGTCCAAAACGATGTAGTAAATATCAGGCCGGGCATCGGCAGGTGAAAGTTCGCTCTGAGTGACAGGAGTATACTGCGCACTGACGGCCAACCTTCCCTCAAAAACTGAAATCCGCACCAGATTGAAAAGGACAAGCAAACCAGAAACGATCAGGAAATAATTAATAAGTTCTTCCGGAATCCTTTTGATGATAAAAATAAATAAAATTCCTGCAAGAAAAATGACGCCATAGATAAACAATAAATGATCTAATAGAAAATTTACCCCCGAAAGAGGGACTTTCGAAAGCAGATATAAAACATGTCCATAAGAAAAAAACAGGATGAAAATGTGCAGCACAATCAAGGTCGATTTGTCGTACATTGGGAGGACAACTAAAAACAAATTATAGAGAACCCAGGAGATCGCCAGGATGGTCAATAACGTCGGGATGGCGGCTGTGGAGCGCACCTGCCCAAGGTTATTTGCCCAAAATCCAACGAGGGGGAATAAAGCAGACAGACCAACAAGCGCCAGGAATTTAATGTAACGAAAAAACATTCGGCGGTTTGGTTGTTTAACGTGCCGCGAGGCAGGAAGTCTCATCTAAAAGTTGATCTTCCTGCCAGGTTTGCCTGACTTTGAAGGGGGAAACCATTTAAAGTGACTCAAATCAAGCTCTTTCCAGGATCTTCGCCATCTCAAGCGGGATGCCTCTCTCGGGAGCCAGCGCCAGTTCAATCGCCGCCTGGTCGCAATGCGAGACGCACACCCCGCAGCCCATGCATGCCACCGAGGTCACACGGTTAACTCCATCAACCACTTCGATCGCGCCGAACTGGCAATAAGTGACGCATTGGCCGCAGCCGGCGCATTTCTGTTCGTCTACCCGGGCAATGTAACCCGAGGAAGCCAGCATGGGCGTGCCGGAATGGTGAGCCTGCATGGCGCCACAGCAGCAGGAACAGCAGTTACAGATGGCGTAAAAGCGCTGTAAGACGGCTTCTTTGAAAAAGGCGTGATGCACATGCCCGCGCGCTTCTTCCGTCTCAAGGATGGCAACCGCTTCTTCGCGGGTGAGGGCGCGGGAACGCCGGGGATGGTGCTCAAGTGTAAAACTGGCGAACGGTTCTCCCACGATCAGGCACACATCCAGCGGCAGACAGGGGTTTTCGCGCGCCACCCGGCAGGGGCAGTCCAGCGCCACCAGCGCCTCGGGGTGGTCCATCACGATCGAACGAGCCAGCTGGTATGGGATGATCCGTTCAAGGTCATCCACGCGGATGTTCTCTTTGATGTTGACCAACTCTTTGGCAGTTTTAAGCGGAATCACTTTGCCATGGTAAGTATCTGCAAAAGTGATCTGGCCGGGTTTGGCAGGGCGGGGCGGGAAGACCCGGTTGAGGAGGACGATCACCTTTTGTCCGAAGCGGCCTAATTTGTTGGATGCGGTGCCGGTACCAATATACAAGTAAGGAAAACGCAGGTAAAAATACCCGTGTAGCTTTTCACTGAGCGGGTAACCTTTGATGCGGTTGGCTTCTTTCCAGAACTTGCGGGTGGACGCGGAGATGGGCATTTTAAGGTTCCTTAATTTGGTTAACCGGGCACTGCGGTATTGGATACGGTATTTATTCAAACCTGACAGGGGTTGATTTATGGCAATGTTGCCCAGACGCGGCCATACTTCTGACTGATCTGATTGTAACCCAAAGCCCCTCACTACAGGGAGTGATGATCTATAATAATTTTATTCAGATTTCAGTCACTAACCTGGAGCGAAAATGCCAAATAATTTCGGGAATTCCATAATGAAAGCGCTGATCAACTCACCCTTGCACGGGATTTTGGGTGAGGGGATGGCAGTGATCACCGTCACGGGGAGCATAACCGGCAGGTTGATCTCGACCCCCATCAACGTGGCGCGCGAAGGGGAGGTCTACACCGCAATCAGCAGCCGCGAGCGCACCTGGTGGCGTAATCTGCGCGGCGGCGCCGTGGCTGAACTGCGTACAACCGGTAAGACTATGAAAGTGCGCGGCGAGGTCATTGAAGCGGTCGAGGGAGTAAATGAAACTTTAGCGCAGTATTTTCAGGCGCACCCCGCGGTAGTTAAATACTACAAGATCCGCACGGACGCAAACGGCGGTCTGGATGCCGGTGATTTGCAGCGGGTTTGTGGCGAACGGGTGGTCATTCGCCTGCATAAAAATCCTTAACGATTATTTTGGTTCCAGCAGATCCCACTTGTTGCCATAGAGGTCTTCAAAGATCGCCACCGTGCCGTAGTCTTCATGCCGCGGTTCTTCAAGGAATTTCACGCCCCTGGCGCGCATCTCAATGTAGTCTCGCCAGAAGTCATCGGTGTGGAGGAAGAGGAACACCCGCCCGCCGGTTTGATTGCCGACGGAATGCTCCTGCTGCAGGGTGGCTGCTTTGGCTAACAGCAGGCGCGTCCCGGCAGACCCGGGCGGGGCGACCACTACCCAGCGCTTGCCATCCCCCATGACGGTGTCTTCAACCAGACTAAAGCGTAGTTTTTGAGTATAAAACGCGATGGCTTCATCATAATCACGGACAACCAAAGAAACACAACCGATGTGTTGTTTCATCTTGATCTCAATTCCTGTTTCTATACACGAGAAAGATTTACTGTAGGGGCGACCGGTTGGTCGTCCCTAAAAAATGATCTATTTTATTTCAAACGCCGCGCGGATCTCGCCAACTTCGAGGCGCCGCCAGTTGAACTGCGGGCGGTTGTTGAAGGCTTTGAGCGCCGCCACCTGTTTCTCGTCCAGCGCGCCGAGTTGACGCAGGACTGCCACCGCCGCGGTCGAGCGGGCCCGCCCGCCAATGTCATGCGCGATGACCGCCACCTGGGGATCGCGGTCGCGTTCAGCTTGGTCGCCATCGCTGATCTTGATGGTGATGCCCAGCGCCGGGCTGCCTTCGCCGCAAGCGCCGGGCAGCAGCGCGATGGCCTGATAACCTTCCGCTCCAACCTTGGATAGGATCTTGCCGCGCCCGACCTGCATCAGAACCGTGTCGAATGCGTCAGGTCCAGCGACCATGTCGGGGTGGGTGGTCATGGCTTTGAAGATGCGTCTCAACGCGGATTGTCTCGGTTCTGGCAGGGCTGCTGGGTCAGCCAGTTGGGCGAACGCCCAGGCGGCGCTGCGCAGGGGCAGCGCGAACACTGGCGCGGAACAGCCATCGGTGCCGAGGGCGATGGCTTTCACCGGGACGCCGGTCATCTCGGCGACGGTTTCAAGAATGGTTTCTTGAATGGGGTGGGACGGGTCCAGGTAATTTTCGATTGGCAGTCCGCGCAGCAGGCAGTGCGCCAGCATGCCGGTGTGCTTGCCTGAGCAGTCATGGCGCAGGGGAGTGTTGGGCAGTGCGCCAGCATGCCGGTGTGCTTGCCTGAGCAGTCATGGCGCAGGGGAGTGTTGGTTTCGTTATTTTTGAACATACGTTCGGCAGTGGTGACGTCAAAGGGAGGGTGCATGCCGCACAAAAGATCATCAGCCGTGACGCCGAGTTTCTGCTGGATGCCTGAGATAATGTTCACATGATCATCCGTGCCGTAGTGCGAGGCGCACATCACCGCTAGTTCGCGCTCGGTGAGGTTAAAGCGCTCCATACCACAGCGTTCCACCAGCGGCAGCGCCTGAAAGGGCTTGGCGGAACTGCGCAGGAAGGTCACCGCGTCCGTGTCGCCGACGGAATGCACGAGCCTGCCGGATGTATCGCAAACTGCAATCGCACCATAATGCACCGACTCAACGATGGAACCGCGTGTCACTTCAACCAGGGGAACGTAATCGGGTGTCTGCATTTATTGACCTCAGGGAATGCTAATTAACGTCTCTCCCATTTTACCACCGGGGGTGGGTGTATTTTTAGGTGAGACGGTCATGATTGGGTCTGGAATGAGTATCTTCACAAAAACTTCTAATGAAATTCATAGATTCTTCACAAGCGAGCCTTATTCTTATGCATAAGAGCAAATAAGGAGGCAATAACTGGATTCTGGACGCCAGCCTCTTTTTTGGAGCGTTGGTGGCTTCACTCTCCGGGATCTATTTTCTGTTCTTCCCTGATGGCGGTTACAAGGGCGGGCGCAACCCCTATTATGGCATCCAGATCATCTTCGAACGCGAAGGCTGGGTGTGGATCCACACCTGGATCAGCTTGGGTATGATCGCCATAGCCCTAATCCATATTTTCTTCCACTGGAAGTGGCTGGTAAGCACCACCAAACGGGTTGTGCGCAATATGGTTGAGCGAAAGACTTCAATGAACTTGCGCGGTTGGACCAACGTTTTGGTAGACGGTGTGGTGGCGCTCGGGTTCCTGTTCAGCGCGACCTCAGGAGTGTACTTCTTGCTCGCGCCGGATAGCCAGGGTGGGTTGACCCCTGATCCGATGTTCCTCTTCAGCCGTACTGCGTGGGATAACCTGCACATCTGGTCTAGCGTGGCTTTCACCAGCGCCGCCATTATCCACTTCGTGATCCATTGGGGGTGGGTGACCAAGGTAACCCGCAAGATGTTTGCAAGAAAATCAGTGCCTGTGTTGGCACAAGTAACCGTTAAAGTAAACTAAATCACACTTCTCTACCCTTTTCCTTATTGACATTCATTAGACTAATAGTGTATACTTACAGTGTAAGTTTTTACTGTAAGTAACTTTCTAAAGGATAATTATGTCTCCTCGACCAAGAAGAAGAACCACAACCTCCGATCTGCGTGAACGGATCATTGCCGCTGCCTGGGAACAGATCGCCTTTGAAGGCGCACCGGCTCTCTCACTGCGTGCGATTGCCCGTGCATTATGCATCAGTGCCCCGTCCATCTACAACTACTTTCCTGACCGTGACGCACTGGTGACCGCACTTATTATTGAAGCCTATTACACATTCGGCACCCACCAACTTGAAGCGCGAGACGCCGTACCTGCTGATGATTTGCGCGGTCGAATGAAGTCGATTGGTCTGGCCTATCGCACCTGGGCACTCGCCTTTCCGCAGCGCTATCAATTGATCTTTGGTACACCCATTCCCGGGTATGCTGCCCCCATTGAGCAAATTTTTCCAACGGCTGCCCGTTCGCTCAGTGCTCTGGTGAGCGTCGTGGAAGCACTGCGTCAGGCTGGAAAACTAAAGGCTGACAACTTCCCTCAAATAAGGGAAGATTTTAAAGTTGGTTTTGAGCAGTGGAAAACCTACGGCGGACAGGTTGACTCTCTCAGCCTTTCGGTGGCAATGTTAATTTGGGCGCGCGTGCACGGGTTGGTTTCACTTGAAATCGCCGGTAACATCCCACCATGTGGTCCTGATGGCAGCGCCCTATATCGTTTCGAGTTGGAGAGTGTGGAACAGCAGTTTATCCAACCATAATCAATTCATATTTAAAAGGATAAAGACAATGAAGGCAATTCTGCTGGATGGATCGAACCTCAATGACAAGACCGGTGAGCGCGTCAGGTCTGCACTGACTGAAACTTTGCAATCTAAAGGCTGGGAGGTGGAGTTAATTGTGCTTCGCGACAAGAAAATTGGCCACTGCGCGGGCGACTTCTTCTGCTGGGTACGAACTCCCGGCATGTGCAATGTCAATGACGATAACCGCGAGATCTCCAGTGCCATCGTCAACAGCGATCTGATGATTTACCTGACCCCGGTTACTTTTGGTGGATATTCTTCGGAACTCAAGCGCATTGTTGATCACCAGATCCAGAATATCTCGCCCTTTTTTGCGAAAGTTGAAGGCGAAACCCACCATCAACCCCGCTACACCCGTTACCCCGACTTCCTAGCTATTGGCTGGATGGACGCCCCCAACCCCCGCGCCGAAGCCATATTCCGCCACCTGGCCCACCGAAACGCGATCAATTTTTATGCTCTGAAATCAACTTATGGATTGATGTTTGCCAGCCAGTCCGAGGCCGAATTACGCACTCAGGCTGAATCCTGGCTCGAATCGATCAAGCACGGAACCAATTCACTGAAATCTACCCTGCCAGAAACCAGTCTGATTCCCATTAAGTCTGCTATTGTTCCCCGGCGCGCCGTCTTGCTCGTTGGCAGTCCGCGCACAACTAAAAGTACCTCGAATTCGCTCGGTAGCTACCTGATGGATAAACTCGCTGAAGGGGATGTGGAGACCGAGATCATTCAGGTCTACACCTCGCTTAATTCTCCTGAAAAGATGCAGCTTCTGTTTGACAAATTGGATGCCGCTGACCTGGCCGTGCTGGCCTTCCCGCTTTATGTGGATAATCTGCCTGCTCCGGTGATTAAACTTTTAGAGCGAATCGCCGTGCATCGCGCTGGCCACCCCACCCAAACTCGCTTCGCTGCCATTGCCAACTGCGGCTTTCCTGAATCTGCCCATAACGCCACAGCTTTGGCAATTTGCGAAGAGTTTTCTCGCCAGAGTGGTTTTTCGTGGGCTGGCAGTTTATCCCTTGGCGCTGGCGAAGGGTTGGTG
>WOUT01000035.1 GCA_009773005.1 Chloroflexota bacterium | reverse complement strand
CCGTTCGTGCGGGTCGGAACTTACCCGACAAGGAATTTCGCTACCTTAGGACCGTTATAGTTACGGCCGCCGTTCACCGGGGCTTCAGTTCAAAGCTTCGCTTACGCTAACCTCTCCCTTTAACCTTCCGGCACTGGGCAGGTGTCAGCCCCTATACTTCGCCTTACGGCTTAGCAGAGACCTGTGGTTTTGTTAACCAGTCACTAGAGCCATTTCACTGCGACCTCTTTATGCTCAAGTAAACTTTCACATTAAGAGGCACCCCTTCTCCCGAAGTTACGGGGCTATGTTGCCTAATTCCTTAACGAGGGTTCTCCCGTTCGCCTTGGTATACTCTACCCATCCACCAGTGTCGGTTTGCGGTACGGGCACTCAAGATTCATCGCTTAGGGGCTTTTCTTGGCAGCAAGGCTTAGCTCACTTCTACCTCAAGGGCACGCCACCAGATCTCAACTCAAACTGCGGATTTTCCTACAGCTCTCAACGTCTGACATCTGGTGCACCCACACAACCAATCGTGGGCTGGCCTACCTCGCTGCGTCCCCCCATCGCTCCTCTTAAGTGGTTCGGGAATGTTGACCCGATGTCCATCACCTACGCCTTTCGGCCTCGGCTAAGGACCCGACTAACCCGACGCGGAATGACCTGGCGTCGGAAACCTTAGATATACGGCGAACATGGTTCTCACATGTTTTACGCTACTCATGCCTGCATTCTCACTTCTGTACGCTCCAGCCGTCCTTCCGGTCGACCTTCACCGCCTACAGAACGCTCCCCTACCGCCCCAGCTAATGCTGAGACCCAAAGCTTCGGTACTATGCTTAGCCCCGTTAAATTTTCCGCGCAGGATCACTTGACCAGTGAGCTATTACGCACTCTTTAAAGGGTGGCTGCTTCTGAGCCAACCTCCTGGTTGTTAAAGTAACCCCACATCGTTTCCCACTTAGCATAGATTTAGGGACCTTAGCTGTTGGTCTGGGCTGTTTCCCTCTCGACCACGAAACTCATCTCCCGTAGTCCGACTGCTAAACTCTGGAGTACCGGCATTCGGAGTTTGATTGGGTTTAGTAAGCACTAAGCCCCTTTACCCATTCAGTGCTCTACCTCCGGTACTGAACATTTAGCGCTAGCCCTAAAGCTATTTCGGGGAGAACCAGCTATCTCCGAGTTCGTTTGGCATATCACCTCTACCCACAGCTCATCCCCTAATTTTGCAACATTAGTAGGTTCGGGCCTCCACGAGCGATTAGACTCGCTTCACCCTGTCCATGGGTAGCTCACCCGGTTTCGGGTCTAATTCTAGCGACTCAACGCCCTATTCAGACTCGCTTTCGCTACGGCTTCGAGTGTCACTCTCTTAACCTCGCCACTAAAATTAACTCGCAGGCTCATTCTCCAAGAGGCACGCTGTCAGGCATAGCGGCGCGCAACCGGCTTTCACCGGAGCACCGACCCGCCATTAGCCCTCCAACTGCTTGTAAGTTTATGGTTTCAGGTTCTATTTCACTCCCCTCAACGGGGTACTTTTCACCTTTCCCTCACGGTACTAGTTCACTATCGGTCGCCAAGTGTATTTAGCCTTGGAGGGTGGGCCCCCCGGATTCCTGCCGTATTAGCGTGCACGGCAGTACTCAGGTATCTGACGGGAGGTGTTCGGTTTTCGTTTACGGGACTGTAACCCTCTTTGGTTGGCTTTCCCACACCATTCTACTAACCGTACACTTTGTAACTCCACAATGCCAGACCCTACAACCCCACTACGGCAAGCCGCAGTGGTTTGGGCTGATCCCCTTTCGCTCGCCACTACTCGGGGAATACTCTCTTTTCCTCTGGGTACTTAGATGTTTCAGTTCCCCAGGTGCCCTTCGATCCGTCTATGTGTTCAACGGATGATACCAGCGGTTCGCGCTGGTGGGTTTCCCCATTCGGAAATCTCCGGATATATCGCCTGTTTACGGCTCCCCGAAGCTTATCGCAATAACCTACGTCCTTCATCGGCACTTGGCGCCAAGGCATCCACCATAAACCCTTAGTAGCTTCTCACACATGATGCGGAGAACTCGATACTCTTTTGTAGTATCGTTAATACTCTTTTATTTCTTTTCAAAACATTTATGTTGTTTTGACTTGGCCTACATACTATTCAATTGGTAAAGTTCAGCTGGTCTTCACCAGGCGTCTGTTGAAAGGCGCTGAGCGATCCTCACACTGTCAGGAGCACTCAGCTCACTTCAACCTTTATTTATTTTTCAAAGAGACAAGTCGACCCGGCTCACCGCCGGGTCGCTTGAACCGTACGGATCTGCCTTTTAGTGATCTAAACCTTGTTTTCTCTTCTCGACACTCACTTCTCCATTTACCGCTCAGTGGAGATGAGGGGATTCGAACCCCTGGCCTCCGCCGTGCAAAGGCGGCGCTCTCCCAGCTAAGCTACATCCCCGAATATTCGGGTATCAGGTGGGCCTTTCAGGACTCGAACCTGAGACCTCGCCCTTATCAGAGGCGCGCTCTAACCAACTGAGCTAAAAGCCCATGACAGACCCTTAGTAACTGAGGAGTGATAGGAAAAACGAATTTTGTCATTTCATTTGTCTCGACACCACGACGAGACCAAAAAAGTGGAACTTCACCCGAAGGTGTTGTTCGGAACTCTTTAGAAAGGAGGTGATCCAGGCGCACCTTCCGGTACACCTACCTTGTTACGACTTCGTCCCAGTTATCAACCCCACCTTCGACGGCTCCCTCCTTGCGGTTAGGATACCGGCTTCAGGTGTTGCCAACTTCCATGACGTGACGGGCGGTGTGTACAAGCCCCGGGAACGTATTCACCGCAGTATAGCTGACCTGCGGTTACTAGCAACTCCATCTTCATGCAGGCGAGTTGCAGCCTACAATCTGAACTGAGACCAACTTTGAGGATTGGCTCCACCTCGCGGCTTAGCAACCTATTGTGTTGGCCATTGTAGCGTGTGTGTAGCCCAGGACATAAAGGCCATGCTGACTTGACGTCATCCCCACCTTCCTCCGGCTTAAGACCGGCAGTACCGTGTGACACTTGTAACACACAGCGAGGGTTGCGCTCGTTAGCGGACTTAACCGAACATCTCACGACACGAGCTGACGACAGCCATGCAGCACCTGTGCAAGCTCTCCGAAGAGTCGGTCACCTTTCGGTTTCCTACCACTTGCATGTCAAACCCTGGTAAGGTTCTTCGTGTAACATCGAATTAAACCACACGCTCCGCTGCTTGTGCGGGGCCCCGTCAATTCCTTTGAGTTTTAACCTTGCGGCCGTAGTCCCCAGGCGGTGAACTTATCGCGTTAGCTTCAGTACCGATGGATTTAAACCCACCGACACTAAGTTCACATCGTTTACAGCTAAGACTACCGGGGTCTCTAATCCCGTTTGCTACCTTAGCTTTCGTGTCTGAGCGTCAGAAATGGGCCAGGAGGCCGCTTTCGCCACTGGTGTTCCTCCGGATATCTACGCATTTCACCACTACACCCGGAATTCCACCTCCCTCTACCACTCTCAAGTCTGATAGTTTTGAACGACCTCTCCCAGTTAAGCCAGGAGCTTTCACATCCAACTTATCAAACCGCCTACACACGCTTTACGCCCAGTAAATCCGGATAACGCTCGCTTCCTACGTTTTACCGCGGCTGCTGGCACGTAGTTAGCCGAAGCTTATTCTGAAAGTACTGTCCTTCCTCATCCTCTCAAAAAGCACTTTACAACCCGAAGGCCTTCATCGTGCACGCGGCGTTGCTGGTTCCCGCTTTCGCAGATTAACCAATATTCCCTACTGCTGCCACCCGTAGGTGTATGGACCGTGTTTCAGTTCCATTGTGGGGGGCCACCCTCTCAGGTCCCCTACCCGTCATCGCCTTGGTAGGCCATTACCCTACCAACTAGCTGATGGGACGCAGGCCCCTCCCGAAGCGAATAAATCCGTTTAGTCATAAGGCATCTAATCCAAATGACCACATGGGGTATTAGCAATCCTTTCGAACTGTTATCCCTCTCTTCGGGGCAGGTCACCAACGCGTTACTCACCCGTTCGCCACTAAAACAATATTGCTATTGTCTCCGTTCGACTTGCATGTATTAAGCACGCCGCCAGCGTTCATCCTGAGCCAGGATCAAACTCTCCGCAATAAAACACCTTTCGGTGTATAAGTTACGGATTACATATATTACATGAAACGACAGGGCATCGTCTTCCTATCACTCTTCAGTTGTTAAGGTTCTGTGTGCTTCCAAGGGCCAGATTTTACTTCCTGCAGCTACCTCACTCAAGGAATTGAGACAAAATTACCGATGGTCCTTAGCAGGACGTCATCGGCCTGTCTCAATCAATCGCTTGTGGGTCGCCCCTCAAGCCTGCTGCTTTTCAGTTTGTTATCGATCTGCTTTCTACAGCGAAATCTTCAACGCACTTGGGAGCATTATTGTAACCTCACATATTTACTGTGTCAAGGGCATTTTCGGAAATTAAGAGCCGATGTTTTTTATTCATCGGATCTTCTTTCACTTCGCCAGGTTACTGCTGGAAGTCTGGTATTGGGTTTTCAAGGATCTGCCTGTGAGGGCGAGACCGTGGTTGCATTTGCGCAACGAGGGGAGATTATACCGCGTCAATACAGGCTGTCAAGGGTAAATATGGGGCAATTTGATAATTGGTTAATCAGACGTAAAGTTGTTCCCTTTTTGGAACTTATCCCCGGTTGTCGCCGTCCTTCCAATGTAATAATTGGTATTTTCAGAGTGTTATAATCGGAAATTAAGATGACTGTTCATGCCCGAAATCGACCGTCAGTTTTCCTTCAGCTCCTTTCTGCTTGCGGATTGGGAATTGTGTTCTTTGTAATTATTTTATTGCTAACCAACCTGGGAATTTCTCTCGTCTTTGCCGGTCACATCTTGCCTGGAATCTCTATGAACGGAATACCGCTTTCTGGTTTAAGTATTCAGGAAGCGACACGCGAAATTGCAAGATCCTATAGTTACCCGGATGCGGGTAACATTCTTCTGGTTGATGGAGAGAGATCCTGGTTGGTAAAACCAGTCCAACTTGGGGTTTATCTAGATGCGCAAGCCTCTGCCCGGGCCGCTTATGAGGCAGGCCGCAAGGGTTCAATCGTTACGCTCCTTATACAAAGGTTTAATCTGTTAAAAGATAACGTTGAGACACAACCAACCTTCATCTATGACCAAAAAACCGCGGTAAACCTCTTGAACAGTCTCGCGGCAGTGATTGATCAACCCATCCGCGAGGCAAGCCTTTCGATCTCCGGAACAGAAGTCGTTGTAGAAAACGGACAAAGCGGGAGAGTGTTGGATGTGCAATCCACTCTGGATGCGGTTACCCGGCAGATCCAATCCATGCGCGACGGCGTTGTTCCATTGGTGATCGTTCAGTCCGACCCGGTCATCCTTAATGCAGATGTTCAAGGTGAATTGGCGCGCACCGTATTGAGCCAACCGCTTTCTCTGACCCTGCCAACAGATGCTTTAGGTCAAGCCAGTTCAATTCAAATCGACCCTGCCAACCTAGCGCCACTGTTGACATTTCAAAAGATAGCCAATGCGGGCAGTTCAGCCTATCAGATCGCGGTTAATAAACCCCTCATGGCGGGATATTTGGTGTCTCTTGAAAACGACCTGAACCAGGAACCTGTAAACTCGCGCTTCATTTTCAATGACGAAACTTCTCAACTGGATCTCTTAAAACCCGCCACGATCGGGCGGAAACTTGATATTGATAGCTCGATCGCTGCGATCAATCAAGCCCTGCAAAACGGTGAACATGCCGCACCCTTGAGTTTCACCTTCACCAATCCACAGGCGACCGATCAAATGAAAGGCTCTGATCTGGGGGTCACCGAACTGGTTTTCGCCTACACGTCTTATTTTCGTGGTTCAAGCGCCGACCGTATTCAAAATATTAAAACCGCTTCTGCGCGTTTCCACGGTCTGCTCATCGCCCCCGGCGCCATATTATCCATGTCAGATGAACTTGGCGACATCAGCCTAGATAATGGTTATGCAGAAGCCTTGATCATTCTGGGAGACCAGACCATCAAAGGGGTGGGCGGCGGAGTCTGCCAGGTGAGCACCACTCTCTTTCGTACTGCATTTTATGGCGGTTATCAGATCCTTGAAAGACACCCGCATGCCTACCGGGTGGGCTATTATGAACAAACCTCCACCGGGCACAATCAAAAACTGGCCGGGTTGGATGCTACCGTTTTTGTTCCGCTGGTCGATTTTAAATTCAAAAACGATACGCCCTACTGGCTGCTCCTGGAAACATACGTCAGTTCTTCGAATTATTCTCTGACTTGGAAGTTCTACTCCACCAAGGACGGCAGGATAGTGGATTACTCTTCAACCGGGCCAACAAATATCGTCAAATCCCCTGACCCATTATATAGGGAAAACCCTGAACTGCCGCAAGGCACAAAAAAACAGGTGGATTGGGCTGCTGAAGGAGCGGATGTGACCGTAACCAGGACAGTAACAAAGGATGGTGTTATCTTGCATCAAAACCGTTTCTTTACACGTTATGAAGCTTGGAGAGATGTTTATGAATATGGGCCAGGGACCGAAGGCATTCCAACCCCAACTCCGTCACCATGACTCGCCAAGTGGTAAAATAAACCATTGAAATTATATTTTTGGAGCTGCCATGGTTAACCAGGATCTGTTGGATATATTGCGCTGCCCGGTTTGCGTGAAAGAAAAAGAAGGCGTGTTGAAAATGACCAGGGATTGCTGGCTCATATGCGAGGAATGCGGTCGAAAATACCCCATCGTGGAAGATATCCCGGTGATGTTGATCTCCGAAGGGGATAAATGGAAAACCACCCAATCAGCAAGCCTACCCGTTCCACCTCCGCGCCCGGATTAATTTTCGTTGATTGAAGTGATATAATCCAAAAGGAAAAGCTGGAATTATTCTTGCAACGAACTCATGGATTCTTATCTTTCGAGTAAAGCGAAGGTGCAATTAAGCCTATGACTCAACAATACAATCGACCTATGGCGCAATCTCCACGGCGCAAACCCCGCATTGATACAACCACGAAAGTGCTCCTGGTTGCATTCGCAGTCGTCGGCATATTGCTGGCATTTATAGGCGGCAAGTTTGTATTCAATCTGGTAAAAGGCTGGACGCTTACAAACCTGCCAGGAGCGCCTATTAATTCGGTAAGCAATACTACAGGAACCGAAATAGCCCCAGGAACTCCTCTTCAATCAAGCAATGGACCTGAAGCCGCAGCATGGGACGGAAACAGCCGTGTAAACATTCTTCTACTTGGACTGGATTATTCAGCAGCCCGCGAGAAAAACGAACCCGGGCCGCGCTTTTCAGACACGATGATTCTGGTTACTGTCGATCCCCTCTCCCGGACGATAGGTGCGTTATCGATCCGCCGTGACCTGTGGGTTAATGTGCCGGGATTTGACTATAACAAGATTAACAAAGCCTACTGGCTGGGTGAAGCGTATAACCTCCCCGGAGGAGGTTCCGGTCTGGCGATGCAAACCGTTGAGAATTTCCTAGGCGTGCCGATTAATTTTTACGCTCAGGTGGATTTCGATACTTTTGTGACATTGATTGACGAGATCAAGGGCGTGAAATTGAATATTACCGAGCGCATCCTTATTGATCCAGTCGGTAAACACATGCCTTTTTACCTTGAGCCAGGTATTCAAGTACTTCCAGGTAGTTACGCACTGGCATACGCCCGTGTACGAAAAACAAACGGCGATGACGTAGCCCGTGGCAGTCGTCAGATGGAAGTGATCACGGCGATCCGCGACCGGATCATGGACTTCAACATGATGCCGACCCTCATTACACGCGCTCCAACGATCTATAAAGAAGTCTCAGCTGGCGTGAAAACAAATATGTCTTTGAATCAGGCAATTCAGCTTGCGTTATTGATGACTCAGATCCCGCGCGAGAATATGCACACCTACAACATCGACTATACCATGGTGACCCAGGAAGTAACCCCCGACGGGACGCAAGAAATTCTGAGACCTATCCCTGACCAAATTCGCATTCTGCGTGACAAGGTGTTTGCCGCCGGAAGCGTCGCTGCTGCGCCTATCGCAATAGGCGGCTCTGGAGACCCCCTAACCAATGCAAAAGCCGAGAACGCCCGCATTGAGGTGCTCAACGGTACAGGTGTTGGTGGTTTGGCAGAAACGACTGGCGCCTATTTAACCTCACAAGGATTAAACGTGGTCAACACTGGCAATGCCGGCGAGAATTACACCTATACCACGCTCATAGTGCATAATGCAAAACCTTATTTACTTGCCTACCTTGCAGGAATGATGCAAGTGCCTAACAATCGTATCTATAACCAGTATGACCCAAATGGCTCTTCGGATATCACCATTTATGTCGGCAGCGATTGGGCAAACAGCAACCCAATGCCGTAAATTGTTACTAATACAGACATAACCCGTTGTTTATGAACTGATCTCCCAAAAACAGACTTGAAACAGAAGACCCTCCTGTTAGAAAATACTAAAGGAGTGCTTTTCTGGGCTGGTTGAAATGGAATGGATCGTTACCCAATAGAAGGCAAACTGGAAGCAGTTATGCGTGGTTCAGCCTGATTTTGCCTGCAACCCGATACAACCCAAGTCGATGAAGATATATCCGGACGCGTCCGTTGAAGCGGTAATCGGGTATTTTGTTTTATGTCTCAAACCATGACTTCAGATACATCCGAGCAGTCAGAATTAAGAGTATAGTTCCAATTATTAAATTATCTATGGAGCGCCTGTGTATTCCAAATTACGTGATCCTGTCAGCGGTTTGATCCATTTTTTCTCGGCCGTTCTAGCCTTGGCCGGGCTTGTTTTCCTTTTGGCAGCCAGTCGCGGAGAGGCACTCAAGCAGGTTTCTGTAGCGGTGTACGGGGTCAGTCTGGCGCTGCTCTTTTCTGCCAGCGCCATCTATCACCTGGCTGACCCAACCGAGTCTGTTTTAAAGCGTTTGCGAAAATTTGACCATGCTGCCATTTATGTGCTGATTGCCGGAACCTACACCCCCATCTGCGTCAATTTCTTTGACGGGTTCTTGCGTTGGGGATTTTTAGCGCTCATATGGGGGATCGCAGCGGTCGGGGTGGTTGTAAAATTGTTCGTCATCAACGCGCCGCGCTGGGTCACCGCCGGGGTCTATCTGGTAATGGGGTGGATGGCGATCTTTGTGATCAAGCCGATGCTGGTCACCGTCCCCATTGGCGGGCTGGTCTGGATGCTGGCAGGCGGGCTGCTTTTTACGGTTGGCGCGGTTATTTACATCACCAAAAAACTTGATTTCATTCCCGGCGTGTTCGGCTTCCATGAGGTCTGGCATATTTTCGTGACCCTGGCATGCCTGTGTCATTTTATTCTTATTTACCAATACGTCGCTGCTGTATAACCCACTTTCAAGCCCGTTCAGTTTTCGCGGTAAAATTGAACCCGGCTGGACATTCAATAGAGCTTCAAAGAGGGCAGATGGCAGAAAACAAACAATCTCTGGCGGTTATCTTCGATTTCGGGGGTGTGTTGATCGATTGGAGCCCTTACTATCTTTATCGAAAGATCCTCAATAATGATGAGGAGATCAAAGCATTCCTGGAAGAAATCGATTTCAAGAACTGGAACCCGCAGTTCGATAAAGGGTATTCATTCACACAGGGAGTGGAGGAGTTGAGCGCAAGATTCCCTCACCGGGCTGAACTGATCCATCTTTTTAACGAGCGCTGGATGGATGCGATGGGTGCGCCGGTAACAGGGACGATCGAGATCCTGCGCCAAATCAAAGCCGCCGGCTACCCGATTTACGGCTTGAGCAACTGGTCGGTCGAAAAATTCAACCTGGTAAAAGATCAGTTTGAATTCCTGAATTGGCTGGATGATTATGTCATCTCAGGTCAAGTGCAGCAGATCAAGCCCGAACCTGAGATCTATCACACGTTATTAAAGCGCATCAACCGCTCGGCGGAGGAGTGCGTCTTTATCGATGACTCGCTGGAGAACATCTCAACTGCCAACTCATTAGGATTTGTGACGATTCACTTTCAATCCCCCGCGCAACTAACGTTTGATTTGGAACAAATGGGGGTTTTATTAGAAAATTGATTTTTCATCGCAATAGGCGCTTGTTGGATGACTTAAGATCAATATTTGACAAGCTCAAACCCCGGTTGACTGTCATCAGCCGCCTTTTCAGGCGAAAACTAACGATGACTATGCTTATGCTCTCTGGTCTTTCAAGGATCCTATCGTTGATGGACGGAAACGCAAAGGAGTCTATTTTGCAGCGATCATTATCCAAAAATTTTGCGGAGGGTTCTACTCATGCCGGTATATGTCGAGCATGAAGTCAAGAAATTGTTTAAGTCGGTACTTCGGACTAAAAAATTCTTGTTTTATATCAATAAACTTGACTCACTGCTAATTGAGCAAATTAAAGGCGCTTTCGCGACGGGTTCAAACAGTATCAGGCAAGAGGTTGGATTTGAATAACCGTCGGGAAGAGTTTTAAAAACCTCTTCGACGTGGTTTAACACAGAGGCTGCTGCTGGGTGACGCAATGGATGTTGCCACCGCCGAGTAGAATTTCTCGAGCATAAACACACACCACTTTACGGTCAGGCATGAGCTGCTGTAGCTTTTCAAGGGCTAGCTTGTCATGCGAGTCATTAAAAGTTGGCACAACCACACCCCCATTGCAGAAATAGAAGTTGATATAAGAGGCAGCCATGCGGTCGCCTGCCTTACGCGGCAGGGTTCCGTCAACCGGGGTGACGCCCTGGCTTTCTTCCTCTGTGATCAGGACGGGATCAGGCTGATGAATTTTGTGGATCTCCAGCTTCCTGCCTTTCGCATCCACTGTCGATTGAAGGATCTCGTAGTTTTCTTGTGAAATTTCGTGCTGTGGGTCTGATTTGTCGTCAGTCCAGGTGAGCGCTACCACCCCGGGGCGGATGAAGCAGCACTGGTTGTCAATATGACCGCTGGTTTCGTCGCGGTGGACACCTCGGTTCAACCAGATAAATTGGTTGACATTCAAGTAATCCTTCAATATTTCTTCTATTTCGGTTTGTGTTTTTCCAGGGTTGCGGTTTTTATTCAGCAGACATTCCCTTGTGGTGAGCAAGGCGCCTTCCCCATCCACGTTGATAGAGCCGCCTTCAAGCACAATAGGTGCCTTGTAACGGTCAATTTGCGCTACCTCGGCGACTTCACGCGCCACCAGATCATCCAGATCCCATGGGAAATATAAGCCGCCGTCCAATCCGCCCCAGGCGTTGAACTCCCAGTCCACCGCGCGAATTGTTTTGCGGTCAGTTACAAAGGTAGGACCGCAATCTCGCATCCATGAATCGTTTGATGCGATTTCCACCACCCGAACGGAATGTGGAAGCATTTTTCGTGCGTTTTGGAGCTGTTGTGCCGAGACGCCCATTGTCACGGGTTCAAATTGACTGATCACCGCCGCGACCTCGGCAAAGACTTTTTGGGCAGGTTTTGCACTCAATCGCCAGTTATCCGGACGTTCCGGCCAGAGCATCCACGAGCCGGCGTGTTTTTCAAATTCTCCTGGCATGTAAAATCCGTCTTTTCGCGGGGTGCTGTCTAGTAGATTGGACATTAGATTCACCATTGCCGCTTCCATGATATGCGATGCTCGCCTGGACTAAACTGGGTGCCCTGATTACAGATTTCTGTGTACTACTTCACTAAAACGACTTTCCAAAAAATCCTGGATTTGGCTGGCATGCACCATTTTTTGTTCTTTGGTGGCTCGTTTGAGCCGTGGGTAAACCAGCCAGACCAGCAGCCCTTTTTCAGTATGCAGCCGGTTTTCCGCCTGATCGTAGATCACGGATTGGGGCGAATCCATCACTTCGTCGGTAGCTTCAACCCCACGCGAAGCCGGCAGGCAGTGCATAAACTTGCAATGGGCGGGGGCTTTCTTGAGCAGGTCCATGTTCACCTGATAATCTGGCATGAAGGCGGCTTTCCTCTGGGGAATCTCTGCTTCCTGCCCGACCCACCACCAGAGATCAGTGTAGATAAAATCAGCGTTTTTAACCGCTTCGACCGGGTCATCGGTCACACGTACAGAACCGCCTGATGTTTTACAATTCTCTCGAGCCCATTCCAACCAATGGGCGGGAGCCTGATATCTTTTGGGTGCGGCTTGGGTGAAATTCATTCCCAGGCGGGTGCAGATAAGCATCAAGGAACTTAACACATTAGTGGCGTCGCCTACGAAGGTGACCTTAAAATCTTCCAGTTTCTTGCCAGTCGGTGCGTGCTCAATCATGGTAAGCACGTCACACACAACCTGGGTGGGATGGTTGTAATCAGTGAGACCGTTGATCACAGGAACCGTGGCGTGTTTGACCAGCCCCAACATGGTTTCGTGCCTCAAGGTACGCGCCATGATAACATCCACATAACGAGAGACCACTTTGGCGGTATCCGCCAGGCTTTCTCTCACGCCGAGATGAATCTCACCGGGCTTTAAATACAAGGCATGCCCGCCAAGCTCTGTAATACCCACTTCAAACGAAATGCGAGTGCGGGTGGAGGGTTCCTCGAAGAGCATCGCCATCGAAACATCTTCCAGCAATTGAGGGGTTGCGCCCTGCTTATCAGCTTTCTTGATCATGCGGATGAGCTCGATCAAATCGAGCAGCTCTTCCTTTGAAAAATCCTGGGTGTCGATAAAATGCTTGAGTTCCATTTAGCTCTCCATAAACTGCACAATTCCCGGATTGGTGTAGAACTGATCAGGGGTCATTTTCTTCCCGGTTGCTCTTGCCTGCGGCGATTTTACTGTTGAGCTGTGGGCTAAATAAATGAGCATAACTTGTGATTTTTGCACTATGATGTCTTTTGCTTAAAAAGCATCGGGAAAAACGGAAGGATCAGGAACATCAACCCGCCGAAGATCAAAAAGGTGACCGGAAAACCTGCCGCCTTTGCGATAGCTCCGCCCACACCCAGACCGATACCCTGACCGATATTGGTCACTGCCATGAGGATGGAATACATTGATGCCGCAATCGAGGGGTCAGTATATTTCATCGCCAGCGCGAAGTAGACTGCCTGGGTTAGCCCGTATGCCAGACCAAAGAAGACTGCCACAACCCACGCCAGCGGAAGATTATTCACAACCGCCAATAGCGCCAGAGAGGGAACCACTGTCAAAATGGATAACCACAGCGCTTTTTTGTTCCCGGCTTTATCCATCACGATCCCGCCAGCCAGGGCTCCAATCACGCAGCCGATCCCCCACACGGTTGTGATCAAACCGGCGGTGCTGAGGTCGATTTGAAAGCGTTCGTTGAAAGCCGGATTGATCAATTGGTTAGACCCCACGATCACCAGGAATACGATCAACCCCACCACTGCCACCGCCAGAACTTGCACTTTCTTGAAAGCGCCAAATGCAGACCAATTGAAGCGCGCGCCCGGAGTGCGGGAGACCTCTTTGATATAAAAGATCAATGGAATCGGAATCAACGTAAGGATTGCAAGAAAATAAAACACAGAAGGCCAGTTGAAATATTGGGCGATAAAACCGGCTGCTGAGGCAGCCACGATGACACCCACTGAACGACCGCCCACCATGAATCCCTGCAGCATACCCCTTTCATTTTCAGGGGTGATATCAAGCGCCAGCCCGTCGGTGCAGGTGTCGTAGAATGCCATGCCCAACTGCAGGATGAAAGCAAGGGCTACGAAGGTCCAATAATGTTCTCCGGGGTTGACGCGCGCAACGATCAAAAGACAGATAAACTGCACCAGCAACCCAATCACGATATAAGGCTTGCGGTGCCCCAGACCAAAGAAGTTAAAACGGTCGCTCAACATGCCGAACAGGATTTTGATCACGAACGGGATCAAGGCGATGGATGCAAAAATACCCACCTTCGCCATATCCAGACCGTTGCCGAGCAAATAGAGCGCATTGAGAGAAGCAAAATAGCCAAGGATCGTGCCTTGCGTGAAGTACAGCATGGCAAACATCGTAAAACGCAAGGTCTTGCTTTGTGTGTTCATGGCATATCCTGTAAAATTGGAATTTTGGGATCTGATATCAATCTCAATTATACAGGATGCAACCATTCGACAAATCATTTTGACAAATCAACCGCAAGAATTACAATTGAGTCAATATGGAGGACGATTTGAGCGCATCTCTGATTGGAAAAACTGTAGTGGTTACCGGGGCAACTTCCGGGATCGGTTATCAAACCGCTTTTGATTTTGCCCGCGAAGGCGCTTTTTTGATCGGGGTTGGCAGAAACCCGCAAAGGTGCGCGGAGGCAAGAAATAATATCCTGGAGCAGCTTCCAAAAGCCAATGTGTACTTCCTTACTGCTGATCTTGCATCTCAAAAGCAAATTCACTCGCTGGCTGATCAAATCGAGGCGCTGCTCGATGAGAAACATTTCAAAGCGCTGGATGTGTTGGTCAACAACGCGGGGTTATATATGCCCAAACGTGTTTTCACGGAAGACGGGGTAGAAACAACCTTCGCGGTAAACCATATCGCTCCGTTTTTACTCACTTGTTTATTGCTGCCCAGGTTGGTGCACTCAAAAACCAGCCGCGTGATTACGGTCAGTTCACATTCCCATTACCAAACGCGTTTCAACCCTGAAAAAGCCAAAAGACCTGCTTTTTATTTTGGTTTTTGGGCTTATAAAGTGTCAAAACTTTCCAATATATTATTCAGCAGCGAACTCAACCGGCTGCAAAAAAACAATCCGCCGCATGCCTTTGCGGTTGACCCAGGACTGGTCAATACAGATATCGGGTCTAAGGGAACAGACGGTCTTGTAAGCGCTTTTTGGCAGAGCCGGGCAAAATTGGGAGTATCACCGGAAGTACCCGCGCAAACCATTCTTTACCTTGCCAGCGAGCCAGATCTTCAAGAATCCAAAGAAATCTACTGGTATGAATGCAAACCCAAAAAACCCGGCAATGAAGCAATGAACCAAAAGACAGCACGCCGGTTATGGGTCGAATCATGCCGGATCTGCGGGCTGCCGATACCAGACAATGAAAAACGAACGTGAGTTTGGATTCACTTGTATGGGCAATCATCCAGACCAGAACATTGGTCAGAAAACAGGCGCCTGCTATAGCCACGAACTACAACACGACTGAGGTGGAGGCGCGAAAAATTACATCTGAGCAAGGATAACCTGATCAACAAGATGATGTTTTACCGCCGTGAATAATGCATTAATATGATTACCCGATCTGCACACAGCGCATCGAAATTGACCCGGCTGTCACCCTTTCACAGAAAAATTGAATGGGTTCGTCTTTTTCGCTAGCACCCAAAACATAGATGAGCGGTATATAATGTTCTGCCGAGTTTACAGATAGGGCAGCAGCCTGACCCTGCTTATCGTAATGGATGATTGATTCGTGATCCTTTTTGAGAATCCAATCCTTAAGTTTTGAGTCGTATTCAAGCGCCCAATCGAAGGCGCTGTCATCAGGCGCAGCAGTGCGCAGATTGTGAACCATGTTTCCGCTGCCCAGGATCAAAACGCCTTCTTCACGCAGAGGTCTTAATTCCTGTCCCAAGGCGTAATGGAAGTTCAGCTTACGCGTCTGGTCAAGACTGAATTGCACTACCGGGATATCTGCCTGCGGGTACATCGGGTGCAAAACGGACCATGTTCCGTGGTCCAATCCCCATCCCCACCGGCGATCCACGCAAACATCTGAGTTCGTGACGGTCTGTTTTACCAATTCAACTAGCCAATCTGACCCGGAGGCCGGGTACTCCAAATCCAGGAGCTCTTGCGGGAATCCCATAAAATCATGGATCGTGCGCGGCTTTGAATCACCAGTGACGAATGTGCCACGGGTTTCCCAGTGGGCTGAAATGCTCAGGATCGCTTTAGGGCGGGGAAGAGATGCACCGATCATGCGCCAGGTTCGGTTGAACTCGTTGTCTTCAATGGCATTCATTGGGCTTCCGTGACCAATGAACAAAACGGGCATACGATTCGTTTTCATTTTCTCCGCCTTTCTTTAAATTCTCTATGAATCTCGATGTTATTAGTTGTCAATTTCATCATACATCTTAATGAAGCAGGTTTTCAAGATGAATCCACACTTTGCATTAGATTTGCATGAAAATTTTTACATTGAAGAAGAGAACGCTGTACCGGGTGGCTGCAAATATTTCTTTAGTGTATTTCGGTAAATCAGCTTTTTCGTTTTATACGCAGGACCGCGATTTTAGTTGGGTGATTGAATGGCGCGGGGTTTGATGGAGGTTGGTTTTCAACAGTTTCTTCAAATCCGGTAATATCCCCCGGGACAAGGATGACCTCCTCAACCTTGACGTAGCCAGCCTGACCAAGCATTGCAAGAGAACGCATATACTCGTCGCCGCTAAGAAACAGAGCGTTGTTGATGGCTACGATGCTTCCCCCATCCCTGACCAACGGTCGGACTTTATTGATCAAACGGGCGCTTTCTTCAACCTGGTCCACTTTGCCTTTATCTGTGATCGAAAAAAAAGGCGGGTCGAGGATCACCAGATCGAACAACCTTCCTTTTTGTTTGAGCTGCCCAATTCCCACAAAGAAATCGACTACGGTCAATTTCATTTTGCCAAGATCCAGCCGGTTGAGCATGGCGGAACGGCGGGCTAGCTCGAGGAATTTTTGATTGCGATCCATCTGGACTACATTCGCGGCTCCACCAGCCAGGGCGGCTACGCCAAGACTGCCAGTGTAAGCAAAGGTGTTTAAAATTTCCAAACCAGCCGTCTGTTCAATAAGCCACCGACGCAGGTTGCGAGTGTCAAGATAAAAACTGGCATCCTGGTTCATCATCAGATCAATGGCATAATTCACGCCGTTTTCACTGATCTGTGTTTGAGGCAGGCTGCCAAAGGTAATATTTCCCATTCGCAAATCAGTATCTTCTGCGCCGTGGTATTTGGAGATGACGCACTTGATCCATGGCAGAGCCTCGAGCAGCACATCACGAGCCAATTGCGTGAGCAGAAGCGAAGCCTGCCCGTCTTCACTGTAACTGAACAATACCAACGTCGAGCCGTAAACATCCACCACGAGGTCGGGCTCTCCCTCATAAAAACCATTGAAAAGGCGGAAAGCGGAAGTGTGCTCGGGGTTAATGAATGACTGCCGGGCGCGCAAGGCCTTATGCAGTAAACTCGTTAATCTGGATTCATTTAACATGTCCATAGGATCAATTGTATCTCACCTGTCCCACATTGTTTTTTGATTGAAAACAAGGCGTGATTGTCTTACAATAAATTGAGTGACTTTTCAATCCTTTGAGTTCTTTGGCAAGGATCAGAAAAATAATACAACATATCCTAAAAGGAAAACAGATGAACGAAACCCTTTCAGTTATTGAAAATCGCAAATCGACCCGCAATTTTTCCCCCGCCGGGATTTCAGAGGAAGAAAAGGACGCCATTCTTCACGCGACCATGCGTGCGCCAACGGCTGGAAACCTGATGCTATATTCGATCATTGAGGTTGAAGACCAGACTCTCAAAGAGCGCCTGGCAGTCACCTGTGACAACCAGCCCTTTATTGCCAAGGCGCCATATGTGTTGTTGTTCGTCGCAGACTATCAACGTTTTTTTGATTTCTTTATGTTCAGTGATGCTGAAACCGCTTGCGTGCAGAAAGGATTTTCTCCACGTTTGCCGCAGGAAGGCGATCTGCTGCTGGCGTGCTGCGACGCGCTGATCGCAGCGCAGACTGCGGTGATCGCGGCCGAGTCCATGGGGATTGGTTCCTGTTATATTGGCGACATATTGGAAAACGCAGAAATTCACCGCGAGATATTTCACCTGCCGCGCTACACCCTGCCAATCACTTTGCTGTGTTTTGGGCGACCGGCGGTTGAAAAATCAGAGAAAAGGTTAACCCCGCGCTACGAACGCAAATATATCGTTTTTAAGAATGCGTATCGCAGATTGGCTGCCGGTGAATTCCCCCATATGGTTAAAACGGCTGCTGAACACAACTTCCCGGAGTTAACCCTGGAAGAAGCCGCAAAAACTCTCGGTCAAAACATCTATATGCGCAAATACGTGTCGGAGTTTTCGGTTGAAATGAATCGTTCTGTCAGGGGATGGATCTCACAATGGAACGGTCAACAGGAATCGGACTAGTCTCACAAAAACGGTTTGCCAGGCAGGAGCCGGAAAACGATCTCTAACCCGCCTTCAGTGGTCTCGCGCGATACTTTTGGCAGGTTGTGATGGTCTGTTTCATTTCTCTAACCCGCGCCTTGAAAGGCTCGACAGCCCATCGCTGATCCATGGCGTGACTGCCAGTAGGGACACAAACGTTTCGAAAGATTTCGGAAATCGGCTTCCTGTTTTTTTCTTTATCCAGATTGAGCCGGGTTGATATTCTCCAATTGTTGAACTCGAATTGCATCACCAAAAAAGTGAATTGATGAAGTCTCAATTCACTTTTTTCGATTCAATGGTTTTTATTCACTTTAATGGCGGTTGATTGAGCAACAGCCAGTACATCCCTAAAGTGCGCATGGCTTCAACGAATTTTACAAAATCCACCGGTTTTACGATATAACTGTTGACGCCCAAGGTATAAGTTTCAACAATGTCCCGTTCTTCGTTCGATGAGGTGAGCACAACGACCGGAATGACTTTTGTGCGCGGATCCCCTTTGATCCGCCGCAGCACTTCCAGCCCGTCAACTTTAGGCAATTTTAGATCCAACAGGATCACTTTTGGAGTCTGACTTCGCCAATCCGCTTCACTCTCTTTTTGTTCAAAAAGATAATTAAGCGCTTCTTCACCATCCCTTACCACCTGAATCTTGTTGGTAAGGTGACTTTTTTTGAATGCGTGAAGAGTCAATTCTATGTCGTTAGGATTATCTTCAACCAATAATATTTCTACCTGTAAATTATTCATTGCTATCTTCTCCCAATGTGAAAAAGAAGGTCGACCCCATTCCAAGGGCTGATTCTGCCCAGGCATGTCCGCCATGTTTGGCTATTACCCGATCCACGATCGCCAATCCAACCCCCGTGCCTTCATATTCTTCTGAACGATGCAATCTTTGAAATACTTTGAATAGTTTACCATAAAATTTCATGTCGAACCCAACCCCATTATCGCGGACATAGTAACAGGGCTGGTCTTTTTGGACATCATTTTCATTTACTGGAGGGGATGCGCGCGTGAAGCCGATTTCAATCAAAGGTTCTGCCTGATTTCGGGTAAACTTGACTGCATTCGAGATCAAGTTTATATAAACCTGTTTTAAAAAGACCGGGTCGGCTTCACATCCAGGTAGCGAATTGACCTTAAACTTTGTCTTGCGGTTGGAAATCTCGCGCTGCATGCTTTCGATCACATCTCTGACAATGGAGGCTGGCTGGACTTTTACTTTTGTGAGCGCCTGTCTGCCTAAACGTGAAAAATTAAGCAGATCATCTACCAACTGTCCCATTATGTTTGAATTATTTCGAATCAGGTCAAGGTAACGAATCAACCCAGGATCAAGGTTTTTTGAATATTCGTCGATGATAATCTGTGAAAACCCGTTGATCGAGCGCAGCGGGGCGCGCAGATCGTGCGAGACTGAATAGGAAAACGCCTCCAATTCCTGGTTGGCAGACTCAAGCTGTGCGGTACGGTGTGTAACCCGGTCTTCGAGTTCGAGGTTCAGTTTATTGATCTCGCTCTCTGCGTTTTTTCGCTTGGTGATATCTGACATCACCACGGCGAGCAATCCTTCTCTCGGGCGGAAAGCCGTAACATCAAAGTATTTGCCCGATGTCTCAGTATAATCTTCATAACGCTGCGCTTCACCTGTCAGCGCGATACTCTTAAAATGGTCTGTCCGGGAATCAGGGAATACTTCATTCAATGTTTTTCCAATGATTGATTCTGTTTTTAGCCCTCTTAATTTTTCAAAGGCAGGGTTGGCAGCCAGAAACCGATAATCGACTGGAGTCGCGGTTTCATCCAGGATGATCTCAAGCAGCGCGAATCCCTGGGTGATATTCTCGAATAAATTACGATATTTTTCTTCACTTTCGCGCAAGGCATCTTCTACGAGTTTTTGATCTTCTATGACACTCAGAAGCGCCTTGCGTGAATTATTCGACGTTTGCAGCATCGCCTGCAATTCTGCATGAGCTTGTTTTGTGGTCACTTCCGCTTTTTTGTGGGCAGTAATATCCCGTACGACTTTCTGGATACGTCCATCTGGCAGCAACCGGGCGCGAATCTCAACCTCCAAAATTTCCCCGTTTTTCTTGATCAGTTTTTTTTCTGCAATAAATCCTTTACCAGATTTCAGCCGCTCAGTTGTCTGTGGTAGCCTGTCTTTCTCTCCTTCCTTTCCAGTTATTATTTCCCGATAGCATTGCAGTAATTCCTCTCTGGCGTACCCTGACATCTGACAGCCGCTTTCGTTGACATCCATAAGGTCGCCACTTTGATCCGAGATAAAAATACCATCTGCCGCCTGGTCAAAAAGGAGCCGGTAATTCTCTTCACTGACGCGCAGCTCCTCAATTGCACTTTTACGCTCTGTCGTTCTCCATACAACATCCATCAGCAGAGTGAGCTGATTGACATCAGATTCACCATAATCAGTTTCTTTGTTGGCCACACCGACTACCGCAACAATATGGTTATCGCTATAAACAGGAAGGGATAAGAATCTGGTAAGTGGAGCATGTCCGGCTGGATAACCTTTTTTTAGCGGGTGGTCTGCCTGAAAATCATTCAGAAGGATGGTTTTACCTTGTCTGACGACTTCCCCCCAGATTCCGGTCTTATCCAGTTCATAACAGGTCTGCGGATCTGCAACAGTACATTCTTCCATGACATCTTTAGACCAGGAGTTTAAATTAAATTGCCTGGTTTCTTCCGAATAACGATAAATATAACCGATCTTGCTGTCGGTTAATTTAATTGCTTCATTAAGGGCGTAATCAAGAAACCTCTGAGTGGTCTCAGCCGGGTATTGTAAAATATTGACCAGGCTTTTCAACCGCTGTTGACCAACCTGCATTTCATCAACGGCATGTTCTCG
>WOUT01000034.1 GCA_009773005.1 Chloroflexota bacterium | reverse complement strand
ATGGAATGTCTTTTGAGAATCATACTGATTCGCCAAACGGCCCACAAATACGAATAGCCATTGAAAGCCTCTCAGACCTAACCACTCATGGCCAATACCAAATTTCGTGGCAATCCGGAGATCTGCGATCGAACCCGGTTGTATTTAATTGGGATGGCAAAGAGATAACTGTCCATTAAAAGTAGTCTTCGACTGACCTGAACCTTTCGCTATGAAATTGGACAAGAATGGAAGAGAGATTATGGATACCGATGGAGTTATTCATAAAAAACCATTTTATTGCATAGCAGAATACCCCGCTCCAAGGAGTGGGCGGGACGAGAGTCCCGCGCGGATTCATTGCATGAAGAGGCAACCGATGCTTTTGCGAAGGCGTAATGCCCCGTCTGCTTTCAGCGGGGCTAGCCTAAGTAAGTTTGCCGAAACTTAACTATTATCCAACGCATTTCCATATCGCACATTTTTGTTAACTTGATAAGGAGATTCCTATGAACCATTATTCGTGTTCACCTACCAGCCGGATTTCTCTGATGACAATTCTTAGTAGCATGGTGGCGCTGTGCCTGCTAATTACTTCTTGTGCAAACACGGTATACCGGACAACCACCGCACCCCCCCAGCCTTCACCGACTCCCATTCCACCTTCACCGACTCCCATTTCACCTTCACCAAGTCCCATTTCACCTTATATTATTTCCGAGATCATGCCTGTTGATGCTGAAGGAGGAGATGAAATCCGAGTTTGGGTGGGATCCTTTGCTGGTACCAGCCTTCTAATGATTAACACTCATCCTGGTGCAGGTTTTCGTGCCATGTTAATGGTTCCCATAAATAACCAATCTTCAATGTACGATCCGCTATGGACTTACCCTGGAGTCGAGCACTTGTATGATGGAAAAGTAAATAATTACGGCTATGTTTTTGACAGCGATCCTGAATACCCTTTGACCTTTAAGCTTGTCAAAGATATGGGATATGTTTATTTATGCGGGCGTGGTACCGTAACGGACAAGGATGGGAAATCAACCCGGCTGGGATTCGAGGATACTGTTGCAACCTGGCTGCCATTGATAGCCTCCCCAGAACAGATACATCGTGAGGGAGCTGCTGAAGCACTTGGTTGGCTGGCAAAATCAGATATGGAGAAAGAATCAGCCCTTTCAGTCCTGATACCTGCCTTGAAGGACAGCTCGATGCCTGTCCGACGTGATGCTGCCGAAGCATTGGGAAAAATCAATGATGTGCGTGCTGCCACGCCTCTCTTCGATCTATTATCGGATCAGAATGCATGGGTTGCTGACGTAGCGACTGAGGCTCTGCAATCTGGCTCAGCAATTGGGCTGAATGAAAAACATATCTCCAGTTTAATCACGAACCTGGCTAGTCCTGATAAGGATACCCAACTACGCGCCATTCGCATCCTAGGCGCATCGAAAAATTCATTGGCTTTTCAACCGCTTACAGATGCCTTAAACAATGATAATCCGGATTTGAAAGCTGAAGTTGCAACTGCCCTGGGTGTCTTCGGAGACCAACGTTCTCTGAGTTTACTCATGGGACTTTTAAAGGATACATCACCCGCTATCCGTAGCGGTGCAGCGCGTGGATTGGGTTACCTGGGCAGCAAAGATGCTGTGTCTGCTCTTATTAATGCACTTTCCGATGAGGAATTGGATGTGCGTGTATCATCAGCTGGCGCATTGGGAATTTTAAGAGACTCAAGCGCAATTCTTCCATTGGAAAATGCTTTGGCGAAAGCGGAATACACAAATGAGAAGGATGCAATCAATAAAGCTTTGGAATTGTTAAAGCAATAACTAAGGGTAACAATTATTATCAACCGATTACAAATTATAAATTAATAAACGTTCGCAAATTTCACAAAGGTGCTCCCAGCCGTACTCCAGAGCACGCCTGAAGCAGCGCCGGGCTGACCACGTGACCTGACCATGCGGGACAAGCTGTTTGAATTCAACGGGAGTGAGTCTTTGAAGTCGTGAGGTTATTAACCCAAAAGTGTTTGATAGAGTAATATGCAGATCAGATGAAGGAGTGATGGATTTAATGGCTTTAGTCATTACCTCGACCGAACCGGTCAAGTAGCGGAGATATGTACCTTGAGATTCTGCAATGTGAGCGAGGATATTGAAGATAGAGCGTTGCCCGTTAGGAGGGTTGTCGATAAGTTCACTCATCGGCAGAGTTTGCGCAATTTTGAGGAGATCACCTTGAATAAAACCGAGGTGCGATATGTATCTCCTATGGTCAGAAGTGGTTAGAGGTTCAAAATCCACTACAAAACCGGGAGTAGGGTCACCGTAACCGATCCATGGACCATCTATGACGTGTGCAGCGATAGTGAGCTCAAAAGGAGAGACAACATCAATATCCTCATCATGAGACCCTAGGTAGGTCAGGAAGGTGGTGATGGCTTTACGAGTGTTGCGCAAAGCTTCTTCGGTGGTCGTACCACGCGCGATGCACCCGAGTAAGGCGGGGACGTACACCATGGTGGTTTTCATGCGCGGGTCCGATTCAAGATAGAGGGGGTAAGTGGTCATCTCTCCAATCATATCGTCATGCGAAAACCCGCTCAAATTTTCCAGAGGGGCAGTGGATTGATTTCCTGTTTCAGATAAAAATGTACCTTTTTCCGATAAATATTTAATTTTTTGAGAATTAACTAAAAGTTTATATCAATCCACACCAAAATATCATATAACTTATGCAAGTCATTTTGGGTAATGAGGTCAGTTGGAAGCCTTGTTGCAACCAAGCCGGCTGAGGATTCCATAATTCGTAGGCTATGTATTTCTAATGACCCACCCGGTTCAAGTTGCTTAGTCATTGGACCTTTCTCAATCGCGAATGTTATAAAAAAGGGTTAGTTTTATGAGCAATCATTATTGCCGTTTTTCTTCTATAGACACCTTAATACCTGGAGCGAAGCATGAGATTTCTTGACCACATCAAAATCCGTACCAAGCTTTTGGCGGGGTATTTTGTAATGATCCTACTTGTGCTCGGAGTTGCTTTGGCAGGGACTATAAATGCGAAGTCAACCGCGGATGAGACCACTGCTTTGTATCGGGGGCTCATGCTGCCCAACGAAACGTTGGGGCTTGCCGGGAGGATGCTTGTTAGTGTGCAGGGGAAAGTATCCAATGCGGCGCTGAACCCGAGCAAAGCAACCATCAGTGCGATCAAAAACGAGATGAATCTGCTGTCAAGTAAAATGACAGAAGTACAATCCGGGGATATGTTGGCACAAAACATGGCTGGCATGGAGGAGATAGCTGCTTCCTGGTCGGGGTACCAAGTTGCGGTTGGAAATTTTGTCACCCTGGTCGCAGGCGGCAAGAATGGTGAAGTGTTGAAATCAATTACCATTGGTGGTGAGGTCCAAACCGCCTACGAAAATGTGTCACGTTCAATATACAAAATGATGAATGAAAATACGCTGGCAGGAGAGAAGCTAACAGCGCGGGTTGTTCAAACTTCAAGAGCATCGCGAACGACTCTTCTGGTAGTTGGGGCAGCGGCCGCTATTTTGGCGATCGGGCTCTCTTTAATCATCTCTCAAAATATCACCAGACCCGTGCTCGTTTTTGCCGGTTCGTTAAACCGCTTAAAAAATGGAGATCTCTCGCGCGAATTATCAGCGGCGGTGAAACAGCGTAACAACGCGAGAAGGGATGAACTAGGCGAGATCGGGCGTGGGCTGGGCGCCACTCAGGGCTATCTGGCATATATGGCGGATCAGATGACCCTCATCGCAGACGGGAATCTGACAGTAGAAATTAAGAGGTACGGGCAGAAGGATGAGTTGGGGATGGGTATGACGAGGATGACAGAGGGACTGCGCAAGATCATCACGCAGCTTTCAGAAAGCGCAGAACAGTTGACTTCCTCATCAGTACAGTTGGCCAATGCAGCCCAGGAATCCTCGGAGGCGACCTCGCAAATCGCAACAACAATTCAACAAGTCGCCAGCGGGATCACTCAGCAAACAGAATCTGTCAATAAGACAGCCTTATCCGTAGAGCAAATGACCCGTGCGATTGACGGTGTGGCGCTGGGCGCTCAAGACCAAGCTGCCGCTGCCGGAAAGGCATCAATGATCACTGGTCAACTAGCGGCTGTGATCCAGCATGTAGCAGGGAATGCTGAAGCGATGGTGCGCGAGTCGGATACTGCCGCGGCTGCCGCCAAAGAAGGTTCTTCCACCGTGGCAGACACGGTGAACGGGATGGTGAAGATCAAGGAGAAAGTCGGGTTTTCAGCTGAAAAGGTCGAAGAAATGGGAGCACGGTCAAGTGAGATCAATGCAATTGTAACCATGATAGAAGAAATAGCTTCACAGACCAATCTGCTGGCGCTCAACGCGGCGATAGAAGCAGCTCGCGCCGGTGAAGCCGGGAAGGGTTTTGCAGTGGTGGCAGACGAAGTGCGTAAACTGGCTGAGCGTTCATCCTTATCCGCCAAAGAGATCGGCAGTTTAATCAAAGCGATCCAACAGACGGTGCGCCAAGCGGTGACTGCAATGGGAGATGGCGCCCGGGAAGTCGAAACCGGGGTGAACATGGCGGAGAAAGCCGGACAGGCGCTGGCTGCAATTAATGAGGCTTCACAAAAGGTAAAGAAGGAAGCAGAGGAGGCAGCCAGCGCAGCAGTGCAAATGGCTACTTCTGCCAATGAACTGGTTGCCGCAGTGGATTCTGTTTCCGCGGTGGTGGAAGAAAACACAGCTTCAACCCGAAGAGATGGCAGCGCAGATGCAAGAGGTCAACAGTTCAGCCATACAGCTGGCAAACTTAGCGCAGCAGCTAAGAGATGTGGTGACACAGTTTAAACTTTAGATTTTTTTGTATTTGATCAGGGAAGGGCTGTTTCCGTTTTGCGGAGCAGCCCAATTATTTTTTTCGTTTGTCCAAAAGAAATAACATTTACTTCATCCTCTGTTAGTTCATTTACTTCATCCTCTGTTAGTTCATCCTCTTGAAATCCCTACCGAAAAAATGTATGATGTAGGCACATCTCTGAATATGCGAGGGATGATCATCTCCCAACGAAAAGGCTAACCTACCGCAAGGCAGGGGCGCAAAGTCATGGGTCTGTTATGCAGATCGCCAGACTGCCGAACGTAATCTTCGCGGCAGTTTTTTTTTATGTTCTGTCAGAATAGGAGGTTTTTGCTACAAATTTAGTTTCTTTCCTTAAATTTCAGTTTTGGTATTGCATTATTTATTGAGGGCTATTTTCAAAAAACATAAGGAGGAAAAATGAAACGAACAGTATTGGCAATCACTTTGAGTCTGGTATTGGTTTTCACTTTGATCGGCGCAGCTAGCGCCATCACCGATGGTGAACTGGATGGTAACGGCCACCCGTATGTCGGGCTGATGGTCGCGAAAGGCGCTAATGGCGCTCCACTATGGCGCTGCAGCGGCACCATGATCTCACCGACGGTATTTTTAACTGCAGGTCACTGCACCGAAGCGCCAGCAGTCAGCGCAACCATTTGGTTCGAGGCTGATGTGCAGACCTTGGGGTATGACTTTGATGACCCTCAAATGTACCCAAATGGTGGACCTACAACGGTGAATGGCACAACTTACACTCATCCACAATTCAACCCAAATGCTTTCTACCTTTATGACCTGGGTGTAGTTGTGCTGGATACTCCTGTTATCATGCCGGCGTACGGAGCACTTCCGCGGTTGAATCAAATGGATGCGTTCAAGACCAAACGTGGGTTGCAGGACGTAACTTTCACCGCTGTGGGTTACGGGTTACAGAAGTCTTTTCCGGATGCTGCATCTTGGAAGGAGAGTAGATTGAGGATCCGGATGGTGGCTTATCCGAAACTGATCCAGATCAATGTGCCGGGTTATGGAGGCGATTTCTCGCTGCTACTTTCAAACAACGCCAATACCGGCGGCACCTGCTTTGGGGATTCGGGCGGACCAAACTTTATTGGAAATTCTAATGTGGTTGGCGGCGTGACTTCATTCGGCAAGAACGGCAACTGCGCCGGAACGGGCGGCGTTTACCGGGTTGACCGCGCGGATGATCTCAACTGGCTCGCGACCTTCCTGAATTAACAATTAAATCCCTTTCAGATGCTTTGAGCCGCTCCCGAAGTTACTCCTTGTGGGGCGGCTCTTTGTTTCAGCAATGCGTAAATTGCGAATTACTTGTACTTGCCAATTCTTCCGTTTCTTGAATTCAAATTTACCTGCATGAGTTCCGGCACATGCGGTAATGGATTTCAAACCAGCCGCCAGCGCCAACTCCACGCGCTGCCCGGATCTGCCCATCCCAATCTTCGAATCTGTGAGTGCGGATGACTTCACCCAGGGTTCGCGAAAACTCGGAGGCACTCCAAGGCTGCCCCCAACAAAAGACCTTGAACGAGGCTTGACCATTTTCACGCATGGCAAATGTAACCCGATTTCTAGATCCTAAATTCCATGCGCCACTGCCACGATCAAACAACCAATCCCTTTCAGGCAGACGCAGCATGGTTGGTTGGCCAGGGATTTGTGCATAACAATATACCCCGGCCCACACTGGATCAGTGATTAACGCGACGATATGCAATTCCACATTCGTTATGCGGCCTGAGCGCGGACAGCCGTGGTTTTCAGGCGGACCTGCCTGGTCAGGGCAGTCATCCATATCGCCTAATATGGTATCCCTGTCTGGATCGGCGGCAACAGGGCAACCATTCATGATTGGATCACCGAGTTCGGTGACACATTCGTCATAGGCATCGGAGATCCCATCTCCATCCTGATCGTTTGGAAAAGCCGGGCAGCCGCGATATTCCACCATGCCGGCTTGATACGGACAATCATCCGCATCTCCCGTTAATCCATCGCCATCAAAATCACAGGATTCGTCATGAAGAGCACAAGGATCGGTCAAACCTGGAAAGATAACGTCTTGGATCGAAAGACCAGGTACGAACAAAACCAGACGCGGACAACCATTATTGTCAGCAGGGCCTGGCAATGCAGGACAGTTATCCTCTTCATCAAGGATACCATCACCGTCACGATCACCAGGGTATGGACAACCGAAATTCTCAATGGGACCAGGTTCTGAAAAACACCGATCGAGATAATCCATAACACCATCGGCATCCTCATCAGAATCCCACCCCTCAGGACGGCAACCATTGTAAGAGGCAAGTCCCGCAAGATCCGGGCAAAGGTCTGTTGAGTCAGGAACCCCGTCTCCATCGCGGTCTTCTGTGACCGGGCAACCGCCATTGGACGCGGGACCGGGTTCGTCAATACAGCGATCTTCTATGTCATTTACTCCGTCTCCATCACGGTCGGAAGGCAGGGTCACCGGGCAGCCTGAAGCTTCAATAGAACCGGTGGACTCAGGGCAGGTATCCATGAAGTCAGGCGTTACATCTCCATCCAAGTCCGTCACCCAGGCTTCAGGCGGGCATCCGTCCCATTCCAAAAGACCTGGAGTGCCCGGGCAGCTGTCGGAGGGATCGGGGACGCCATCCCGGTCTGAATCTGGCAGGTCTGGTGATGGGCACCCTTTGGTTTCGACAATGCCCGGCTCCTCAGGGCAGACATCAGCTGAGCCGGTCAGACCATCGCGGTCGATATCATCCGGCAGCAGGCAGCCACTACTTAGAGCTGGACCTTCTTCAGAGGGACAAGCGTCGCTGGCATCAGCCACCCCGTCTGAATCGGCATCCGCCATTGGAAGAACCGGGAAATCCATAGAGAACAGATTCATGATGCCGGACTGATTGGTTGCCAGGAAGGAAAAAGTGTGCACTCCTTCTTTTGTCGGCGTCCAATTCCAATTTCCGGGGATGAAATCTGCTGACCCGGTTTGGCTGCCCGCCAGGAAGCCATTCACATAAAACTGAAAAGATGTAACCAGATCACCACGTTCTCTAGCTATTGCCTTGATATTAAACGGCTGCTGAACAGTACCTGAATCTGGAGGCTGGGGCAGAATGATCTCAATCGCAGGGCTGGATACTTTTTGACCGGCAACCTTGAGGTAACGGTATGCCACAAAAAAGACAGCAATTAACAGCACACCGAGCAAGCCGATAATCAATATCTTGAGAAAACCCACTTTTCCTTTATTGGACTGCATGGCATCGTCCTTTCAAACTGATTTCCGGGTTAAAGCCTTTATCACTCATGCCAGGTGTCACGGTTAAATCAGACATGTTTTGGTCTCGATAGCTATACCACCTTGCTGGGACATGTTATTTTTTGTATCCCACGCTTTGATGGTGTATTCCACAAAACCGGGGGCGTAAAGAGACAGGCTGCTGGTGAACTCGGAGGGACCGAGTGTAATTTGGTAATTTCCACCACCGGAAGTGGTCATCGTGAGTGTACGCCACTGGCCTTGTGTGGATCCTCGGACGGCGCGATAGGTGATCTCGACTTTAGAAATGCCGGAGGGATCAGTGGCATTAATATTTACAACTGTGCTAGTGGCACCGCAAGAAGTGCCATCGAAGACGGATGTCGGATTGTTGGAGAGGTTCGACAAAGCAGGACCAGACGTATCCGCTGGAACGGTAACAAGAGGTTTGGGAGTCTGTGTGGGTTGCAAAATTGAGATGGTGAGAGTTCTATCCACAGGGCCTGAAGGAGCTTCGGCGTGCAGTGTATAACTGGTGGTCTCATTTAAACAAACCTGCTGGCTGCTCATTAATGGAACGGGAGAGCCGTTTAGAGTGAGTGATGTGGCGAAAACGCTGTTCCAACGCAAGAAGGTGCAGCTTCCCCTCGCAAGGGTCGGCGAATCTGACCAGAAGTTGACTTGAGCTAACGGTATGGGTGTGAAGGAAGCAGCGGTTGGAGCTGGAGCGGTGGAAGTTTCGGTGACGTAGAGCATTTCGGAAGTACTTGTGCCGAGAATCTTCACCCTGACCACATGTGAACCCACCTGTCTTCCAGTGGGAATATAAGCCCGTACTGTCAACGAGTAATCACCGGGTATTATGGGAGTCCAGAATACTCTCCCTTCGTACAAATTGTCATCGATAGCGGTGATTTCCATTTCTGAGATTCCCACACCATTGACCAAAAAAACCATACGATTAACTTCGAAATTGGTATGTGCGTGGATGGCAATGATTCCGTTGACTGGATGTTCGGTTCTATCACGCGGCGCGTCAATCCACACCGTATAGCTAGGGCCTAAGCCGCTAGTCTCTAATGTGCAGGCTGTTGAAAGCAAGCCGATGATAAAAAGCACACAAAGCAAGCGAGTTTTGATCATCTTTCCTCCTTTTGTGCAAAATAAATAAAACTCCAGAAACTGATCACCTTTTTCCGGGTTAATTGTTGACGCTATGATTTCATCCAAATGCACAAGGGAAGGATTTTTCAAGGGGATTGCATCCCTTGAGGGAGAAGATCAATGGTGGGTTTGCGAAAAGGCGCATTAGTTGTATAGACAACTAATGATAGCATACATAAAGTAAAAGTCAATTGTGATAGCCACCTTGTTGATAGCCACCTTTGTGATAGCCACCTGAGTGATGCCACACGCACGCAAGCAACAGGCAGTACTCGGCTCGCCATAGCAAAGGTAAAACGCGAATATTAAATGGTGGCCTCATGGATTGTGATGATGCCGAAGTCACCGGATATCATTCAACCGGGTTGTTTTGCAGATGAGGATGGCGATGACTTGAAGTAGTTGGGTCTTTTTATTTTTTGTTTTTGTGTGACGAAGTCATTCCATCGAGGAGGTGCAGGATAGCCAATAGCGGGTGGCGAAAGAGCATGCGCGGACCGGAATAGCGCATGACCACCCGGATACTTTGGCGCATTTCTGGCTGGTAGCAGTGTATCGGGCATTTGGCACAAGTGGGCTTATCCACCTGATAGGGGCACTTGTCGATGCGCTGCAAGGCGTAAGCCAGCAGTGGATCACACTCTGCGCAAAGGCCGGTGGGGCAGGAATGATGGGTACGGCAGTACATGAGAATCATCTCGGTGATCGTGCGGCGTTCACGCTTCAGGCGGGTTAAATGAGGTTTCATTTTCACGTAGTAATTCTACCAAGATATGCGACGAATGAGAGAACCGGCATTTCAACGGATGCCAGTGTCGATGCTGATGTCGAGAAAAGTGACTTCACCGGATTTGATGGTGACCTCAGCGGGAAGTTGGGGCGCCGACCCGTTCAACCGGTGAAAGAGGAACAACGATGACATAGCCTTTCAGGTTGCCGCTCTGCGCGGAGGGGGAAGTGGCACAAGCCGTCAGGAGGAGGGAGAGAAAAAGTGAAATGAGGATGGATTTCATGATGATCTTTCGGCTGGACGAGTGTGCTAATTGTAACCTTATTTATCAGCCAACAGGCAAGTGGTAATCGAACGCTTTGGGAATAAAAGAACGCGGGGTAAAAATAACACAAAACAAATCAGGGGCAAGCCTGGGCAACGACGCAGAGATCGCAAAAGAAACCTTGTGGTGTACCTCTTTCTCATTATCTTTCGCAGGTCTAGATCAACCTGCTAGTCGATAATAAACCAACTTGGGCATATATCCACGACACTAAGAATTTGTTACACCGTTTCATTATCGTGAGGGAGAGCGATGGAAACACGAACCCATGTCGGGGAAGGGGATTCATAAAACTGGAATGGCTCAATCCTAGGCGAAAAATCAGAATGCTAAATAAAAACGATTTGGAAATCAGTCGTCGTCTTCGGCAATCTCAGAGCCAGAAGAACTAGGCGTAATCTGCGAATTTTTAATTTCCACACTCGTGGCAATAAGTGTATTTCCACTACCATAAAAACCTTTTAAGCGTACCTCTGCCCCAAGTTGAGGATTGCCATCAACTCTTGCAAGCGGGTCAATGTATATCAAAAGTCCCTTCACCGTCCAATAGCGGCCTACAATGCGATCAATCGTACCTTCTACATCGAACGTCTGGCTTTTCGACTGGCTGGTATTTGATGGCTGCGGAGTCGATCTGACAGATTCGGGAGTGGCATGATCTGAACCGGAATTAGGGGAGGGTAGTTGGGTCGCGGAGCCGGAATCATCAACTTCATCTGAGGATCGGGAGGGATCTGTTTGGTCGCCATTTTTGGATTTGTCATCCTTCGAGCGATCATCATTAGTATCATTTTTGGATCCTGATTGACCACTACGATCCTCGCTGGATTTTTGGTCGGATGGTTTTGATGAGGTAATACTGATGGCGCTAACTTTGTCATCCGGAAGGGTTATTCCGGTAACCTTCACCCAATCACCGGGGACAAATGTGCCGAAGATCAACGTATTTTGATCAATGGTGACCGCGATCCCTGCGACGAACCAAAGGGATTCAGATTGAGATTCGACCGGTCCTTTGAAGGACACTTTTTCCTGACGGTCATCATCGAAAACATGCTCGATTTCATCAAGCCGTTCCTGTTCGAATTGTTGAACAAGTATTAGGTGTTGTGTTGAATCAAAGGCAAAACCCAGACGCAGTTTTTCCCATCCGCGCTTGATGATGTAAAGTTGATCACCTGGTATCGAATTGTTGGATGCAACGACCAGACCGGTGCCTCCGCCGACAAGAATCATCATTGCTACCAGCGCTGCCGTTAAAAATCGCGTTGAAAATTTCAAAGGTCGGATCAATCTGCGTATTGCGGCATTGGGAGCAGCGCTGCGCATTTCGGCGGCCTGCGCCATGACACGGGTTTTTACGCGTACTGCAACTTCAGGGGGGATGGCAGTATCAGCGATTGATCGAACTTCGAGCGACGCAAGAAGCAACGGCCTGAGATCTGCAGCGTATTGTGGGTAGCTGCTCAGAATGGTTTCGACATCCATGCCGGTTGCAAGGCTCTGCAAGCATTTTTCAAGCATCTCAAAGATATTATCGGTCATCGTCGACCTCCGCAATCAAACGATTGAGGGTGGTCAGGGCGCGGAATTGAAGTTGTTTCACGGCGTTTATGTTTTTTCCTGTCTGAGCAGCGGTTTCTTCCAAGGAATGACCAAGAGTGAACCGAAGAGAGATGACCTGCTGCTGCTCAGTGGTGAGTTTATTAACCGCTTGTTGAACCTTTTCAATTCGCTCTCTCTGTTCGATGGTTTGTTCATTATCTTCCCGCATCTCCGGTAAGCTCTCTGACAGAAGTTCATCGGGATGGCGGTATTGTTGACGCCAGTGATCGGTTGTGGCGTGTGAAGCAGTGGTAAGCAGCCAGGCGATGATGTTCGTTTCCGGGCTGCGGCCAGAGCGAACTGCTTCAAGCAGGCGAACGAACACATCACTGGTGATATCTTCTGCCTGGCCTTCGTTGGCGACGCGGGAGCGCACAAAGCGGAATACCATGGGGAAATATTTATCGAAGATTGCGCTGATGACCTGGGCATTCAACTGCTTCAGGCCATCAAGCTCTTTTTGGTCACTTGTAATAGTCATAAGCGCGAATATCAGGAATGGGGTCTCTCGGGTAGATCTGACATGGTCATTTAAGTATACCATCGCGCCTTTTTTCTTCCAACAGGGGCGGGTAGTGCATCGTCCGCCCCGGCTATCGTTGGTTAATCATCTGATCCATTGTCACTGTCATCGTTTGAAGAATCGGACTTATTTGAGCTGTCATCAGATCGGTTATCATGGTCTGATTTCGAGGAGCCGGAAGAACCTGATGAATTATCATTCTCGATCTCTTTTGCGGTGAAGAATCCATCTGCATTGAGATAACCACTGACTTTTACCATATCACCAACAACGATATTGCTTTCGATGTCTGTGCTGGAATTGACCAGGATGTTTTGCCCGTTGACCACCCAGAGTGTATCGGTGATCTGGGTTACGATTCCTTCCAACTTGAATCGATTCCGGTTTTCTTCCTTTTGACGATAAGTGGTGCCTACAAGTTTGATCTCTATGGCGGTGAGGCTGCCGGCGCCGGGCAAGGCTTCAACTTTGACAGTATCACCGACCAGGATGGCGCCTTTGATCTCGGTCTTGGCATCAATAAGCAAGGTTTGACCTGAGACAACCCAATTGCCCGGATCAAGAGATTCAACAACACCAACGAATTCGATGTAACCCTTGTAGGATTCGTGAGCCTGGTTGTCACCGGCTTTTTCAATTTGGGTGGCAATGAAGGTTGCATCTTTGTTCAGGATGAATTCCACCTTGACAACATCGCCGAGCAGGATACCGGTTTCAATGAGGGTGCTCGCGTTGACCATAATTGACTGACCTGAAACGACCCAAAGGTCCGCAGCAATGGATTCTACTTTTCCGGTAAGGTGATTGTCTTCACCGGGCTCGGGTGTGCTGGCACCCTCCGCCTGTGATCCGTCATCTGAGCTGGCGGCGTCAGGAGTGGATGAGACAACCGGGTTTGCGAGCTCGATCTTGACGGCGGTTACTTCACTGTTAAGTGCAACTGTAGCATGCACTTCAACCAGGTCGCCGACGACGATGGAGCCGTCAATGAGAGAACTGGAATTAACGAGCACGGTGACGCCACTAATGAGCCAGCTTTCGGGTGCGATGGATTCGACGGTGCCTTTAAATTCAGCGGATGCGCTGGTGCCGTCTGGGTTGAGCTTGAATTCCGCGCCGGCGGGAATTGTGCCGCTGCAGGCAGATAGAAAAATGCCCAACATGAGTACTGCGGTTAATACGAGAAAACGGGTTGTTCTTTTCATGAGATACCTCCAAAGGTTATAAATAAAGTGTTACAGTTTATTTGTCGCTTTGGAGGGAAAAAAGTTACGGGGAGAGGGGGAAAGCAAAGCACGCAACACCTTCGGAAATACTTCTCGGCTTCTCTCGGCCAGAAAAGCCGGCTCACGCAAACTCGCGGAGGGCGCGGAGAAAAACTATAATTGTTTCAAAGAAACGAATGGAAACGAATGCCTATATCGTTATAGAATGCATGTTGAGTTCTGCGAGCACACGATGGACTCGCAAATTGCGTTCGCAGAAAAAACGTTCTATAATCTTATTATAAACCACCTGTCAAGGGGTGCAAACCGTAATGTTACCCAAACTTTAAAAGTGAACCGGTAGCACTTTAAAAGTGAACTGTTTTGAAGGTGAAAAGTGAACTCAAAAAAACTTGAAAAGTGAACTGTCTAAACTTTAAAAGTGAACTGTTACCATGAGATCAAAAAGGGAATCTCATGACACAACTCCATAAACAGTTCACAGTAGAACAAATCAAAGTGTTATTCGCGTCCTACGAGCAAGGACATCTAAGCCGAAACGAAATAGAAAACACCTTGGGGATAAACAAAACTCGTTTCTTTGCTCTTCTGAAACAATACCGTAATCATCCAGACACCTTTTCCATCAACTACCATCGAACAAACCAATCACGGCTGGGAGAACAAGTTGAAGAAAAAATCCGCCACGAGCTCCTCCGCGACAAAGAATTAATTGATAACAAAGATATGCCTGTATATGGTTATAACTATTCCGCCTTGACTGATCGATTAACGAAAGAAGGTATTCAGGTATCCACTACCACAATCATCAAGCGCGCCAAACAGTGGGACTGTTACCAGGTAAAAAAGAAGAAAAAGGATCACCACGACAGAGAGGTGATTACTTCGGCCACTGGCGACCTGATTCAGCATGACGCATCAATTCACAAGTGGTCTCCCTATGCAGACGATAAATGGACTTTGATCACCTCCTTGGATGATTACAGTCGTATGATCCTGTATGCCGAGCTGGTGGAATCTGAGACCAGTTGGGCTCATATTCAGGCTGCACAGTATCTCATGCAAACTTTTGGCATCCCATTGCGGTATTATGTCGACAATCTGCGGGTCTTTCGTTTTATCCAAAACCGCGACAGTGTTTGGAGAAATCATGTTTTAGGAACGGATGATGTGAATACCCAGTGGCGGGAAGTATTGGCTCGCATGCATACTGATGTTATTTATGCACTTTCTCCGCAAGCTAAAGGGAAGATTGAGCGTCCTTACCGATGGATGCAGGATCGTATTGTTCGAACCTGTGCGTTGGAACATGTTGCCACCCTCAAGGATGTGCGGTCTGTGCTCCAAGATGAGATCCATCGCTACAACTATCTTCAGGTCCACTCTACCACTCAAGAAATCCCTGCTGTCCGTTTTGAAAAAGCGAAACAGGAGAACAAATCAGTCTTCCGCCCATTTGCGTTACCTCAGCCTTATGCTTCTACCAAAGACATCTTCTGCATTCGCCACAAGCGAATCGCAGATGGGTATCGAAAGGTTTCAATTGCTGGTCAAGTTTTCCAAATCTCAGGCATTGAACCAAGAGAGGAGGTCGAAATTCATTTAGTCCCTGATGTAACCAAAAATATAGTTGAGATTCGCTTTTGGGCTCATAAGAAGCTGCTCCAAAGAATAAACCTTCCTGTCTCGGCAATTGAAAAAGCAGTTCACTTTTAAAGTTTGGTTCAGGGTTAGATGATTTTTACGGTTCACTTTTCAAGTTATGATGGGTTCACTTTTAAAGTTTTCCTAACAGGGGTGCATATTAAGAATTTTGTTACATGTATATTAAGAATTTTGTTAAGTGCCCCATGTGTTTCGTCTCCCCGGGACGTTTTTGCGTGAACGACGGGAGGGACTCGAATAACACACCCTCAATGGGTGCTCTAACCTAAAGGATTGTATTTTGGGAATTTGGAAAATGCCCCGGACGGGACTCGAATAACACACCCTCAATGGGTGCTCTAACCTAAAGGATTGTATTTTGGGAATTTGGAAAGTACCCCGGGAGGGACTCGAATAACACACCCTCAATGGGTGCTCTAACCTAAAGGATTGTATTTTGGGAATTTGGAAAGTGCCCCGGGAGGGACTCGAACTCTCAACCTAAGCGTTAGGAGTGCTTTGCTCTATCCTATTGAGCTACCGGAGCTTCTCTTCAATTATAGCATTGCCGAAATCTATCTTCAAGGGCAAGAAAACAACTTTGCGATGTTTCACAATTAACTATTTTTATAACCCGTTACGAATCGCCAGTACTTTATCCGCGTAGATATAACCGACGTCGTAAGGCCCATACGATTTTATGGCTTCTCTGACGTCTCCATAACGCTCGATTAATCCTGCCAGCATTCGCACGCCGTAATCGATGTTGAAGACTGGGTCTTTCAGTTCGATGATGGTTGGTCTGGACGCAAAGCAGGGGCCATTAATGCATTGGAAACTGGCAGAGACACCGTCACTAGGCATCACTTGCATTAAACCAACTGCACCTGATGAAGACATCACTTCGGGTTGACCGCCGCTTTCTTGCAGCATCACCGCAGCGATAAGCAGCGCATCCACTCCGTATTTTACGGCGAAGGTTTCAATGAGCGTGCACCAAGGCAGGATCTTGTCTGGGTAACGATTAAAAAACGCACACTGCGCGCTTGGATTACCTGAGGATTCTTCAGATTGGTTTGATTGATAGTTTACACCGGCTGCGGCTGCGGCAACTAGTGGAGGGTTGACTAACTGGCTTAGCAGGATCAGGATCAGGATTCCAATGATGATGCCGGGGATGATTGCTTTCTGGGTGCTCGTCATTTTTATCTCCTTTGAACGATTTTACCCATTATAGCACACTTGTTCTATTAATACAAGCAACAAAAAAGGGAGTGAAAAACCCTCCCTTTGTCTTTTATCTCTCCATGCTGACGACTTGATGTTCCCACTTGTGCCAGCCGTTGAAGCGCTCCTCAAGGATTTTCTTGCCCTCACCAGGGCAAGGTTTACCCACCAGTTCAAGATCGGCGTCCACCATAATGCGCACCAGTTCATGAAATTTTACCTTGGGTTCCCAGCCTAATTGTTTCTTGGCTTTGGAAGGGTCGCCCAAGAGGTAATCCACTTCAGTGGGGCGGAAGTAGCGCGGGTCGATCTCGACATATTTTTTCCAATCCATACCGGCATAACCGAAGGACTCATCCAGAAATTCTCTTGGGCTGCGGGATTCACCGGTGGCGACCACAAAATCATCCGCCTTATCCTGTTGAAGCATCATCCACATGGCTTCAACGTATTCAGGGGCGTATCCCCAGTCTCGTTTCGAATCCAGATTACCTAGATACAATTTACTTTGTTTGCCGGCTTTGATGGCTGCCAGGGCGCGGGTGATCTTGCGGGTTACAAACGTTTCACCGCGGCGCGGAGATTCATGGTTAAAGAGGATACCGTTGGTAGCGAAAAGATTATAACCTTCGCGGTAATTGCGGGTAATCCAGTAAGAATAGACCTTGGCAGCGGCGTACGGGCTGCGCGGTTCAAATGGAGTATTTTCGTTTTGGGGGGGCTTGGCGCCGCCAAACATTTCGCTTGAAGAAGCCTGGTAAAAACGTTCCGGAAACCCGCTGCGACGGATGGCCTCCAGAATCCTGGTTGTACCAAGACCGGTAACATCACCGGTATATTCCGGCATATCAAAGCTGACACGCACATGACTTTGGGCAGCCAGGTTATAGATCTCATCCGGTCTTACATTGTAGATCACATCCATCAGACTTTCGATGATCGAGATATCGCCATAGTGCAAGAATAGTTTTACCGGTTCACCATTTCGGTGGGGATCATGATAAAGATGATCGATCCGGCGGGTATTAAATGTGCTTGCCCGCCGAATGATGCCGTGAACTTCATACCCTTTGGAGAGCAAGAGTTCCGCCAAATAGGAACCATCCTGCCCTGTAATTCCTGTGATTAAAGCTTTTTTCATTTTTGTCTCTCCTGACTGATTAAGTTGGCCGTTAGACCAAAGAAGTTTTTACTTTTTATTCAGAATCGAACGCAAACGCTCGACCAACATTTCCACGGTTGGACTGCCTTTAAGTCCTTCTGGCGTGGGGTAGACCCGGCACCCGATGTGGTATTCATCCGCTTTCTTTTCCCAGAGGTCAACGCCGTCCACTTTGATGGAAGGAGAACCCTGAAAAGAGTAATGGTCAGCCTCAATGTCATCATTGATGATGATTTGTTCAGGTTTAATATCTATCTCGAGGAGTCTCAAACTTGCTTCCAGGTTTCGGCTTGCGGTCATAAAATTTGGACAACCATCAATAAAAAGAAGTTGGATTTTTTCCATTGTCCTATTATAGTAGAAAAACGTGGACTTTTTGAATTAAGTCCACATTTCCAAGTTTGAGATCTTGCGCATTGATTAGTAGTTCATTAGATCTGACTATTTTTTCGTAAAGGCGATCTCTTTCTTCTCTTCATTAAGATCAACTACGACTGTGTCACCTTGAGTAAACTCGCCTGAAAGCAGACTAACTGAAAGCGGGCTCTCTACATATTTCTGCAAAGCTCTTTTTAACGGGCGAGCTCCAAATGAGGCGTCGTAGCCTTCATTAGCCAGCCACTCGCGGGCGTTCTGAGTCAAATCAACTTTAAGTCCATGCTCCTCAAGTCTGCTGCGGACCTCTTTCATCTGCAGGTCAACGATCTCCATCATCTGTTCCTTGCTTAACGGGGAGAACATGATGATCTCGTCGATGCGATTGAGGAACTCAGGCCGGAAGGTGCTCTTGAGAGCTTTTTCGATTTTCTCATGCGACTGGCGGTCTTCATCAGTATCTGTTTTCTGCAAAAAGCCCAGCGTCCCGCCCTTTTTTACGAACTCAGTACCAAGGTTGCTGGTCATGATCAAGACAGTATTTCTGAAATCAACCACGCGTCCCTGCCCGTCTGTCAGACGGCCATCATCCAGGATCTGTAGCAGCGCATTCCAAACCTCGGGATGGGCTTTTTCAATTTCATCGAATAAGATCACCCGGTAAGGGCGGCGGCGAACTGCTTCAGTTAATTGACCGCCTTCCTCGTATCCCACATATCCTGGAGGTGCGCCGAACAAGCGAGAAACTGTATGTTGTTCATGGTATTCGCTCATATCCATGCGCACCAGGGCATCTTCATCATCAAACAAGAATTCTGCCAGCGCTTTGGCTAGTTCAGTTTTACCGACACCCGAGGGACCGATAAAAATAAACGAACCGCTGGGACGTTTTGGATCTTTCATACCCGAACGTGCGCGGCGGATGGCGTCTGAGACGGCATGAATGGCGGCTTCCTGGCCAATAATTCGTTCATGCAGGCGGTCTTCCATCTTGAGCAGTCGTTCAGACTCGGCCTCAAGCATCTGGCTGACGGGTATGCCCCTCCATTGGGAAAGCACCTGGGCGATATCGTTGACATCAACGACTTCATCCAGTTTATGTTCGGCTTCCCAATGATCGCGTTTCTTGTTGAAATCTTCTTCAAGGCGCAATCGCTCCGCTTTCATTCTGGCAGCGCGTTCATAATCACGCTCGACACCCGCCTGTTCCTCTTCCGCTTTCAAGCGGTCTAATTCAGTTTTCATTTGTTTGAGCTCAGGTGGGAGTGAATATAAAGCGACGCGCAATTTTGCCGCCGCTTCATCCATCAGGTCAATGGCTTTGTCTGGCAAGCGGCGGTCGGTTACATAGCGGGAACTTAGCTTAACGGCTGCTTCCAGTGAGTCATCTGAGAAATGCACTTTGTGATGAGCCTCGTAGCGATCGCGAAGACCCATCAGCATTTTTAGCGTATCCTCCTGCGAGGGTTCATCTACAAAGACTGGCGCAAAACGACGTTCGAGTGCAGAATCTTTCTCGATGTGTTTTTGATATTCACCCAACGTGCTCGCGCCGACGCATTGCAATTCACCGCGGGCGAGGGCGGGTTTAAGCATATTTGAGGCATCCATTGCGCCTTGAGCGGCGCCAGCGCCAACAACAGTGTGCAGTTCATCGATGAATAAAATAATCTCACCCGCAGAGCGCTGTACTTCTTCAATCGAAGCTTTTAGGCGTTCTTCAAATTCACCTCTGAAGCGGGAACCGGCGATCATGGCGCCCAGATCCAATGAAATGACTTTCTTGCCCATCAGGATCTCAGGCACGTCATTCGAAGCGATCTTTTGGGCTAAGCCTTCCACAATGGCGGTTTTGCCGACTCCTGCTTCGCCGATCAATACCGGGTTGTTCTTGGTGCGCCGGGAGAGGATCTGCATGACCCTGAGAATCTCGGTGTCTCTGCCAATTACGGGGTCAAGTTTTCCCTCGCGCGCTTGTTGGGTCAGGTCACGAGAGTATTTTTCGAGAGTGCGATAGCGGGTTTCTGCTTGTGGGTCTGTAACACGCTGCCCGCCGCGTAACTGCATTACTGCTTCTTGCACGCGGTCACGAGTCAAACCTGTTGTTTCAAGCAACCGTGCTGCGGGGGTATTCTTCTCACTCAGGATAGCGAGGAATAAATGTTCCGTGGAGATGTATTCGTCTTTCAGTTTGCTGGCTTCTTCATTAGCCAGGTCAATAATGCGTTTCACACGTGGAGTAATGAATATCTGCCCGGCGCCGCCGCCAAAAATACTGGCTTTTGGGCTGGTTTTCAGAATGTAATCCAGTCTTTCCATCAGGATCTGGGGATCTACTTTGAGGATTTCAAGGATTTGCGGCACTACTCCCTGCGGCTGTTCGATCAAAGCCAACAGAATATGTTCAGTATCAATTTGATTATGCCCGTAGCGCTGAATGATCTCGGCGGCGCGTTGTGCGGCTTCTTGTGCTCTTTCGGTAAAACGGTCAAATCTCATCATAAGAGTTTTTGTCCTTTTTCATTTATTACAAATGATTATAGCATTTGAGAAGGTCAGGCTGATAGGATTTGTATAAGAGACTTATCAGAATATTATCATCGCTTTACAAAAACGATGATACCCTCAACCATTGTGACAACTACATGCAAGTTTGAGTCCAGAAGAACGAGATCAGCATCAAATCCCGGCTCAATTTTCCCTTTGTGGTCAGAAATATGAATGGATTTGGCAGCATTAAACGAGGAGCAGCGCCACAGCTCTACCAAAGGGCGCTGGGCGGCACTCATCAAGTTTGCAAGGGCGGTTTCCATGGTCAGCGAGGAACCAGCCAGCGTGCCGTCTAGAAGCCGGGCTGCTCCACCAGAGCAAATTACTTGCCGCCCCTTCAGCGAGTATGATCCGTCCGGCATTCCTGCAACACTGATCGAATCTGTAACGAGGATTACTCCTTGTGGCGTTTTGGTGTTGACCAATAACCTCATCACTGCAGGATGCACATGGATGTTGTCCGCGATCAATTCGCAGCGCAGTTCGGGCAGGGTCAGTGCTGCGCCAACCACGCCCGGCTGCCGGTGATGAAGGGGGCTCATGGCGTTAAAACAGTGAGTCACCAGGGTAACTCCCATTCGGAGCGCATCTTCCATTTCTTCATAGGTTGCGTCCGTGTGACCGGCGGCCGCCGTGATGCCGCGCGTTTGACATTCATTTATCAACCACCTGTTCTCTTGAATTTCAGGTGCAAGTGCAATCAACTTGATCAACCCTGAGTCGAGGTAAGGGAGTACCTCAGATGGGTCTGCCACTCGAATTAAGCTTGTGTCTTGGGCACCAGCGCACGCCGCGTTCAACCACGGTCCTTCCAGATGAATGCCAAGGATAAGGGCCCCTTTTTCCTTTCCTATACAAGATCGGATGGTTTGAAGCGCGTATTCAATTTCCTTCTTAGTGGCGGTGTATGTGGAGGCCAGAAAACCGGTGACTCCGTGTGAAGCGTAGAAAGTGGATATTTTCTGTATATCTTCTGGTGAACCATCGATGAAGTCAGACCCTAAGGCTCCGTGGGTGTGCAGGTCAATGAAACCTGGCAGCAAAGTTCTGGTTGTACAATCGATACGTTGGAGGTCTATCTTCTCTTCTAAAATTGGAGGTTCCCCTTCTCCAAACGAGAGAATCCGTTTTCCCTCAGTTAATAACCATCCGCATGCAATCATGGGTTGGGACCCGATGATCTCGGCATTTATGAACAACGTTTTCTGATTTGGAATCATATTTCGATTTTAATGGTTGAGTTCTGGCGTGTCAAATTTATGCTTCCAGATATAAATGGAGAAATTTTTAAGAATGGGATAATATGGCTCTTCATAATCGGATAATCGGTTTTCTGACCACAATTAAAGCTGATTTTTTGTGTGACTGGTGTAAAATGATTGATATGGCGGAAAGCATCATGGAAAACACAAAAATCAGAGCCATCCGGCTGCGGCAGGATCTTAAACAGATCGCGGATCTAATTGATTTATGTTTTGCTCATAATATGGATTCAGAGGGCAGGGATTATATTCGACACATCCGCCAGACTGCCAATAATTACAGTGGTTTGATCCTTGAAAATACAACACCAGAAAACTCATCACTTCCTTTTCATGGGTATGTTTGGGAAGACAACGGGAAGATCGTTGGAAACCTTACCTTGATTCCTCTAAGAAAAAAAGAAAAGGGAAGTTATTTCATTGCCAATGTGGCAGTGCACCCCGATTATCGCGGGAAAGGCATTGCCAGGCAGTTGACTGACCGTGCATTGCTTCACGTGCGAGAGCACCTGGGTAGGCAAGTCTTCCTGCAGGTGCGCGAGGATAATGCTGTTGCTTTGCACATTTACCAATCTCAAGGATTTGAAGAGATTTCCCGTCGGACGACATGGGTCTTCCGACCGAAACAAACACACACGCAAGTCATACTGCCGGATGTGAAAGTCACTCCCGGAAACAAGGAAGATTGGGTGCAGCAAAAGCTTTGGCTGGAATCGTTGTATCCGCCAGAGATAACCTGGAATATGCCTTACAGGCTGGAAAAACTTGAACCTACGTTTAAAAACTGGTTGAACCGATTCTTGAATGCTGAACTGCAGCGAACTTGGACCGCAAGAAAACAAGAAAAACTTATCGGAATGGTGACCCTTGAAAGGAGCAACGAAATCCATGATTATTTATGGGTTGCTTCTTCGCCGATTTGGGAAGACGAAGTAATTCAGGCAGTTCTCCCGGTCGTACAAAAACAAGTCTGGTTCCCGCACCGGATGGCAATAAATTACCCGGCTGGAAGAGGACGGGAGTCCTTCATTAAGATTGGTATGGTAGAAATCAACACCTTAATTTGGATGAAACAAAAAATCTTACGGATCGACGTATCCAAAGATATTTGAACATCATACCTGAACAACTTTTATCAACATTCTACGTACATAAATCGAAAGGAAATTGCGATGAATAAATTTTTGATTCGAATATTAATTAATGCAGCCGCTTTGTATCTGGCAATCCGGGTGCTTCAACCCAATATTGTGATGCAGAATGAACAGTGGTATGCCTATCTGGTGTTGGCATTGATCTTTGGATTGGTAAACGCCCTGATCAAACCGCTCTTGATGATCGCAAGCTGTCCGTTGATCGTTCTCACTCTCGGTTTGGGCACATTGATTATTAATACAGTGCTTTTCCTGCTGGTTGGTTGGTTGGGAACTGTGATCAACATCGGCTTCACAATCCCGCAAAACCAGTTCCTATATGCATTTTTAGGCGCTCTGATTGTGAGCGCAGTTAGCTTCGTTCTAAGCAGGTTTCTTGCTCCAGAACGAAGATAGCTGTACTTAGAAAAACTCCGGTGTTCGCTGATGCGGAACCGGAGTTTATTGTCATTGTGTTTTTGTGGGGCTAGCAGGATTTGTAGAAATCCACAAAAGTAGATCAGGCTCCCAACGAAAAGCGGTGGCGCCATCCGGAAGGGTCAAAATCCACCTTCCCTCCACATCCAGAGATGGAATTGTATTTGCTGGGACCACGAAAGCGATGCCTTCCGGTATAACCGGTATCCACTGCTGCCCATTCGTGTCAAGGCGGTATACTGGTTGTTTCAAAGGGTTTTCAACCATTCCAGTGGAGAGGTTATAGGTCAATAGGGTAGTCGAGGCGGGTAATGCGGGCACGCCTTGCGGAAGAAAACTGGTTTCATTTGTTGGAAGCGTGAAACGTAAGATATAGTTATTGTCTGCGTCGCTCACCCAAACCTTGCCCTCTCTGTCAACAGCGATCCCGCTAGGCATTCCAAAACCGTCTATCCCGGTGCTGTAATCTCCCCAGCCGCGCATGAAATTTCCTGATGAATCAAATTCCAAAACCCTGTATGCGTCGGGGTCGGTTAAAAAGACATTTCCATTTTCATCTATAGCGATAAAGGGTTTGTTGTTGACCGATTGCCCCGCCCATCCAGAGACGCTCCACTCACGCACCGACTGGTAGAACACGCCTCCCTCGACAGACTGGAATACCTGGACGCGTTGATTCCAGGTATCTACAACGTATAGATTGCCTTCACCATCAATTGCCAGACCGACGGGTTCGTCAAACTCACCTGCGTTGATGCCGTTGATACCAAATTGGTTCAAATAATTCCCTTGTTCATCAAATATCACGACCCGGTTGTTCCCAGTATCTGTGATGAACACATGACCGGATTTATCCACAACAATCCCGCGTGGACCCCAGAAGGTCGTCGGAGAATCAGCGGTTCCCGGGGCGCCCCACATGGTGATGTACTTACCAGATGCGGTGAATTTTTGAATTCGGTAATTCCAGGTGTCTGCAACATAGACAGAGCCATCCGGTCCTACTGCGATTCCCCATGGCTCGTTGAAGGTACCCCCGGGCGCTTCACCAGCGTCGACGCTGGCAAATGAGCCCCATGAATTTAACCACTTGCCATCAGGTGAAAAGCGCTGAATGCGGTGGTTTCTTGAATCAGCCACATATATCGTACCATCTTTGCCCATTGCAATACCACGCGGGGAAGTGAATTGACCATTTTCAACACCAACGCTGCCAAAGAATTGATCAGGGACGAGAGAAATGATCTTCCCTTCGTATGGATCGACAACGCCTGAGTCTTGTGAGACAGGAACGGTTCCATAAGTCCAGATCTTTGAAACGAGATCATTTTTTACAAAAAGATAGATATTGCCCGAGGGTTGCCAGTTTTCAACGGTCAAGGTTGTATTGTTCTTTAGTGTGGCATACAGAGTGTAATCTTTATTTAACCAGATGTTATAAATTGCCTTTACCATCTGCGGGTCTTTCAAAGCGGTCCAAACCTGAGGGAAGGTGAGGTTGAAATAATCCTGCATTGGCCAGACCAGACGTTTGTATCGGAATTCAATGTATCCATTTTTTAAAATGGCTCGGGTCTTTGTTAATTGATCATCATCACTAATGATAATGGGATATTGAAGAAGATCGCGTGTCAGTTGGTCTTTGAACCAGATTTTATTTGGATAGTCGCGGAAGTACCACCAGTACGGATATAGCGCGTCACCAATATAGGCGACCTGAATATCTTTTCCACCTGTGATGCGTTTGGAAATTTCCTGCACCTGCTCGTAGACGTCTTTTGGTCCTCTGGCAGCGTGCGCATAAACCAGAAATTCTTTTCCGGTGTCATAGTTGATGAAATTAGCCTGGAATGCTGACCTGGCAGTCAAGACAGAGAGAATACCAAAAAAAGCAATCACTAGTGACCGAACAATGTTCTTGATCTCCCAATGAACAAGAAGCCGCAGGATTCCCCAGCCTGAAAGCACAACTGCAATCAAGGAAAAAATAAATGTACTGGTGAGTTGAAGCTGGTCCAGGGTCATACCGGCGAAAGGTTTGTCAGGTCCGAGTGCCATTCCAAATACCTTGCCAAGACTTATCAAAAAAATAGGCAGCAACAAGAAGGCGAGAATTGTTTTATGATTCAATTTACCAGGCGGGAGAGAATCGATAATAAAACCGAGTCCGAATGCGGCTGATAATAACATCGGCAGTGCGATATGCACGGTCAGCCATGGCATCTTCTCACCGGCCACTGAGAATGAGATTAGGCTTATCACTGACCAGAATACGAGGAGCGTCAGAACAGGCAGGCGTTTATGGTTCTCTTCAACCAAGGGTTGGTTGTCATCCGAATCTGGCAGTTCCAATTGCGTTGCTTCTTCAATAGTAGAGGTCTGGCTGGCTGGTGCAATATTGGGTATCGAAGAAAAAAGTTTATGTTTTATCCCGATTACAACTGCAATGAAAGTCCCTAGCAAAGCCAAGTATTCGTACATCGGTACTTGAAGAAAGGAATAATAATACCAGGGCTGTGTTCCGCGGTTAACAGCTTGCTGAGACAGCCAGTATCCTAATGAACCGACCATCCCGGTGAAGAAACCTTGTCCGTTTGTGAAAATGGTCGTAAACAGTACTGTGAATATCGCGTAGAAGAGTCCAATATTCCTTAACCATAACCAAGGTTTCCATAACAAACCGATTACTGCTGCGAGAAAAACCGTAACCACCAAGAATATCGATGTTCGTAGTATACCGGTTGGGGAATAATCCAAGGGATTCCAGCCTAACAAATTGATAGGAAAGGCGATCAGTTGTGGCATTACTAAGGTGAATGTCAGGATGAGCAGGTCAAACGA
>WOUT01000033.1 GCA_009773005.1 Chloroflexota bacterium | reverse complement strand
ACGTCATACTGTTGGGTATGATCGTCTGGAAACTCCCGAAGAGCTGTCTTTGTTGGCATCGATCTATGCTGATCTTCGCCTTTACATCAACTTCTTCCAGCCTGTTCTCAAACTAGTGACTAAAGAGCGGATTGACGGAAAAACCCTTCGCACATATGATCAGGCCATGACGCCTTTTCGCAGAGTTCTGGCTCTTGAAACCATCCCTGTGGAGATCAAAGCCCGACTGCTTGATCACTATATGCAGTTGAATCCGGTGACTCTTCGAGCCAGTATTGACGCTAATGTGGCTTTATTATGGAAGATCGTTCGGTAACATTATTTGTTGAGGCTTCGTTTACCCTATAGTAACATTTTCTATTGAGGCACTACGAATAGCATGATTTCTGAAACTGATTGACAGTACAATGTCCCTCATGTACATTGACTGCATAAAAGTGCCGTCACCAAAAAAGGAGGAGTAATGTTTAAGGAATTTAAAGTTTTTGCGATGCGTGGAAATGTGATTGACTTGGCTGTGGGTGTGATCATTGGTGCAGCTTTTGGCAAGATTGTTTCTTCACTGGTCAATGATATCTTAATGCCGCCGATCGGATTGCTTTTGGGGAAAGTCGATTTTTCGAATTTGTATCTTAATCTGAGTGGAAAAACTTTTGGTAGCCTGGCAGAAGCGCAGACAGCCGGAGCGCCTACAATTAATTACGGAATCTTCCTCAATAACCTGATCGACTTTGTCATTATGGCCTTTGTAATATTCCTTCTCGTCAGGGGGATGAACCGATTATCAAAAAAAGTAGAGAGCCCGGTGGAACCAACCAGCCGTGATTGCCCGTTCTGTGCCACTTCGGTTTCAAAGAAGGCTACCAGATGCCCCAACTGTACATCCGAAATAAAACCTGTATAACGAAAATATCACTTCGGAAATGAAGGCACCTCCTTTAGTTTATTGCTGTAAGGATTTTTTTATTTCTGTAATGGTAAATTAATGGAACACAACCGACCAAATACAAAACATATGCGATTGTCTCAACCATCATCGGCGCCGAGTTGTAACCAAAAAGCGACCTGAGCAGCGCGCCAAAAACAGATTGCTTGCTTAAAATATGAGAAATATCATACAGTGGGTCCAAACCAGCAGGAATCCATCCAATCTCTGCAAATTCATGAATGCCGTGTGCAAATAAACCAGCCGCAAATAAGATCATCAAAACATTTGTTAGCTGAAAGAATTTCTTCAACGAGACTTTGTGTGCGGTAATGTTCAGCAGCCAACCGAGACCAACAGCTACTCCCAATCCTGTTAGCGCCCCGATCAAGGTGACCAACTGGTCAGAATTTACGCTTGCCGCAATTAAAAACAGCGCCAATTCTACGCCTTCCCGGAGTACCGCGAAGAATGCCAGCCACAGGATGGGGTTTGTTTTTTGTGAACGGGTGTTGGTGGAGGCATTAGTCTCAACCGCCTTTGATATTGTTGTGGATTGTTTTTGCATCCAAATAATCATCCAGGTTAACATCCCTGCCGCAAGCAACATTGATGTTCCCTCAAAAATCACCTCGCTCGTTCCGGTGAATTCTGAACCCGCTATGAATAATCCCGCTGCAATCGCAAGGGAAAGAATAACTGCCAAACCAGTACCAATCCAAACATATCTGTGTAAGTCGGTTCGGTTGATCTTTTGTAAAGTTGCCAGCACAATTCCGATAATGAGCGCAGCTTCCAAGCCCTCACGCAATGCCAAAAGAAATGATGGAATCATCGTTTTATTTTTCCTCCAAAAAATATCTCACAATTAAAAGCTTTGTGAGATATTTTAACATATTTTATAGTTTTTATCTAATTAATCATATTTATTATATTTTCCTAACAGGATTATCCTTTAGCCTTGCGAGTCCGTTCAGCCCGCGGCGCTCCACCCCTGTATGCGGGAGCCAGAATCTCATAGATCGCGCAATTACGATTATCGAGCATCCGGCTGCGAATACGTGCATCCAGGTCATCAATATTGCTTGACATCGTGATTACTGTTGGCAACTTGGCATTATATCGTTCGTTGAAGATCTGAAAAAGTTTTTCCCTAGCCCATGGAGTGGCACTCTGAGTTCCCAAATCGTCCAGAATCAGGACGGGAGCCGCTTTGACACGGTTGAAGAGCTCGTCATACGAAGTGTTGCTTGACGGGCTAAAGGTCGCCCGCAAATGGTCTAACAAGTCAGGAACCACAACAAAGATCGGATCGTCCCCCATTGCTTTGCGGTAATTCCCGATCGCGGCGGCAAGATGGGTTTTACCACAGCCGTAGGTTCCTGTGATCACCAACCACCCGCGGGGTTCTTCGGCAAATTCCTGTGTAGCGCGAAACACCTTTTCAAGGTTAATTTGGACTTCAGGTGCCAGCCTCTCGGGATCACGCAAACTAAAATTACCAAACGAACGGTCACTGAGTAATTGAAGTTGATAGATCAATGGGTCTTTGCTGTCCTTAACAGGCGAACGGTAATCTGGCGCAGAGATTCGCACCCGGGTGGAGAGATCAGGGTCCTGCAACCGAGAACGTATGCGGTCATCCAGGTCTTCAAAGGTCAGGTTGGTCGTCACTACCATCGGCAGCCGCCTGGAATAGCGGTAATCGACGATTTGGAAGAGTTTTTCACTTGCCCATTTGGTCGCATTTTGTGAGCCAAGATCATCCAGAACAAGCAATCCCACATTGCGGATCTCTTCAAAGCGTTGTTCAAATGTGGTATCAGCAGAATCATAAGAGTAACGCAGCCAGTCCAACAGATCAGGCACGGTGAGGAAGAGAGTGTTCATTCCATATTCCACACACGTGTTGGCAATTGCAGCAGCCAAATGGGTTTTGCCGCACCCATAAGTGCCCATCAACACGAGCCAACCGCGTGGAGTAGCCGCGAACTGCTGTGCCTGGCTTAATCCATATTGCAGGGATTGGATTTGCTCATCACCCAAACCCAACCTGCCCTGAACCGAGAAAGAGTTAAAGGTCATTTGATTAAAAGACTCAAGATTGCTCATGCGATACAGGCGTTCTTGAGCGGTGCGGTTCAATTCGTTTTGCTTGCACACACATTGTGTTAACCTGCCAAAATCCGGATGTCTGATTGGGACATCCTTGCGCACAAAACCAACCCCGCCGCAAATTGGACAAACAGTTTGGTCTGTCGTACCGGATTTAGTGGATGATGTAGTCGCCAAATTCACCCTCACTGTCTCGTTTGCGATTTTCTTTAGAGGATCGTTGATCTTTTTCATCACGCCCTTTCTCTTTCCAGGCGCGGAGGATTGCATCAATAAAGCGCCAGTTACGCACATTTTTTGTCACGGCAATTTTCACCGCATCGTTGATCCAGTCTGCCGGATACATTTTTTCGGCATCCTGAAGTGTGTCTGATATGATCGGGGTAAGCGGACCTATGTTTTGTTCATAGAGTGCAAATATATTCGGCCGGTTTGCTTCGATTTTTGTGTTTGGGCGCGCAACCATTCCAGGCGTCCAACTCCCTTTTAACAACCCTTCCAGCGCTGCTCTGCCGCGCGGAGAATTCAGAAAATAAAGCGTCTCGTCTCCTGTTTGCGCGGTCAACAGTGTGCCCCTGCGGATTGTTCGCTCAAGCGCATCCACAATTTTGGTTTTGGCTTCTTTAAGCGTCTTTCCAAAAGAAACTGATAACTTCGAGTCTCCCAAAAAATCTTCCAGGGTCAAATAACGCAGATCGCCTTCTTGTAGATCAAGGTACCAGAATGCATAAATCGTGACCTTCAATTCCGCGAGATCGTTGATCTCAGGCAGAAGGTCAGTAAAAAACGCAGCAGGGACAGGAGTGGTTTTGGTCTTTGCAGAATTAAAACCGCTAAAAGGAGACATTCACACCACCCTAGTTTTTCTTTTTTTCTTTGTTGAAATCACCCGTAAACGTGGCTGCATTTTCAAACTTGGCTAAATTTTCCAGGAACACCAACTCGATGCCCGGGTGGGTTGGACCGTTACGATGTTTCGCAACAATCAGTTCGGCAATATTCTTGCGCGGGTTATCTTTTTCAAGCGCGTCCGGGCGGTGAATAAACATGACAATATCAGAATCCTGTTCAAGACTGCCAGATTCACGCAGATCTGAAAGGACCGGTTTTTTGTCTGCGCGCTGTTCCACAGCGCGCGAGAGCTGCGCGGCTGCCAGCACAGGCACATTCAATTCGCGCGCCAAGACCTTCAGGCTGCGTGAAATATGAGAGACTTCCTGTACTCGGTTTTCGGTGCGGGAGTCGCTGCCCATAAGCTGCAAGTAGTCCACAATGATCAAATCCAGATTGTGTTCCATATGCAAACGACGGCATTTTGTGCGCAATTGGAGCGGTGTAATTGCCGGAGTATCATCCAGCCATATATGTGTATCGCCCAACACTTCAATGGCGTGAGTGAAAACTGGCCATTCTTCATCCCCAAGTTTACCTGTGCGTAAACGCTGAGTGTCGATGCGGGTTTCCTGGGCAATTAAACGCTGAACCAACTGCTCATTGGACATTTCAAGCGAGAATACGGCGACATGTTTTTTATGCTTTTGAGCCGCGTTCTTGGCAACTGAAAGCAAAAATCCGGTTTTCCCGGAACCCGGCCGCCCTGCAATGATCAAGAGGTCGGATTTCTGCAATCCACCCAGCAGCCGGTCCAGATCAGTTAGACCAGTCGGTACACCAAAGATCTCGTCATCTCGCTGAGAGAGCTGATCTACGTGATCGTAATAATCGCTCAGAACTACGTCGATTGGTTCAAGATCATGCCGAATCCGTCGTTCGCTGAGACCAAATACCGACATCTCGGCTTTATCAATGATCGTGTCAACATCTTTTTCCTGGTCATATGCCAATTTTGCCATCTCATTGGCTGCCACCAGCATCCGTCGTCGGATGGCATTTTGTTCGACGATTCTTGAATAGGTTTGTGCATTAAGTGAAGTAGGCGTCTGATTGATTAACGAGATCAGATACGCCTGACCGCCAATATCGCTCAATTGATTATGGTTCTGCAAGTCTTCGCTTACGGTTAAGATATCAATAGGCGAGCGTTTTTCGTTCAGGCGGACGTATGAACGCCAAATCCACTGATTGCGAATGATGTAAAAATCATCATCGTGCAGGATCTCGGCAATATCATAATAGGATTCGGGATTGATCAAAACAGAACCCAGCACAGCCTCTTCTGCTTCCCGGTTGTTGGGCTGCGATTGGATCTCTGTGGTGGTGTTGTCTTCTATCGGCGGAAAGTTACTCATGGCTGACTCGGCTTTCCTGAAAGATCAATAAACAATCGTCTTTTTCGATTACTGCAGCGGATTTAAGGGATCATCATCGCTTGGATCATCTACTGATTTATCATCCTTCTTGTCATCAAGTTCTACATTTTGAAGAAACTCTTCAAACACAGACAAGCGTTCCCTGGATTCGGTGGTTTCTTGCTCTGAGGAATGTTCAAGAGCGGTTTCATCACTTTCCTGTTGCATATCCGGTTCCGGAGTTATCCCCGCTGTTTGCAAAATATCTCTGGCAACCAAAATGGGCACATGCGCTCTCACAGCCAATGCGATCGAATCAGAAGGTCGGGCATCGATCGAGATTGACTGGTTCGCAGATTCGATCACCAAATTTCCATAGAAGACATCTCCGCGCAACGCAACAACTTCGATCCGGGTCAAGCGTGCCTGCAGTTTTTCAAGCGTTTGGATCAACAGGTCGTGGGTTTGAGGCCGGGCAATTTCTATCTCTTGCAATGAAATTGTGATTGCTTCAGCCTCATAAGGTCCAATCCAGATAGGTAGATAGCGTTCAACATCAAGTTCGCGCAGCAGCACAATTCGCTGCTGGTTGGTCAGACTTACACGCACACTATCGATCATAACTTCCACCATCTCGGTCATACAACCTCCAAAATACCGCTAACAAAATTGCTAATAATATTCTAACACGTGCTAAATCGGGATGCAACTTGAATGTAGATTACCTGATTTCTTAAGATTCCGGTTTTTTACTCTTGCTTTTTTTAAGATTAGTGTATAATTGATCTACATCTTTTTTATCTGACTTAACGCATGAAACAAGATAAAAGGGAGCCTGTCACCATTATATACACAGAGTCAACCACAGCGGGGATCGTTATCATCACCCTGACAGGGAAACAAAAGTGAACAACCTCTTGATTTACCAGAGGTTTACCGTTTAGAACAAAAAGATGAAGAGTATTTGACAACCGAATTGTAATTGGATAAGTGTCTATTGTTTGAAAAATTAAAACATTGATGCTCTTAGAAGGATTGATCCGATAAAACCTTTGACAAAGCCAATAATCCTGCTCATAGAGGGCAAACGCACTGACCACCCCTCATTCGCCGCCGGTTTGACCAAAAAAGGTTATCTGGTGGAAAGTATGCCAAGCGGCGCAGCCGCGTTGGCACATCTTGAGGCTGGCATTCCTGACCTGGTAGTCATAGACGCCTCTTCCATGCGCACTAGCGGCAAACGAATTTGTCAATCTCTGCATGAGAAAAAAACTACTTTACCGGTAATTTTGGTCATCGATCAGAACGGCGATCCAAATGACACTTATGGAGCCAACGCGGTGCTCGTTTTACCGTTCACGATGCAGAAACTTGTTAACCGGGTGCGGCACCTTTTACCTATTCAAAATAACGGCGGGCTTGTGGTTGGCCCTTATTAAAAATATTGATGGAACATCCGGGCGAAGTCATCAACCGGGAAGATATGTTCCGCGAGGCATGGGAAACAGATTACACCGGCGATACCCGTTCACTGGATGTGCACATGAGCTGGCTCAGGCAGGCAGTGGAGGAAAATCCCCGCCACCCCAAATTCATCAAAACCATTCGCGGCGTGGGTTACCGGTTGGATGTCGAAGCTGAAACAAAGCCAAGGAATCGTAAAAGCATATAAAAAAACTGCCGTTTGAACCAGGATTCAGTTCAAACGTGCAGTTTTTTCGTTGTTAATTTCCCTGCATTATTTCAGTATCTCTAACGATGAAGGGTTCTGATAAGTCTCAGCGGGGTTCTGATAAGTCTCAGCGCCATTCAGGTTAATGGTCAAGTTTGTGTTCCCGTTCGAGTAGTAGTTATTGGCAATGATCTGCGAATGAACCGCATCAGGGTCGGCGTTACCTTGAAGGGACACCGTAGTTGTCGGACCCAGGATCGTGCCTTCAAAGTATGAAGTATTACCTGGCGCAAAGCTGAGCGTCCGTTGGTATGCCGGATTGAAATAGATCACAATTCCCCGGATCGCAGGAGGCACCCCGCACAAGGCGTCTGGCGTTGCACAATCCGGCGCCGTCAAATTGATAATTGAATTTGCCGCGAAATTAATATTCCCATCCATCATATAAATGGTAACTTTGTTTCCTGTGATAATACCTCCACCCAATGCAGTGATATCTCCCTTTATACAATACAATCCAGGATTAAGTTTGGCACCTGTTTTTTTGGGAGCGGTAAAGCCTAAATAATACCCCGGAGTAAAAGTGCCCTCATCGTTTATCTTTTTATAGTCAGCCAATGCGGGCGGATTCTGGCAGGGATTATCAGGGATCACCAGTTCTGGCAGAGGTTCAGGCGATTGAACCACTGACCCACCAGTTACAGTGCCTTGAAATGTGTAACTCCCGTAATAGGTAACGTTCCCTCCGCCCAGCATATTAAAAGCCGAGTTGTTTGGACCTTTAATGCACGAGTTCGAAAAAATGCCTCCCTGAACTGCCGTGACACTAGCGCCACCTATCAGATCGATCCCTCCAACACCATAGCCGCAGGAATTGCCAACTGTTGCAAGGGCATTCCCAAACGCGATGGTTTGTTTAGGATACACTCGCACCGTACTCTCCACTTTTGTGCGTATAGTATCCCTGGAGAGAATTTTTGCAAATGTGGTTTTGGCGTCAGTGGTTACTGTTACTTTGATATCCAAATACTTGCGAAAAACATCGCTTCCGCATGTAACAACAACGCCAGTATCGGGGTTGTTCTGAACGAGCGCTACGTTATCAGCCAGCGCGGTGTTTTGGGCTGCTTGAACCGCGGCAACCGAAGCATGCGCTCCCAGGCTGGAGCCGCAATAAAAATCCTGCGGCATAAAATCTTTCATAAGCTGAACGGCGGCGCCCCCGCCAGCCAATGCGGCTGAATCTGCGGTGCTTTGATCCTCCCGGCGATCGTTCAACACCATACTGCCATCAACTGCCAGGGCGGTGATGCCTAAAAGCGCCACCATGGCAAAAGCCAGGATGACCAAAATCTGACCGGATTCGTTTCTCAATTGCGTTTTCATATCGCCTCTAATTCTTTTCGTTCTCAGGGATGCGGGGGTTGCGGTCTTAATATGATCCCGTTTGCCGTTGCTCTTAACGGAATTGTCTGCCCGATGAAAGTTCCCAAAAACGGCATTGTGACGGGAAACGTTTTCGTGACCGTTACCCTTAACTCTTTGCCCGCATAAACTTGCGCAAATGGAATTGATTCACAGGCTATAAAAGTGCCGTCGTTTCCTCTAATTGTCGCAGAAATCGTCATTCCTCCACTAAATGCCAGGTGAGACAGGTTAAACTCAACCCGTTGGCGAATTTGGTTGCAGTCAGTCGGGAAGCTCGTTCCATAAATGATTCCTTCCTCGGCAGCGTCCTGCATGGCAAACTTGGTAAATATCGCCCGCCCAAGGTCAACGATCCCGGAAAGAAGGATCAGCAGAATGACCAAACCCAAAGCCAATTCAACCAGACTTTGACCTTTTTCGTGCTGCGGAATCACTTTAGAGCCTTGTTTCATATCTCTCGTTTAAGGGTAAGGATTTGAATAAAATTGGACATAACAATCATTTTCAAAAAACACCTTAACATGTCAAAGGTTAATTGGAGTTGATTTGGGGTATTGATCACTTTCGGTATCAACAGATCAGGCCGGTAAGTATATGGAAATGTAAGGTCTGCGATCGATGGGATACCAGTAAAATCAGCCCAAATTGGTTTGGTTCGTAAAGCTATCGTCTTTAATAATGCGGTCCCGGTAAATTCAACCCGCACCCGCCAAATATACGTTTCAATTGTTGAAGAACTTGTATAAATATCGATTGACCAAGTGCCAACACCGCGGACAGGATTTTGAACCGTCCAGGCAGCACACAATGCTGGCAGTGTTGGCGTTAAAGTGCGCGTTGGGGTCGAGGTTCGCGTAGGCGTTAGAGTCACCGTTGGTGTTCGGGTAAACGTCGGCGCTGGAGTTTTTGTAATGGTAGGCGTAGGAGTGATCGAAGGGGTTAAGGTAATTGTCGGCGTCAAGGTAATCGTTGGGGTTAATGTGATCGTTGGGGTTAATGTGATCGTCGGAGTCAATGTGATCGTTGGGGTTAATGTGATCGTCGGGGTCAGCGTAATTGTCGGTGTCAGCGTGACGGTTGGCGTAATTGTAACTGTTGGAGTTAATGTAACCGTCGGCGTCAGCGTTGGGGTCAATGTCTCAGTTGGAGTTAATGTAAAAGTTGGCGTAGGTGTAATTGTATCGGTTGGCGTAGGCGTCAACGAGGTAGTCGGAGTTAATGTTGAGCGTGGAGTGTTCGTCCAGGGCGGGGTACCCATAACATCCAATCGCGTTATGATCGTGCGCGTCGAAACCGAAGTGATCGGAATATTATTGATGTTTATGAAACCAACGATTGGTCTGAAAGTGGTTCGAACAGTGACTATAACCCGATCACCCAATGCCAGATTAGAGACAATTGGACAGGAGGCGAAGATCGTGGTTTGTCCGTTACTGTCGGGGCCATGATCATATTGAATGGTGACATCAGCAGCCTTTAAATTAGCGATCGTCCCAAGTTTGATCGCACGGTTCTTCATTCCTGCACAATCCCGATAGTAAACAGTGCCGGCTGGATTCTTGCCAGAACCGGAACCATAGCGTGCGGCTTCGCGGCTGGCAGTAAAAACAGAACTATAAATAAATATCAACCGTCCTACTTCAAAAACGCCCACAAGCAAAATTAAAAATATAGGCAAAGTTAAAGCCAGTTCAAGCATTGCTTGACCTTTTGATTTTGGCTTTTGGGTTTTCCTGAATAAAAAGTTCATATTGCCTGCAATTAAGACTAAAAACTCTTTCAAAGAGATTTTCCCTTTGAATTCCTTTTTAGTCTATTAAATTATACGACTTTTACTTTAAAACGACCAATCATTGCAAATTTGTTAACCCACATCGGCTTTACCAAGTGTGCCTTCTCGCGATTTTCACTGACCGAACAAAAAAACATGATCGGCGTCAGTAATAAACTGGAGGCCAATAATCCGGCTGTGACGGATTATTGTTTGGCGACCAGAATATAGTAAAGTAAAATGACTGCAAAAATCAGCAATTAGAACGCGAAGAAACAAAACTAAAGGTCAGATAGAACCGTAGTGTTTTTTTAAGGTTCCTGATCTAAGGGATTTTTAAAACAGACTCATTACAATTACGATCAACGAAGCGCTGAGTGTGCAAAAAGTGTTCACCCAATCATTGCCCATCCATATCAATCCGCGAATTTGCGTGGTTTCAATGCCGCAACCATGCAGAGGGTGTTTTTCGGTTTCCCTTTGGCAGTTTGGGCATTTATAGATCGCCTGCAGCGTCGCTCCGAGGATTGAATCAACCAGGCTGCCAGAAAAACCGGCGAAAAAGATCGTTCCGGCAAACCAAATGCGTGAAGTGGAAGTAGTGAACAGAAGATCATTTGGCCAGACCAGCCAGGAACCCAAACCGATCAGCAGCGCTCCACTAGCTGCCGCTAAAGTCCCTACTGCGCTGACTGCCCCGGAAGTGCCGGGTTCCACGCTTTTTCCACTCACAATCAACACTGGATTACGGCGATTAAAGATGCCTAATTCAGTTGCCCACGTATCTGCATTGGCCGCTGCAAAAGCCGCGCAGAACCCTATCCATGGCAGAATTGATTGGGGGAAAAAGAAATGGATGATCGTAAATAGTCCTGCGACACCCCCGTTCGCGAGCACCTGTCTATAATCTCTTATTGATCCTTTTGCATACATTTTTTCGACCTGATTTTTTTTCGTCCTGAATAACAAGGATAATCCACTTGAAGAAAGAAAGAAAAGGATCAGAATGATCGCCCACGACAAACCGCCAAGACCAAACACGATAACTCCCAAAATGAATGCGGATATCGTTCCGCTTGGCGTAAGCATTTTTAAAACATAAGCTACCGAAACTACCAAAGCAGCAATGAGAGATCCTGACAGAACATGAATAACCAACGTGTGATCAGACATCATGTCACAATGCAGAGAGCAATAGAATAATTGAAGCGGCGATCAATAAAATTGGCGTGATAATGCCACCTGTCCATACCAAATAGGAGATCGGTCGGGTTTCAGAACGGCGATAAAAATATAATCCTGCAACTAAACTGAAAATATAAAAGATGGTTGAAAGCACAGGCAGAAGAAGCATTCTCACCGACTCAACCGGCTGCAACAGGTTTCCGGAAAGGTCATAACCAAGAGAGACCAGCGGTATACCCGGGACGGATAAACTGACCAATACCAATAAAACCAAGGTCAACCCAAACCCCGACGGAATTAGAATTCGGACATAACGGTCTGCCGCGACCTGACGTAAAAATGCTGCCGGGACAGAAGAATAGGCTTCCATTGGAGTGAGCGTGCCCATTTCAATGGCGCGTTGAAATCGCTGAACAAATTCATCAACGTTCTCTGGAGAAACCGCAATCACCTGATTTATTGAAGCAACCACCACCAGATTTTTATAACTGGATGCAATGAACTCGACCGGTCCAAGGTCGAGATGGTCGACCGTCCCCAGAATCGCTCCTGGAATTGAAAAGGCTGGGAACCTTAATGGGGTTTGTAAATCATTGGCAGGTCTGACCCACTTTACCTCAGACAGGGGTATGTCTTCAGAGCGCAGACCCCAACGAACCCGCAGCCCATCTCTCTTAAGAGAATAAACTCCGTGAAGCAGAGCGTATCCGCGGTACCCCACGAAGGGCACAATTCCAAGAAGCACAATTGAGCCAAACAGGTATAGGATCAGTAAAAAACCACCTGTTTGTTGAAAAGCCAACCAGACCAATAACCCAAACCCTCCAAGAATCATCGCCGCAAGAAAAGCATGTAAAATAATTCCCGGTGTTCGCTTTGGAAGGAATGTGTAAGTTTCAGCCATAGGTCTCTATTAACCCAGGGAGGTCAGGCACTCACGCAGCATCTGACAAACTGTATCAACCTGCGCTTCGTTCATCTTGCCCGAAAACGGCAAAGCCAATCCGCACTGACCGAGATCTTCTGTCACCGGGTAGTCACCTGCTTTGAAACCAAACAGATCCACTATATAAGGCTGCAAGTGAATGGGCAGAAAATACGGCCGCACGGGGATGCCTTTCTCGATCAACTTAGCTGCGATTCGATCCCGATCCAGTCCAGGGTTAAATCGGATGACATATACAAACCATGAAACGCGGGTGGTCTCGGGTGTCAACGAAGGCGCTTCTGCACCCTGGATTTCGGAAAGTCTTTCTGCATACCAATCTGCCACCTGCTGCCGCTTGGTGAGCAATTCTTCGATCCTCGACATCTGCACGCAGCCAAGGGCAGCGCTCATATCATCAAGGCGATAGTTATACCCCAGGATGGTATGTTGAAGCCAGTTGTCTCCGGGCGCCCGCCCCTGGCTGCGCATCGCGCGCATGAAGCCCGCCGCATTCGCGTCATTGGTGACGATCATCCCGCCTTCGCCTGTGGTGATTTGCTTGTTCGGGTAAAAAGCAAATACTCCGTAATCACCAAATAAACCTGTTTTCCTGGATTTATATTCCGCACCAAGGGATTCGCACGAGTCCTCAATCAGTTTGAGACCATGGTCGTCAGCAGTTTTCTTAATGCGGTCATAATCCGCGGGCTGCCCAAACACATCCACAGCCAGGATGGCTTTGAGCTTTCCAGGATTTTCTGCTCCGCGCCTGGGCAGCCATTTCCTGACAGCACTCCCGCCCTTTTCGATGTCTCGAACTGCTTGCTCCACAAGTTCCGGATTGAGATTACCCGTTTGCGGGTCAACGTCCACAAACACTGGAATAGCCTTTTCAAACAAGATGACATTTGTAGATGCCACAAACGAAAATGGCGTTGTGATCACCAGGTCACCCGTTTCGATACCTGCCGCCCGCACACACAAATGCAGCCCTGCCGTGCCTGAATTCACCGCGATAGCATGGTCAGCGCCAACATACACAGCAATCGATTTTTCAAATGCATCTATTTGCGGTCCCATACTTAAATGTGGCGTTCGCAAAACTTCCATGACAGCGTCGCGCTCGGCTTCCGTAATATCAGGATTTGACATAGGTACTAATGGAGGAGTATTTTTACTCATGTGTTCAATTTTACCTTGTATTGTTGGCTAATCATTCGCTGATACGATGTGCTGGATTTCCTCTAGAGCTTTTTCAACCGGGACTATCCAGGCTTCACCGCCGCTGCGTAGTTTCAGTTCTACGCCTCCGTTTTTAAAGGCGCGTTCGCTCACTGTAACCCGCAGCGGAATGCCGATCAAATCAGCGTCATTGAATTTGACGCCTGCAGATTCAGTGCGATCATCGACCAATGGTTCGAGACCAAGCGCCGTCAACTGTTTTTCCAACTGCTCAACAGTTGGCGCAACATCCATCAATTTTCCAGGAAGAACAACGATGTGCACGGGGTACGGTGAAATGCTTTGAGGCCAGATTAGCCCCTTCTCGTCGTGGTGTTCTTCCGCTACGCAAGCCAGCAGCCGCCCGACGCCGATCCCGTAAGAGCCCATAATCACCGCGTGGTTTTCACCGTTCTCGTCAGTGAAAGTGCAGCCGAGCGCGTCGGAGTAGCGTGTGCCCAGTTTGAAAATGTTCCCAACTTCCACGCCGCGCGCCAGACGGTAAGGCTTGCCGCATTTCTCGCAGGCATCCCCCTCACTTGCAGCAGTAATATCAGCGACTATTTTTGCGCCAAAATCCCTGCCGTAGTTCACATTGAGCAGGTGGAAACCAGTTTCATTCGCTCCAGCAACAAGATTTAGAGATTTCGGGATAAGGTCATCCACAATCACAAAGATGTTTTTGAGGCCAACCGGTGAGGCATATCCAGGAACTGCTCCCGTATTAACTATTTCTTCTTCAGTCGCGGGGCGTAATTCCTTCGCCTTTAATAGATTGGCGACCTTGGTTTCATTAACTTCCATATCACCGCGAACCACCGCAAAAATAAATTCCTGTTTTAACGCGCCTTTTTCGTCATTCACATCTGCCATCATGAAGACGGCTTTGGCTGTCCTTGAAGCCGGGATTTTTAGAAAACCCGCCAAATCAGCGATAGAGGAAGTTCCAGGCGTGGCTACTTTCTCGACCGGAAGCAATGCCTCAGGTGAAGGCTGTGGTTTTTTAACTCCCGCAACCTGGCGGTTGGCTGAGTAGCCGCAGGCATCACAAAAGAGCAAGCTGTCCTCGCCGATCGGCGTGAGATACATATATTCGTGCGCCAACTTCCCGCCCATCATGCCTGTGTCAGACTGAACGGCTACCGCGGGCAAGCCACAGCGGTTGAAAATACGAAAATACGCGGCGTAATGCGCCTGGTATTGCTCGTCCAACCCGTTCCAGTCGGCGTCCAAACTGTAGGAATCCAACATGGTGAATTCACGCACGCGAATCAACCCGGCTCGCGGACGGGGATCATCGCGCCATTTCGTTTGCAAGTGATAGATCAATGCTGGTAATTGCCGGTAAGAACGGATCAGACCACGCACCAGGTCAGCGACTACTTCTTCATGGGTCATGGCTAACACCATGTCGTGACCAGTTTTATCCTTGAACCTGCCCATCTCACTGCCAATCTGAAAATATCGTCCGGTTTCCTTCCAAACGTCCGCAGGTTGAACAACGGGCATGCAGATTTCCTGTCCGCCAATGGCGTTCATTTCATCGCGCATGATATTCATGATGCGAGCGAAACTGCGGAAGGCAAGCGGTAAGTAACTGAATATTCCAGCGCCCAACTGGCGGATAAATCCGGCTCTGACAAGCAGCTGGTGGCTTACAATCTCGCTGTCCGCGGGGGCTTCCCGCAGCGTTTGAGAGAAAAGACGCGACATGCGCATGGTATGCTCCAATGAACGAACATTAAACAGGAACTAAAACAATAAAAGCCAACCCGCAGCGGTCCGGAATAAAGCAGGGGTGAGTACATGACCACTCTTGCGCATCATCCACCCCAATAAGAGGGCTTGAGCCGCAGAAATGACCAGAACCGGCCAAATTTCGGAAAATGGCAAAATCCATAACCGGCCGGGTAGCTGCCAGAGTAAAAAAAGACCGGCTGTCGCCAGCCATCCCCACGTGCCGCCGAGGAAAGTGGACAAGCGCAGTTGAATAAAACCCCGGAAGATGGTTTCTTCTGCCAGAGACAGAATCAACCAGACCAGCAACAGATTCCCCTGTTCAGGTGAAATCCCTCTTAATATCGTGATGAATTTTCCACGCAGAAATATCGTTAACACTACTGTCAAAAAACCTACAATTAACCCGATCTTTAGATTGGCTTTTCCCCACCCGATACTTTTAAGCGGTTGCCCGCGCAAGACCATTGCCAGGATGAACGGGATGAGACAAACCACCGCCAAAACCATTCGTTGCGCCACTTCTCCCCCGGGAAAAGGATCTGCCAGGTTAAGTAAGAAATTCAAAATGGGGTTAGAAAAATATTGAAACGCAACCAGATAGACCAACGCAAATAGTGATAGTGAAAACGTTGCTTCTCTTCTCGGATAGCGAAATTCGATATGCCGGATGTTTTTAAGGAGGGGACTTGCCCCAGCGATCATCACGACTGCAATAACGCCAAGCCATTCACTGACAAACCCTAACCAGTATTTTACGTCCACGGTATCCTACTCTTTGCGCGCGATTTTCCGACCTTTTTTCAGTTCGGTCGGTAGCGTGTTTTCAGGTTGTGTTTCATTGTTCTGGAATTCCGGCGTTGGCTTTTCGGATTCTATTCCTTCCGGTTTTTCCTGGACAGGATTTCTTTCTTCGAGGTCTAATTCAACTCGTTCTTCCATGCGAACTTGTCCCCTGAGAAATGCTCCTTCCTCTGTCGAAAATGCAGTTGTGACCACGTCACCCCATACCCGGCCGGTAGACCGGATCTCGAGTTTCTCTGAAAAAATATTCCCTTTGACAGCACCTGCAACGATTACGTTGTTGGCTTTTAGATTTTTACAGGTTAATCGCCCGGTCTCACCGATAACAACCAGTCCGCGGATGGCGATTTCGCCTTCGAAAGTACCTTCAATGCGGATGCCTCCCTTGCCGCCCAGGTTGCCAGTCCAGTTGATGCCAGGGCCGAGCACAGAAGTAACCCGTTCAATTGGGGTCGCAGCAGGTTGAGTTGGAGCAGGAGTCTTTTTAAACATCTTTCACCTCCGTACGGGGTATAGGAGTACGGGCGTTTTTGTCTTCCCTACAATTTTTGGCGCTACGCTTCCAGACCAAAACGCATTCAAACCTGATTTTCCGTGTGTGCCCAGCACGATAACACTGGCATTGGAATTTATCGCCGATTTTACCACTTCTTGCGCCGGCTCCCCTCGTTGAACTTCAGCCTCGCATTTTACTCCCTTGGCACGCCAATACTCAAGTTTTTCCTGTAAATACTCGCAAGCCTCTTCTTCCATGAGATCAAGATATGCGCTTGTCGTAGCCGGAAGCATTGTGCCTAGAGCTGCTTGCTTGCCCGAAAGGGTTAAAAAAGTGGGCACTACCCGAATGAGTCGAATCGCTGAATCAAGTTGCTTGGCAAGTTTTCCGGTAAACTCCAGAGACTGGTCGTGGTCTTCCTCTCCATCCAGAGCAACCAGGAAGGTCTTAAAACCAGCATACTTGGCGAGTTGTTCTTTTTCAGGATGGATCAATAACACAGGTACTTTTCCGTTCGCAATCACTTGTTGAGCAATAGATCCCGCCACAATATCACGCAACCCGCCTACACCGTGCGCACAAAGGACGATTAAATCAGGCGCAAGTTCGCTTGAATGATCCACAATACTTCGCGAGACCTGGCTCACTTCTTCGGTATGCACATGGCATTCCACAAGATTGCAGAAACCGAATTCTCTTTTTGCGATCATGCTCAAGTAATCACCAGCGTCGGCTTCATTTGTTAAATGATATTGCCCGTGAATTACCGGGGGAGCATCCTTTTCGATGACATGTAACAAAGTCACCTTTGAACCCAACTTCTTGCATAATTCAACAGTAAAAGGGATGGCTTCTTCAGCCAACCGTGAACCGTCAAGCGGGAGAAGAATATGTTTGAACATGGCTTAACTTCCTTTGAATGTTGTGTAAAGGAGATACATATTAAGCAAAACGATGATCCCGGCAACCACAATCGCTAAAACCGTGGTTATTTTTTTGTTCGTCAGCACACCCATGATCTTTTTTTGATTCGTAAATATAACGAGGGGGATAATTGCAAACGGAAGGCCAAAACTGAGAAGTACCTGGCTGATGACCAATGTTCTGGAAGGATCCAAACCAATCGCAATAATTACCATAGAGGGTATCATGGTTACCAGGCGACGGATCCATACCGGGATCTCCCAATGTAGAAACCCCTTCATAATCACCTGCCCGGCCATCGTACCCACCGAGGCTGATGACAATCCGGAGGTTAAGAGGGAAATTCCAAATACCCAGGAAGCCGCCTTACCCATCAAGGGTTCAAGGGTTTTATAAGCAACTTCCAGACTGCCAACGCTTGTGATCCCTTGATTATGAAAAGTTGTTGCAGACATGATCAACATTGCCATATTGATCAAACTCGCAACGCCCATTGCAATGAAAATGTCAATTAATTCAAACTTAAAGAGCCGCTTGAGCATATCAGGTTTCTTGACCACGATTCTTCCTTGTGTTAATGCTGAGTGCAGGAAAATCGCGTGCGGCATCACTGTGGCGCCCAGAATACCTGTGGCAAGAAGGATGCTTTCAGGACCCTGAAATGAAGGGACTACTGCGTGATAAATGACTTCGCCCCAAACCGGTTTAACAATGATCGTTTCGATCACATAGCTGATTGCGACCACTGCAACCATTGCAGAAATCACCGCCTCAAGGTGACGGAAGCCCTTGCGTTCCAGTCCTAGGATAATAAAAGTGGTGATGCCCGTTAAAATGCCTGCAATCCAAAGCGGAATGCCAAAGAGCAGATTAAAACCGATCGCCGCACCCAGAAATTCTGCCAGGTCTGTCGCCATAGCCACAACTTCCATTAGTACCCAAAGGAAGTAAACAAACCATTTTGGAAATTTTTCCCGGCATAATTCAGCCAGGTTTTTCCCTGAAGCGATTCCGAGTTTTGCAGAAAGGGATTGGATAAGTACTGCCATTAGATTGCTCGCAACAATCACCCATAACAGGGTTAAACCAAATTGAGCGCCTCCGGCAATATTGGTGGCAAAATTACCCGGGTCAACGTATGCCACACTTGCTATGAAGGCTGGCCCTAAAAACGGGAGCAGATTGGCGAATTTTCCGCGTTTGCTTTTTCCGCGCAGCACATCTTTGGCGGCAGAAATAATTCGTTTGTTTGAGTCAGTTTGTGGTGTGTATTCAGTTTTTTTAGACATGAGCCCCACTTCCAAATGGGTTAATTAGTTTCATTAATCTGCTGGCCAAACCGATCCTGCGCGCACGACTCCGTTCTCCGGCACGTCTGCCTTGACCACTGCGCTGTTGCCTACCCGCGCCCCTGCACCGATCACGACATTCAAGTTAATGGTTACACCCATTCCAATCAGTGTTCGTTCTTTAATGGTAACTGCCCCGGCCAAAATTGCTCCAGGCGAGATGTTTACGAAATCATTCAATACGCAATCATGCGAAACGATTGCACCGGTATTTACTATGCAGCCGAACCCCATTTTGACGTCGCTGCCAATATATGCATTGAAGAACAACTGCCCGCCATCACCTAAATTGGCGGTTGGTTCCACGAATGCTCTTGGATGGATCACAGTTGGAAATGTATAACCGGCTGTTTTCAATTTGTCATACACTTTTAGCCGTGGTGTGATGTTGCCTATACCGCCCACCGCATTGACGGCTTTGGCGATTCCTTTCTGACGCAGTTCTGCAAGTAAATCCCCGCTACCCAGCACAGGCACATCCAGGATCGCGCTGCCCGCAGGCAAGCCATCATCCAGAATGCCAACGACGTTGTACTTTCCTTCCACGCGGATCAGATCGATCAACGATTTCGCGTGTCCCCCTCCGCCATAGATGATGAGCGCGGTTGGGTCCACTTCTACACCAGATTCAACTATTTTTGCCCTCACCATTTTTTCTGTGATCAACTGTCCGGAAGGGAGGGTTGTAAGTTCGATCCCGCTCGCCCGCGCCAGGGCCAGCGCTGGTTGAGTGATCCGCAAATTTGACGGAGTTTCGCTGCTTTTCGGCTCTCTGTTTTTGGAAATGTTTATCAGCTCTGCCGGGAGTTTTTGATCAGGTCGTTCAGCCAAAAAGAACAATCGTTCACCGTTTTTTAGGAGGTCGCCTTCATTTGCGGTTATCCCGACCACAAATCCACTCCGGTCAGCCGTCATCTCAAGAGTAGCCTTGGTCGTTTCAAATACAGCCACGAGTTCACCCACTTTGATTTGTTGACCTTCCTTAACACATAATCGCGCCAGCAAGGATTCGCTCTCGTTTGGGTTTACCAAGGGAACCAACACGGGAATTAGCTCAGCCATTTTTTTTATTCATCTTTCTCAAAACTTCCAGAATATCCTCAAGTTGCGGGAGCATTCTTTTTTCCAACGAAACCGCCGCAGGCACGGGCGTTTCACCTGCAGCCAACCGTCTGGCCTGTTTCAAATTACTCGCTTGTTTTTCAACCACAAGTGAAACCACCTCTGCCCCCCAGCCAAGCGTACGAGTACCTTCTTCGATCACCAGCAAACTTCCAGTCCTTGAAACTGAATTGACCACAGGCTGTAAGGCGAAAGGTGAAAGCCGGGTTGGGATGAGTAGTTCCGTAAACAGCTCTTCTTCATAAGCCAGCTTTAACTGCGCTTGCCGGGCAAGTTCTGCCATATAACCGTACGCAGCAACGGATATGGTTGGAGCCGGAGCTTCTTTTACCTTAAAAGAGTAAATGGGAAAATCTTTATCATGATCAGATGGGTCATATAGGATTTGCAAATCAAACTCAGAGAGGTCGTCTGCATTAAGTAATGGGAATAGGTATTGAAGTTTATTTTCGATGAATAAGACGGGGGAAGTGGTATGCATTATTATGTTCTCGAGCAGGCTGCCAGGAGTGCAATTCTTTTGCGGCAATGAAAAGTTGACAGGCGCGAGCACGGTCAAACCGGGAATGCCTAGATAGATTTTTTCCAGCGACTGGGAATGCGTGGGGCCATATCCGCGCCTTCCGCCCATGGGAGTGCGGATGACCAGCGGTAGCTCAACACTATCGTTATACATCCAACGGAACTTGGCCATGTGGTTGATCACCTGATCAGCCAGCAGGGTCAAGAAATCTCCAAACATGATCTCCAGCACGGGGCGCAGCCCGCGCAGCGCCATCCCGGCTACAATGCCGCCCAATCCAGCCTCAGAGATAGGGGTGGTGATCACGCGCTCCGGGTAAGCCGTGGAGCACCCTTTGGTTACCTTGAAAGCGCCGCCATAAGGATCCTGTATGTCTTCCCCAAGCAGAATGACATTAGGGTCGATTTTCAAAGCCGCGAGCAGCCCCAGATTGAGTGAATCGAGGACTGTCTGCTTCATAGGGTTTTTTCCTCAATATATGCAACAGGGTCAGACAGAGCCAGATCAAAGGCGGTGCGAACTTCGTCCTCAACTTCGACTTGAATCGTTTTAAGAATATCCGCGGGGAGAATCTTGCCCATGATCAATAACGGGTCTCGCTCTGCTTTTAGCAGCGCAATCTCATCCTCTGAACGGGTGTCATCTCCTTTGGAGTGCGGACCAAAGCGGGCGGTATTAAGGATCAATGCGCGGGGAGAACAGTGTTCGTGTACTTCACGCATCATTTGGAAAGCCGCGCTTGCAATCGTCACAACATCGCTGGTGTCCAGTTCCTGCGAAGGGATGCTAAAAGCGTGAAAACGTCGACGTATATCACCGGCGAGGGTCAACCTGGAGGGGGTGGTTTGCGCGATGTGATTGTTTTCAACAACTATGAGCAAGGGCACCTGCCAGAGGCTCGCCATATTAAAGGCTTCGTAGATCACTCCTTCGCCGAGGGTGCCGTCACCAATAAAGACCACAACTGCCGCATCACTGCCTTTTCGTTTTTCCGCCAGGGCCATACCAGCTGCGATAGGCACAATCCCGCCCTGGACACCATTCGAATATAAATTCTTCCAATGAATGTGTTGTGAACCGCCTCTACCCCCGCAGACGCCGGTGGATTTACCCATTAATTCTGCAAATAGCGCCCGCATATCCCCGCCGTATGCTAAAAAATGACCATGACAGCGGTGATTGGTTACGATGACATCATCAGAGAGCAATTGCCGGATCACTCCAACCGCGTTGGCTTCCTGTCCGAGAGAGGTATGCGTTGTTCCAGAAAATATGCCGCGCTTAAACTCGTCCAGAACGGTTTCTTCAAACCGCCGAATGCGCAGCATATCTCGAAAGTAATCCGTTTCCAACGTCATGGTCTTTTCATTTCTTTCCGGTCAATTACAAACCGCCAGAGTTTACTCTTCCATGGTTCGGGGGTATTTCCCAATCCAATCCGCGGACTCGTTAATATTTGATTATCAAAGACAGGAGATGCTTCTTCGATCCACAGACTACTCTCATCATCGATAAGCGCAGAACCATTCAATGAACCGTCAATATCCAGCGCTTTGCAGATTCTGGCTGGTCCGCTGCACCACTCTTTTTCAGGTCTACCGGCTCGACGCGTCTGAATCTCTTCTATTCCTTCCGTTGGTCGGATCGCCCTGATCAAAACTGCCGCCGGAAATCCTTCCGGACCAGTTACGACGTTTAGCATCCAGTGCATCCCGTATGTGAAATACACATACGCCCTTCCAGCTTTTCCATACATCACCGCATTGCGGTGAGTCTTGCCGACGTGCGCATGGCAAGCCAGGTCCTCCTCACCGCGATAAGCTTCAGCCTCAACGATAATTCCAGCTACCCGTTTGCCACTTATTTTTCTCACCAGGCGCATTCCAAGGAGTTGCCGGGCGACCAACACAACTTCCTGTTGATAAAAGCTTTCTGGCAAACAAGTCATAGCGTTATTATACTCAAAAGGATTGACATCAAAATGCTGCAAAATGATCAACAAAAAAATATTTAAAAGAAAACGACGCTGATAGCGCCGTCCATTCTTCGCTTTAAATTAAACGGGGTGGATTTCTTTATCCAAAGTAAATTTTAACCCTTCAGCCAGAGAGATCTTGGGTTCATAACCGAGCTTTTGACGCGCCAGGGTTATATCTGCACACAAACGGCTCAAACCGCCTTCATTGCGCGGATTGTATACCAACTCGGGATGTCCGCCGGTCACTTCAATGGCCTGCTTCGCGAGGTCGCGGACGCTCACCTCACTGCCGCTGCCCACATTGATGGTTAATTGATTGATTTCGGGTGCAGTCGATGCCGCTGACATAGCTGAAACTACATCATCAACATAAACATAATCGCGCGTCTGGTTGCCGTCACCATGGATCACGATTGTTCCGTTTTCCCATGCCTGCCGTAAGAAACTTGGGATAACCGGGGTATGCACCGGTGGATGATGCTGCCCGGGACCGTAGGCGTTGAATACTCGCAAGCAAACCGTTTCGATGCCCCACAACGAGCCAATTGATTTTACGTAGTATTCAGCCGCTAATTTTGAAACCGCATACGGTGAACGCGGATTAGGGGTGGCGCTCTCTGACACTGGTTGTACAGGTTGATTGCCATACACGGTACCGGAAGAAATGAACACCACGCGCCGGACGCCCACGTCTCGCATGGCCTCCATGAGAGTCACGGTTCCGCCCACATTCACTTGATTGTACTCGCGCGGGTACAGAACCGATTCCGGTACGATGACACGCGCTGCGAGATGGTAGACGCAGTCAACCCCTTGCAGCAGCGTCCAAAGTTTGGGGCGGTCGTTCACATCACCACGGTTGAACTGTACACCGTTGACCAACGATTTTGGGTCGCCTGTTGAAAGGTCGTCAACCCCTACCACAACATGCCCCTCCGCTACCAGCCGGTTAGCCAGCGCGGACCCCAGGAAACCTGCTGCGCCTGTAATCAAATATCTCAAATTGTTATTCTTTCATAGTAATTGTGCCTTGCATTATAGCATAGTCATACAATCTCTTATTCAAGAACCTTTTTTGAAGGTTACTCATGAACAATAAATAGTACTTTGGGTTGAAGACTCTTAAATCTTATAATGCCTGTAATAAACTCTCAAAAAGTGTCGAATCCTCACATCAAGATGCTGAGTGTTCGATAAGAGAGTAAATTGCTTCGTTTTTTAATCTTCCCTCGTATTATTTATACGCGGTTTTATTAATATATCTTACTTTGAAGTAAATTGTTTTTTTCCTCCTCAGTCAAGAAAGCCGTCGTGAGCGCATTTCTTTGAGTCTGCCGAGTCATTTCTGCAGTTAAACCAGATGCAGGTGCTGCCACCTCATATTCATAATGAAGGTCTATGGCGCTGATGCCCGGGTCATCGGTGTTGATTGTCGCGAGGATGCCTTTATCAAGAAACAACCGCAACGGATGTGAAGGGTAATCTGAAACGGTGCTCGTCTGCACATTGCTGGTCAAGTTACACTCCACGCCGATGTGGTGTTCACGTAAATAGTCCATCAGAGCAGGGTCCTCCGGCGCACGGACGCCATGCCCGATCCGTTCAGCGCCGAGTTCATTAACTGCCTGCCAGATTGATTCTGCACCTGCTGCTTCGCCAGCATGGACGGTGATGTGCCAGCCAGCATCGCGGGCTTTCTTGAAATGGTTGACAAACATATTTCCCGGGAAGAGCGCTTCATCGCCAGCCAGGTCCAAACCGGCAAATTCGTTGGCGCGGTGGAGCAGTGCATTTAATTCTTTATAAGCGATCTCAGGTCCATAATGCCGTGAGAGGATCCCTACCTGGTTGGCGCGGATGCCAAAATCCCGCTCTCCCGCTCGTATCGCATCAGTTACCGCATCCACAACCCCCTCAGGCTTGAGGTTGTGCGCTTCAGCCATGAACCAGGGACTATAACGCAATTCGATATAGTCGATCCCTTCCTTTGCCGCGTCCTCAACATTTTCATAAGCCACCCGCCGGCAAGCATCGTAGTCAACTAATATTTCGGTCATCCACTTAAATTTTTCGATGAATGCCATAACACCCGGCTGTGGCGTAGAGACTTGCACGTAGGGCCGTAGTTCTTCAAGTGTGTGGGCGGGTAAAGGCAGGTTGTGCTTTATACCAAGATCAAGAATGGTCTCCAATCGGACGCTGCCATCCAGATGGTGGTGCAAATCGATCAACGGGAGTTTGGAGTCGATCATCGATGGTTTTTTCATCAAGGTTCCTTTAAAGAATAGAGAGTGATTTTTCGGTTTTTACAATATTCCACAAGTTCGTCGATCAGTTTCTGTGGAGGAAATGTGAAGTAAACAGTTCCCTCAGGCACCTGACCGGTAAGGTCCATACCGCCCCACAAGATTTGTTCGTCAGCGGGCATCAAATCGATCACTTTTTTAATCTGTTCGATGCCCGTAACTGTTATCTTGACAAAATCCTCTTTAGTAATCTGACTCCCTGGTTTCATCAGTTCTTCAAAGGTCTTTTCACGGTTGGTACCCGTGATGAGCGTGAAGTTCCAGGTTTCTCCAGACTTCCATGACATTAACTCATATCCTTTGACCGACGAGGGTAGTTTTTGAGGAAGGGTACTAAAATCCATTGTTGGAAAGGGTGAGGGGAGCGTCTTCAATACGGTGGCTAACACGGGTTCGGTTTTGCTCAATGAGGAATTCGTTAGTTGTGGTAGAGGGTTTGTCACATCATTAATCGGCGACCAACCTGTGCTGGTCGCGGGGCGCTCACAAGATGCAAATATTATTATCATAAACAGGAAAATGATGACATTTTTCATACCAAGATTGTAATCCAGTTCATATACTCACTTCAATGATAATTCAAGTCAAGTCGTTTATTATCCTCTTTAGCAACCCAAAAGCCTGCCGGACGTCCGTAAACCCTATCCTTCCCAACTTGGTGCCCACCAAGCCGTGCAATAACATCAATCCCCGCAGCAAGCTGCACTATGGACCTTATAAAAATCACTTTTTCGAACCGCAGTAAGCCACTCCAAATGGATGGATTCGCTCAGCATGGCGTATCCTTTTTTGGAACCTCCAGATCATACGACATGATCACGATCTCAGGCCGCAGCTTCCAGCCTGACTGCTTCCAAAACGCGAGCCCTAATTCATTATTCCCATAAACCATGATATGGCACTTGTGAATGTTGCCTTTCATAAGGGTTTCGAATGAGTGTTCCACCAGGTCTTTGCCGATGCCTTGACGCCGGGCAGCAGGGTCAACCGCCAGGTGGTAAAGATAACCGCGTCTGCCGTCAGAGCCGCACAGGCAAGTGCCTACCAGAGTATTCTCTTTGCGAGCGACAAAGCAAAGCCCGGGATTATGTTTCAAGAATCGGGTGATCGCACAACGTTCGTCAGCATCGCTAAGCCCGATGCCCGCGCAATGCTGCCATAGAGAATATGCTTCATCGTAGTCTTTGGCAGTCATTTCCGTGATCTGATAAGTCATAGATCCTCCATTTTTCTCTTCCGTTGATTATTCCTCGGTTTGTTCTTCATATTCATAATTTGGGGTGTTCTTCGTCTTAGGAAATGCGCCCCACTGCACTCTTTTTTCATCATACTGAGAACGCGCTTCCTTTTCCTCAGCAGGATAACCCACGTAGATCAGATTTAATGGCGTCACACCAGTGGGTAAATTGAGAATGTTTTTGATCTGCTTTTCAAACAGGTTAATCGGGTGAACTCCGACCCATACACTTCCCAACCCCATCGCTGTAGCTGCCAAAAGGATATTCTCAGTGGCTGCGCTGCAATCCTGTACCCAAAACTTTTCTCCGGCTTTGTTTTTTTGCATTCGTTTGCTGCCAAGCACGCAGATTGCCGTAGGGGCATTCATCTTGGCGAACATCAGGCTTTTCCTGAATCGCTCCATGGTTTTTGGATCAGTGATTACAACAAATTCCCAGGGCTGTGCATTCATCGCCGAGGGTCCTGCCATGCCAGCTTTTAACAAGGTGAGGAGAGTTTCTTTCTCCACAGGTTGTTCTGTAAACTTACGAATACTTCTGCGATTAAAAATTGCGTCTAGAAATATTTCCATTTTTGCTCCATTAATTTTATTAACCTGTTGCCACATATTCGTCCCCGGCAACGAGGTGAATATGAAGGTGCGGGAAAATCTGATATTTGCCGCCATTAGTGATCAAACGATACCCGGTCTCTTCCAGGCAGAAGTCGCGGATCATCCCCTGTGTCATTACAATGTATTCCGAATAAAGCGTTGGATCATCGACCGGTAACGCGAGCCAATTCGCTATCCGGCGTTTGGGTATGATCAAGATGTGAATTGGATAGGATGGGTTGGGATGTGCAAATGCCATCCAGGAGGAATTCTCTCTTAAGCGTTTGACCGGGATTAAAAAGCTCGCTTTGGAGAGAACCGCTCCCGCCAAGTACCTGGCGGTTTTTGTTCTTAGAAAACCTCTTAATAAATCATGCATAATCGTTCGTCCATTTTAGGCTGGTAAATATAAATAATCCCATACTGATTCAAAAACCTGGAGTCAATCGATGTAACCAATTATAACGGAACGAATAGGATAAAGAACTGAATAGTTCATACCCCAATTCAGATTCCGTCATATTAAGAGTTATAATGTCTAAATTAGTCAGATAAAGGAGCGCCTCATTGGAGCCCGACGTTACATTTTCAAGGAATATGCGCATTGCACTATGGTTGAGTATCTTCACAATCATTGCGAACCTGATTGAGGGAGGGTTCTCTACGCTCATTGGTTTTCAGGATGAAACACTTGCCTTGTTTGGTTTCGGGATAGACAGCTTCATTGAAGTAATGTCAGCGATCGGTATAACCATCATGATCCTGCGTATTTCCAAAAATCCAAATTCCCCGCGATCAGGTTTTGAAGTTGCAGCGCTAAGAATGACAGGAGTCAGTTTTTATATTCTAACGGTTGGATTGATAGCAACCTCTATCATCACCCTTTTCAATAAAAATCGTCCTGATACGACCATAGGTGGAATCATAATTTCCGTTATTTCCCTCTCTCTGATGACCTTCCTCTACCGGGCGAAGATGCATGTTGGGCAAAATTTAAACTCTGACGCGATCATTGCAGATGCGAACTGTACAAAAGTTTGCATCTACATGTCAGTTGTCTTGCTTGTATCGAGTGTGACTTACGCTTTGACAGGGTTTGCATTTCTAGATATTCTGGGCGCGCTAGGAATTGCTTATTTTTCATATTCTGAAGGCAAGGAAGCCTTTGAAAAAGCCGCGGGTAAGGTCGAATGTGCCTGCGATTGAATACTGTCTTCCAGTAGTCTTCACTGTGGTGTTTTTTTAACCACTAATTTTCCAAAACAATAAAATCTTCTTGATCAACTAGATCTGTCAATTTGGACCAATTTCAGGTACATTCGCGCGGTCTTTGGTTTTTCAAGGTTTTGCGACCAACTCAACCGGGTTCTTTTTGTCTCCTTAAGTCTGGAATTACTCGCAATTCTCAACACTTCCTGGGCGAAGTTATGGCAAGAAATTTGATTTACCCCGGGGTTACTCATCTGTGAAAAATCAAACAGCGTGATCTTTCCTTCCCAACTGAGTATGTTTTACTGCGACCGTTCAGTAAGAAACCTGTTCTAAGCAGCATAACCGCTGAAAATACAAGAGGGTTTGGGCTGGCGCCAGGTTAACTGTGTTGAAGGTTGGAGCGGTATTATGTTCGCCGGCAATGTCGTTCAACTTGATGATATTGTTTCTGCTTGCATATAGATTGGGGATCTCCATGTCAGCGCGGAGCATTATTTTCATCGTGCACCATTCGCGCCCGCCCCCAAAAGGTGCAACTCAAGATTCGCTTTGTGTTCACGAAAAAGCCAAACAAGACCTGTGGTATAAACATTTTTAACCACTTGATATGGAAAAATTAAACCTATCCCAAACATTTGTCGCATTGCGGCATCCCAATTTCCGCCTGTGGTTCATCGGACAGGTGGTTTCGTTGGTTGGCACCTGGATGCAAGCCACAGCACAAGGATATCTGGTGTATGAACTGACGCATTCCGCAGCGTATTTGGGGATCGTGGGTTTTGCCGGAGGATTGCCAACTTTGCTATTTACTTTGTTTGGCGGTGTCGTAGCGGATCAAATCTCAAAGCGAAAATTAATCGTCATCACCCAGGCATCTATGATGGTTCTGGCGTTCATTCTGGCAGCTTTAACGTTTATGGGGCAAGTACAGCCCTGGCATATTGTCATCCTCGCATTTCTACTCGGCACTGCAAACGCATTTGATGCCCCTGCCCGCCAATCTTTCATCATTGAAATGGTGGACAAGGCTGATTTATCCAATGCTATCGCGTTGAATAGCACAATTTTCAATTTGGGCACCGTCATCGGCCCAACTGTCGCCGGGTTGGTCTACGCCTGGCTTGGACCTGCCTGGTGTTTTACCATCAATGGAATCTCATTCATCGCAGTAATTCTGGCACTTGTCGCCATGAAGATCGCATCTAGTACTTCGACTGTCAAAAAAAGTAATCCTTTTATTCATCTCAAAGAAGGGTTACAGTACGTGTTCAAGGAACCCAGGATCCGCCTGATATTGTCATATCTGGCAATCCTCTCGACTTTCGGTTTCAGTCTGATGACGTTGGTTCCAGCATGGGCAGTAAAAATCCTGGGCGGGGATGTGCGCACGAACGGGTTATTATTATCCGCTCGCGGAGTTGGCGCCCTGGTTGGCGCATTAATGATCGCCTATATCGGATCAAAACAACTCCGCTTAAAAATGTGGCTCACGGGTTGGTATTTGATGCCGTTTGTGCTTTTTGTTTTTGCGTGGGTACGCTGGGTTCCAGCGTCCCTGCTCCTGATAGTGTTTTTAGGGTGGTGTCTGATGTCCGTGGTTAACGTCAGCAACGGCTTGATCCAATCTTACGTTCCAGACCACTTGCGCGGCAGAGTGATGAGTGTTTTCACACTGGTCTTTATGGGCGGCATGCCGATCGGCTCCCTGCTTGCTGGTGCACTGGCTTCAAAAAATGGCGAACCGGTGACTGTGATGATCTACGGGGGAGTCATTTTGCTGGCAACTCTGGCCACTTATATTTTTCGCCCTGTGATCAAAACACTAGCATAAATCAGTTTTACATAGACTCTATCATCCCGATGACTATTGTATGAAGTGAGAATTCTTCCTATAATTGTAGTGAAAATAACGGATAAGCTTATTGTTATAGGAGGATGAACATGGGAAAAACGTCCGGTTATGTAACCATAGTGATCTTTCTGGTTATTAGTATGGTTTTTTCAGCATGCAATTTTCCAGGAGTCGCTAACAACGCAACTGATCCAAACGCCGATCAGACCGCTATAGCTTTAACTGTGGTGGCGCTACAAACCCAATTGGCGGTTAACGCGACCCCTGCAGTCGCTATGGTTTCCACCCCATCTCAGATGGAACTTCCCACTGTTACAATTGCTCCGACGATTACCCTCCCCCCCGTTCCGCCGCTCCCGAGCGAGACCCCCTTGCCAACGTATAAGGTCGGTACGGTTGTTGATGTAACTTATATTGATTTCACTGTCGTTAAACCAGGAGAAACGTTCAAGAAAACCTGGCGCCTTAAAAATTCCGGCAGCGGCACCTGGAATTCAAACTTCAAAATCGTCTTTATCAGTGGCGATGCCATGGGCGGACCAGCCTCAAAAGTCATCGGTCAATCTATTGCGCCCGGCCAAACTATTGATATCTCGGTAGATCTGACTGCCCCCGCCACACCTAAAATCTATCAGGGCAACTGGATGTTGCAGACGGATGGCGGTGTTAATTTCGGGATTGGGGCGAATGCTAACGCAGCATTCTGGGTCAAGGTCAAAGTCGAACAGATGTTTGCGGTGACCAACGCTGTTTCCGTCGCAGTTCCGCCCCTATGGACTGGAGCTTGCCCGTTTCCGATCGTCCTTACGGCCAATATCACGACCACAGCTCCAGGAAAAGTCACCTATTTCTTTAAAACTACTCTGGGTAACTCCCCAACCTTTGAATTGGACTTTGATGCGGCAGGCACAAAAACCACAGCAGGCTATCCAGTTGTCGTACCTGTAACAATGGCGATCACAGCATCAATATATATTGATAATCCAAATCATCAAGATTTTCCAACCGTATTGACCATTCCCGTTACTTGTACGCCATAAAC
>WOUT01000001.1:1388-193246 GCA_009773005.1 Chloroflexota bacterium | reverse complement strand
AAACGGGAAATTTCAATAATATTTTTTAGTAGTAACACGCCAACTTTAAGAGCTCTGATTGGGAATGAAGATTCTGTAAATTAGTTGTATGGGGCAGGATTATAGGTTACTTCTAAAAAGTTTGAGTGAAAGCCTGGCACAAAAAAGTAAGGAAGAAATTTACATCAACTTATGTCCAGATTCTGAATCAACTGACTGACGCATGAGAGAAATGGCGTGAGGCAAGACAGGTGTTATTATTTCAAGACTTTCCAAGGCTCCAGTTGGATTGCCGGGTAAATTAATTATCAGGCATTTATCGCGAATACCCGCTTCAGACCGCGATAAGATGGCATGAGGATTCCTGATAGATGATTCCATGCGCATTTTTTCAACCAAGCCGGGAGTTCTCTTTTGAATAACGGCAAGAGTAGCTTCGGGGGTATTGTCACGCGGAGCGAATCCTGTACCGCCTGTAGTAATGATCAGGTCGATTGCACCTGAAGATGCTTGTTCTATCAATGTCTGTTTTATTTTCTCAACTTCATCCGGGAGTATTTTGGTATATATTACTTTCCAACCCAGTTTTTGAGCGTAATCAGTCAGTGCAGGCCCAGAAATATCATCACGTGCGCCTGAAAAAGATCGATCTGAGATTGTTAAAATTGAAACCCTCAACGTCATATTGTGTCCTCATCAGAAGCGAAAACCTTCCAATTTCCATGAATCCCGTCTGGTGTCACCCCAAAGAAGAAACGGTAACTCTCACCATTTCGGAGAATAAAATCGTAGTGTTGGGTTTTTCCCTGTGCATATTGCTTTAATAGACCATAATTTCCACGCCATTGTATATCAGAACTTGCAACTGATGAGATTATCTCGCCGTAACGTGTAATTGCGTAATGCCATAATCTTCGCGCAGAGGCTTGGGTGACGTTCTTAACAATGTTACCGTTTCTCAAATCCCGCACAGTAAAGAAACTTTTGCCTCCACGCACAACCGATGTTATTACCTCAACGCCTGTCCGGGGGTCTTCAGACTCTGTTTTTTCAGGTTGTTGGGATGGTGGAATTGTATTTTCGACTTTTAGTGGAGTTAATGAGTCAGTAATTATTAATTGTAGTTGAGAGTGGGATTGCAGCCCGCGATTCACAAGAGTAACGATCTCGTCTCGCACTGCAATATTTGTTTCATTTTCATCACGAACATAGATCTTATAATCATCCAGCGCGTATGGAGCTTCTTCGCCTCTGGGAATTAAAATTCGGATGATATCCAACCCTTTAAATTTTTGTGTCTCAATCGTAAGTTTTAATGGCGGGCTAATCCTGTTTTGCACTTCTTTTTCAAGTTGTTTTATGGATGGTTCAAGATTAGGTACTCCCACGGGGTCAGCATGAGGATCGCTAGACAGACCAACAAAAAGAGAGCCGCCATTTGTATTTGCAAATGCACAAATATCAGAAAGTACTGCGTATAGTTTACCAGAACGAATCGACATAGATTCATGAAAATCTTGAATGATATTTGAGCCTTCATCTCGAGCAGCTTGAACAAAATCAAAAGCTGGTTCTTCTGTGTGGCGGTGGGGGCGAGTGCGTGAAAAGTCATTCGATAAAAATAATTCTTGAAGTGCGTCGAAAGATAGCTCTGGTAAAGATACATCTGTAACCCTGTCACCGATGCCAAGGTTCTTTTTTCTGGTGGAATCAGTATTTAAGCGGTGACAATCAGAACCTTGTATACAATGCATACGGCGTGGATATTCAGGTTTGGTACCGTTAAAGAAATCAGCAGTTGAGCGGCTGCCTTTTAGTTCAAGATCGGTAACCTCAAGGGCATGGAGGTTTTTGTCCTGGGTATATGCGATTCTTGTTTGTCCGCCAAAATTGATGCCGCGCATGGCAACACCATTTGTTGAATTTGCATGTGCTGCGATAACTATCCCACCCGCGTCGTTGATAAGTTGATAAGCGCGAATGACATCAACGGATGATCCAATTGCAGGATCGCCTCTATCCAATTGATTGGGTGGAATTGAAAGATCAAGTAATAAATGTTCAATTTCTCTCAAATTTTTCTCAGGAGAAAAGAGCCCGATGATATGGAAACCAAATGTTGCAGTAAATTCAATTCCTGGCAAAAGCAGAATCTTCTTTAAAAGGCGACGATATTCAAGTAATCTTGAGCGCTCTTCAGGTAAAAGACGGTTCAATTTTTCGAGGAGTTCAAGTTGTTCAATCTCGTCTTTAAGTTTTTGATAGCCTGCAATTGTATTGTGGTCTGCAAAAGCAATAATTTCCAACCCGCGAGATTCTGCTTTCTGTAAAATTTCCAAATTAGTGACCTCAGGGGTCTGATAATCAAGGGATGCAGGGGTATGGACGTGAATATCCATAGCATAGAACTGTCTATTCTTTTTTATTGTGCGATTATTGATGTTCATTAATTTTTCCTGAAGACCGATTGTAGAATAAGGGAAAAGGTCAAGCCTGTGCATGAAGAGGAAAGTACAACATATCCTATCATTATTGTATCATTTAATAGATGAGCATATTTCAAAGGTTGTTTGAAAAGTTAATTGGAGTAAATCACAAAGAGAAGTTTTATAGAGAGCGCCCTCGGTGGGATTCGAACCCACAACCATCGGATTAGAAGTCCGGTGCTCTGTCCATTGAGCTACGAGGGCATGGATCTTACTTGTTTGGACGTATCCCTTTATAAACTTGTAAACCAGATATCGTCCTGAGAATTGTATCAGCCGATTTGCCAATTTTATCAGATAGCTCTAGAGGACTCATGGGGTGATTTCCGTTGCTTAAAAAAACGCGAAAAATCGCATCTACCATGGCAGTATTTGCAGTTAAGAAACCAGGTTCTTTTACACAATGATTTATTAAAGTAGTTTGGAGTCCATCAACTTCTCTAATTTCTGCGGTATATGGATCCACCCAATCAATTTTGGTTTCGATTGAATGGTCTTGAAAAGTAGATTGATGTTCAGGACAAAGACAACTAAAAAGGAAGACGCGCCAATTGTTATCATGTTCTTTCCACCAATCGAAATCAATATGATAAGGAGTATCTATTGTAGGTCTTATTACACTAAAATGTTTTTGTTCAGCCATTAAATCACTTGTCCGGTCAGCTATCAATTACTCGAAAATATAGATCACCTAAATGAGAAGACCATGATTGGGTAAATAATATACTAATTATCACGCTAGGTGGGCACCGCCTAATAAGGTTTACGGCAGCATAGATTTCCTGTGCGTGAATATGACCTTGAGGATTAAGTTTGGATAATTCATGCATGATGTTTTGGACAGTTTTTTCAATTGGTTGGCGCGATCTGGAATCCCAAAGCTTGTCAACTGCGGCAATATCGGGAATGAAAAGCGCCATCCTTTCGTCAAAAGTACAGGTTACGACTTGTTTAAGCAGCGCAAAAACGACACCGCCATCTGCTCCGACAAGGACAGTTCGTATCCACTCCTTGATATTTCGTTGTTTTTCTGCTTTTATCACGACCTGACCAGGTTTCTTACTTCTGGAAACATGGATCAAGCTGCCCGGAATAAAACCTTCTTTGATGAACCATTCCCTCAGCCCAAATATATATTTTGAAGGACGGACTACCCATCCGGAAAACGTGATTTGGGAATCGCCATCTATGAAATCAAATTTTACCCGAGGTGTTTCGTATGCAGTCGGGAAAAGTTGACGTAATTTTGGTGTGAGAGGAAGAGTTCCAGCTCGCCAATGAGGATAGGTGAGACTCACAGTTACTTCGTCAATTTCTTCGCATTCGCATTCATAATCTAATTCATCACAAATCTCTGCGCCCAAGGATTTATATTTTTCGAGTTCTTTTGGCAAATCTACGTTTTGACCTGTATATTGCAGAGTTGCAGGTGTCGACCGGACTTCTTCAGGTTCCAACCTGTTTAAGAACCATAGGGTCTCTCCGGCTGGGCCGACTTCGTCAAAGCGCGTATCCTCTTGAAGAGCCAAGTTTAGAGAGAACTCGGTTAAATTAGCATTTACATCGGTCGGCAATTCAATTTGGGAGATCAATTCCTGGGTTGTGAGCGGACCTCCGCTTTCCATTTCAAGGACTGCTTCACATAAATTGAGATGCCCGACACTGACATCAACAAGCAAGGAACGCGGGAAATAACTTCCTGCGATGCACACTAAATCGTCATTTTTTGACAATATTGTTTCAAGCTTGTTCGCTAATGAGGATGCATAATTTTCAATAATGTGGTTGCTATTAAGAAACTCTGCTTCATCCACCGCAGCAGGGTTATTAAGGATGTGGTTTGAAACATTCGAGGCGAAATATTTAATATCTGAAGAGGAGAACTCAACTCTAATTATTTCCATCCCTTCATACTCGGGATTATTGCCCTTTCTGACATTAGTCACTTCACCTTTTTGCCAATCTCTTAGAGGAAATACTAAAGATTGACCTGGACGATACCTTTCCTTTGGAAGGTAAACATCTCCACCAGAGAGGCGCTCTTTTTTTAAAGCTACTTTTTGTTGGTCAATGATTTCGCCAATCAAGAAAAAAGATAATTCTTTTTTATTTGCTGGAATCTGGGATTCTAAAAGGTGGTTGTAAATTAAATCGAGGTTGTTTTCAGAAATTTGGTAATTTATCCAAAAGTTCTCATTAATCGCCATATTGGATTCCATTAAATAATATTCCCTAACATAATAATTATACCTTAAGTTTTATTCATGGGTAAGCAGTATTTAACCAATCAAGAGGATTAACTTGTACTCCATTTACCCATAATTCCCAGTGAAGATGAGCGCCTGCGCCTTGAAATTCATCCGCACCGTTGACACGACCAGAATTCCCCACCTCGCCTATTTTTTGGCCCTTTGTGACAAAATCGCCCACATTCACATCAATCTTGTTTTGATGAAAATATCCACTAAATACTCCTAATCCATGATCTATAATAGTGACATTTCCTCTAACAGATAATGAGCCGGTATATACAACTTTGCCGTGAGCAGGAGCAACAATTGGTAATCCCATTCCGCCGCCAAAATCAACCCCAGTGTGGTAAGTGACTTCAGGATTGTTATTGTATGTTCGACGATTGCCAAAAAAGGAAGTATATTCCTGATAAAATGCCGGGCTAATAAAAATACCTTCCCAGTATTTTTTTGGAATTACTTGTGAGGTAAGGGAAAATATTAATTCGTCTTCAGGTTTTGTGAGTTTAGGATCAATTTTTTCAAGGTCGACACTCAGAGGCGGGTCTGTTTCAAAAATGACGGGGGCTAACAAAATATTTTGTTCATACAAGAAAACTGTTTTTGTTCCATCAATTCCGGTAAGTCTGAACTCAGTCAAACCAGGCGTTGCCATAGCATTTATTCCCTGTAATGCATAATAATTTTTGTTATCAGTTGTAAAAAAGTTTAGTTTGTGTCCATTTATTTGACCTTCCAAAGTTAAAGGCAGGTCTGTTTTAACGCGAATGGTTGCGGTCGCACCTTGTTTTAATGGAAGTGGATTTACGTTTATTTCTTCAATTGAGGCGGATAATTGATGTAGAGGTTTTTCTCCCGGTAGAAGAATTTTAAATAATAAATCGCCAGAAAAAACAAAATAGTCGGCAGGTTTTTGATTCAAGAAGAGAAGCTCGTACGGATTTGCATTTAAGAACACAGCTTCTTCTAATTCAGTCATGTTTTGTTCGAGGATGGCAACCGGGCTTATTTTTTTTGTTGTTTCAACGATAGGTATCAGGATATTCGAACCGGCATAAATTTCCGATAAATTTGTGATCCGATTTATTTTAATTAGTGCTGTGCTATCAGCTTGGTATTTAATAAGCAGACGAGCAGCAGATTCACCAAGCCCAACGACAACGGGTGTAATTGTTCCACTGATTCCTGTTAATCCGGGAATCTTTAATATTTGACCCGGTGAAATAAAGTCAGGATTAGGGATATTATTTATTTGGATCAAATCTGAAATAGAGACCCCAAATTTTACAGCTATTTCTTCTAATGAATCACCCGGCTGGATTATATAACCCGGAAGCTCTGAAATGTCTTGAGCTTTGACAGGCGAGGAAAGCATAAACAAATGGAATATTATTATAAATACAACGCTAAATATTTTTTTCATATTCAAATTGAAGTTGGTCGCCAAGATTGAATTCAGAAATTTTGGAAAAGTGTAATTCAAGGACATATTGCGCAGCTTTTTTAGGAAAGTAAGCAAAATGCCATTTTTTTGCGTGTTTTACATCAATTACTCGCAGATCTTTATCCAGCCAAACAACACAAATATCAAAATTCATAAATAACATGTGAATTGAAGCACTAAATTTGGATTCATAATTTTCTGCTAAAACGATGCCTTGGTTGATTAATAATTCTTTTTTGAACATTAATCCCAAGAATTTAGAAAGAAATGATTGGGCAAGTTGTGCAGTAATTGAGAACCCTGGATTAGACAGATTTGAAATATTTATTGTTGTCATTAGATATAAACCAAGTAAAATTGATTGAAGGAATACAAAGTTTACCACATAGGGACATGGGATTAGGGTATGAAAATAACAACCTGGAATGTAAATGGGTATCGTGCAATTATAAAAAAAGATTTTTTGAAATCTATTGCTGAATTATCCCCCGATATATTATGTTTACAAGAAATCAAGGCTAAAGAAGAGCAGTTGGCCGAAGGCGATATCGACATTCCGGGGTACAAACATATTTGGAATTCTGCAATACGACCAGGATATAGCGGGGTTGCGACTTATATATTGAATTCTGATATATTGACTTCATCAAAAACTGGTTTTGGCGTTGATGAATTTGATCGGGAAGGTCGCGTGATACAAACTTCTTATAAAAATATTTTGCTTTACAATATTTATTTTCCAAATGGACAACGAGGATATGACCGCGTTGAATACAAATTAAGATTCTATGAAAAATTATTAGATGTATGTAAGGAAGAACGTAACCAGGGAAAAAAGATAATAATTACAGGTGATTTTAACACTGCACATACAGAAATTGATTTAACAAATCCCAAGGAAAATGAAAAAAATTCAGGTTTTTTACCTGAAGAGAGAATTTGGGTTAGTAAATTTATTGACAATGGCTTTATTGATGCTTTTCGTAGTCTATATCCTGAAAAAGTGCAATACACATGGTGGACTTACCGATTTAATGCGCGAAAAAGAGGAATTGGCTGGCGCTTGGATTATTACTTAGTTTCAAAAGAATTGATAAATTCCGTAAAAGATGTGGTGATACACGATCATATAGAGGGATCTGACCATTGTCCGGTAACACTGGAGATTATTTAATATTTATTGTAGTCGAGTATAATTGCCTCAACAATAGTGCAAAATACTTAGAAGGAGAGATATGGCAAAACAGCGGATCATTATAGTAGATGACCACGAAGTTGTCAGGTTGGGACTTAAGTCCTTGCTGGAACGGCACCCACATTTTGAGGTCATTGGTGAAGCCGGCACTGCCAAAGAAGCTCTCGAACAAGTAGAACGGTTACTACCAGATGTTGTTTTGATGGATATAAGACTGCCAGGCACATCAGGTATTGAAGCATGTGAAGAAATTACAAAGAATTTTCCAGAGATTAGAGTCATTATGCTTACATCATATGCTGAAGACGATATGTTATTTTCAGCGATACGAGCTGGAGCATCAGGATATGTTTTAAAACAAATTGGTGCAGAGGATTTAATGCGAGCGATTGAGGCTGTCGGACGCGGCGAAGCGTTACTCGATCCTGCGGTAACTCAACGCGTTTTTCAGGAAGTACGACGAGCAGTAAAAGAAGAAGAAGCCTCAGCATTCTCAACTTTGTCACAACAAGAGAAACATGTTTTATTGTTAGTCTCTGAGGGAAGGACAAATCGCGAAATTGCCAAGGCGTTATTTCTGGGCGAAGGTACAGTTCGAAATTATGTCAGCAGCATACTATCGAAATTAGGCGTGAGCAATCGTGCTGAAGCCGCAGCGTATGCGGTTGAACATAGCCTGAGAGAATATTTATAACATTTATTCGCTTTTTGAATACCCCGCAGCTTGTGTAAAAAGTCAAGAAAGAGATGGTTTCCAGGAACGAGAATCCCGGATCATGGCATTCAAATAAGTGAGGAGCTTTCTCATACAAGCGACAATTGCTACTTTTTTGACTTTACCTTTCAAAAGGAGTTGCTTATAAAAAGGGCGGATGATTGGGTTGGATTTAATCGCAGAAAGAGTAGCCATATAAAGGACAGTCCTCACTGTAGGACGGCCACCCTTAATTCTTCTTTTTCCTCGGAAATGACCGCTATCGTTGTTGAATGGAGCAACCCCCACTAGAGAAGCAATTTTCTTACGATCAATTGATCCAAGCTCTGGAAGGTCTGAAAGTAGAATGGCGGAGGTGACTTTACCAATACCTGGAGTTGAACATAAGATTTCACCTTTTTTCTTGAAGTCTGGTAATTGATCAATGTATTCGCTAATTTGATCATTTAGTTCGATCAATTCTTGCTGAAGTATTGAGATGATCTTTGTAACACTATCTTGAGTAACAGGATGAGTGCTACATAGATGGTTTTTTTCAATGGTGAGCATTTCTACTACTTGTCGACGACGAGTCATCAAAGCTGAAAGGTGTTGTTCTTCTATGCTTGGCATCTTGGTTGGTTCCGGTTTCACTGCTTCACCAAAGCGCGCGAGCAGCCTGGCGTCCACTTTATCGGTTTTTGCAAGTAAACCAATAGCCTTAGCAAATTCACGAACTCTGCGTGGGTTAACTAAAGCAACTGGAAGTCCCAGTGAAGAAAACTCGGCGAGAATAGCGCGTTCCAAACCGCCGGTAGACTCCACTATGATCAATTTGGGTTGTAGCTCTATCAGTTTAACAGCAAGCTTTGATATTGAATCCCAAGCATTTAATACAGACCAAGATTCACCATTGAAAAAAATATCGAGTCGTGCTTTGCTTACATCTATACCAACAATTCTTGAAAATTCATCGCTCATTCTGGCCTTCCTTTTTTGTATAATAAAGTTGCCCATTCTAGCAGAATTCGGACTCAACGGTCCACACAACTGTTCGGGCGGTATATGTACAGACCCGGCGACCCATGCTGCGCGGCGGTCTTTAAAACCTGCTTGCAAATCGGCCTGCCGGGTCTTTCTTAATCATACTAGCTTGCTGCGTAGTGGCGCTGGGCGACGCCAGGGTTCATTGCCTTTTCAAAATCCGAACCCGTTAGGGAAAACTTCCGTAATACACCTGTCTCAGGGTGGAGAATGACCGGATTATTAGCAGATCGCAGCTCATCAACGAATTTTGTAATCTGGGGATTGCGATTGATAAAACTTGAGATGGATGTTCTTCAAAATATGAGCCAGGGTGGAAAATGATATCAGTAGAGCCAGCTAAATTGCCAAAGTGAGCAGCAGCTATCAAGCGTTGACTTGATTTTGGCCATTCCTCTTCATCAGAATTTAGATTAATGAAATAGGGTGCATGAACATTTAAGTTGATGTCACTTAAAGTAGATTGCTGTTTGATCTTTTATATTTTCTTCAGATATTCTAACGGATTGAACCCAGCCCAACTCTTACGCACCAAGCCCCATTTCGCTCAATCTTAGAATTGCGCCCATGATGCCACCAGGCTTCTTTCCCGTCGAAATTGGCGAACCTACCGTAACAAAAATCATTGACCCATTTGCGTTCATAACCTACTTAAAAAGTGACAAGATTCTCAAATATAAAAGTGGCCCCATAACAAATATGCCCAGCAGTATGCCTAAAAATGCTGAAATCAAAACAGCAGCTGCACCAGCGTCTTTGCCATATTTTACCAATGGATTGGAAGCAGGATTGACTAAATCAAAAAGTTTTTCAATGGAGGTATTGAAACACTCAGTAACCCATACCATTCCAATAGCGATAATGATAATGCACCATTGCAAGAAATTTAATTGCAGCCAAATTCCAAGACCAACGACAATTAGGGTTGCGAATGAGTGAAACCGAGCATTATTCTGAGTTCTTAATACATAGAGTAAACCTTGAAAAGCGAAAGAAATAGATCTAACAATTGTTTTAATATCAATCATGAAATTCGCAGTCCCCTGCAATACGATTAATCTGGATATTCTGGAAATCCAGAAGTGCTTTTTGTTTTTTCCACATTATTTCTTTCTCAGCGGTTGAAAAGTGATCATAGCCAAGAAGATGAAGAACCCCGTGGATCAAGAGAAGCCGGATTTCATTGATGGTAAGGTGCCCAGCCTCCAAAGCTTGTTTTTCTGCAGTTTGATAAGAGATGATGATATCGCCTAGGTTGACGATGCCAGTATCAGGGTCAATTTCTTTTGAAGCAAAAGACAAAACATCCGTCGGTTTATCAATTCCAAGATATTGGATGTTGAGAGCTTGTAACAATTTATCAGACCCGATCACGATAGTAAGGTCGAACTTGTCAGCGCCAATCAAGAATTCAATGGAACGATTAGCCGTGTCTTTAATGACCGAACGGGATACAAGTTTGGAAAATGGTCTTTTGATAAGGACTGAGATCATTTTTTCTCTAACTTTTGAAAAATCTTTGAATCCTCAAGTCTTGATCCTTGTTTGGTAGCGGTTGAAATTGTTATTTCGGGATATTGGATTCGAGGATGATAAGTATTTGTAAGTGTTTTAATGAAGGATTCTTGAGCGGTATTCATGTCTTTAATTGTTAAATTAGTTTTGTCGAATTGACCTTCTTTATAACAATAATCAAATACTTTTTTAACAAGAATTGTTAGCTCCTCTTTCGATTTTGGGAGTTCTGCTCTGGATCTTGCTTCACATCCATCAGCTAACATAAGTAAAGCAGTTTCCTTCGAGCGGGGTTTTGGACCTGAGTAGCGGAACAGTTCTTGATCTACTTTTTCGGAATCATTGTTTGCTTTTTCCAAAGCTCGATTGAATTGGTATTGGGTAATATGAGTTCCATGATGTTCACGGATGAAATCTTTTAACCTTGGCGGCAATCTATATTTGTCAGCAAGAGTAATTCCGTCTGCTACATGTTGAATAATCGTTTGAGCGGCTATCACCGCGTCAAGATCATCATGTGGGTTTAGTTTGCCAGGAATTTGGTTTTCAACAAAAAAGGAAGCATTAACAGCTTTTCCAGCATCATGAAATAATGTCCCAACCCGAGTGAGGAGCGCATCTGCACCAATTGCCTCGGCTGCTTGTTCTGCAAGGTTAGATACTTGGAGTGAATGCTGGTAGGTACCCGGAGCGTTTTGTAACAGATATTTTAATAATGGATGATCTGGTCGAGATATATCAAGCAAGTGGAGTGGAGTTACTAACCCCAAAAGCTGAGAAAGCAAGTATTGAATCAATAAGGCCAGACTTGCTGAGGCAAATCCATTTAAGAATGTGACGCCGAGCAAAGTGACCATGCCAAGTAGGTCAGACAATGGGTCAGTTAGTTTATACGCAAATAAGACTGCGCTGCCAGCAAATGCAATTGCAATAGCGGCACCAAAAAAACTTGTAACTCTTCGACCTTTTCCGAGCGACAAAGCTCCAATAAGACTAGTGATCATGTAAAAAAGGGTCAAGTCTAATGAGTTCGAAAGTCCATATGCCGCAAGGATGCTTAACGACAAAGAAAAAATGATTCCAATTTCAAGATTAAATAACGTGACAAGAATCAGTGCATATGCAGCAATAGGATAGAAATAAGGAATCACAGCTCGATTTGGGATTAGAAACCTTGCGCCATAAAGAAAAATAAGGAAACCTATTGCGATGACTGTGAGACTTTTTAAGTCCCCCATTGGGCTTACAGTCCTTCTTGTGAAATAAAGTGCAATAAATCCGACAAGGGTGATAACAATTGAAGAAGCCGCAACAAGGTCCTGGATTTTGTTTTCCGGTTTAATTAAACCAAACAACTGTAAAACCTCAAGTTGTTCTTCATCAATTATTTGACCTCTAAGGACGATAGTCTGGTTTTGAACATAGGTTCGCGTGACTGGCTTAACGGCTTCAATAGCTTGTTGCCGGGCTAGATTGGTTTCTTCTTCAGAAAACAGGCTATTAGCGACAATAATTGGAGATACCAGGTGTGCAACAATACGCGCCTGCTCTTCCGAGAGTGAGTAGCTAATTAGCGATGGTAAATTGATCCGGTTTTCTTGAACTTGGTAATCACGGATGGTTCTACGCATTGTTTGTTCCAGTGTTGATAATGACTCGTGGGCAACCATTTGCCATTGACTATCTGATAATTGGAGAATCGAATTTGAAATATTTGGGGGTAACGAAAGTTGGGTTATGTGAGACAAATCAGAAAGTTTTTGGTCATAGGTTGCATAAGCATCTGAGCGCGCGGAGCTTATATAATTTAGAACCATTTGAAGAGTGTCAATTTGTGCTCTTGTTATGGAGGAATCTGAAGGCAAATAGTGAGCGCTTACAGCGCCAGCTGCGGATTCTTGTGCAATTTTGGTTAATATTTTGCTTTCAAAAGTGGTTGATCTGGGAGCGACGAAATTTTGCGGTGCAACGTTTCCTAATTTAATTGGTACAGATTCGGGGCGAAGCGCGATTGGAAAAACCAAAGCCCCTAAGACTAGACATGCTGTAATAATCAATAGCCCGATTCGGTACAGTTTTCGGGGAGTTTTGCTTTGAAATAATCTGGCAGGCAGGGAAGTCACGATATTGTTATGAGAGGAGAGATCGTACTATCGCGCTAATTCGTTCGGCAGGGGCTTTTCCGGATAATTTTGGAATGAGAATTTTCATCACTTTGCCTATGTCAGACGGTGATGCCGCATTAATTTCTTTTATGGTTTCTATAGCGGCAATTGTAATCTCCTCGTCGCTTAGTTGTGCCGGAAGGTATTTTTGAAGAATTTGAATCTCAATCTCTGCAGTCTGAATTAGATCAGGTCGGTTGCCCTTTGTGAATTCAGCAATTGATTCTCGTCTCATTTTAATTTCTCTTTGGATTATTGAAAGAATTGTTGCCTCATCGAGTGAACTGCCTTTTTCAATTTCTGCCATCTTTATGGACGAAATCAATATTTTGATTGTATTCTTGGCTATTTCATTTTTTTGGCGCATCGCGTTGTGTAGGTCATCTTCAAAAGTGATTTTTGAAATCATATTTCTCCTTCATGTCATTCATTACCAGTAGTAACTAAGTCGCGGATTTTGTCAAACAGATTTTTCCCAATCCCAGGAACATAAAGCAATTCGTTGATGTCTAAAAAAAGACCATACTTGGAGCGGAAAGTAATAATTGCAGCAGCTTTTTCATGACCAATACCTGGCAATTCCTCAAGAACACCAATATCTGCAGAATTAATATTGATTTTACCCTCATTCCTCGTTTCTGAAAAAAGAGGAGTTGATTGAATTATTGGAATACTGGCACTCAAAGTAATTGAAAAATCAGTATTCTTGTTATTAATCTTGTGAGAATCTGTGCTGTTGCTTATGATCAATAAGGCTATACCGGAAAATAATATGCCAATTAAAAAACCGAAGAGAAAAGTAAATTTCAAATTCGGGATCTGCATAAGCTATTGATCTTCAGAATTTTCAAGTCGATACATAGCATTAAAGGACGCAATCGATACTTCTATGATATCCAGCGAAGGTTCAAAGGTTGTTAATCTTTGCATTGCCATTCCAGGCTTCGAAAGTAGCCGAATAAAACGGTTATCGAGGTGGCGGGCAGTAAATCTTATAAATTCATAGGCAAACATGACTAAAAGCGGCAAGAGTACAACCCGCGATACCAAGCGTACTGCGATGTTTGGCAGGGGGCCGATTAGTGTAAATAAGATGACTGAAAAAATCACCAGGATTAAAATAAATCCAGTTCCACATCGTGGGTGGTGAAGAGAAAAACCTTTAACGTTTTCAGGCGTCAATTCGGCGCCTGCTTCAAAAGCGTTAATGGTTTTATGCTCAGCACCGTGATATGAAAAAACACGACGGATATCTGGTATTTTTCCAACCGCCCAGATATAGCCGATAACCAGAACCAGACGGAAAACACCCTCAATGATATTTGTCGAAAATGAGTCAATAATAAGCCATTTTTGAATTAATGCAGCAACACCAGCCGGAGCAAGAAAAAACAGCACTATTGCTAACGAAAAAGAAAAAAAGAGTGTTCCGACAAGCGCGGGACCTTCAATTTTTTCATCTTCACCAGTTTGTAGGTTGGCGGAGATAGTAAGATATTTTGTGCCCAATCCAATCGCATCCCAAAGAATCACCAATCCACGTAGAAAAGGTATTTTGGCAAATCTTGACGTATAGAGCCCTTGAAGTTTCTCTGTTTTAATTTGAATTGATCCCGAGGGGTCCCGCATGGCAACCGCCAAGTATTTTGACCCTCTCATTAATACGCCTTCAATCAAGGCTTGTCCGCCGTATGAAGGCAGTTTTAATTTATCAGGATTCATTTTATATCCAATTTGATTGTTTTTGACGCATTGAAAAAGAAATGGACCAGAGCAAGAATTCCTTTTTGCCATGTAGGTAAATGCAATTTTTCATTTGGGGAATGGATATTGTCATCTGGCAAACCAAAACCGGTTAAAACAGAATCAATTCCAAGTATTTGTTGGATATCCGCAGTAACAGGAACTGATCCTCCCTCACGTTTATAAACAGGTTTAACTCCCCATATCATCTCAAGAGCAGAAGCCAGAGCTTGGGTCTCAGGCAAATTAATGTCTGAGATACTCGGAAATCCGTCGCTTATTAATTCCACTTCCCAGCGAACGGTCGAGGGGGCATGTTTTTCCAAATAAGAAACCAATTGTATATTAACCTCTTCTGGTTTTTGATTTGGAACCAAACGAGTCGAAATCTTAGCCATGGCTTTGGAGGGAATGATTGTTTTTGCTCCTTGACTAGTGAAACCGGAGAGGAACCCGTTAACTTCAAGTGTCGGACGGCAACTAATTCGCTCAATAGAAGAATATCCTTTTTCACCCCAAACACCACTCGTACCGGTCTGATTTGAGTAATAATTATCATCCATATTTAGACGAGCTAATTCTTTACGTTCTTGATCTGAAAGCGGAAGAACTCTGTCGTAAAAACCTGGTAATGTAACCCTGCCATCTGCATCGTGCATTCCCGAAACCAAATCACAGAGCACTTGGGCAGGATTGTGAACAACACCGCCATATGCGCCAGAGTGCAAATCGTGATCAGGCCCAAAAACTCTAATTTCGAAATATGCCAAACCACGTAGTCCATAAACGATCGTAGGAATATCCGCGGCGATCATGCCAGTATCAGGGTTTAAAACGACGTCAGAAATAAGAAGGTCTTTTTTTTCTTGCAGGAATTTCTTAATACTTGGAGAGCCAATTTCCTCTTCGCCCTCGATGATGAATTTAATATTTACCGGGAATTTGCCGGTTTTCATAATCGCATCTACTGCCGAGAGACATGCGACTAATTGTCCTTTCATATCAGAAGAGCCACGGGCAAACAGATTGTCTCCAATTCTCGTTGGCTCAAAAGGTGGATTTTTCCAGAGCTCGAGAGGATCAACAGGCTGTACATCATAATGACCATAAATTAAAATCGTTGGTTGGGTTGAGCCAGCATGTAGATGGTCGCCGTATACTATTGGATGTTTTGCGGTTTCATATACCTGGACATGCTCAATTCCAATTGATGTAAGTCTGTGAGCAATAAAGTTGGCGCAATTACTAACATCTTTAGATCTTTCAGATTCAGTAGACACCGATGGAATCTTAATAAGCTCTTTAAGGAATAACAAAGAACTTTCAAGATTTTCGGCGGCATAAGAAAGAGCGAAACTGCGTGTATCCAAATTAATTCTCCTTTTTAACACTCAACGATTATATTCCATTTTATTATATTTACCATATCAATATAAAATCAATATAAAAAACAAAATATTAGAGATTGGGCTTTGTGTTAAAATTACTTCACACACTACAAAAAATGTGAGGTAACGATGCTGATTATTAATTCCACAATTATTACATGGGGGAAACCGAACGAGATCTTGCATAACCATGCAATTCGAATTTCGGATTCAATAATTCAAGATATCGGTTTTCAAAAAGATTTGCTGGAAAAATATTCAACTGACGAAATTTTGGATGCAAAAGGGCAATTCTTAATGCCAGGTTTGATCTGTGCTCATACGCATTTTTATGGAGCATTTTCAAGGGGAATGAATATCCATGGATCTGCCCCCGCTGATTTTCCTGAAATTTTGCAAAAGTTGTGGTGGCCACTAGACCAATCCTTAACAAACGAAGATATTAAGTATTCTTCTCTTGTTAGTATGGTCGATGCCATAAAACATGGAACGACAACACTATTTGATCATCATGCCTCTCCTAATTCAATATCTGGGTCTTTGGATATTATCGAGGAGGCTTTCCGCGATACAGGACTTAGAGGAGTTGTTTGTTATGAGGTAACTGACAGGGGTGGGTACGGTAAAGCCGATGAAGGGATTGCTGAAAACGTACGGATGATCCAAAAAGTTAATAACAATAAAGTTTTTGACAACAAAGTTTCTGCAACATTTGGATTGCACGCAAGCTTAACAATTTCAGAGGAAACACTCAAGAAATGCAGGAGTGTTTTACCCGATAATTTCGGAATTCACATTCATGTTGCCGAGCATAGCGTCGATGAATATGATAGCATCATAAAAACAGGTTTACGCGTAATCGACCGGTTAGATAAACATGAACTTTTAGGCGAAAATTCCATAGTAGTCCATGGCGTCCACATGGATATGCGTGAAATTGCCCAAGTGGTAGAAACAAAAACATGGGTCACGCACCAACCTCGATCGAACATGAATAATGCGGTCGGGATGGCAGATATTGATTCTATGATAAGAATGGGTGTAAAAGTTTGCATGGGTAACGACGGGTTCTCAAATGCGATGTGGGATGAATGGAGAACTTGTTACCTTGCCCACAAACTTTGGAATCAAGATCCACGCAGAATGAATGGCTCTTCTGTAATTGACTTGGCAGTCTATAATAATTCCGATTTAGCCACACACTTTTTCAATGGTTCAAGAATAGGAAAGATCGAGATTGGAGCAAAAGCCGATTTAATCCTTGTGGATTATACGCCAATCACAGAAGTTTCTACCGGGAATCTGCCTTGGCAAATCTTATTTGGGTTTAGAGACTCCATGGTGACTACAACCATAGTAGATGGAAAACTGCTTATGAAAGATAGACAATTGGTCTTTTTGGATGAGCAAAAAATTTCGAGTACCGCATGCGAGCTTTCAAAAGAAGTTTGGAAAAGATACGAGAGACAATTTTGAAAATATAGATTGGACTAAGGCATGATAAATCGAATTGCAATATTAGGTGGTACTGGAAAAGAAGGGAAAGGACTTGCATATCGATGGGCAAAAGCCGGATATGAGATAGTCATCGGGTCCAGGCAAGTCGAGAAAGCCCAAATTGTTGCAGATGAATTAAACCAATTAGTTGGAAACGCTAAAGTTGCGATCACCGGTCTGGAAAATCATCAGGCAGCTGATTGGTGCGACATTGCTGTTTTAACGATCCCATTTTCGGGACATAAAGCATTATTGGAAAGTTTAAAAGAGTGCTTGAAGGAAAAAATATTAATTGATGTTACTGTCCCATTGGTTCCACCTAAAGTTACAAGAGTTCAAATGCCACCCGCAGGTAGTGCCGCTCAAGAAGCAAAATTAATACTTGGAGAAAATGTGCAGGTAGTTTCTGCATTTCAAAACATCTCCTATGAAAAATTACTGACAGACCAAGATATTGATTGCGACGTTTTAGTATGCGGGAGCTCTAAAGAGGCGAGAAGTATTGTTTTGGAATTGGTAGAAAGGGCTGGCATGACTGGCTGGGATGCAGGCCCTATTGAAAATTCAGTTGTCGCAGAAGGATTAACTTCCATTTTAATCGGGATTAACAAAGAATTTGGAGAACACACTGCAGGAATAAAAATTACCGGTATCAAACGAGCATAAGAGTGAGTTCATCCAATAAAATCTTAACTTTTACATCACTTGAAAATATTCCCAACATAAAAATTGGGGATAATTTAAGTGAGATTCTTATCAATTCATTAAATAACCAATCAATTAAATTACAAGACGGGGACGTAATCGTTCTTGCGCAAAAAATTGTCTCAAAAACTGAAGGGAGATTGGTTAATTATTCACAAATTATTCCTTCAAAAGAGGCAGTCAAACTGGCAAGAATTACACAAAAAGACGCTCGATTCATTGAACTTGTTTTATGCGAAAGTAAGAAAGTTATCAGAGCAAAAAATAATACACTGATCGTTGAACATAAAAACGGTTTTATTTGTGCTAATGCTGGAATTGACCATTCCAATGTCGTACAAGTTGGAGAAGATTCCGAAAACTGGGTATTGTTGCTTCCAGAAGATGCTGACAAGTCTGCAAAAGGAATCAGGATGCGTTTACAAGAATACTACAGAGTTCGTGTAGGTGTTCTGATCATTGATTCTCACGGCCGTGCCTGGAGAAATGGCACTGTGGGTATAACAATTGGTCTTTCTGGCCTGCCTGGAGTCGTTGATTTGCGGGGTCAGGAAGATTTATTCGGATTTCGCTTAAAAATTACCACAGTAGGGGCGGCAGATGAATTGGCAGCAGGCGCTTCCCTATTAATGGGTCAGGCAGCAGAAGGTACACCTTGTATTCATGTACGCGGATTTCCATATGAATTACAGGAAGCGGCACTTGCTGAATTGATAAGACCAGAAGAACTGGACCTATTTCGATAAGCGCTATTATACAAATTTGTTTTGCTTGAGAAAGAAAAGTAATAAAAATTATGAAAAATGTTGTTGCTTTAGCTGGTGGCGTGGGCGGGGCTAAACTAGTATTGGGATTAGCCCATAATTTACCCACTGAGAATCTAACCGTAATTGTTAATACTGGTGATGATTTCACTCACCTGGGACTTAGAATTTGCCCAGATGTCGATACAATTTGCTACACACTCGCAGGATTATCAAATCAAACAAGTGGATGGGGACGAAAAGATGACACCTGGAATTGTTTAAAATCTTTAATAAAACTTGATTCACTGTCGTGGTTTCAAATTGGTGATAAAGATTTGGCATTACATCTAGAGCGGACCAGATTACTTGCCTTGGGTCAAGATTTAACCCAAGTTACCCAAACCTTATGTGAAAAACTTGATGTAAAAACAATAGTTTATCCTATGACAAACGAGAAAGTCTCTACAATTATTGAGACTGACGAATATGGCGATTTACCATTCCAAGAATATTTTGTAAAACATCAATTTAGACCAAAGTTGCGAAATTATAAGTTTGAAGGTATTAAGAATGCCAAGCTCACAAATGAAACAAAAAAAGCACTGAACCAAGCTGATATCGTGGTGATTTGCCCTTCAAACCCATGGTTAAGTATTATGCCAATATTGGAAGTTGAGAACTGTAAAGAAATCCTCAGTAAGAAAACAACTATTGCGGTTTCCCCGATTGTCGGAAATTCTGCCATAAAAGGTCCAGCTGCGAAAATATTCTTTGAATTGGGGATTGTTCCTTCAGCTTTTGAGGTAGCTCGTATTTATAAAGAGATTATTAAAGGATATGTTCTGGATACAAAAAATCAAAATGAATGCGATACAATTTCTTCGTGGGGTATAATTCCATTCGTTACTGATACAATAATGAGTAATGAAAGTTCAAAAAAAAGGCTCGCGGCTGATGTTTTTAGATTTGCAGTAAAAATTTTAGAGGAATCAACCACATGACGCTTTGGGCGATTATTCCTGTAAAACCACTAAAAAGAGGGAAATCACGGTTATCAAGTATATTGAATGAAGACGAACGAACAGCATTGAATCAATCAATGTTAATAAATACATTGAAAACCTTAAAAGCGCTGGAGGAAATTGACACAGTATTGGTAGTAAGTCGTGATCCTTCTGCTCTTGCCATTGCCAGAGAATTTTCAGCCAGAACTGTATTAGAGGATGGAAGCCCTGAATTAAATACTGCATTAAGAAGAGCTTCGATGGTAGCAAAAGCATATCACGCAAATGAAATTCTAGTGTTACCTGCTGATCTTCCTCTCGTAAAACCTGAACATGTCAGACAGTTTATTGGTAACGCAAGCACTCCACCAGAAGTAATTATCGCTCCAGATCGAAGGAAAGACGGAACCAATGCTTTATACATTAATCCAGCAGAATTGATTGAGTTTTGTTACGGTCCAGGATCGTTTAATATTCACAGGGCTGCGGCTGAAAAAGCTGGTGCGCGCGTACAAATTGTTGAGTCAGAAGTGCTTGGGCTTGATCTCGATCTACCTGAAGACTTGATCCTGTTAAAAGAAATTGAAAACAATATCAAAAAAATCACAGTATAAATATTTTGTATGGAGGAACTATGAAGCAAAGAGTCGCTTTGTATCTGCAGGATGCCCACGAGCTTAGGGATGGTTTGGAATATGTAAAATACGCAGAAAGCCGAGGATTTGAAGCAGTATGGCAAGCAGAAAGCCGGCTTGTACGGGATGCAATAGTTCCTATGGCGGCCTATGCCGCCGTAACAGAAAAATTGAAGGTGGGTTCAGGTGTCATCAATAACTGGACAAGGAATATAGGGTTACTTGCATCAACATTCTTAACCCTGGACGATTTAGCGCCAGATAGAATCATCTGTGGAATTGGCGCATGGTGGGATCCTCTCGCCAAGAATGTGGGAATCGATCGAAAGAAACCATTAACCGCAATGAAGGAAACAATTACGATTCTTAAGCGGTTATTAAATATGGAACGGGTAAGTTTTGAAGGTGAATTTATACAAGTTTATGGAATTGAGCTTGATGTTGTCCATGGTAGAAAAGAACCTCGCAATGTTCCTGTTTACATTGGCGCAACAGGCGATAACATGATGGAAATGACTGGAGAAATAGCAGATGGGGTTGTTTTGAATTATTGTGTCCCGCCTGAATACAACAATAAAGCAATGGATTTACTCATTGCTGGTGCAAAAAAGAGTGGAAAGACTATTGATGCTATAGATCGACCTCAATTAATCGTCTGTTCGGTTGACAATGATCATGACAAAGCAATCGATACTACCAGAGAATTATTGACACAGTACCTGGCACAACAGCCGCATATCGCAAAAGCTTCAGGCGTTTCGATGGATGTTGTTGAGAAAATTCAATCCATTTTGGGGTGGCCGGCTACTCATGAACAGATCTCAAAAGCCAAGCATCTGGTTCCAGAAGAATTGATCATAAAAATTACCGCTTCAGGTACACCTGAAGAGGCAAAGAAAAAAGTTGCTGAGTACGTTAATAATGGTTGCACATGTCCCATTCTATATCCAGTTGGCGGCGATGTTCATTTGCTGATTGATACATTTGCACAAAAATAACCCCAAGTTCAGTCATTAGAGGTCAGAGCGCAAATTAGAAAGGGATTGAAATGATTTTAGAGTACTTCAGACCTGCAACCCTTAGCGAAGCTGTTGAATTGCTACAAAGAAACGAGCCAATTACTATTCCATTGGGGGGTGGTTTGACTCTCGCAAAAAGAAGTGATGACATAGCAGTTGTAGATTTGCAGTCCATTGGCTTAAATTACATCAAGATAATAGAAACCTTAACTGTAATTGGCGCTACAACAACACTTGAAGAAATGATCGTTTTTTATCAGGATAACCGTTCTGTAGTTGAGGCGATAAAGATACAGTGTTCAAAGAATCAACGTGTAATGGGAACAATTGCAGGTCTAATTGTTTCAGAAAACGGTCGATCTCCGCTTCTCACAGTAATGTTAGCGCTTAATGCTCAAATTGTGTGGCTCCCTGGTGAAATATGTATATCTCTGGAAGATTGGCTGCCAAAACGACATGATTGGAAAAAGGCCGCTTTAATTTCTGAAATAAAAGTTGACAATGACGTGCAAGTCGTATTTGAGTCAGTGGGGCGCAGTCCATACGATCAACCAACAATTTGCTGCGCGGTGGCAAAATGGAAAACAGGTCGAACAAGAATAACTTTTGGCGGTTTTGGAGATAACCCTGTCACAGCCTTTGACGGTGATGTAAATGGCGATTTAATCACTATGATTAAGAATGCTTTAGCAGATTCATCTGATCAATGGGCCTCTTCTGTATACCGACAAGATGCAGGTACAAACCTGGCTATGAGATTATTAAAAGAACTTAAATAAAATTTCAATATGAGGAAGTATGATCTTACATCTATGGATTAACAAGACTCCAACTGCCACGGAAATTAATGTCAATGAAAACTTGCTAACTGTTTTACGACGGCTTGGTTTTTTCGGTGCGAAATCAGGTGGGTGCAAATCCGGTGAATGTGGGGCTTGTACTGTGTTGTTTGATGGAAAGCCGATTAATTCATGTTCAATGCTTGCGGCGCAAGCAGATGGGCATAAAGTTGAGACGATTGAAGGAATTGGAGAACGACCAGACCAAGGTTGGAAGAAGTCTGTAGGACTGGATCCGATACAACAAGCATTTATCGAATCAGGCGCCATCCAATGTGGATATTGCACCCCAGCAATGGTGCTTGCCGGTAAGTCACTGTTGGCTTCAAACCCTGATCCTGAAGAATCGGAAATTCGAGATGCTATTTCGGGTGTTCTATGCCGGTGTACTGGGTATAAAAAACCTGTCAGCGCAATTAAAGCAGCGTCGATGGAAAGTCAAGACTCGAAAGTGATAGAAAAAGCAACCTGGAGCCCAGAGATTCAATCTGACATAGAATTAAATCGATTTAGTACGGTTGGGAAAAATGAAATAAAGGTTGATGCAATTAAATTGGTTCAAGGAAAACCAGCCTTTACCGCGGATATTGATCTTCAAGGGATGTTAGTAGCAAAAGTCCTTTTAAGCACTGTTGCTCATGCCCGAATAAAAAGTATCAACATAAAGAAGGCCAAGGAACTAGCAGGTGTACACTCCGTACTAACCTGGAAAGATTTACCGCGTGTAGTGTATTCAACCGCAGGCCAATCCGACCCGATACCTGGTCCATTAGATACCTTTAGCCTTGATAATAAGGTGAGGTTCGTTGGCGACCGGGTAGCATTTGTTGCTGCGGAGACAGAAGAAATCGCACAACAAGCCATTGACCTGATAGAAGTCGAATATGAAGAACTGCCCGCTGTATTGGATTCAACGAAATCAATGTTACAGGAAACTCCAAAAATCCATGATGAACCAGAATACATAAATTTTGCAAATTCCAACCCAATAAAGAACCTAGCTGCTGAGATCAGGATCGATATCGGAGATGTTGATTCTGGTTTTAAAGAAGCAGACAAAATCTTCGAAAACGAATTTGAAGTACCCAAAGTGCAACAGGCTCATATCGAACCTCACGTGGTCATTACGTATTGGGACGAAAATGACAGACTTGTTATTCGATCAAGTACCCAAGTTCCATTTCACGCACGAAGAATACTCTCACCAGTCTTAAATCTCACGATAAAACGGATTAGAGTGATCAAGCCTAGAATAGGTGGAGGTTTTGGTGGAAAACAAGAAATATTGGTCGAAGATGTTGCAGCGCATCTTACGATTGCAACCGGACGTCCTGTTCGTTTTGAATATACACGTGAAGAGGAATTTATAGCTTCAAGATCCAGACATCCGATGAAATTATGGATGAAGACTGGCGTGATGGCAGACGGAACCATAACTGCTAACGAGATGCGAGTATTAACTGACACAGGCGCCTATGGTTGTCATGCATTGACTGTTACAGGAAATACTGGACACAAAGCCATGGCGCTTTATGTTGGTGACGGAAAATATCGCAAGGCGCCGAATATTCGGTTTTATGCAGACGTTGTATACACAAACCATCCACCTGCTGGCGCTTACCGCGGATATGGAGTACCTCAAGGATATTGGGCTGTTGAACGGCAAATGGAGTTGATCGCGAACGAGCTCGGTCTTGATCCGATAGAGTTTAGGCTGAAAAATGCACTGCGTTCTGGTGAATTGCACCCATTTAGCACGGCATGGAGTGAAGGACGCGAACCGAAACCTGAGATTATTCACACCGTGGGTCTTGAAAAATGCGTTGAAATGGGTAAAAAAGCGATTGGATGGAAAGAAAAAGCTTTAAATGTAAATTGGAAAAACATTCCAGGCAAACCTCACTTGCGTAAAGGGGTTGGAGTTGCCATGGTTATGCAAGGCACGGCAATTCCATATCTCGATATGGGTGCAGCCAGTATAAAAATGAATGACGACGGGTCATTCAACTTGCTGATTGGCGCTACAGATCTTGGAACCGGATCCGATACCGTTTTAGGGCAAATGGCAGCAGAAGTTTTGGGCGTTCCACTTGATGATATTCTAGTTTATTCTTCAGACACGGATTTCACACCATTTGACAAAGGAGCGTATGCATCGAGCACAACATACATTTCTGGAGGAGCGGTAACCAAAGCAGCGGAAGAAGCTGCTGCCATGATTAAGATACGCGCCGCTGCTTTGTTGTCTTCTGCTGAAGAAATACTTTCTCCAGTTGATATTGTCTTAAAAGACAAATATGCAATTGCAAAGAATCGTAAAAGAATTTCCCTAAAAGATATCGCACTTGAAACACTTCATCACAACGATCAAGAACAAATTATGGGTATTGCCTCATTTATGTCAAAATCTTCACCTCCGCCATTTGCAGCTCAATTTGCTGAGGTCACTGTAGATATTGAGACAGGAAAATTGATTGTTGATAAACTTGTGATGGCAGTTGATTCTGGCGTGATTGTTAATCCATTAACTGCGTCAGGTCAAATTGAAGGTGGTATGGTTCAGGCGTTGGGGTACGCAGTATGCGAAGAAATGCTTTATGACCAAAAAGGGGTAGCTCGGGAAAAAGATTTAAAAGATTATCATATTTTTAGAGTTGACGAAATGCCAGAAATAGAAGCGATGTTTGTTGAATCATTTGAACCAACCCACCCATTTGGTGTAAAGGCTGTTGCAGAAATTCCATTGGATGGTGTCGCCCCAGCTGTTGCAAATGCAATCCAAAATGCTTGTGGTGCAAAACTAAACCAAATTCCAGCAACGCCAGAACGAATTTGGCGTTCATTAAAGAGTGTTTGAGAAAGGTATATTAATCGAATGGGCTCCCAAGTATACGTTGTTGGACATGTTAACCCTGACACTGATTCAATAGCTTCGGCAATCGGATATGCTTGGTTATTGAGGGAGCGAGATGGATTAGATACTGTTGCAGCCCGTGCTGGTGCAACAAATACCCAAACTGCTTGGATATTAAAATTATTAAAAATGGAAGCGCCGGTATTAATTACGGATGCCAGTCCTCGTTTTGAATCGGTCGTTAGAAGGTTAGATTCTACAACGCCAGAGAGCCCCCTTAGAGATGCGTGGGCGATAGCTACAAGAACCGGTGGAATTGCTCCTGTATTAAATCCTGGAGGAGATCCATTTGGTTTGATCACTGGGAGAAGTCTTTTTAATTTTATGGGAAAGATGGTAGGGGTTAATCCTAAAAACCAGGATATAGGGATCAGCAAAATTCTTGAACTGCCCTGTAAGGACGCGGCAGACACAAATATCTTAAAATTTAACGTCAACACAAAAATAAAAGACGTGGTAAATCGCATTTTAAGAGAAGAAGGGGATGAGTTTTGGGTTGTTGATGAAAAAGGCAACTACGTCGGGATTTGCCGACAGAGAGATCTTCTTAACCCACCGAGAATCAGAATTGTGTTAGTAGATCACAACGAAGCGCAGCAATCCGTTGCGTCGCTTGAAGAAGCTCAACTTCTTGAAATCCTGGATCACCATCGATTAGGTAACCCTTCAACACATATCCCGATTAAAATGTCTGTAGATATTGTTGGAAGCACAAGCACTCTCGTATCAGAACGAATGGAAGAATCCGGGTTTAGCGCTCCACCTGCTATATCTGGATTAATGCTTGCAGGGCTTCTTTCGGATACCCTAAATTTAACTAGTCCGACGACAACTGAGAGAGATAAAAAAGCCGCCGAACGTCTTTCAAGGTGGGCATTTGTCAAAGGAAGTCGACTGGAACTGGAGACAAGCCATAGTTTTGGAATAAAAGTGCTTTCTGCCAGCGCAGGATTGAGTAATCGTACCGCACAAGATGTGGTTACAAGTGACCTGAAAGTGTACAATGCGGGTGTTTATGATTTTGCCATTGCACAAGCTGAAGTTAGCGATCTGAACGAAATTAACGAACACCTTTCAATGCTCCAAACCGCACTTGATTCACTCAGGGCGAATAAGAAAGTAAATTTTGCGATGTTAATGGTGACAGATATTGTTAGAGGGTCAAGCAGACTTATTTTATCAAATCCTCCTGCTATTCTTGATGAGTTACCGTATATTACTCTCAGTGACGACACCCGGTTAGCTGAAGGAGTTGTATCAAGAAAAAAACAATTATTACCGGTTGTATTAGGATTATTGGAGGATTAATGTCGATTTATCAACAAATTGCCTCCATTGAGAAAACCGGAGAAGCATTTGTTTTTTGTACGATTGTTTCATCTAGCGGGTCTACTCCTCGCCATGAAGGCTCAAAGATGCTAGTCTTTTCAGATGGGAAGATTTCTGGAACTGTCGGTGGAGGTTTAATTGAACATTTAGTAATAGAAGAAGCATTAAAAGCTTTAAAGGAAAGAAAAAACAAAATTTTAAAATACAGCCTGGTAAATCCTGAAAAAGGCGATCCCGGGATTTGTGGTGGTCAAGTTGAGGTTTATGTGGAACCGATCATTCCGAAATTAACCCTGGTTGTCGTTGGTGCAGGTCATGTTGGAAAACAAGTTGCCCATTTGGGAAAGTGGCTGGACTATCGTGTCGTGATAACAGACGAAAGACCAGAGTTTTGTAATCCTGTTTATATTCCGGAAGCTGATGAATATATAATATGCCCAATTTCAGAAATTCCACAACTGGTAAAGATTAATCCTTTCACATTCTTGGTGCTTACTACAAAGAGTTCTAGCGTTGATGTCGAAGGTCTTCCAGTATTGCTAGAAACAGAAACCGGATACATAGGTGTAATTGGTTCCAAACGGCGTTGGGAGTTAACAAAAAAAGAACTACTCGATAAAGGTATAACCAAGGAAAAAATTGATAAAATACATTCGCCAATGGGACTGGAGCTTAATGCAGAAACCCCTCAGGAAATAGCCTTAAGCATCATTGCTGAAGTTATGATGGTTGCAAATGCAAGTTCAGGAAAGATGATGAAATCCAATTAAAGGTGGAAACATGTGGGAGAAATACTTCATCGTAAACAATCTACATGATGCTGTTGAGCTATATTCTAAATATACCAATAGCGCAAAATTGATTTCAGGTGGGACAGACCTGCTTCTGGAAATTGAACGGGGTTTACATCCTGCTGTGACAGAAATTATCGATATTTCCCGAATTGAGGGTCTCGATCAGATAACTATTGATAATAAAGAATATGTGCACATAGGTCCACTTGCAACGCACAATCACTGCTTTAAATCCAAAATTATCCAAAAATATGCAGCTTGTCTTTTTCAGGCTTGCGCGCAAGTGGGGTCGCCACAAATTCGAAATCGCGGAACCATCATAGGAAATGTGGTTACTGCATCGCCTGCAAATGATACCATTTCAGCGCTCATGGTATTAAATGCAAAAATTGTACTCGCTTCTAATAAAGGGATTAGAGAGATAGAGATAAATGACTTCTATTCCGGAGTAAGAAAAACAAAAATGGAGCCTGGGGAAATCGTTACGGAAATTTATTTTAAAGGGCTATCTGATAATTTAAAAAGTGTTTTTTACAAGCATGCACTTCGGCGAGCCCAGGCTATTTCTGTACTAAACGTATCAGTTGTAATAAACATTATTGATCAAGAAATCTTTGAGGCGAGAATCGCAATCGGCGCTGTTGCGCCCACTGTTATCAGAGCGAATAAAACAGAAAAATATTTGCTTGGTAAAAAAATATCAGATAACTTATTTGTTGAGGCTGGAAAAATCGCATCTGAAGAAACTTCTCCAATAACCGACATTCGATCTTCTGCGAATTACCGACGGAAAATGGTAAGTGTATTGGTTAAACGCGGTCTTGATCAAGCCGCTGTAAGCAAGAAAGTGGAATACCAGGATCCTGTTGTCCTTTGGGGTCAAAACACTTCAACGTATAAACCCATGCAGGAGAAATCTTTAGAATTTGATCATACAACTAAAATCGAAATTGAGATTAATGGAAAGACATACGAATTTATTAATGTTCATAAAAAAAACTTACTTGATCTGATTAGGGAAAACGCGTTGCTCACAGGAACAAAAGAAGGATGCGGAGAGGGAGAGTGTGGCGCTTGTACAGTATTCCTTGACGGTATTGCTGTAATGGGATGTCTGGTGCCGGCGGCTCGTGCTCATCGTACTAAAGTTGTTACGATTGAGGGTATCACGCAGAACGGTCAACTGCACAGGGTGCAAGATGCGTTTATTCAAGAAGGTGCAATACAATGTGGTTATTGTTCACCTGGCTTTGTTATGTCAGCAGTAAAACTGTTGGAGGAAAAAACAAGTCCTTCGAAGGATGAAATTAAGCAGGCAATAACTGGCAATCTTTGTCGGTGTACAGGATATTATAAAATCCTCTCCGCAATCGAAAAAGCATCTGAAAAGTAAGAAGGAAAATATGCCAAAACATGGTATGTATAGAAGAGAAGTTAAAAAAGATGACAATAAAAAACGGACTCACCCGATTTGGCGCGGTATTGGATTTGTACTGATAACTGTCATTCCTTTAATATCTTATGCTGCATCAACTATTCTTGTAGACAACCGGAGTAAATTGAAATGGTTGGTCATTCCAGAGGATGTCGTTAACGAAAGTTTTTCAGATCCATATATATTTGTACGGCTGATCTACGCAGTTATCATCACTTTTCTCTTGTTCTTTGTCAGCGCTATTGTTACATTTTCTTTAAATAAATATTTAGGTCCACCCAGGTTTGGCCCTTTCGATGTAAAACACTAAAAAAATCAGTGGACTAACAGTTAGCAGGAGTTAAAGAAATGTCGGAGTTTGGGAAGTCGATTAATCGTATTGATGCGCGAGCGAAGGTAACAGGTGATGCTCTGTTTCCTGGTGATTATAATTTACAGGGTCAACTTTGCATGAAAATACTTTTTTCTGGAGTTCCTCATGCAATTGTCAAATCTGTAAACACAAAAAAAGCTGAGAAAATTCCAGGAGTCATCTTAATATTGACTGCTAAGGATGTTCCAAATAACGAATATGGGCTAATTTTTGCAGACCAACCAGTTTTATGTGGTCCGGGTTCAAATAAAGCGTTTGCCGATCGCGTCAGATTTATTGGAGATCAGATAGCACTAATTGTTGCTGAATCTGAAGAATCTGCAATCAAAGCAAGAGATCTAATTGATGTCGAGTTTGAAGAGCTCGAAATCGTTTCAAACGTAGAAGAAGCCTTGCGGGAGAATTCTGTTATTCTTCATCCAGACAAAGGGGTTAACACATTTTGTTATTACCGGGTTCGTAAAGGGGATACAAGTAATGCGTTATCGAACTCCGATGTTATTGTTGAGAGCACGTACCATACTCCGGCACAAGAGCATGCCTATTTACAGCCAGAAGCCGGCATTTGTTATTATGACGAAGAAGGCAGGATTACTGTCGTTGTGGGAGGGCAATGGGCACACGAAGATCAGGAGCAAATCGCTCATGCTCTAAATTTACCGCTGGATTCCATCCGGGTCATTTATCCGGCTATTGGCGGAGCATTTGGTGGCCGGGAGGACATGTCTGTTCAAATTGTTCTTGCGCTAGCTGCTTTTCGATTAAAAGAAAAGGGTATCAACCGTCCAGTAAAGATTATTTGGACTCGTGAGGAATCTATAATTGGGCATCACAAAAGGCATCCTTATACAATAAAAACAAAATGGGGCGCAACCAAAGAGGGAATAATCACCGCAGCAGAAGTTGAAATCTATGCCGATGGCGGCGCATATATTTACACCTCTACAAAAGTATTGGGAAATGCAACACTGCTTTGCACCGGTCCTTATAATATTCCAAATGTAAAAGTAGACTCATATGCAATTTACACCAATAATATTCCTAATGGCGCATTTAGGGGATTTGGCGGACCACAGGCAGCATTTTCTGCTGAGTTGCAAATTAACAAAATCGCTGAAAGGTTAAATATCGACCCCGTAGAGATTCGAATGAAAAACCTGATAAAAGAGGGAGATTTACTATCTGTAGGAACTCCGCTTCCTAAGGGGGTGACAATAGAAAAGGCAATTGCTGCTTGTGCGGTAAAAGCAGGTTGGAAGTTGGATCAGAAGGGTCAATATTTCTACCCCGAATCTGGAGCAACTCAAAATCAAAATTACTTACGTAAAGGAATTGGTTTTGCATGTGGGTATAAGAATATTGGGTTTTCTTTTGGAGCTCCAGAAAACTGTTGGGCAATCATCGAGCTATATGGAAAATCTGAGATCGAGCATGCGGTACTGCGTCATGCCGGTGCTGAAGTAGGACAAGGATCTCATACCGTTTTTGTACAGATGGCAGCAAAAGCCTTAAATCTACCAATGAAAAAAATTTCGCTTATTGCTTCTGATACCGCTTTTACACTTAACTCCGGGAGCGTCAGTGCGTCAAGAATGACTTTTATGGCCGGCAATGCAATAAAAGGCGCTGCTGATATTGCCTTGGAAAAATGGAAAAATGAGGAAAGACCTGCAGTTGCTGAATTTCAATATCGACCACCAAAAACAACGCCTTTAGATCCTGAGACAGGCAAAAGTGAACCAAATTTTGCTTATGGATATGTAGCTGAGGCCGTTGAATGTCTAGTAGATATTGAAACTGGTCAAATTAAACTTACAAATGTTATATGTGCTGATGATGTTGGGCTGGCAGTTAATCCGCAACAAGTGGAAGGTCAGATTGAAGGTGCAATTGTCCAAGCTGCAGGGTATACACTTCAAGAAGAGTTCATCCAAAAGAAGGGCAGGGTTCTAACGGATAAATTTTCTACTTATTTAATTCCAACTGTTTTGGATATTCCTGAAAAAGTAGTATCAATTGTTTTGGAATACCCAGACCTAATAGGTCCTTGGGGCGTCAGGGGCATTGGCGAAATGCCATACCTGCCATTTGCTCCTGCAGCCGTATCTTCAGTTCATAATGCCATTGGTATTTGGTTTGACGAGTTTCCACTGACAGCAGAACGCGTATTTACTAAAATCTCTCAAAATGAAAAATGAAAATATTGCGGGGATCATTTTAGCAGGGGGAAGTTCAAAAAGACTAGGAAGACCAAAACAACTTCTTGATTGGTTTGGGAAATCATTTATTAACCAAGTTATAAAAGTTGCAATAAATGTAAACTTAAACCCTGTGATCGTTGTTACAGGCGCATGTTATCAAGAAGTAGAAAAGAATATCGAAAATAAAAATGTAATAATTACAAGAAACCTAAATTGGCAATCCGGACAAAGTAGTTCAATAAAAAAAGGGATTATCGCGCTTAGTTCTAAAAGCCAGGCGTTTTTATTTTTATTGTGCGACCAACCTCAAGTTCCTGAGGAATTAATTACGGAAATTATGAAGAAATCTAGTAGCGAAGATGCAGAAATCGTGACAACGAGAGTAGGCAATAAGACTTGTCCGCCCATTCTTTTTAAACCAAATTGCATAAGTGAGTTACTTGCGTTGGAAGGTGATAAAGGAGGGAAGGAACTAATCGATAAATTCAAAACCGCAACAGTAGATTGGGAAGATCGAAGAATCTTACTCGATAGCGACACAAACGACGATTATCGAAAACTAATCAAGGCTTATGAAAATAAATAATGCGTGTAGTCAATATTCCACAATTATTTTATCAGCCGGTCTCTCCATAAGAATGAAACAATGTAAACAAATACTTCCATGGGGGAATACCACAATTTTAGGAAGAATCATTGATGTTTTTCAAAGATGTTCAATTGGAGAGATCGTCGTTGTAAGCGGGGGATATCGATCAGAAGTAGAGGCTGAGGTAAAGAAATTTGGGGTTAATACAATATTTAATGAAAAATTTGAAAATGGTGAAATGGTCGATTCTGTAAAAAAAGGGCTTTCCACAATAGATGAAACCGTAGATGGTGTATTTATAGCCTTGGGTGACCAGCCAATGATCACCAGTGAAGATATTATTGGTATGGTTAATCAGCATCAAAGTAATAAAGATAAACTAGTTATACCTAGTTATAACTGGCGCAGAGGACACCCTTGGCTTATTCCTCAGAAATTCGTACCTGAATTGCTAGAGATCCAGGTTCCCAAGACATTGAGGGATTTCATTAATTTACACACTGAAGATATCAGTTACTACCCAGTTAAAAGCTCAAATATACTTGCTGACCTTGATTCTCCAGAAGAATACGAAAGAATAAAACCAAAGCCGAATTAATTATTTTCTTCATTTGAATCCTCGAATAAATCGTCTTGTGAATCATGTAGTTCTAATTTGCCATTTATCATTTCCTCGATGATCTTCTTGGCCTCAGTAACGTACGACAATGGAACGATAACTTCAACCTCACCTAAAATCCCAACTGTTAATCCAAAAGTTGATCCCGCAGATTCTTGATTAATAAAAGCAGGGATATCAAACGACTCAAGCAAGATTTTTACAGATTCTGCTTCAAGTTTCCCATTTGCGATATATACAACTTCATCACGAATACTTCTCTTAAACATTCCCGTTTATCCTTTTCTCTAATCTGGTTCTCCTTAAGTGTAACTCTTTTTTTTGAGTATTTTTCTTATATCGGGAAATTTTCGAATTTACAATAATAATATCTGCTTTTTGAGTCCATAGAAGAGCAGTTTTTGTATCTTTTGCTTCGTGTTCGTAATATTTCGCCAATTCTATGCATGCAGCATAATCACCATTTTCTGCATTGTTTTTCCACAAATTAACCGCTTTATCGCTTTGGGATTGTTTTTTGTAGATACATCCCAAACGATTATTGAGTTCAATCATAAAATTCTTGGAAAAGGTACTCTGTTTCAAACAATATTCGTAAATCTCGATTGATTTACTATATTCTCCGATACGCTCATACACCTGACCAATTGAAAACACATCCATTTGATCCAAATCATAATAAAATAAGTCTTTGTTCAGCATTTGCGTGATGCCAATAAATAATGCAGCCAAAGAAACAATATCCATGGCGTTGTGATAGACAACATTTTTTATTAACGATGCGTCACCAGACTTTAAAAAGTTGAAATAAAGCTCAGGAATCATCCATCCAGGAACTTCTTCTTCGGTTCTTGGCAGGTGTAAGATTTCGTGTTCCAAATCCTTTAAACTCCTGCTCGGGAGACGCTGCCGCCACAGCCTTCTTGATATGTGCAAAAGGTCGAGATGCTTCAAATGTGTAAATGGTACCGGCATTCTATTTAAAATGAACCTGGATTTTAGCAGGGGTAGATCAAAAGATTTGCCATTAAATGTGACAATTTCTTCTATTTCCTCTGAATAGATTGATAGTGCAAGCAATAAAGATGATTCTTCTGAAGGGTCTTCTAAAATATATTGGGTGAGATGAAAACCTTGCTCTCCAAACCGACCAACCCCAATTAAGAACGCAAGGGTACCGGTTCCCCCAGACAAACCAGTTGTCTCTGTGTCAAGAAACGCTATCTTCTTAAGATTACAGTTTATCCCATTAAGTTTACTTGTCTTATGTATTTCAGTTGTATCAATCTGATCAACAAGCTGTATATCGCCATGCAAATAACCGTAAGGAAATGTCTTCTCAACAACAATTATTTTTCCCAGATCGTTAGTAATTGTAGAAGCATTTAATTCATCAACGAGAGATCTAGTATCTTTTTTTGCAAGAACAGTAATTTCAGACCCTTTGCTTAAACCTAAATTTTTTAATCGCTCTGATAATGAAGTCATTTGATATCTTGTTCCAGCAGAAGTGAAAGCAAAAAACTTGTTTCTTTCTTACCGCCAATACCTACTTCTGATGTCGGACCAACACATGATGGGCAGCCTACTTTGCAATCACATTGGTTTAATAATTCTCTGCATTTTTTTAACAGCTCATAAATACGTTCATATAGAGAACTGGATAATCCAATCCCTGCAGGAATTGAATCGTATATTAGCACAACTGGTTTGAGATTCGAGAATTTCGCGTTTGGATCAACATAAGATCCCAAGTCAGTAGAATCGCATAAAACTAAAAGAGGCGCCAGATTGGTCAATAAGTATTTTAATCCAGATAAACCGCTCCTGATCTTGAAGTTTAATTCTACCCGCCGATGGCAATCCGGGCACAACGTCACTAAATTACCAAATTCATTTGCTTCTTCAATCGAGAAAAGCATTTTAAAGGGGATCTTATGATGAACATGAAAGGAGACGTCCGCTTCACCTCGGCCGCAAGATTGGCAGGTAAAATTATCTCTATTTCTAACAGAATCACGAATACTCTTCCATTTTCGACCGTAGTCATTTGGATCGCTCAGCCAAATGCTCTTCGAACGCATCAGTCCTACGCACTTCTCGGTTAATTCGATCCAAAAACCTGTCGTTTGAAGCCGATTTTCTGGCAATTCGAGATTTTCGGCACTTAATATTTCTCTTGTTATAATTTGGATCTTCTTAAATCCAGTGACTTTAGATGTAACTTCGATCTCTCCATACTGTAAGATAAAATTTTGAAAAGTTTTAACTTTTAATTGAGATATCGCATCGATATCGACAGATATGATCGGTTCGGTAAGATAGTCTGCTTGGCTTTTTGTCAATATCGCAATACCTTTTTCCAAATCAAGAGTTTTTACATAAAAAGCGAGTCCATCTTGCAAATAAATCGCACCCGGGTGTGTCATCCATAATGCAGAATTGTAATCAACATCTCCAATGGTTTCAATCACTCCATCATCCTCGTATTTCAGTAAAATTCTAACTGAGATCGTACTTCGAAGAGAAAAATCCCCAGATGGGTAATGTTCTGATAACCAGTAATACCTGGTTTTCTTTTTTTGCAGTACTCCTTCTTCACATAAGTATTCCAAATATTCTTCTAGGTGAGTCCAATTTAGTAAACCAAAATTGGCACTTTCTTCAAAAGGAAGCTCAAATGCTGCACTTTTAATATGTGAGAGAAGGATTAATGGGTTGTTCGCATCGATTAAAGCTTGTTCAAGGGGACGTTCCATTAAATATTTCGGGTTACGAGCAAAGAATTGATCTAGCGGATTCATTGATGCGATCAAAATCGCTACCGATGAATTCAATGAGCGCCCACTTCTTCCGGCGCGCTGATGAAGTGAGGCAATTGAACCTGGATATCCTGCCAGCAATACGGCGTCTACTCCGCCGATGTCAATGCCAAGCTCAAGTGCATTTGTAGCAATCGCAAGAGAGATTGATCCATTTTTTAAACCCTCTTCGATCTCCCGTCTATCCTTTTTGAGATATCCACTTCTATAACCGCGGATTTGTTTAGTTGAACGAGGATTGAGCGCTTGAATTTCTCTGACTAATAATTCAACAAACCGCCTGGTTCGGCAAAAAATAAGTGTTTGAATATTGGAAATCAGGAATAATTCTGATATTTTTGATGTTGATGTTAACAAACTTTCTCTTATACCCAGATCTTTATCTATGACTGGGGGGTTATAGATAACAAAATTCTTTTCTCCTTTTGGGGAACCATCTGCTTCAATTGAAATCGTTTCCTCTTCAATTAAGTTACTAGCCAGTTCTTTTGGGTTGGCAATTGTTGCAGAAGTCATAATAAAGCGAGGTGACGACCCGTAAAAAACAGCCACTCGTTTCAATCGGCGGATTAGATTCGCGATGTTAGAACCAAACACTCCTCGATACAAGTGAATTTCATCTATTACAATATATTTTAAATTTTGGAAAAACTCAGACCAAATTGTGTGATGGGGCAGGATAGCAACATTTAACATATCCGGATTCGTTAATATTATTTTGGAATTATTCCTGATCGCATTTCGCTGCTGCGATGGCGTATCACCGTCGTATACTGCAGCAATGCTTTTTTGGTTCTCAAAAATCTTACCTGTAGAAAGAATTGTTGAAAAAGATTTTAATTGGTCATAAGTCAACGCTTTTGTAGGAAACAGAAGTATCGCAGAAGATTTTTGGTCTTTAATAAGTTGGTCGATAATTGGAATCTGATAACAAATGCTTTTTCCACTGGCAGTCCCCGTTGATATTACTGTGTTCATGCCTCCTTTTACACAATTGATTGCTTCAAATTGATGCGAATATAAAGAATTTATTCCCATCGAATTAAACGTATCCACTAAACGGTTGTGAAGCCATGAAGGAAACGGAAATGGCTGAGCTTGCTGAGCAATTTGTGTTTGCCAAAATGCAACATTCTCAAAAAAATCAGGATATTTTTTTATTCGAAGTAAGAATTCATCAAATTGTGTCATTATTATTTTATTGCGGCAATTTTATTACGGCATTATACTCTTTATAAAGAGCGCTTGAATACATCAAAGTGAGGTGGATAAAATGGCAACTATCAATCTGATTATTTATATTATTGTGGGAGGTTTCATCGGTGTTTTAATAAATTATCTTGCAGATGTTCTCCCGCTAACTCGAAAATTCACAATGCCTGTGTGTCCAAATTGTTCTGCACTGCATTCACTTCGAAGTTATCTTATTTCTTTTAAATGCCAGCAATGTGGAAAGTTTCCTTCGAAACGAAGTCTGATTGTAACAAGTCTTTCTATTATCATCTCAATTCTCGTTGCGCTTTTCCCGTTTGGAAGATTGAATTTTTGGTTCACAGTTCCTCTAATTGTATTTCTCGGGTTGATATTGGTCATTGATATTGAACACAGAGTCGTTTTGATCGAAACCAGTATCGCCGGGTTAGTTCTACTTTTTATTTATGGCGTTGTTTTACAGGGTTTTGTTAATACTTTTATCGGTGGTGTTTCCGGTTTCTTAATTATGTTGTTTATCTATTATTTTGGAATATTCTTTTCGAAAATACTTGGAAAAATACGTAAGCAAAAAATCGATGAGGTCGCTTTAGGATTTGGCGATGTATATGTTTGCGGTTTCCTGGGATTTTTAACAGGCTGGCCATTCATTATCGGAACAATCGTATTAGCTATTATTACCAGTGGGATTTTTGCTTTGCTATTTGTAGTAATAAAACTAATCAGGAAAGAATATCAGGCTTTTTCCGCCATTCCGTATACACCTTTTCTAATCTTGGGCGCAATAGCAATTTTTTATGTTCAATAATGCAGCGTTATATAAACATAAATTAGGATTGCATAAACAAAAAAAGTTGGTTACATCTGATTAATCACTTTGTCATCAAATGAATCTCTGTATTGTATGATATTTTGCTTGAATTTGCAGATCAGTTGGTTGGCATTGATCAGGTATTGGGTGTGATCCGGCCAATTTAGTATTGGATTTAATAATTTCGCAGGAACACCAGGAATGATGTTGGGTATCTTTAATCCAAATACCGGATCAATTTCTGAGGGAGCTTCGTCAAGAATTCCTTTTATAGCTGCCGAAATCATCGCCCGGGTATAAGGTAGTTTTATTCGGCTACCAACGCCGTATTGACCACCGGTCCAACCCGTATTTACTAACCAAACTTTTGAATTGTATTCTTTTATCTTGTTACGCAACATTTCTGTATAACGTGCTGGATTTAATGGCAAAAATGGGGCTCCGAAACATGCCGAAAAGGTTGCTTGCGGTTCCGAACTAAGCCCTCGTTCAGTCCCGGCTAGTTTTGAAGTATACCCGGATAAAAAGTAAAATGCTGCTTGATCGGGAGTTAAACTTGAAATTGGGGGTAGTACGCCAAACGCATCAGCGCTTAGAAAGAATATGTGATTTGGATGATTTCCGCGTCCATTCTTGATACGCTTGGCAATGTGAGTTAATGGATATGCAGCTCTGGTATTCTCAGTCAAAGAATCATTTGTAAAATCAATTTCACGCGTTTCTTGGTTAAATATTACGTTTTCCAAAACAGATCCAAATTCTTGTGACGCCTTCCAAATGATTGGTTCGAGATTTTGTTGTAAATTGATTGTCTTTGCGTAACACCCGCCTTCGAAGTTGAAGACACCATCAGCCCCCCAGCCATGCTCATCATCTCCAATTAAGAATCGATCTGGGTCAGAAGAAAGCGTAGTTTTTCCAGTGCCAGATAGCCCGAAAAACAGGGCAGTATCTCCATCCATGCCTATGTTTGCAGAACAATGCATGGGTAAGACATGTTCATCTGGAAGGATTCGATTCATAACAGAGAATACAGATTTTTTAATTTCACCTGCATATTGAGTGCATCCGATCAGGACTATCCTTTTTTTAAAATTTATAATAATAAAAGCTTTTGAAAAAGTTCCATTAACTGTTGGATCGGCAAAAAAAGATGGCGTTTGTATTACTGTAAAATCAGGTTCATCTACAAATTTATCACTTGTTGGAATAAACAAATCACAAGCAAATAGCGCTGACCAGGCAAATTCCGAAATTATCCTGATTTTCCTTTGATGGTTTGGATGAGCTCCCACTAAAACATCTTGCGCATAGATTGGAACCGTTGCAATATGTTTGGTTACTTTGAATAATAGCTTTTCAAAATTTTCTGGTGAATAGGGTCTATTTACAGAACCCCAAAATATTTCGTTGTCGGTTTTTTCGCCATAATCAACAATGAACTTATCATTAGGCGACCTGCCTGTAAACTCCCCAGTATTTACAAGCAGCGCACCTGACGGAGATAAATTGCTTTCGTTATTTCTTATTGAATGTTCAACCAACTTGGGTGTTGCTAAATTCCAATAAACATTGAAATGATCATTTATTCCCAAATATTTGAGGTTAATATTTGTCAGTTTTGCGCTTTGCTGCATTAATCACTCCTGAAATTGCATTGCTTAACCTATGGAGCTATATTCAATATAAAGTGATACCAAAACCATAAAACGTCTGAAGCTGGTTTTCCGTAAATTGAGGAACTTTTATCTTGCACAACGACGATGGGATTAAATCCCCTGGAAATAAACCCAGAAATCCACGAACGAGAAGCACTTTCAATCACAGAGGCATTATAGATTCTTGATTGTAATTCAAGATCAATTTGGCTTTTCACTGAATCTGTGGCGATAAAGTCCGCGCAAGAATCATTTGTTGCATTACAGCCGCTCAGACTTGAGTTTGTTGAAGGATAATTAATTCCAATCAGGATTGGTTTCGAAAACTGATTATATAAAGGTAGAACAATTTCGTCTAATTGAGTTCCAAATGTGTTTTTAAGGTTTAATACAGTACTCTCACCAGACTCTTCTAAGGAAGGTGAGAATAAAACATAGATCGCATCGACATTATTTAGCCAGGCAGGGAAAGAATTGTTAGAGGACGGAAGGCTGACGACACCAACGACTGGTCCTTGATAGCGCGCTCGAATATCCTGGACCAATTGACTCCATTGTTCATCTGCATTTACCGGAGCAGAAACCGAATCGCCATTCGAAAGCATCCCACCGATCATAGCTGCCGACATTGCGGGATCACCAACCATTATTGCATCGACATTCATTATGGCCGCCAAGTCCGCATTATGTAAGATGAACCTTTGATAACGATCAAATAATGATTGCCACCAGCCTCCATCTTTTATTGCATAATCCCAGAATTTATCTGAGGAATCAGTAAAGGTAATTCGCGGGAATAGAACGGGCTGAAGGTTTGCAACGGTCACTCTCGTGATAAGGTTCTGAATATCAGTCCATAATAGGTCAGAACCAGGGATTGGCTCAAATAATGGCGGGTTTATGCTGGTTGCGCTCCAAGTGGGGGAGAGAATGACCCAATTGCCTCCTGTTCCAGCCATAGCTTGCAATCCTTGGTCCACAGATGTCTGCCATGAAGGAGGAAAATCATTGACAAGTTCAAAGCCTGCGATAAAGGAACTGCGAGGTTGCAAGGAACCCCCATCGGTGTCAACCGAAGTTGCACTCTTTGCGACATCAAGGTTATCCCATTTATCTAAATTAATTGTTATGAGTTGGGTTTCATTTGAACCGACAATTACATTTTCAATATTTGATTGTGATAAAGCTATAGCGCATTGATCATTTCTGCAGAAACGATAATCAATATTTCCAAAATAATGTAAGGGTGAATAGAGGGTATACGTCCAATTATTTTCACCTGCTTTCACCATCGGCAACGGTTCCATCCACCCGAAGGGGTTAAATTGAATTGAAACAAAATCATTAGCAGGGGTTATCACAGGTGTAGATAGATTAATAACAACTTCACCAAAATTAGGGGAATTAAAAGTCGCAATTTCCTTTTTTATTGTTGTGCTTTTTGCAGGGACAATGAGTTCTCGAATAACAAAATTGCCAGAATTATCTAATTCGGAATTCCAAAAACCATCACCAAATGTGAACTTATACTTCAGGTCTGATCCACTCGGAAGGTTAAGTTTGACCAGATACTGGTCTTTTGAAACTCTTTCAAGGATTGGTAGGTTTGAAGCAATTGTACTTGAGCCGGAAGACAGGTCTGCATATGGACTTCCTAGCGAGGTTAGGTTGCTCGCAAATCTTAATGGAAGATTAGACTCAAAACCAGCAGGAGTCTTAGCGATAAAATTTATCTCAACGAGTTGCCGCTTTTTTAACGTTATAAAAACAGGAGTCGTTGCCTCATCAGCAATCACAGCCCCTTGTTGGAAAGAATCGTATGCTCCATCCAGACTCAGGATCACAAGATTATGGGTCCAAATTGGAAGCCCTTCAAGTATAAAGGTCCCGTCGGAAGCCGAAATTGTCTGCATTCCAGCAGCAGAAATCAACATATTCGGTACCGGAGCCTTATTATCCTGGTCGATAAGTTGTCCCCGAATTCGTCCAATTGAACCGCTGTAAGGCTGATCAAACCACCCTGCGATCGAATCCTGCAATAAGGCAGGGCCTGTAACTTTTAGGACACGAAATCGAACAGGTTTATTTTGGGTATTATATTCAATGTCGGTGAGAGCGCCTTTTCGTAAAAACCTGTACTTAACTTCCGACCCAATAACAAGCGGCATGCGAATGAAATAATTTTGATTATCCTGCTGAACCATATCAAATTGCAAAGCATTAAAATACAATCCCGTCACATCATCTAAAATTTCAAATATAACTTTGCTATCAGAAGGTACCGAAGCAGGGAGTTTTACTTGAAAAACGATCTCAGCCTTCGGGTAGTTTTCTATAGTTTCCTGAAATGTAATTTCATTGATTGAAGAACAAGCGGCTAATAGAGAAACAAATAGAAATGAGTTTGCAATAAACAGGATTATATGAATTTGAGAATGTTTTCGATTATGCATAGTATCCACCCGATAATATTCTTTTGACGCCAAAACACTTACTTCTTCGAAAAACGATTTTGAATTTCGGTAAGGTGGTTAACCAAACTGCCTAATACACCATTTACAAAACGTGATGAGCTGTCTGATCCAAAGATTTTGGCTAGTTCAATCGCTTCATTAATTGCTACCTTTATTGGCGTAATCTTTGCCACAGCGAATTCCCAAAGGGCAATTCGCAAGATGTTCCTGTCGATCACTGCTACTTGTTCTAGCGGCCACTCAGGCGCGTGTTCAGCAATAACATCATCAAGGTGAGAAATTAATGGAATAACACCTGTTACAATCTGTCGTGAAAAAGAAAGAAGCTGGTCATCCAGAACTTCTTCTGCGAATCGGGTTTCCAACGAGTCCCCCAGTGGGTGCCCGGTTAAATCATATTCATAAAGTACTTGCAAGGCGATACCACGAGCCTTGGTACGAGATTTCATAAGTTTCTTCTGCTATTCTGTAAAGTCAATATCTTCGACATGGACATTAACCCTACCAATTTCCATGCCTACCATTTCTGAAATCGAGCGTGATACCTGACTCTGGACCTGCCTGCAAACATCGCGAACTTTAACATCTTTTTTTAATACTACATAGATATCAGTATAAACAACATTATCCTCGACAGTAATTCCAACCCCTTCAGTTAACCCTTTTTTAAACAGAGTATTCATATCGCGAGGTCCAGGAGTTAATCGGCTAACGCCCTCTACGCTCATTGTTGCAAGCAGAACTATCGAAACAAGCACCTCAGGGGATATTGTTGTTTTACCGATGGGCATTTTGGATTTTTCCATTTTTTCTCCATTTGGTCTGTCTACGGATAACCATATATTATAACCTTAAACAAAGTTCAAGAGGGCGCGTGTTTCATCCCCCCAGTTTCTTGATAAAATCCAGGCTTATTGTTTGAGCCTCAGCCAATTGTTTATCCAATAATATGCAATGCGAAGACTCTTCCAACCAGACAAGTTGCTTGGATTTGGAGCCGGCACGCTCTAATACTTCAACAGAACTTGATGAGTCTATCGTTTTATCCAACTTTCCTTGAAAGATAATCATTGGTGTTGTTACCATCGGTAATTTTTTCAAGACTTGTAATTGGAAACGGTTCAATTGAGATGCTGCCCGTAAAGGAACAACGTTAAAACCTTGCCAGGGACTTGAGAGGTCGATATTATTTTTTAATTTTGTTTCAACAAACGGCCAGAAAATGTTAGATTTCCAAAGCCCGGGGATCTTAAGGGCAGGTGCAAATAACAATAATCCCCTAATAAAATCAGGATATACGGCAGATAACCACAATGATAAGAGTCCGCCCATCGATTCACCTAGAACGAAAACTTTTTCATGTTTTATTTTCAATTCAATTAATGCGTTTTCTCCAGCCCTGACCCAATCTAGATAGGTTACGCGATTTAAGTCTTGGGGCGAGACGCCATGCCCCGGTAATAATGGCCCCATAACTGTGTAACCTTGGACATTAAGGAATTTTGCAACTGGTCTTACTTCTACAGTTGTGGCGGTAAAACCATGGAAAAGCAATATGCCAACTTTGTTATTGAGTTTACCCTCCCAATAGAATGAACTCCCATCCATTTGGGGATTTTGAAAGATAGGTGGTTTAGTTTCCATCAGAATCTCCTTTAATAACCGGAATCGTGGCTGTGGCATAAGGAATCACTGCTATGCGTGTATCTTCTGATAAATTGCTCAATAATGATTTTATATCATGCTCCATCATCGAAACTGGTTTAATAAGCAATTTTTCTAGAGTTGAAGGTTCAATTTCAGAAAACAATCGAAATTTGACTCTTTTTGCTATCATAGCAAATTGAAAAGCCTTATGTGGACCAACACTGAAACCTGTCTTTGTAAATTTGTCTATTGCTTGCTGATGGCTGTTGACGCCTTCCATAAATTTCGAATACGACTGACTGCCGACACCTTCGTTGCAGGCTGCAGCTAAAATGACTGTTCCGCCATTTTTACAAAAAAGAGAAGCGTGTGTCAATGCTTTTTGAGCCTGATATAGATTAATATCTTTTGGATAACCACCTGCAGAAGCAATAACCAGATCGAATTTGTGATCGATCTTAATAAAGGCTTTTTTTCTAATGACTTTAACGCCTTCTTTTATCACATCCAAAGGTTTTCCAAAAAAGACCTTTACGATTACTTTTTGTTCATTCAAAATGGCGTTTAAGGCCAGGTCGACGCCAATTAAGGCTCCAATTTCTTCGATATCCTGGCGCAATGGGTTGTTTTCATAGTTTCCTACAAAACATCTGGGGTCGAGCAGCAGGGAATGATTTTGGTTTATGGTGTTTCTGCCACAAACACCAATGGCCGCACTTTTTGCGCCTCCAGAAAAACCCGCAAAATGGTGAGGTTCAATATCTCCTACAACAATCTTAATGTCCGCATCATCAAATACCTTATTCACATATATATTTGTACTAAAATGGCTAATCCCTTTGAAAACAAGATTAGATTCATCATCACAATCATGTGAAAGGATTCGATATTGGCTAACGATATTTTTGTTTATCAAAAGGTGAAATTCATTTTCTTGCATCGGAACATGAGTTCCCGTCGCGATCAGGAATGTAATATTTGCATTCTTCACCCCAATTCGATGCAATTCTCTAAGCAAGGGGGGAAATAGTAAATCGTTTGGAACTGGCCTGGTTTTATCATTGATCGTTATCACGACCTTTGTCGAATCAGCTACTAAAGGGGGTAGTCCGCAATTTAATAACGGATTGCGTATAGCATAATCTACAAGAAATTCAGCATCCTCATTTGCATGAATTTGCTTTGGCAAAATGAGAACTGGATTCCATTTACTCTTCAGTTCAAAGGTGAGTGAAGTTTTTCCGTAGGGAAGGGTAAACTTGTTATTCATAATAAACCCTGAGCTAATAGTAGTTAATAATAGTTTCTATACTTCATAATTCTACACGATATAAGGCATCCAAGTGGTGAATAGATCAGTACTCTACGAAATGGTAATAAACCTGGATATTGCGAAGGGTATAACAGAACCATCCCCCAACAAATTCTAAGGGGCGGTTTGGAACCGCCCCTTACTTGGATCATTTGCGCGGCTCTTTTTTAGGAGTGAGCAAGGCGACTGGTGTTGCATTCTCAATTTCAAGGTTGTATACTAGTATAGAAAGAAGGGAGGGAAAATGGGAGGCAAAACCATCATTTGGCTGCTGGTTGCTGCGCTGTTTCTATTGACCAACGCATGCGACCGCAAGGTTCAAGTGCCAGTTCCTGATGTTCCTGACCCGGAAGAAGAAATCATAATGACTGAGGAAGTTTTTCAACCTGCCGATGAAGAAGAGGTGGGTTCTATCACCTTAAATATTGTCAATTCGTTCACTGATGGCTTATCCTATATCAATTGCGATACCACGCACACGATCTGGATGCAGTTTTATGAAAATTTTCCAAAACTTGTCAGTAAAAATAAAAAAGCATACGAAGAAGTTGTATGCGATGTTGAGTTAATCCGCACAGGGGTTATTGGGTCAGCCAGTACAACCGCAATTATACCGGTAACCTATACCTTCAATACCCAATTTTCTCCCTACCCTAAATGCGAACTCACATTACAGGTTGATACTCACTTTGCGTTTTCCCAAATAAAAGTTCTGCACGACAGCATGTTGGGTGACGTCCCCCTTCCTGACGGTCTTGGTGATGACCTGATCACAGTTTTTCCCGCGCATGTTTTTCGTTCAAGTGGGGAGGCTTATACCGTTATTGAAGGACTTGTCACCCTGAAGATGACACCGGATGATTATGTTATCCCCTCCTGGACCAAGTGCGTTTATCCATAGTGCAACAGCTTTAGAGATGGATTGTCGTTTCGCAATCGCTGGTTTTTGTTGTATCGTTCACCATTCCTGAATAATGAGGAGGATCTAAAATGTCACCGATCGTCTATGGTGTTTTTATATTTTTTGGATTGGTTTTTGTGATCATAAGCATCACCTCAAAAAAAAGGTCAAAAGCTGCGCAATCCTGGCCGACCATTCCGGGTGTGATCCTCTCCTCACGTGTCGATATCCATACAAGTATGGATAGTGACAGGAGGACAAGCACCAGTTACAAGCCTTTTGTTGAGTATCAATATACCATTATGGGGCAGGACTACAGGGGTAACAGGATAGCCTTTGGCGCAAATGCTTTTAATCGCAAGAAGAGCGATAGTATCATCGCGCGGTACCCGGTAAACCAGCAGGTAATTGTGCATTACAACCCGGACAAACCAGAGGACGTTGCCCTTGAAACCGAGGTTCAAGGGGCGGTGCTGAGCTTAATCATTGGTATCCTTTTAATGGGTGTGGGGATCGTCATGGCGGTCATTGCGTTTTTATCCAAGTAACTACACCAGAAAAGGGCAAGAACTTAAACCTTTACAGGGGCAGGGGGGGTATCCTTGACTAATATTCATAAAACTGCTTGTTTTCATTTAATAAATATTTTTGCACTGTTATGTATTATTGTTGTGATTCAATCCCTATGAACTTATTGAAAAAAGAGGGGATTCATCATATAATAACATTAAGGTTTCGATAAGTATTATTATCATAAGCATGATATAATATTGAAAAAGGAAGAATAATGACAATTCTATCAATTACTTCTCTAGTAGAGAAATACTTAATGTCAGTCAAAATGGCGCGTAGCCCGCATACTGCCTCTACATATGCCAATGCGTTGAAATTCTACCTTGACACCCTGCGCCTAAATAAAATTGATCCTGATACAACCCCCATTAATGATTTGCAAGAAGACTCCATCGTGTTAATGGCAGTCGCACTAAAAAATCACGCTGCCACAACTGAACGTTTATATCTGACGGCTGTATCAGGTTTCTTTGCCTATCTGGCGGCAGAAAACGCCTCTCTTATTAACCTACCGCGCATCAAACTTCTCATTCAACAAAGAGCGAGGCGCCCTGGTCAAAGACTTCCACAATTTCCTGCATCGGCGATTGATATGATTTTGAAAAAGATCAGCGAGCCAGAATTCCTGATATCTGAAACTGAAGTCGACCGTCTGATCAAACTTCGTGATCGAGCCTTTTTGCTTACACTGGCTGATACAGGATTGCGCGTGCACGAAGCTTGTGGTTTACGCCGCGGTGATCTCGACTGGAACGAAGGCAAAGCCATGATCATAGGCAAAGGCAACCGCCAGGACATCATCCGGTTTTCTACACGCAGTACTGAAGCATTGCAGGAATATCTAAAAACCAGAACAAAACTGGATGGTGGCACAAAAACACCTTTATCTGCTCTACCTCTTTTTGCCCGGCATGATCGTGGAGCTGGTAACAAAATTAAACCAATTACAACAACCTCTGGTAGAAATATTGTCACAAACAGAGTTCGTGACCTTTTAGGACCTGAAGCTATTGGTTCGATTACCCCTCATTCTTTTAGACATTATTTTGTCACTCGTGTTCTAAGAGCTTCTGGTAACCTCAAACTAGCTCAAGAACTGGCTCGTCATAAAAATATTGCGGTAACGCAACGTTATGCGCATTTATCTGATGATGAGTTGGATAAAGGATATTGGAATGCCATTGAAGATAAAAAAAACAGCCCCTAAATCTCAGGGGCTGTTTCAAATGGCATGTAAACTAATTTACAATTGTTACATTGCTGGCCTGAAGACCTTTGGGGCCTTTTTCGATTACAAATTCAACCTTCTGACCTTCTTCGAGATTGCGATAGCCATCACCCTGGATTGCAGAGAAATGTACGAATACATCCTCTCCACCCTCGCGGGAGATGAAACCGTAGCCTTTGGTTCCGTTAAACCATTTGACCGTGCCGATGATACGTTCTGACATTTTTTTGCCTCCTATAGCAAAACTTACTATTTTTTAGGATTGTTTCGTTCTCTCGGAGCGGTCAAATATAAACAGCCCTGGAGCTTTCGCCTTGGGCTGTCTTTTATTACATCCAACAAGAACTACTTTGCATCCTACTTAAATAACTTTATCACACTTCTTGCCAGAAGTCAATAAGGATGGCATAAGTGTTTAATTTAAAATTTCAGATGGCATAAGTGATGGCATAAGAAGTTTATCCAAAATATTTTTTATAAATCATATTTTTTGTTAGTCCATTTACGTTCATTCTGTTAATAACTCTTTTGCTTTCTTTGTTTGTTTGCCGCGTTCGTCTGTATTTAATATTCTTTTTCTGATCCTGAAGTTTAATGGTGTAACTTCCAATAATTCATCTTCTGCCAAATACTCGATTGCTTGGTCGATGCTCATATTCAATGGTGGTACCAATCTAATTTCAATATCCTTGTTTGAAGATCTCATGTTTGTTAAATGTTTTTTCTTGCAAACATTAACTGATAAATCATCAGGCCTTTGTGTTTCCCCAACCACCATACCTTCATAGACATCAACCCCAGCCCCTATGAATAATACTCCTCGTTCCTCTGCATTTTTTAGACCAAATGTTGTCGTCAGACCCGTTTCCCATGATACGATTGAGCTAGTCGACCTTGAAACGATTGGACCTGCTAATGGTAAGTACTCATGAAATAATGAATTCAGTGTACCCATACCCCGGGTAGCAGTCAAGAACTGATACCGAAAGCCTAACAAACCTCTGGTTGGAACTAAATATCGTAAATGCACCGTGTTATCCGGGTTATTTATCATATCAAGCATTTTTCCACGCCTGCTTCCCAGCATTTCAACTACAGTACCAACAGTTTCCGGGCTGGTTTCGATATGCAACTCTTCAAAAGGTTCTAACACCTCACCACTTTCATCTTTTTTGAAAATTGCCTCTGGTCGAGATACTTGAAATTCATAACCCTCGCGACGCATAGTTTCAATTAATATAGCTAAATGTAGCTCTCCCCTGCCCGCCACCTTAAAGGTGTCTGAACTTTCAGTTTCTTCTACACGCAATGCGACATTATTTTTCAGTTCATCAAATAGCCGTTCTCTAAGTTTGCGTGAAGTTCCCCACTTACCCTCTTTGCCTGTAAATGGAGATGTATTGACGCCAAAAGTCATTCGAACAGTTGGTTCCTCTACTTCAATGACCGGCAAGGCAATAGGATTTTCGATGTCGGCAAGTGTTTCGCCGATAGCGATGCCTTCCAACCCTGCTATCGCAACGATTTCACCAGCTTCTGCTGATTCCACTTCAACTTTTTCAAGTCCTTGATATATATAAAGATATCTGGCTCGTTCATTTAGAATTTTCCCATCTTTTTGAATTCTGGCAACAGGACCACCAGCTTTCATTTTACCCGCGTGAATCCTTCCGACAGCAGTTACGCCCCTATATTCATCATATCCAAGATTTGTAACTAAAAGTTGAAGAGGTGCATCTACATCAACTTTAGGTGGCGGAACAGTATCAAGAATAGCATTGAATAATGGCTGCAGATCCGGCTCGAGGTCTTTTGTTGTTCCAGCTTGTTGAGTTATGGCATTTGCATATATGATAGGGAAATCTGCTTGTTCATTGGACGCACCGAGCTCAATGAATAAATCAAAAGTGAGATTAACCGCCCTTTCATGATCTGCATCTTTACGATCCATTTTGTTTATTACAACTATTGCACGGTGCCCCATCTGAAGAGCTTTTTTTAAAACAAAACGGGTTTGAGGCATCGGCCCCTCGGCAGCATCAACCAGGAGAAGAACGCCGTCCACCATGTTCATGACACGCTCAACCTCACCACCGAAATCAGCGTGCCCCGGGGTGTCAACAATATTAATTTTTACCATCCCACCCCGTTTTTTATCCGGGATAACAATTGCCGTATTCTTTGCCAGGATAGTGATTCCTCGTTCTCTTTCAAGCGCATTCGAGTCCATTACCCTTTCGACAATATTCTGGTTTTCACGAAATACTCTGGCCTGTTTCAGTAAACCGTCAACCAGTGTTGTTTTACCATGATCAACGTGAGCAATAATTGCAATATTCCGAATATCTGAACGTTCTTTTTCCATTTACAATCCAATCATATAACATACTTTAACAACCCTTTATTTTATCAGGCGGTAACACAATTGAACAGGGGGCGAATTGCCTTGTTACACCAAAGTTTATAATGTCCCCTTGCCACTTGAACACGATTTTCAATTTATTTCTCGATTAGAATCTACGATAAACTATCGCCATAAACATCAAAAAGAATTTGAGGCTTATTGAGGGGTAGATACGCAAAAAGCTTGGTATTGAGGTTTATTATTAGAACTTTGAGCGGAATATGTTTCTCGGTTTCTAAAATTCACTTAAAATTATTCTCACCGAGGAACCAACAGCTCAACGGCATAGGAATCAAATAAAGATATGCTCATTTAAATTGTGAATTTGATTTATTTGTTCATGCCAAATTTTAACAAAATGAGGTAAACACCAAATAAAATCAAACCAATTGAACCAGTATTTTGGAAAAATCCCAGGGCATTTTCAGGATTTCCTCCAATATATAATCCTGATCCTACCATCGCTAAAACGCCCCCGGGGATTAAAGGCCACCAAACAAACTTCTTGGAAAATACTCTCGAAGAAACTGTAATCAAGATCCACCCTAATGAGAACCATACGAGCATAATCCCGGTTTCTTTTAATCCATTTGGATTGCTGGCATCAGTCCAGGCAAAGTAAACGCCCGATCCAATTGTGGAAATTAATAGACCCGGAATTATCAAACCTTGACTTTTTTTGATCCCACCCCATAGTAAAAAACAAAAACCGATTCCTACTGAAATTGAAAAGATATAACTTAATAACGATTGATCTGAAAGTGAAAAGTTATAACTTAAAGCGCCGGCAACCATTGCTACGATTAAAGACCACCAAGTCCAGATTTTTCGCAAAAGAGCAAGTGATGTGAATAGAAGTAACCATGAAACCGAAATTAATCCGAGCGCCCAACTTATCAATATTACTGTTTCAGCAATAAATAATTGTTGAAATAGAATGAAAATCGCTGAACTTATTCCAAAAAGAATGAATCCAGGGATCAACCAAAGTCTCTTCCGAGTCAAAATTCCAGAAATGATCAGGATAATGCTGATAAGAACAGGAATTGCTAACGACAGCCAATGAGTTTGAATACGCTGGTCAAGGAGTAATAAAAACCCAGATACAACCAGTACAATTCCAATAATTGGAGCATATTGGATCCACTTTTCTTTGTTACCATTATTGGATTCTTTATTCATATAAGATCTCGCTTTATAAATTTATGATTCCTAATTCTTTCGCCTTTAATACTGCTTGCATTCTATCCCTGACGCTCAGTTTGCTGAGAATACTTGATAGGTGGTTTTTTACAGTTCCTTCGGATATAACCAAACGTTCAGCAATTTCTCTATTGCTGGCGCCAGTAGCCACAAGTCGCAATATTTCAACTTCTCGAGGTGATAAGGGATCAGCAAGAAATGAATCGTGGTTTCTTGGGATGGGCCTGGATATCCTCGAAAATTCCGAAACCACTTTCGCTGTAATTGATGGGAGCAAAAAATACTCTCCCCTGTTTGCAGCTCTGATTGCTTCGGTTAGTTTCTCTGATGTTACATCCTTAAGCAAATAACCGACTGCTCCAGCCCTTAACCCCTCAAAAACTGTCTCATCATCATCAAAAGTTGTTAAAACAATCACCTTGATCTTTTTACCAAGTTGGACGATTTTTCTAGTTGCTTCAACTCCATCCATTATGGGCATGCGAAGATCCATGAGAACAACATCAGGAGATACGCTGAATGCCAATCTTAGCGCTTCCTCTCCGTTGCTAGCATCCCCAATAACATCCAAATCTGGATACGCGCTTAAAAGAGTTCGGAGGGCCTCCCGAAACAAGGACTGATCGTCAGCAATTAATATTTTAATGCTCATTTTTACTCGGAATGGATATTTTTATATTAAATCCTTTACCTGCAGAAGAATTTATCGTCATTATTCCGTTAAGTAATCTTACGCGCTCTTGAATCCCTATTAAACCGTATCCTTGAAGGATCTTGTCGGTTCCAATTCCATCATCACAAGCCACGAGGGTTATTCCTTTATTATCGCTGTAATCAAGGATCAATTTAACATTTGATGCATTAGCATGTTTATTCGCATTGTTAATTGTTTCTTGTGCTGCCCTAAACAAAGTTAGGTCAATCTGGGGCGAAACTACCCTTGGAGTACCGACTAACTCGGCATTCATTTTTCTTCCAGGTGTAGATGTAGCTTTAACCATTTCTTCAATTCTTTCAAACAGTGGTGATAACTCATTCGGATCTTGCCGTAATGCAAACACAGAACTTCGAACATCTTCCAACGCAATGGACGTCAGGTTTTGTGCAGTTGTCAATAATGACTTTGCTTTATCTTTGTCATTGGAAAATACTGCATAAGCTGCTTGAATCTGCATGCTAATAGTTGTCAGGTAATGACCTAATCCGTCATGAATCTCCCTAGCCATGCGATTGCGTTCTTGGGTAATCGTCAATTCTCTAACCCGATCAGCATATTCACTTAAATGTTTGTTTGCCTCAGACAACTGTGTTGCAAGCGTTTCAAGCTTCACTCTGGCTCGCTGTTCAGTCACTGCCATTTGTGTAAAAATAAGAATGAAGACCTGCCCTACAAAAAAAATCGGCGCTGCTGCCCAAACAACGCTAAGGCTGCTTGAATATAGGTAAACAGAAATAATAAATGTAAATATTATTGCTACATTTGCGGCGAGCATCCAGTCCTGATCTAAAAGCATAGCTGAATGCGCCACAATGGGAAGAAGGATCAAAGCATTAAATCCAGCTCCTTTGCCATAGAAGACGATCAATCCACCAATTATTAGTTGAAGCGAAAAATAAACAAGTTTCGCAAATGTCGTCCCTGTTTTGCTTGTATGCGCAAAACCGTATATGCCATTCGTTATATAAGCAATGCCTAACAGAATAATGACTGTGATCAAGAATGGTTCTGTTACTGACGCATTGCTAAATGTTGCGAAAAACGAGATAAACACTACCAAAGCAAACGCCAGGTCAGTACCAGTATTTAATGTAAATTTCGAAGATACATTTCGGTCCATTGTAGTCAATTATAGCATCCTGGTCATATTCACCCCCTCCTAAACGACACATTCATTACACACATTAACTGAATAACTATGCATTTGACTATGACCTCTTACACATTCCCTGCTGTGATTTGGAAGTTACACTCGAATCAAATATAGGAGCAAATATGAATATATTAATGGTCTATCCCCAATTTCCAGATACATTTTGGAGTTTTAAACACGCTCTGGCATTTATAGGTAAAAAAATCAACAACCCACCATTAGGATTAATGACGATTGCTTCCTTATTACCGGAAAATTGGTCAAAAAAATTAGTTGATACCAATATTTCTGTGCTGAAAAAAGAAGATATTGAATGGGCTGACCTCGTCTTTATTAGCGCAATGGATGTCCAACGCTCTGATTGTCAAGATTTGATCAGAAGAGTAAAAAGACATAATAAAAAAATTGTGGCTGGTGGCCCCCTTTTTACAGCAGAATTCACGAAATTTCCTGAAGTTGATTATTTTGTTCTTAATGAAGGTGAGATCACACTTCCGCAATTTCTCTCAGATCTTGAAAATAATCGAAAGCCCCAACACATCTATTCGACTGATCAATTTGCGGATATTCAAAAAAGCCCGTTACCTGATATTTCTTTAATCAATATTGATGATTATGAATGTATGAGTATTCAATTTTCGCGTGGTTGCCCATTCCAATGTGATTTTTGTAATGTCACTGCCTTGTTAGGACACAAATCTCGTATGAAAACAGCAACTCAAATAATTAATGAATTAGAACAATTTTATCAAGCAGGCTGGCGCAGAGACGTTTTCTTTGTTGATGACAATTTTATTGGAAATAAAAAATATCTCAAAGAGGAAATATTGCCTGCCTTAATCAATTGGAGAAAAGGCAAGAAAGGTTATTCCTTTATTACCGAGGCATCTATTAATTTGTCTGATGATCCGGACCTGATGAGACTAATGAGTCTTGCAGGTTTTACCACAGTGTTTATTGGAATCGAGACACCCAATGAAAGCAGTCTTATTGAATGTAATAAAAACCAAAATGCAAAAAGAGATTTGCTTAAGAGCATAAATAAAATTCATCACTCAGGGATTCAAGTGATGGCTGGTTTTATCGTTGGTTTCGACAATGACACACCCAAAATTTTCGACCAAATGATCAAATTTATCCAGGAATCTGGAATCGTAACTGCAATGGTGGGACTGCTTCAGGCGCCCAATGGTACAGCTCTTTATAAGCGGTTGGAATCAGAGGGCAGAATTCTGCATGAAACGTCTGGGGACAACGCTGATGGTTCAACGAATATAGTTCCAAAAATGGATCCAATTCTTTTAAAAAATGGCTACATCCATATCATAAATTCAATTTATTCCCCTCAATTACTTTATCCAAGAATCAAAACGTTGCTTCGCGCTTACCGTACCGAAAACATCCCAAGTCTTGTCTACTTTAAAGAAATATTTGCATTTCTGAAAACCATATTCCGTATGGGTCTTAATCCCAAAGAAGGCAAGTATTATTGGAATCTGCTCTTTTGGACGCTGTTCCACTATCCCTCTAAGTTTGCGTTAGCGATTACTTTATTGATTTATGGTTATCACTTCCGAAAGGTGAACGCGCAAAACCAACGAAAAGCGACCAGCGAAATAAATCGGAATAATATTGGAAATATCAGGCAGCCTGCAATTGAAAAAAAACTCACACAAGTTGGTCAATAAAGCACATTCAACGTTCCAGAACTATTTCCGCAATAACAGCATCATGATCTGAAATTTGTTTTGCGGCATCATAAAACGTATTCATGTGAATGAATTGACAATTTGTATGGATATCGATTTGGCTTTTATTAAGAAAAATGTAGTCAAGTTGTTGTGCAATTCCTTCAAAAATATATGAATACTGTTCGTTTGATTCATCCAATACGCCGCAATTTACAAATTCCTCTCCTTCAAGTGCTTTGAGCGTTTTTGACCAAGGATTATCGTTCATGTCTCCAGCAATAAAAATGGGAACATTTGGGTCCTGGGAAATGATCCTTGAAGTAAACACAGAAACAATCCTCGCTTGTTCTATCCTTTTCTCTTCTTCTGGCTTTAGTTGCGGTTGTTGACTCCCCCACAGTGGCGAATTTGCGCCTTGTGATGTCAAATGAACACCTACAACAAAAAACTGAAATTCGTTTTGTCGAAATAACCAAATCGCTGGTTTTCTCGCGGTGAAGAATGCCTCTGCAGAAGTTCCAAACCGAAAAGGATTTTTTGAAATTGAGAAATATCCATCAGAATAAGAAATTCCTGCTAGCATTTGATCTGGATTTTCAAGTAATAACCCACGATCTATACGGTAGAGAATAATTGTGCGAATATTTCCCCCGTCGATTCCGCCATCTTGATTATTCTCAGGTGGGTTATCGCTAAAATAATAGGTCGGTCCACCCTTTTTTAAGATTTCATCAACAAGCAACTTTATTGTCTTACTCGCCTTTACAATTCCATCGTCCACAGTTCCACTATCATCCATTACCTCATGAAGGACTAAAATATCTGGCGAATCCATGGATTGGATAATTTGTTTTGCTATTGCAGAAAATCTCGACTTATTATCATAAAGTGACAAGTTTTCAAGGTTGTATGACGCAATTGTCAATTTTTGTTCATTTCGTTGGAATAGTTCATAGAAGTTATTTTTTGTTTGAAATGATATGTCATTTACTGTAAATATTTTATAATTCCCGTAAGAATAATCCATGATTCCAATCATTGAAGATGTAGTTGAGTCCCCCAAGTTTACTTGTTGATCGAAATAAGTTGGCAGTTTCACCATGATCTTTTCGGGATTTAGATCTATTTCAGACCCAATTAACGCACCACTATGTGAGGTCAAATTTTGACTAATTTCACTCGTTGGCAATATGACAACCTCATTAAATTGATTTCTTGGTCCCACAACCAATCCGTCTTTTACTTCAATTAGCATAAATTCAAGACTTTCGTAATAGTCCAGTCCATCGCTTTCAATATCAAATTGTGATAACTGGTCATCCTCAATCACTGTATAAGGTCTTCTTCCACTTCCCTCACCAATCCTGATCGGCATTGGCATTTCGATTCCAGAAGAGATGATCGTAATTATCGGGTTGTGCAATTCAGTTCTGGAAAGGTTAAAGTTTGCAGTCTTTCCTGCAACAAATTCAACAATTTTTCCATTGACATTAACAAGTTCGCCAGGCATCACTTCAGAATAATCTCCAGTAAATACAAATATGCCTTCGGATGTACATGGTACATTGTCCGGTGTGATTGACTGCATCGAAAAACCGTTGTCGTATTTGTGTGTCACAACTCCTTCAATGTTCCTTACATTTTTACCGTTGAAAGGTGAAATATGACTACACCCCTGGATATCATGAATATCAAGGTCATTGGTCAAGTTTTCTGAACATGAAGTAACCAGCAGAACAATTCCTATTGATAACAATATTCTTATCATACAAGTCCAGAGTCTTGCAAGCATTTGATTTAGACATTATTGTATAATTTTTCTGTATTCCTAATTATGCGGAGGACACTAGATGGCAAATTTTATTGCTGCGATAGATCAAGGAACGACCAGCACTCGATTTATTGTTTTTGACCGGGTTGGGAACATTGTTGCGATTGATCAGAGAGACCACAGACAAATCTATCCAGGTCCTGGTCTGGTAGAACATGATGCGCATGAGATATGGGAAAATACGCAAGAAGTCATTGCAAGCGCCATGCGAAAATCAGGTCTGTCCTCTACGGATATTGCCGCCCTTGGAATAACCAATCAGAGAGAAACTAGCGTTCTTTGGAACAAGAATACAGGTGAGCCATATGCTAATGCCATCGTATGGCAGGATACTCGAACGAATGATATTTGCAACAAACTTGAAGATATCGGGGGGATAGACCGTTTTCGCGAAAAAACTGGCTTGCCCCTTGCGACGTACTTCTCTGGTCCAAAAATCCAATGGCTTTTGGACCATCACCCCACTGCTCGCTCAGATGCTGAAAAAGGAATCACCCTATTTGGTAACATGGACACCTGGTTAATTTGGAATCTTACAGGTGGAACCCAAGGTGGAGTTCATGTCACTGATGTTACAAATGCATCTCGCACGATGTTAATGGATTTAAAGACCCTTGATTGGGATCAGGAATTGATAAAGATTATGCATATCCCCGCTTCAATTCTCCCAAAAATCGCTTCCAGCTCTGAGATTTATGGCTATACTCAAAAATCGCTGAGCCGTGTTCCAATTGCTGGTGATTTGGGTGATCAGCAGGCCGCCCTATTCGGTCAAGGTTGTTATCACACTGGTGATGCAAAGAACACATATGGCACCGGTTGTTTTATGTTGATGAATACAGGCGAAAAGCCTGTTATTAGCAAGAACGGTCTTTTAACTACAGTGGGATACAAAATTGGTTCTAATCCAGCCGTGTATTGCCTAGAAGGGTCTATTGCGATTGCCGGCGCATTGGTGCAATGGTTGCGGGATAACCTCCAACTTATTGACAAATCTTCTGACATCGAACCTCTCGCTCGAACTGTACCCGATAATGGTGACGTTTTTTTGGTACCAGCCTTTTCGGGTCTTTTTGCCCCCTATTGGCGGTCAGATGCCCGCGGAGTAATTGTGGGGCTGACTCGATATGTAAATAAAGGACATATTGCCCGTGCATCCTTGGAATCGACTGCTTTTCAAACCAAAGAAGTATTAGACGCCATGGAAATTGATTCAAAGGTTAAACTAAATTCACTAAAAGTTGATGGAGGTATGGTTATTAATGACCTTCTAATGCAGTTCCAGGCAGATATCTTAAATGTTCCGGTAGTCCGCCCCCGCATCACGGAGACAACTGCTCTTGGAGCAGCTTATGCTGCGGGATTGGCTACTGGTTTTTGGCAAACGACGGATGAGCTTTTATCATACTGGCAAAAGGACAAGGAATGGTTGCCAAATATGCCTGAAACGACCCGAGCAATGCAGTATGTGAAATGGAAAAAAGCCGTTTCTCGAACTTTCAATTGGGTAGATTGAAAATTGATGCAGGAGTTCGTCTAAAACCTTGAATTTAATCCTTAATTTATCTTGACTGCAATAGGATAACAGACTAAAATTTCAAATTGCCGTTTAGAACGGTAACTCATCTTGCATGGAGCGAAGGTAACCAAACGATCGGTGAGAGGCGCTCGAAGGAAAAGAAAATGGAAAAGGTTGTTATTAATGCCACAAAACGTACGGTCATTGGCAAACAGGTTGGAGTACTTCGCCGAGCTGGCAAACTGCCGGGTGTAATTTATGGGCACAAAATGGATCCTGTAGCTATTCTCATGGAACTCAAACAATCCACCAGAGTTTTGAATACCACTACATCGTCAAGTGTTATTACAGTCGACCTTGATGGAACTGAATATGCAGTGCTGGTGCGTGAAAAACAGCGTGATTATTTAAAAAACCTCTTTCTCCACGTTGATTTCCAGGCTGTATCTCAAACCGAAAAGATTCGCGCTGAAGTTAAAATTGAATTTGTCGGCCACGCTCCTGCCGTGAAAGACTTCAATGGTGTTGTTGTTGACGGAATTACTTCTGTCACGGTTGAGGCTCTGCCAAAAGATCTTCCTGAACGGTTCATCGTCGATATTTCTAACCTCATGCAAATCGGCGATTCCATTACTCTGCGTGATATTGCCATCCCAAATGGTGTCGATGTGCTTGATTCATTAGATGAAATGATCATCTTGATTACTTCACCTGCTGCAGAAGAGGTCGAAGAAGTTACTGAAGAAACAGCCGAGGAACCCGAAGTAATTGAAAAGGGTAAAAAAGAAGAGGAAGAAGAAGCCGAATAGACAACTACTCTTTGAAAATAAACAAAAGCAACGGGCACAACCTGTTGCTTTTGTTTATCGCATCAATGACAATATTTGTTGAGTTACCCTTGCAGTAAATCCCCATAAATGTTCACCGTCATAATCATGATAGTGAATGACTCTGCGAATATTTACCCCGTTTATAATGTGGTCTTTTTCATGGTAATTTTTGGTGTCAAATAACCATTCAATCGGTATCAGGAATGCACGTTCAACTTCATTTTTATTCAAATTAAATGCGGCAGGCCACTCTAAAATTCCAACAAACGGATACACGACAAAATTAGTTACTGTCTTGCATGCATCCAAGGCGCCCAAAATAGTAATATTTTCCAGGTTTATACCAATTTCCTCTTTCGTTTCTCTAAGCGCAGTATTGATTAAGGATTCGTCACCCTCCTCATAGGCGCCACCCGGAAATGACACTTCGCCTTGATGTGTACGAACACCGTTTGTTCGGCGCGTAAAGAGAATATTCCAATTTTCATCCTTCTTAACCAGTAATACAAGAACAGCCGCCGGTGAAAGATTATCATCTTCTAGAGTGTGGAAAAGATCATTTTGTCGTAGTCTGGCACGAAGTTGTCGCTCAATTTTATCCATTCAAACTAAGAATCCAGATTAGTTTGGACTTCGGAATCTTGGATTTTATCAAACAATCGTTCATCTTCAAGTCCTATCATCCCGATCTCCTTAAGAAGCTTTCGATCTGCCAATGTGTGGTCTATGGTGACTGACCTTGCAAAAATCAGGTACCCGGTATGCGAAATCATCCGATCAGTGGGTCTAAACCGGCTTGGCTCTGGTTTGTAGTAACGAAGACTTATATCGCAAACGTCAATAAAGGCAAAATCGTTTTGTCTCAGCGCAACCAGCAAAGACATCACCTGGTTTGCTGTTGGTAATATGCTGCCAAAATATCCCCCGGGTTTTAATGCCTTCTTGACGTGGTGTAAATAATCATAAGGATTTGACACATCGAGAAAAACCGCGTCCACACCTTGCTCATCAAAACCTTCCGAAATATCTCTAAGTTTAAATTCAATATAATCGGTAAGCTTCAATTTCTCCAAACTGCGTTGAGCAATCCGTTGTGTTTCAGCCTTTGTTTCATACGAATAAATCCTGCCGCTTTCACCAATACTGTAAGCCAAAGCAGTAGTAAATGAACCGCTTCCAGTGCCGGCTTCAATGACCCGCTTCCCCGGCCCTATTCCCATATGCAAAAGAATGTACCCGATTTCCTTTGGATACATGATCTGAGTGGCGCGTTTTGTGCTTTTAAGAATATCAGGAAGTGATGGTTGTAAAAGAAAAAAGGGACTACCGTTGTGACTGAAAATTTGAATACCCCAAGGTTTACCAATTAAATCATCATGTTTAATAACCCCTCGATGGGATTGAAACTCGCCGCCTTCAATCAAATTAAAAATAAATGATTTGTGGCTCAACCCTACTAACTGCACAAGGTCTCCAGGATTGGCACAAAATATCTCTGTACTTTCAGTCAAAATACCTCCAATAGTCACGTGTGAAATTATTTTTTGCGTCTGGGTTCAAGACTTGCCATACTCAACCAATATCCACCGAATAACAATAAAATTGTGCCCAATATAGCCATTCCAAGATTGATCGGTCCAAGTTTAATAAAATGCCAGTTAATTAAACTTCCCAATAAATGTCCGATCCAGAAACCCAGAAATGAAAATATATTAAAAAGGATTAACCATTTAAACCCTCCACCTCGCCAAAAATGGAATCCGCAGCCAAAAATTGAAGCGATTAACGTGCCGAGTATTATTGATGCAAATGTCATTTTCTTACTCTCCCTCCGTCGAAATGATCACTCCGCTTCCGATAACTTCGTTATCGTCATAAAATACGGCTATTTGACCTGGCGTTGCATCTCGTATTTTATTCTCAACGACAATGTTTAATGCATCTGCGTTGATGTCTTCTACACTGCATAGTACCGGATTTGCTTTGTATCTAATTTTAACCCAATACTCTTTCGGGTGAGTTGGCGCAAACCCGGAAATCCAATTTATTTGTGAGACTTGAAAACTTTTCGATCCCAATTGATCTTCCGTCCCGATTACTAGCTCATTTAGATCAATGTTTTTCGATATTACATATTGTGGAACTTTATAACCTGAGCCAAGTCCTTTGCGTTGTCCGATTGTATAAGACGCTAACCCCTGATGTTCTCCAACAGTTTCGCCTGCTACATTCCGGATCACACCCGGGCTCTTTTCCTGCGACCCATAGGTGGCGAGAAACGCCCGATATCCTGATTTTCCTGTAAAACACAAGTCTTGAGAATCTGGTTTTCTCGCTACATTAAAACAGTACCGTACAGCAATTTCTCGAACGTCATTTTTTTTTAGTTTTCCCAACGGAAGGAGAGTCCGGCACAATTTTTTTTGAGTTAAACCCGCCAAAATATAAGATTGGTCTTTTTGTTCATCTATTCCTTTCAATAGATGATAAACATGGACCTCATCCTCGATTATCTGGGCGTAATGTCCTGTCGCCAGGTAATCCGCTCCAATTTGATTGGCTTTTGAAAGAAGGTACTCCCATTTTACTGTCTGATTGCAAATGAAACATGGATTTGGTGTTAATCCTCGTTGATAACTTGATATGAATTGGTCAACTACATGCTGCTTGAAAATATCTTTAGCATCAATCACATAAAATGGAATATTAAGAGCAACTGCAACGCTTCTGGCTTCGCCGATTGATTCAGGTGTGCAGCAGGCATTGGCTTCCAACTCGCATTCACCAGTCCATAGCTTTAGCATCATGCCAACAACATCGTATTCCTGTTCGACCAGAAGTGCTGCTGCGACTGAACTATCCACACCCCCGCTCATTGCTACAACAACTTTTGCTTTGTGGTTCAAAGTACACCCGATTTACTTTTACGAATACTATCGACAACTTGTGCTAAAGCAGATAGAAAATTATTTACCTCATTAATTGTGGTGGTTTTACCAAGAGTCACCCTTATTGAACCCATTGCTAGCGCAGGTTCCAGTCCGATGGCTAACAAAACGTCTGAAGGGGTTGGATTCCCCACTTTACATGCTGATCCTGAAGAAACCGCAAATCCGGCAATGTCCAATGCGATAAGTAAATCATTTCCATTAACCCCGTCAATTACAAAACTGGCATGATTTGGAAGTCTATCCACCGGGTCCCCGGTTAACTTTGAGCCTTGTATTTTCTTCAGGACTTCTTCAATTAATTTATCTCTAAGTATTTTTAGCCTCGTAGAATCAAACTCACGTTCGTCAATTACCAGTTCAAGCGCCTTAACCATTCCCATGATGTATGGAACATTATGGGTTCCAGCACGGCTCCCCCTTTCCTGCATCCCTCCTGTTATTTGAGGAAGGAGTTCAATATCTTTCTTTTTTAATAATGCTCCAACTCCTTTTGGACCATAGAATTTATGTGCTCCAAAAGAGAGGAGATCAATTTCATTTGAACTCATATTTATCTCAAGGTGAGCAACAGCCTGAACAGCATCTGTATGAAACGGAATCTCCTTATCTCTGCAAATCATGGCAATTTCGTTAATCGGATTAATAGTTCCAATTTCATTATTTGCATAAATAACAGAAACAACCGCGACATTATTATCGATCGTATTAATAAATTGTGAAATATCTAATTTGCCATTAACGTCTACACGCAATAACTCAAGTTCAAATCCATAATACTTTTTTAATTGCTCTGCTGTAGCCAAGACCGCGTGATGCTCAACGCCGCTGATCAAAATTCGATTAGATCCACGTTCGTTTCTCTCTTTTAATGCCATTCCTCGCAGCGCTAGATTGTCACTTTCGGTACCGCCGCTGGTGAAGATCACATCGTAATCTTGAGCGTTAAGTGCATTTTGAATTCTTTGTCTGGCCAGCTCAACTGCTCCTTCGGCTTTTTGACCAAAATAATGCATTGAAGATGGATTCCCAAAAACCGTACTAAAAAATGGCAGCATCTCATCGATCACACGTTTATCAATTGGCGTTGATGCAGCATAATCCAGATATATCCTATCCACTTTACCTCGCTTTGCGCCTGATTATAGCATGGTTAGACAATCGTTTTTCTGGCTGTCAAACACTGATATAATAAAAAATACAAAATTATTTTTGGAGTTATTATGCAATCAAAGATCATTTTTGGAACTGATGGTTGGAGAGGGTCAATCGCAGAAGACTATACCTTTGAGAGTGTTCGCAGATGTACTCAGGGTTTTGCAAATTATCTTCTTCAAAAAGGCAATAAGGGGAAATGGATCGTCGTTGGATACGACAAACGGTTCTTGTCTGAGTACTTCGCACGTTCTGTATGCGAGGTTTTTGTTGGTAATGGAATCAACACCTATTTGACTGAAGGGGCTACCCCCACGCCAGTCATCGCCTATGCCGTTGTTGATAAAAAAGCATCGGGTGCGGTTAATATAACCGCCTCTCATAATCCCGCTACTGATAACGGGTATAAGGTACGCGATGCGAACGGAGGAGCTATACCACCTGATGATTTAAAATTGATAGAAAACTTAATTCCTGAATCAGTTGAATCGGTAAAACGAGTTTCTTTTGACGACTGTATTAAACTAGGTAATGTCATAATATTCGATGCGTCAACCAATTATATTACTCATCTTGCCGACCTCATTGACCTTGAACCGATTAAAAAAGCCGGGTTGAAAATTGTTGTCGATGCAATGTGGGGAAACGGCGCTGGTTGGTTCACCCGTCTTCTGGGCGGTGGTAAAACTGAGATTATTGAAATTCATAACAGCCGAAATCCAATCTTTCCCGAAATGAAACGACCTGAACCAATCCCCCCCAATATAGATGTAGGTCTTGAAGCAACTATCAACAACAAGGCTGATGTTCTCTTAATTACTGATGGTGATGCCGATCGACTTGGGGTTGGTGATGAAAATGGTGTATTCATCAACCAACTACAGGTCTACGCACTTCTTGCCTATTATTTATTGGAGGTTCGTGGAGATCGAGGTCCCATTGTCAAAACGCTTTCCACTACAAGTATGCTTGAAAAACTCGGTAAGCTCTACAATGTTCCTGTCTATGAAACAGGTGTTGGCTTCAAATATGTTGCACCTAAAATGCTCGAAACCAACGCTATGATCGGTGGTGAAGAGTCCGGCGGTTACGCCTTCAGGGGGAATGTTCCTGAACGTGATGGAATACTTGCAGGACTTTATATGCTTGATTTCATGGTTAAATTGGGGAAAAAACCTTCCGAGTTGTTGGCTCTTCTTTTTTCGAAGATCGGTTCGCATTATTACGATCGTATCGATACGTCGTTTACCGGCGATAGAAACTCCCGTGAAAAAGCGATTCTGGATGCAAAACCTGTGACTATCGGCGGTTTGAAAGTAATCGGTTTGAATTCATTGGACGGCTACAAATTCATTTTAGAAGATGGCGGTTGGTTGTTGATCCGTTTCTCTGGAACAGAACCGATTATGCGTGTTTATTGTGAAACTACTCATATAGATAAAGTGCAGTCCATTCTCAAAGACGGTTTACGAATCGCCGGGCTGGGATAATTGTGGCTTTTGTTGATACGCATTGCCACTTAAATTTTAAATCTTTTCAAAATGATATTCAACAAGTGGTTGAGCGTGCATTGGAAGCAGGTGTTACTAAAATATTGGTTCCGGGTTTGGATATTACGACCAGCCAAGAGGCGGTTGAAATAGCAAATCGTTTTGATTGTGTCTATGCGGCAGTAGGGATCCACCCGAACGAAGCACAACACTATGCGAAGAGCCAATTATTGACATTGGAAAAGTTGATATCCGATCAAAAAGTTGTGGCAGTTGGCGAGATCGGATTGGATTATCATCATAACCCTGAGAGCAAATTAAAACAGGTTGAAGTATTGGAATCTATGTTGAATATCGCATCAAATAAAAACAAACCCGTAATTCTACACAGTAGAAAATCGCTGGATGATCTACTAAAGATTATTACGCGATGGGTAAATACCCTTACTAAAAAACCTGTCCAAACAAATCTATTCTTGGGTGTTTTTCATGCATTTGAAGGTACGGTTGAACAAGCCTCAATCGTTCATGAGTTAAATTTTGCTATAGGGGTTGGCGGTCCCATTACATATAAAAATGCCGTGGATAAACAACTAATCGTCAGAAATCTCGGCATATCAAATATAGTCCTTGAAACCGATGCGCCATTTCTATCTCCCCACCCATTTAGAGGGTTGCGGAATGAACCTTCAAGAATCCCCTTTATCGCACAAAAAATTTCCGAATTGGTTGATTCCCCCCTGGATTATGTTGCAAAGCTGACAACTCAAAACGCCAAATCACTTTTTTATTGGGATGTATAAAATTGACTTCTACTATACCCACTTTACCGGAAATCCAACAAGGCATTGATGCTGTCGAAAAGTTAATGCTTTCTCAGGCAGATGAATATCACTCCGATCTCAAGTCTGCGCTCTCTGTATTATTATCGTCCGGTGGAAAACGTATTCGCCCCAGAATCATTCTTCTTTTAGGAAGTATTTTTAACGCAAAAAAAGAAACATTGATCACCTTGGCAACCTCAATCGAATTACTTCACACCGCCACCTTGGTGCATGATGACTTAATAGATGGCTCCTTATTAAGAAGAGGAGCTCCAACATTAAATTCAAAATGGTCACCAGCGGCAACAGTTTTGACTGGTGACTTTATTTTCGCTTGTGCTGCTAATCTGGCGGCAAAAACTAATTCCATTGAAGTAATGTCATTGTTTTCTAAAACGCTGATGACTATTGTAAATGGCGAAGTCAATCAGTTATTTACAAGCCGATGCAACACTAGTAAGGAAGATTATTACCGAAGAATTTATGCAAAAACTGCTTCCTTGTTTGAAACATCAACGCATACCGCGGCGATCATTAGTCAGGTTTCTGATCAGCAAGTTGAGATTATGCGAAAATTCGGCTACGAACTTGGAATGGCATTTCAAATTGTTGATGATGTTCTGGATTATTCTGGGGATCAAACCGTTGTAGGAAAACCTGTCGGAGGTGACTTGCGTCAGGGATTAATCACTCTACCAATGCTTTACTTTATGCAAACACACTCCGATGATAAAAACGTGATAGATCTCTTAAATGGGAACTGCTTTCAAGATGAACAATCCGTTCAACAGTTGGTTAAAGAAATTTCAACAAGTCAGGCAATTGAAAATTCTTTAATCGAAGCTGAACAATTTGCTCAACGCGCATTGAATTATTTAAATGAATTACCCACCTCCTCAGAGAGAGAAGAGCTTATTCAACTCACAAAATTTAGTGTGATGCGGAATAAATAGTCATCTGAACGTTAAAATAAAAAAGCCGCTTAAGCGGCTAATGCAGTGCGCTGAGAGGGACTTGAACCCTCACGCCTTGCGGCACATGGCCCTCAACCATGCCTGTCTGCCAATTCCAGCACCAGCGCAATTGCTTCGTTATTATAACTGGCAATCATGTAGTGTCAAGCAGATTAAAATATTACTAAGAAAAACGAAATGAGGTCCAAATGACGATTATTCTTGACGCGATGGGCAGTGATGATTTCCCCGAACCAGAAATCCTGGCTGCTTTTGAATTATTAAGACTCGGTGAAAATGTGCTCCTGGTCGGTAATAAAGTGATCATTGAAGAGCATATATCCAAACTTAATCTTGGTCATGTCAATTTTCAGATCAAAGACGCTCCGGACGTAGTTGAAATGACAGACAAACCGGTGGAATCTGCGCGAAAAAAACCGAATAATTCAATGGCGATTGGATTGAACCTGATAAAAAATGGCGAGGCGGAAGCCTTCGTAACCGCGGGGAATACTGGCGCTGCTTATTTTAATGCCGTTACTATATTAAAGCGATTATCTGGTATCTCTCGGCCTGCTTTAACTGCCATCATTCCGGTCAAGAACCGAAAGTGCGTTTTTATGGATACCGGGGCTAATGCCGACTGCCGGCCTGAATTTTTGTTGGAATTTGCAGTGATGGGAAGTGCTTATGCGAGCAGGTTATTTAATACACCAACGCCTAAAGTTGGACTACTCGCCAACGGAGAAGAAGCTGGAAAAGGCAACCAATTAGTAAAGGACGCTTACATATTACTTCAAAACAGCGGTCTAAATTTTTATGGCAATATAGAACCCAAGGAAATATTTTTTGGCCAGGTTGATGTGGTCGTTGCAGATGGCTTCTCAGGAAATATCTTTATCAAATCGAGCGAAGCGGTTGCCAAACTCATCATCGACACATTAAAAGATGGCATGTCTTCGAGATTCTTAAGTAAGATAGGGTATCTCTTGGCAAAACCGGCATTTTCCACCTTGAAGAAAATGTTAGACCCTTCTGAAACTGGCGCGGGTATACTTCTCGGTGTAAATGGTCTTGTTTTCATCGGGCACGGCAGATCAGATGCGAAAGCGCTCGTATCTGCAGTAAAACTCGCACGAAATACAATTGACAACCATTTACTCGAAACGATGCAGGCTGAGATTCACGAAAAACTAACCCAATCAAATAATTCCATAGAGAGCAGGTCTTGATAAATGAAAATTTACTCAAATGAAAAATTGATTAAACGCAACAACCGCGCTGGCAATATCACTTCATTGTTAAGCATCGCCATTCTTGGCGTGGGTATGTTTTTTTCCTTCAAGGATAAGGATGGGACTTACCTTCCCTTAACATTTACAGCATTAATTGTGGGGTTCTTGCTCTTCCAGGTTGGTAATTATTTTACGAACCGTTGGGGAAAATCCCCTCGCCCCGATGAAAAGTTATCGCTAGCGTTAAAAGGTCTTGATGAGAAATTTACGCTCTACCATTATCAAACCAGCGTTTCTCATCTTCTCGTTGGTCCTGCAGGGATATTTTGCCTGCTCCCTTATAACCAGCCCGGCATGATAACTTATGACGCTATTAAGGATCGTTGGAAACAATCTGGTGGCAATTTCTTTCTTAAAACATTTGGTGGCGACAGCATGGGAAGACCTAATTTGGATTCAAAATATGCATTAATTGATATATTAAAATATTTTGAAAAAAAAGGTGTTGACCTCGGTGCTTACACTCCGGAACCCATCATTGTTTTCACAAATGATAAAGCTTACGTCTTCACTGAAGAATCGCCGGTAAATGCAGTAACTGCTGAAAAACTCAAGGAATTCATTCGTAAGCGCACAAAAACAAATGTCGTATCAGCGCAATTGATCAAAGTGATTCAGGAAAGTATCAACCCCATTTGAAAATCAAGCGGTTGGGAGTCACCCCAACCGCTTTTTATAGGTTGTACTTTTTTCTTTTTTATTAATGTCTTCGCCTTTTGTAGGTCTTTTATATGTTTTTCTGGTTTCATCCGTTTTTGGATCCGACTTTCTATCTGATTTTTTATATGTTTTTCGCGGATCGCTTTTATTCCCATCTATCTTTCGGCTGGGTTTTTTGGACATATCTTTAACAAATCCAATTTTCCTGCCTGGTCTAGTTGTATCTTTGATAACTGATATTTCTTCCGGCGTTAATTTTCTAGATTCACCACTTTTAAGAGTTCCGAGTCGTAATGTCGCAATCCGGGTGCGGATCAATTTCACCACAAAAAGCCCTGTCATCTTGGCTGTTTCTCTGATCTGTCTTTTATGCCCTTCCTTCAAAACAACTCGAACCCAAGTCCCTTTGCCTGCATTACTCTCAACCGTGACGTTTGCAGGTGAAGTGCGATGTCCATCTTCCAGCACCACACCCCTGCGCCAAACTTCCAATTGCTTGGCATCTGGATGACTGGCCAATAAAACCCGATATTCTTTTTCATGTTGGTAGCGAGGGTGAGTCAATCGATTAACCAAATCGCCATCGTTTGTAAGGATTACAAGACCCTCACTTTCAAAATCCAGGCGACCAACCACAGCCAAATTAGAACCACCCTCAACCATATCAAAGACCGTCCTGCGAGTGTCGTCTCCGATCGTTTTATCACATAAGACAAATCGCGGTTTGTTATAAGCGATATATATTGATGCTTCTTCTGCATGTACTATGTTTCCATCCACTGTGATCTTGTCGGATTGTGAATCCGCTTTTTGACCCAAGATCACCGGTTTTCCGTTAACACGGACGCGATCTGAAGTAATTAATTCTTCACACGAACGTCTAGATCCATAGCCGGCACGAGCCAGGATTTTTTGAATTCTTTCCTCAGTCATAATCTAATCCTTTAATAGGGAGTTCCTGGGTTGTTCGTTCTCACTTTCAGCTACTTCATATGGAGGTAACTGTTCCAATGAGTTCAAACCAAAATGTTGTAAAAACTCAACTGCCGTAGAGAATAATATTGGACGCCCTGGGCCGTCAGTACGACCGACTTCCTGGATTAGTCCTTTTGATAACAGACTCTTGATCACTCCGTCGCTGCTTACACCCCGGATGGAGTCAATCCCGGGCCGAGTAATTGGCTGTTTGTACGCTATGATTGCCAATGTTTCAACTCCGGCACGAGAGAGACGTGCTGTGGATTCTATACCTAGAAATTTCTCAATATCTTTTGCAAAATTTGGCGCTGTTGTGAGTTGGTATCTTCCATTATGTTCTTGAAGAGCAATCCCCCGCTTGTTTTCATACTCTTTTTGTAGCTCAATCAATGCTGTTTCAACGGTCTTAATAGGAATTGAGAGTGCCTCTCCGATCTGCGTAACAGTTGCAGGGGCAGAAGCCACAAAGAGAAGCGCCTCAATGCGAGCCAGGTCATTTTTCTGTTCAATGTCAGGTGAGTTATCAGTCATGCTATAATTATAAAGTTAATTAAATTGTTAGCTTTTCATTATAATCGAATAATCGGAATGGTTTATCATTTTGCTTAGAAAAACTATCTTCTCTTTAATGATTTCATTATTCATCTTTGTAGGATGCGATTTTTCGAACCAAAACAAGGTGATAAATATTACAATTATCGAAATTGGAGCTGAAACTAGAGCTAAGGTTTCGGTTGGAGTTAATGTAAAACAAGCTTTGGAGTTTGCAGGGATAACGTTAAATCCATTAGACAAAACTGAACCTTCAGGTACAACTATTCTTTCGGAAAATACAACCATCCGTATTATTAGGGTTCGAGAGGAGTTCCTAGTCGAAGAATCCATTCTCCCGTTTGAACAACAAACAGTAAAAAACGAATCATTACCTGAAGGACAATCGATACTCATTCAGGCAGGTACGAATGGAACCCTGCAGACAATTTATCGCATTCTATCTGAAGACGGCGTTGAAAGTTCCCGATCCTTTGTCAATAGTGAAGTCACCCAGCCTGCCAAGCCCGAAATCGTTATGTTAGGTGTTCAATCGCCATATACTTCTCAATCGATCCCGGGTGTCATTGCGTACATCACATCTTCGAATGCCTGGGTCATGGATGGCAGTTCCGGTAATCGGCGCCCTGTGGTTTCAACCGGGGATCTAGATGGAAGGATTTTCTCAATCTCGCCTGACCGTGAATGGCTTCTCTTTTCCAGGTCTTCTACAATAGAAAACGAGATCAATACGCTCTGGGTCGTAAATCTTAAAGAACAAACCCCGGAACCGATTTATACAAATATCAAAAATGTTGTTCATTACGCTGATTGGGTTCCAGGTAAAACCCGTACCATATCTTATTCCACTGTAGAACCAGTGCTAACTCCGCCTGGATGGCAGGCAAATAATGACTTGCATCTTTTTCGTTATGACGAAAAAGGAAAAGCGTTGGAGACGAAAACCATCGTCGAAACTAACTCCGGTGGAATTTATGGCTGGTGGGGCACAATTTTTGAATGGTCCGTGGATGGAAGTAAAATTGCATATTCTCGACCGGACTCTATAGGCTTGGTTGATATCGAAAAAGGGTTATTGAATCCTATTATCAAACTTGCTACCTTTCAGACAAGCAGCGATTGGGCATGGGTTCCTAGTATCAAATGGTCAGAGGACGGTCAAGCTCTTTATACCATACTCCTCCCTGAATCACCTGGTTCCTCGCAAAACCCTGCATTGTCAGTAATAATCTTCCCTGAAAAAATTGCCGTAGACCTGATAGCTAATTGCGGGTTGTTCTGTAACCCCACACCCTCTATGGGTGTGTCAAATGGCCGATTTATTGTTGGTTTCCTAAGCGCGATTCTGCCCGATCAAAGTGAGACCAGCCGGTATAATTTGAAAATTATGGATCGCGATGGTTCAAATCAAAAAAAACTATATCCTGGTGAAGGTATACAAGGTTTAACCCCTCAGTCTCTAAGATGGTCACCTTCATTTCAGAGTGATTTTTTATTGGCTTTTATCGCACAGGGTAATTTATTGCTGGTTGACACTATTTCCGGTTCAATAAAAACTTTAACTGGTGACGGCTCTATCAGCAAAATCGATTGGAAGTAATTTAGGAGTGACAGAGTAATGCGTATTCTAATTACTGGGGCAGCCGGGTTTCTGGGATCCCACTTATGCGATTATATGTTGGAACGAGGTCATTCTGTCATAGGACTGGATAATTTTGTTACCGGTAATCCAAATAATATCGTGCATCTAGCAGGAAATAGTAATTTCCTGTTTATCAAGCATGATGTATCGAATTTCATTTTCGTTCCTGGCAAAGTAGATGCCGTTTTACACTTTGCCTCCCCTGCCAGCCCTAACCCTGGATCTCCTTTTGGATATCCGAGTCTTCCAATTCAAACCATGAAAGCTGGGGCATTAGGAACTCATAACACCTTAGGGGTTGCAAAAGCTCATAATGCCAGATATTTGTTAGCTTCCACCAGCGAAATTTATGGCGATCCGCAAGAGCACCCACAAAAAGAGACTTATTGGGGACATGCTGATCCAATCGGGTTTAGATCTGTATATGATGAAGCAAAGCGATTTGCAGAAGCTATCACAATGGCATATCATCGTTTCCATCACCTCGATACTCGTATTGTCCGAATTTTCAACACTTACGGGCCGCGTATGCGACTTGATGATGGGCGGGTTGTGCCGAATTTTATCCTTCAAAGCTTAAAAAAAGAACCTTTGACAGTTTTTGGTAGTGGAGATCAAACGAGAAGTTTTTGTTATGTTAGTGATTTGATCGACGGTATATACAAACTTTTGCTCTCTGATGAACACATGCCTGTAAATATCGGCAATCCCCAAGAGATCTCCATCCTTCAATTTGCAGAAGAGATCAATCGTCTTACCAGGAATTCTCAAGGAATTATTCTCAAAAAGGACAAGCGGCTTGGTGATGATCCTCAGCGCCGGCAGCCTGATATCACCAGAGCAAAAGCAGTTCTAAATTGGGAACCCAAAGTCGACTTGGTTGAGGGCCTTTCCAAAACGATTGAATATTTTAAGCATGAGTTGGAGAAGGAATGAGTCTTATCAAAAGCGCTAAAGAACGCACCCGTTTCATTCGATTTGGAATTGTTGGAATCATCGGATCAATCGTCGACTTTGGAGTTTTTAATTTTCTCACAATCGTTTTTATAGTACCTGCTATCGTTGCAAGTGTAGTTTCTTTTTTATTTGCTGTGATCAACAATTTTTTCTTAAACCGTTTCTGGACCTTTCCAGATACAAAACATACCCCAGTATTAAAACAAATGACCCAATTCTCAATGGTCAGTTTTTTAGGGCTTGCGATCAGAATACCCTTATTCACATGGTTGGAGAAAATGTTGATACCGCTTGCAGAAAGAACGATTCCTAATATTTTAACTCCAACCATTGTCGGTCACAATTTATCTCTAGCTTTCGTTATTGGTGTTGTCATGTTATGGAATTACTTTGCTAACCGATTCTGGACATTTAAGAACATTCCTGCATAAGAAAATACAAGAGATAATATGATCACCCACAAAGAACGACTAAAACGCTGTTTGGCGAATGATAAAATTGACCGCGTCCCAGTAGCGTTATGGAGACATTTTCCGGTCGAAGACCAGTCACCTGGTCTATTGGCAAAAGCTGTCATCCAATTTCAAGAAACATATGATTTTGACTTGGTAAAAATAACCCCGTCGTCATCATTTTGTGTAAAAGACTGGGGAGTAATTGACCAATGGCGAGGCAACCCTGAAGGAACTCGTGATTACAGGAATTTTCCGATTCAATACCCTGAAGACTGGTCAAAACTTAAAAAGCTTCCATCGAGTAAAGGATCCCTGTTGGAACAACTGGAATGTATTCGATTAATCAAACAAAACTTGCCATCAGGCACGCCGGTTATTCAGACTATTTTTAGCTCACTTGCGCAATCCAAAAACTTGGTTGGAAAAGAAAATCTCGCTATTCATCTCCGGATGCACCCTGATGGATTAAAAGCAGGCTTGAGGACAATTACAGAAACAACCATCGAATTCATAAAAGCAGCAATAAAATTGGGGATTGACGGAATATTTTTTGCAGTTCAGCATGCGCAAGCTAGCATAATTAGCCCAATAGAATTTGATGAATTTGCAGTTCCATACGATTTAGAAGTATTGGAAACTGCCAAAGAGTTATGGCTTAATTTTGCTCATATCCACGGCTCAAATATTTACTTCGATAAGGTCTGTCGTTATCCAGTAAACGTATTGAATTGGCACGACCTTGAAACCCCTCCGGATCTCAATACCGGAATTCGATTGTTTCGAGGTTCTGTTTGTGGCGGGCTAAAACAATGGGATACCCTTGTTTATGGGACGCCCGATCAAGTCACAAAAGAAGCGCTGGATTCGATTTCTCATACAGATTCCTCACGCTTTATTCTCGGTACTGGATGTGTTTTACCAATTGTCGCTCCTCATTCTAATATTCTTGCAGCAAGAAAAGCAGTTGAAATCAGAGTAAACGGATGAGCCAACCGCGAATTATCTCTGGCAAGGCTAAGGGCATTCGAATAAAAGACGTCCCCGGGGATATTACTCGTCCGGTTACTGATAGGGTCAAGGAAGCGTTGTTCAATATCTTTTCGGTTGATATTGTGGATTCGACTTTTCTGGACCTGTTTGGAGGAACGGGAAGCATAGGAATAGAAGCGTTGAGCCGTGGGGCTCGTTCCTGCACGTTCATTGACCTCCACTCTCACGCAATTAACACAATAAAAACAAATTTATTACTCACAAAACTTGAATCCAACGCAACTGTTCACCAAATGGATGCTTTTCGATTCTTGACTTCACCGCAATCCAAGAATTTTGATTATATCTATATTGCTCCACCTCAATATAAACAAATGTGGAACAAAGCATTGGAATTGGTTGATCAAAATATGGAGATTCTTTCGGAAGATGGATGGTTGAATTGTCTCGTTGAAATTGACCGCCGCGAATATGGGTCTACGATGTTGTTGTTTTATTCCCGCAAAGAGTAAACCTGATTACCCAAAAGTCGTTATACGATTTCCCTTCCCATCGTAAGCGTAGTGTCCGTGAAATAAATCAGTGTTATTTTTCATTAACTTTATCCTGGTGATTATCTCAGGAATATCTTCAACCACTTCAGAGACAGGAATTCTATTTATGCTCACCCAATAGAGCGGTCCTTCGTTTGATTTTTCTATCTGCCCGCTTGGTTCGTTACCAGACATCACAAATAACAATATTCCGGTATTTTTTTCAACCTCAATGGTTATCGTTCCACAAAGGTGCAAATCTTCACATACAATTCCTGACTCTTCTAACAGTTCGCGTCTCGCTGCGGTTAATATATCCTCTCCGCGCTCGATGTGTCCACCTAATCCATTATATAAGCCCGGATATATTTTTTTATCTGGCAACCCCTTTTGAAGTAAAACAGTTTCCTTTTTAAACACCAGGATCAAAGTGCGTGGAACGACTTGATAGCGGTTTTTTAGAATAACTTGCGGGTTTTTGATCATTTTCGCTCTAGAAAACAAGGATAAGGCTTATACCTTATCCTTGTTATGATTTTATTGAATTAACTCAGGAACATTGGTACGCCCATAAAGTCACGCACATTTGGACGATAGTGTTCGATATCGTAATAACTGGTTACATCTACGCGTTTTTGACCAGCAAGCACCATATTTATTGGCACGGTTGTGTACTTTCCTCCATGTAACGCCACCATTTTGCCCGTCTCATTACGCCGGATCAACTGTACAGCCAGGCTGCCAAACGACATCGCAACCATGCGATCAAGAGAATCAGGAGCTCCAGAACGCATAAGATAACCCAACTGTTGATACATGATATCTTGCCCGGTAATCCGTTTGATCTCGGCGGCGGTCATTTCACCCACCCCGCCCAATTTGCGGTGCCCGTAAGCATCTGCCTCGCCTGTTTCAACGATTAATCCCCCCTCCATGATCGCACCTTCACTGATCGTCATCATACAATAATTGGAGGGATTATTCCGCTTATCTTCCATAAGGAAATCCGCTAACCTGTTGATATCAAAAGGAACTTCAGAAATAATTGAACGATCAACATAACTAAGATACGCGGATATCAGACTCGTTTCTCCCGAATTCCTTCCAAACAATTCAACGATTCCAATTCGTTCGTGTGAACCAACAGAAGTCCGCATATTAGTAATAAAATCTACACTGCGCGTAACAGCAGTCGAAAAACCAATGCAATAATCAGTCCCAAACACGTCATTATCCATGGTTTTCGGAATTCCAACCACGGGAAAATTTTCTTTATTCAGCCGAACAGAAAAACTAAGAGTATCATCACCACCGATCGTGACCAATGTGTCGATTCCCAGGTGTTCGAGGACTTTTAATACATAATCAGTGTAATCCATTGTGCCGTCTTCATCGATTTTTTTCCCGAACGAGGAATTTTTTAAGAAATCTGGAATATTTTCAGGTTTTACCCGTTGAGGATTCGTTCTGGAGGTATGCAGAAACGTGCCACCGGTACGATCAATTTTTCTTACATCTTCCGGGGTTAAGATTCGTATATGATGATCGTGAGTCGATGGTTCATCAAGGTTGTATTGAAGCAGTCCAGCCCAACCTCTACGAATCCCAATCATCTTGTATCCAAGGGCGAAAGCATTCATGGTAACTGCCTTCATTGCCGGGTTTAGACCTGGTACGTCCCCTCCACCAGTCAATATTCCGATCGTTTTTTGCATTTCGTTCTCCTTAATAAGGAATATTGTCGCCTTTCATATTACTCAGCTACTGGTTCGTCCTCAATCGGAATTGTAAGCGTTATTTCTGTACCATCAGAATCAGATGACTTGATCTCTAGCGATCCACCAAGCAACAGAGCTCTTTCGCGTATCAACTTTAAACCTAACCCGCCTCGAGACTGGATTTCCAAAGGTTCAAACCCTTTTCCGTTATCCTTAATCAAAGCTTTTACCAAGGAATTATCCAGAGTTAAATTGACATCAATTTTAATTTTGCTTACATTATCGAGATTGTGTTTAATTGAATTTCCGATCAATTCCTGCATTGCCCGAAAAAGATAAACCTCCAAATAGGGTTTTAGTCTCAAGTACGTTCCAGTAATATTTAATGAAATATCAACACCGGTCTGTTCCTTTAAATTGTTAATATATCGTTTGATGGTAGGCACTAATCCAAGATCATCTAGCATCATAGGTCGTAATTCTGTAATATAAGATCTGATTTTCTGAAAAGTTCCCATAGCTGAATTTTTTAACTTATCAAGCTCGTCTTTGGCTTTAGCCGGATCAATTTCGTACATACGGCTGGCAATTTCAGATTGCACAATAAAATTTGAAAGAGCCTGTGCAGGACCATCATGCATTTGCCGTGAAAGTCGCTGCCGTTCGGACTCCTGGGAGGTAATTAACATCTCAAGTGTCGCAATTCCATCCGAGCTTTCATTTTTTGACCGCGCTCTAGTTTCGTGTCCTTGCAAATATTCTACAATTTTCTCAAGAAGAGTTTTGTATCTTTGCAACGCATTTTTTTGTTCCTGCATTTTATCCAATTGCCCACGCATGACCAATAACCGCTGCTGAGCATCAAGCGCTGAATTAAATGCATTGCGAATATCTGACTTCGAAACAGAGTCAGAATCACCCTGTAGCTGTTGGAGCTGAGCTGTGACGTTACCCTTAATTTGAGTAAGTCTATTTAGTTCATTTTGGCTCTGTGCGAGGGTTGCGGTAATTTCGTTAAGAGTTGTACGAGTTGTTTGAAGTTCTGCAAGCAACTGCTCCTGGAAATCGTCAGTTGTACTTTCTAATGCTGTCAATTCGCTATCCATAAATACTCCACAAGATTATTCATACTCTTTACAATTAATTCTTAAAGTATAGCATAATTGGTATTTTTCAATGATTACGTTTTTCTAATTGTATAAGAGGTATGTTTTATTATTTGATCTTTTTGATTTGTACTTCTTCAGATTCGGTACCTGAATGAAAATTGAATTTTTTTACGATTGTACCGAATTCATCCATATTTGGGTACCAACCCTTAAACACAACCAGATATTCTGCCTCTTTTTCTTCGATGTAATCCATAATCAGGTTTTCATTACGAATAAATGGGATTACTTCTGGCTCGATGAGTCCAGCCAAATCTATGATTTTCCGATCTGAATAATAACCTAATGCACCAATATCATGAGCCGCAATGACTGAAGTTTGATTGGTGTTATTTTTAATCCATAAAGCGGGTTGTACCATTAGCTGGTCAATTGTTTGTAAATCTTTAATGTAAGCCTTTTCACCTGATGATACAAAGATGAGGGAACAAACCAGAACTGAACCAAAAAATATAGTTTTAAAGTGTTCTCTTGTATTTTTGCGCGACTTCAACCATTCGATTAATTCGCTAGTTCCACAAATTCCAACGACCACAAACATCGGGATCAGTGGAAAAAGATATCTACCATGCTGGTAAACGACAGGTAACCGAAATACATAAAGTAGACCATAACCGATTATCCAGAGAATGACGCCAATTTTCCAAAAATCTCGCTTTACGATTGCATTCTTACCTGCCCAAATAAACCCAGGTACCAGTAATACGCCAGCGCCGGATATCAGAACAGAAAATACATTGTAAATTCTAATTAACAACGGTTGAGACAATAAGATCGCATATTCGATTTGTTTGGCGTAAAAAGTATTGGGAAATAATTTCCCTGAAATTCCGAAGTTAAACCATCCGTATGTACCAATCAGAAGGATTAATGGAATAAAAAAAGTAATTAAATTAATAAACTTGATTTTCTTAGTTATTCCTTTATAAAGGAAAATTAATAGGATCGGACCCAATACAGTGATCCCATCTGGCCTTACCCAAACCAATAGACCAGTTAATAAACCTAGCAGAATCCATTTTGGTTTTTGTATATTTAGCAGTAAAAAGACTAAGGCAATCAATAAAGAAAATAAGACGGTCTCCATTCCTGATGCAACGCTCCACAATAAATGCCATTCAAGCAATATTGCTGAGCCAGCGAGAAAAGAATACCCTAAAAGCTCTGGCTTTTTATTCTTAACAATCTCAAAAGCTGTTAAAACAAGACATACAAAAAATATAACCGATATAAAAGTTGTCCAAAAAAAAGGCGTTTTAAATCCTAGTAAATTCCCAATACTAAGTATCAATGTCCATATTGGAGAAGTGGAGCCAGCAGAAATTTCACCGGGAATGTATTCCCACCTACCGTACAAGACCAGATTTTTGGCATAGGTTTGATGTATCCATGAATCGTCCAGTGGAAACCCTGGTTTGTATCGAATAAACCCAATACCAATAAATATCCCTGAAACGACTGCAGCTGCTCCACCCAGAAAATATTTTTGTATTCGAAGTGAAGAAACACAGGAAGTAATTAATGTTGTTAGTTTATTGTTTGATTTCATATACTTGACTATCCCCGAATTCAAAGAGCTTTTCCAATTGCCATTCTGGAAGTATTTCTTTTGTTAACAGCGCTTTGACTTCAAGTCGTTCATTGTCCACGATAATATATTTTGCTTTATAGTGAATACTGGCATTTGCAATCGCATCTATCCCTCCCGCAGGAATTACAATAGCGCTTCTTCCGGTGGCTAGAAAATAACCAGGTGGATTGTTTACCATGACGATTCCAGTTTTATCTCTTTTCAGATCATCGATTTTTTGTTCAATCTGTAAATAATTGTCTTGTGTTTCATTCCAGGGTTTATTGCCCTCCTGTCCAATTGAGATTTTTCCAATGAAATAAAACGCAGAAAACAAACACATCACTGCAATTAATGTTATTCCAAAGAGTTTCCATGATCTTGTTATATCCCATTTTCTGAGTTTCACCCCAAAATTAACGGCACTGTGCAAACCCAACGGAACAAGACTCCAAAATATGATTTGCATCGAAGCCAATGAGTGAAAAAAACCTCCCCTCTCGCCAGCATATGGAAATACAAAGGACATTAATCCAAGTAATGTTAACAACATCACAATCATTACTATGATAACTTGATGGTTTCGCTTTATCCAAATACCAATTACCATAAATGGAAATAAGATGATCCCTCCCCCGACTGCAATGAGAGTCTGGAGGTTTGAACCAAGTGCTATAAAACGATCAATCAGTATGCTGCCGATACCTGTATCAATCCATCTGATAAATGTAAGTTGCTCTGCGGGATACGTAAAAAGGTCATCGTACTTGGTAAACCAAATTACGTAACTGTTTCCTGGTGGAAAAATTGACTGGAATGTAAGATAATTTCGTAGAAACCAAGGCAGCATGATTATTGCGAAACCAAGTGCCAATTTTATAAAATCTATGAATTTACTCCAAACCAATTCGTTCCTTGGTCTATCTTTGTAATTTATGATTAAGATGGACAATATCCCTGCGATTAACCATAAAATGCCATCGGTCCTGGTCAAATTCAACAATCCAACAATTAATCCTAGCCCAAAATATCCAAACCTGTCATAAAATCTGTTTCTACTGTCAAAAATCATTTTGAATACTAATAAAAAAAATATTCCCCCCAAAACCATATAGGGTGTAAAAGTATCAGTAAGAGTTAAATATGGTAGATATAATCCGGAAAACAACGCCAGACTTCCGGCGATCCACCCGGCCCGTTTATCAGGAAGAAATTCCTCGGCAAAATAAGCTGATATGACCGGGACCAAACCGGCTAACAAAACAAAGGGCAACCGGGCAGCATAGAATTGTTCAGTCCGCATGAGAACAAGCCCAATCGAACTGATTAGTGAAGTAAGAGGCATCCAAAATGAAAAAGCAGGAACTGGAACTGCTGCAGGATGATTCAGGTAATTCCAAATAAAAGGCTCAAAAAGACCGTTCTTATAAACAATCTGAATACTTTGGCCATAATAATATTCAGCATCCATATATCCGGGTACTTTTTGAAAAATAGTAATAAGCGCGAAAAATATTACTGCTATCAAATAAAGAAGATAGTATTCCTTTTTTTTCATATTTTTTACAGGTCGATCTTGTTGTTTTTAAAATTAATGTGGTTCGATTTTTGCACCCACCATCTTGACCAATAGAGAAGAATAAAAACAAATAATGGAAACGGGAATAACAATATCGAACTTTGAATTGGTTGATAATCGATATTCAATGTGGTTAAGAATAATACCCATATACTCACAAATAAAAATGCAAGAAATGCATAACTAATTCCATAAGAGCGATTATCCCATCGTTCCCAAAGTAATTCCAACCCTACAAACAAAGCAGGATAAAGCAAAATGAAATTTCCTGGGTCCGTTTGAATTCCAATCCATTGACTAATGGTCATTGTAACCATAACAGTCCAAATGAATTGTTTAATACCACTGTTTCGAGATTTCCACCATTCCAATACTAATAATATAGAAAGCAATGCAGACAAACCAATTGATAAACGTGTTCCAATATTACCCCACCAGGCAATTAGTGCAGCTCCTGGCGAACCAGGTGGATTGTAGCTGGAATATCTGAGTACCTCGCGAATGTTTTGAAAAATCCAGTCAGGAATAAGCAAGATAGAGAATCCTACGAGAAGAACCATTGTTCCCGCAAACCAGGTTATGATCTTCGTGCGCCTGTGAAACGCAGCCCAAATCAGAATAAAGAATAAAACCAGGATTACATTTTGTGGTTTTATCGTTGAAAATGCCAAAATCAACCCTGCAATTTCATCTTGCCCATTTCGAATGGCGATAATTGCCACCAATAATCCTAGCGTAACAAGAATTACAGCATTTCCGTTAATTAATGGTCGTATTCCATGATAAAAGAATATTCCAAATAACAAGAAGGAACCAATCATCCATGGTCTAACTTTCCAATGGTTAATTCGAATGCTTAAGATGATGATTCCCACTATGGAAAATTCGAGTACAGACATCCAAAGCGCTCTTGCGACTGTGAAGTCTTTAATCAAGGCAAATGGCGCAAATATGAATATAGAATAAAGGGGATACGCAACACGTAATTCATGTTCACCAGTCATGGCTGGGCGACCGTATACGGTTTTTTGAATTTCTAACGCCGTTTGATCAGAATATGGACTCACACCTTCAGCCAGAAATTTCTTGGCCCCAATCCAGTGGACTAAAAAATCGTTACCCCCAGGGTTATTTTTTGAGAACTGGTAATTGGCTACAGTTAGTAGAGAAAAAAGAGTAACAATAAGTAGAATTAATAAATAGTATTTTTTATTCAACAAATTCTTTATCAACTTATTCTCCACCTAACAAGTCCAAGCATAAGAACATTATAATAGAAATGCGATGAAAAAAATTGCACTTGGTCAAATGAACATCGAATATGGAAATTTCTCGAAAAACACTCATTTAGCAAATGAGTTCATCCTAACTTCCATCATTGAACACTGTGATTTAATACTTCTTCCAGAATTGTGGTCTTCTGGTTTCGATCTCAAGAATGCGGAAAAATATGCAGCCTTGAACGAAAAACTTTTAGATCAAATGCAATCACTTTCAAACAGCGGCAACATCACCATTTGTGGATCTTACATTCGCGAGGATTCAGGTAAATACTACAACGCCTTTGTAGCGATCCAGCCGAATCAACCTGGTGCCGTGTATTACAAGAACCATTTGTTCCAGTTAATGCAAGAAGATAAATACCTGTCTCCAGGGAATCAAGCCGAAACATTTGATTCGATTATTGGTAAATCCGGGGCAGGGATATGCTTCGACCTACGGTTCCCGGAATTCTTCAAAGAGCTATTAGTTCAAGGAGCGGGTTGTTTCTTGATTGCCGCCCACTGGCCTTATTCAAGAATTACTCATTGGGACATCTTGCTTCAAGCAAGAGCCATTGAAAATCAATCTTTTATTATTGCAGTGAACTCTGTTGGTAAAAGTGGCGGAGATATTTATGGGGGACACAGTGTAGTCATTTCACCAAACGGTGAAATTCTCCTGCGCGCTCCTTCAAACGAAGAAGGTATCTACGTTGTTGAAATTAATCTTCAGTTAATAACCCAAACAAGAAATAATTTCAAAATAATCAAAAAAACAAACGACCCCGTGTAGAGGTCGTTTATGGCCTGCGCTATATTTTTTTATGATATACCCTATGATTTTTATACGGCTGACCGCCAACGCTAATGAGGTCTTTTCTCATCTGAACAGCTGTCTCGGCTACTTGAGTTAGTTCGCCATGTATAAAACCATAATCCTTGATTGTTTTTTCCATTTCACAATACATCAAGGCATTTCCACCCCTCCCTTGGTATTCGGGTAAAACCCCAGCTCCATTTAACGATACCCATTTTGTTTTTTTGAGTTCAATAGCCATATCAATAATTCCAAGTGGGTTTATCCGACCATGATGTCGTTTTAATGCTGGAGTAATATCTGGAAATGCCAATAAGAAACCAACCAACTTATCATTATAGGTAATAATTTTGATCAACCGTGGATCTGCAACGATCATTAGATTATCGACCAGCAGTTTCACTTCCCTTTTCGTAAGTGGGTAGTACTCCCAATTGTTCACAAAAGTATTGTTATAAGCCTCCCCGATCCGGTCAGCCCAATCTCGCATCATTTCCCGTTTATTTTTAAAGTTATGGACTATAAAATTACCACGTTCCTTCACTCTTCTGGCCACTTCTCTTGCTTTTTCGGGCACCGAGAAATTATCATGATGCAAATAACACGAAACGAAATCAACTTCTTTTTCAAAACCAATCGTTTCAACTAATTTTGAGTAATAATCGAAGTTGTAATTCATCATCGTCATCATTTGATGATGTTCAAAACCCTCTACAAGAATTCCGTACCCATCAAATGCTGAAAGTCCCTTTGGACCAACAATATCATTAAGGCCACGTTCCCTGCACCATTCAAAACCTCTAGCAAACAACTTGTTTGCAATTTCTTGATCATCAATACATTCAAAGAGGTAAAATTGACCTTTCTTAACTTTGTGATAATTATTAAATGAATCGTTAACAAATACACCCAACCGGCCAACAATTTTTCCATCCTGCTTGGCGATGTAAAAATCGCCATCAGAATGTTCATAATATGGGTGCTTCTCTTTATTCAACATTAGTTTAATATCATTGAAGAACGGGGGGCAAAATTGTGGGACGTTTTTATAAAGATCATATTGAAATTGGACAAAAGCATTAACTTGATCTTTTGACTTTAGGTCGACTGTTTCAATATCAATCATTTTTACCTCGTTTAAAGAAAATGGGAGTGGATTTGAATTGGAGTATACACTAATTTTTTACGAATGTTACTCGTGGTCGCAATCAAACAATGATGTATTTTTGCGATGTATTTTTGCGGATAATCTTATCAGAGTCACGATATAATAAATATTCTTGCTGATCTATTGATTCTGAGATTTTCAGGTGATCTGATCAGTTTTTCACTTCAATCTGGAGAACCCAATGGACAAATTTATCATCGAAGGCGGTACGCCTCTGCATGGAGAAGTAACTCCTGGAGGGAACAAAAACGCAGCCTTGCCTTTGTTGGCAGCCTGTTTATTAACTGAAGAACCAGTGATCCTGCGAAACGTACCAAATATTCAAGATGTTCACACGATGCGGAAATTAATATTGAGTCTCGGTGTCACTATTGATGATCTAGATACAGGCGTATGGAAAATTCATTCAAAAGTAGTCCGTCCTACTGATCTTGACCCTGACCTATGCAGAAAAATTCGTGCGTCCATTCTACTGGCCGGTCCGATGGTTGCCCGCTCTGGAGAGCTGCAGCTTCCTCCACCTGGTGGTGACGTCATAGGCAGAAGAAGAGTCGATACACATCTCTTGGCTTTAAAAAAACTAGGTGCGTCTATCCAATATGATCGAACATTTAAATTTAGCGCGAATGGTTTAAAGGGAGCAGAGATCTTGCTTGATGAAGCTAGTGTAACTGCGACTGAAAATGCCATTATGGCATGTGTTAGAGCTAAAGGGGCTTCAACAATCCGAAACGCGGCTTCAGAACCTCACATTCAAGAATTATGCATTTTTTTGAATCAATTAGGCGCCAAAATAGAAAATATCGGTTCAAATACGCTTAACATTCAGGGCGTAGATTCATTGCACGGTGGAGAATTTACGATCGGGCCTGATTATCTTGAAGTCGTTAGCTTCATCGGTGCCGCGGTAATCACGCGAGGGTCAATTACAATTCGAAATGCAGGTAACAAATACCTGGATATGATTAAACTTGTATTCAGAAGACTTGGAGTCACATGGGAAGAGAAAGGTACTGATATTTTTGTCCCAAGCAATCAAATAATGGAAATCGAATCGGACCTGGGCGGAGCAATTCCCACGATCAGTGTAATGCCATGGCCAGCATTTCCAACTGATTTGATGAGTATCGCAATTGTTGTCGCCACTCAATCAAAAGGAACTGCGTTGTTCCATGATTGGATGTATCCTTCGCGAATGTTTTTCACTGATAAATTGGTTGGAATGGGAGCCCAAATTGTGCTTTGTGACCCTCACAGGTGCATTGTTCAAGGACCTTCTCAGTTAACCGGAGAAAAAATGGAAAGTCCTGACATCAGAGCTGGCATGGCTTTGGTTCTTGCTTCATTATCGGCTTCTGGAAAATCTACGATACGCAATGTTAACCAGATTGATAGAGGATATGAGCAGGTCGAGAAAAAACTTCAACTGCTTGGCGCAAAAATAGAGAGGGTTAAGGAAGAATGAACATTAAAAAAGACGCTCTCGCGTCTTTTTTAATTATTTTGACAGTTTTACCACGTCAAGAAATTGATCAACGGCGGTTCGTATATTAGCTTCTGGCAGAGCGCCTACCTGGCGATGCACAACTTTCCCACTTGAAATAAATAGCATTGTTGGAATCCCTTGAACGCCATACTTCATAGCATTCTCAGGATTTTCGTCAGTATTCACTTTTGCTACAATTAGTTTGCCTGAATAATCTTTTGCAATTTTGTCTAAAACCGGAGCAACCATCCGGCAAGGTCCACACCATGGCGCCCAGAAATCAACAATCACTGGAATCGTAGACTGTATTACGGTTTTTTCAAAAGCCGCATCATTTACATGGATCGGTTCTTCAATCATCTTGCTTCTCCTGATTTATTTTCTTCTAACTACCAATAATAAGCTCTATTCGTAATAATATTGTTTGATTTATACGAATTTATTATTAATCTTCCTTCTTATAATTAACGAAACGATAACCAACGCCTCTTTCAGTCAGAATATAAATAGGATTGGCTGGATCTTTCTCAAGTTTTTGTCTGAGATAATTTACATATAAACGTACATAATGTGGTTCATCTCGATATTCATAACCCCATACTTTAGAGAGGATCTGATCGTATGTCAGAACCCAACCAGCGTTTTGTACCAGATGATAGAGTAATCTGTATTCAGTTGGTCTTAATTTAATAAGGTCACCGTCTAATTTTATCTCCCGGCGTCCAAAATCAATTTTTAGATGGTCATCGACATTTATTACTCCACCTTCACCTGAAGCAGCGCTTAGCTCGGTTCGCCGAAGGACTGCACGTACCCTGCTGACCAATTCCCGCGGACTGAAGGGTTTGGTCACGTAATCATCAGCCCCTAATTCTAAACCCCGAACCCGATCATCTTCTTCACCTTTCGCAGTTAACATGATGACCGGAACAGAGCTTGTTTCTCTGATCAATTGTAAGACTTCAAAACCATCGATATCAGGCAGCATTACATCTAGCAGAACAACATCAGGCATTTTATCGCGTAAAGCTGTGATAGCCTGCAACCCTTTATGCGCCTCAACAACCTGAAACCCATCATGTTCCAAGTTCAAACGAATGAACCTGGCCATGCGTTCCTCGTCATCAACAACCAAAATGATTTTGTTTCGAAAATTTTCTTCTGCCATGATTATCAATCTCTAACAAAACTGACGATTTTTTCGTCTTCCGAGCCAGGCAGTATTTCTATGAATGATATCCTTGACATCGGCCATACAACAGTAGTCACATTTGCTTCCAAATAAGGGATATCTTTTCCATCTCGCCTGCGAGGATTCCTGACATAAATCAATGTATCGTTTCGCTGAGGCAATTCATCTACATCGCCCTGAACAGGATCTTCGTTAAGCATATGAAGCACGATTACCGGCATGAGTATGCTCCCGTTACTTAATTATTAATACTTGGATTTTTAATTTTCCCAAAGCGATAAGATCCCCATGGTTTAATGGATAATCTACGTGAGGAACAATTTTCTGTCCGTTAACCCGGGTTCCATTAGAGGATCCTAAATCTGTAATTACTACCTCGCTATTCACAATCCGCAATGCTGCGTGCAACCTGGAAACACCCAGCGTGAATGCATCAAATGGAGAAAGATCGACATCAGGAAGGATGGGTTGTCCTTCGATAGTACGACCAAGCGTGAAATCTGTGCGATCTGCAAGATGTAGAACCTGACCGCTATCAACAATATGCAGCGATATGCTAGGCTCAATTCCCTTTGGCGCTGTTTTTCTGGTGGTTACATCAGGGATTTGTGTTTGTATAACCAGGTTGTCAGTAGGGGTTTTTTTTATTGACCGTGTATTTAATATGTCCAATGAAACCAATTGAGTTCCGCATTCACTGCAGAAAAGCGCCCCAGGTAGTTCTTTATGCTGGCAATTAGGGCAAAGTATCATAGATCCCTCTTTTCATGATCGGGCAATAGCAACAATGCCCTGGTACCGTATTTTAACTGTTTATCGCCATCAGCGCTATATCTTTTTGTGTTTTTTAACATTTCTGCTTCAACTAATGCCACTTTTGCTAATTTTTTGTTTCCTTGCGCTAACAATTGAGTTGCAATGCAACCAAGATGATTTACCGCGTTCTGAAAGTCTCCATTTTTTACTTCGAGGTTTGCTCTTTCTTGCATTTGATATAGGGTTATCCGTGAAAGCGCATTTATGATATCGATTGGCGCATCTTGTCGATTGATTTCATCCTTAACCGGGATGCACATATTAATCAATATTCTAGCTCTTTCTATTTTGGTTGAATTGATCTCTAATCTTATTTTACCTTTTCCGAGGCAAATAATGTCATTTTCACGTGATAAAGCCGGGAGTAAAAAAGCAATTAAAAAGATTGATTTTTTTCGTAGATACATATCGCCCAATGGTATCGGTTTTTCTAATGGCAATTCAGCGATATCTGGTTGAATTCTGAAAATATACTTGGTTTCGATATTATTCCCAGATTCTAATTCCATTGTTAAACCACGGGCAAAAACTGTATTAATTGATTCCGCGAAGTTCTGCATATAATTATACAAATCTTCCTGTGAAGAAACAAATGATGAACTTCCGCCGGTAATATTCGCCAGCCGATCCAGAAAGATATCATTCCATTCATGACCAATGCCCAATGTACTAACGATAATATTCTTATCGACCAATTTCTTCACTAATTCAAAACACGCTTCTTCATCACCATACGTGTGGCCATCCGTGAGTAAAATTATTTGTTTGGTAAAACTATCGGCAAAATTTCCCCACAAAAGATCAGCCCCGGCTTTTAACCCTTTATAAATCTCGGTCGCTCCTGAACAAATGATGTGGTTCAAATTATTCTCGATTTGTTTAAGATTTGCCACATTTGTCGGAGCCAATAACAGATCTGCTTTATCGTTAAATGTGATAATTGAAACCAAGTCAGAAGGCCTTAGTTTTAGAATTAATTGGTAAATGTTCTTCTTTACCATTTCTATGCGTTCGCCTCTCATTGATGTAGAACAATCAACGATAAGGCAAATGTGGACTTGAGGAGTCTGTGTTAATACAGGATCTTCAACCCTCTGCAGTTCCAATTTTGCATAAACCAATTGAGGTTCGTTCAACCGTGGGATTTCTGACTTACTATATTCGATTGATAATGTAATTAGTGATTCCGGTTTAATTATTCCTAAAAGTGTTTGATCATAAACCTTTCTTTTTTTAGGATCGCTGAGTATTTCATATGCTTCTTGTATATGAAAAAACATTTCCTTAGCCAAAGGACTTGAGTTTGTATCCGGGTGATATTTCCGCACCTGTTCAAAATAAGAAATCCGAATTTCTTCGGCGGTTGCGTCTTTTGTTATGTCCAACATTTCGTAATAAGATTCCCCCATAATCATTGTTTATTGCCCGTAATAATCCACAAGAATGACACTAATATTATCTGGACCGCCTTCGGCATTTGCTGCGTCAACTAATTTGTTGCAAGCCAATACAGGGTCATTAGAACTGGTAACAATTCGATAAATTTCTGTATCAGGCAATACTCCCCATAATCCATCACTGCATAACATCATGTGTCCTCCCTTGGGAACTTGATAAGTTTGAATATCCGGGTGAATTGTTTCCACTTGACCAATTGCTTTTAAAAGTACATTTCTTTGAGGGTGATCAATTGCTTGTTCTTCAGTAATTTCTTCTAAATCAATCATTCGTTGAACCAAAGAATGATCCTTTGTAATTCTTTGAATTCTGCCATCTGGGTAAATAAAATAAGCTCGGCTGTCCCCGACGTGTCCAATTGTCACTTGCTCGCCAATAATCAAGGCACATGTAAACGTTGTTCCTCCACCGGGTGCATAGCGAACAACTGCTTTTTGTGTTTCATTGATCGCATTTTCTACAGCTTCCTGAATGCTCTCATCCATAGGGTCGCTGTGAATGTTCAACAACCGAGAATAAACCCTTGAAACCAGATTTTTGGCTACGACTCGAGTTGCAACCCCAGAAGCAATTTCTCCATTTTTATGTCCTCCCATACCATCAGCGATAATACAAATTCCAAAAGTCAAATCGTTTGATCCGTCAGCGATTACTGAGCTCAATGAAAAAAGGGTGTCCTCATTATGATCTCTTTGAATACCAACAGATTGACCACTGCCGATTAAAAATTGAGCTGGTTTGTGGACAAGGGTCGAATGAGAAACAGAACTTAATTGATCTTCTGATAATGGGGTTGTTTGAATAGCAGTTGGTCTCTTTTGCTCTTCTTTTTGTCTTTTTGGAAAAAACCTTTTAATAATATTTATCACAGCTGAATCCTCCGACGAATTATATTTTAAGCAATTAGAGCATACAGGCAGTGATCTGCCGAGCCAATATAAATAATGTCATTGGCAGCCATTGGTGTCCCGGTTATTGGTCCATTCGTGGTAAATTTCCAACGCTGGCGCCCCGATTTATAATCTAAACAATAAAACGTACCGTCTGCTGCGCCAAAATACAAAGCATCTTTATAGATGGTTGGCGAGCCGCTAACCTGGTGATCAGTTTTAAAACGCCAGATCTCTTTCGCGCTTGATTTCTCAACACAATAAAGATACCCATCCGCAGAGCCAATAAATGTGAAATTTTCAACGGTCGTCGGGCTTGCCACTGAGCCTTTACCCATTCGAAAACGCCAGATCACCCAGCCAGATTTAGCATCCAATGCATAAAAGTTAGAATCCAAAGATGCAAAATAAACAATACCATCAGATACAATCGGCGATGAAGTGACAGGTCGCTTTGTCCAAAAACGCCACTTTACTTGTCCACGAAAATCTGAGCATAAAAATTCATTTGCCTCAGTACCGAAATAGATCAGATCGTTCGAAATAAATGGCGTTGACCTAACGGGACCCTCTGTCTTGATTGCCCAACTTTTTCTGTTAGAAGCAATGTTGACTGCGTAGAGATTTGCATCATCCGAACCAAAAAAAATATGCCCCTCAGCGATTTTGGCCGAACAACGTATAGGACCTTCTGTGGTAAACATCCAGGATCTTTTCCCGGTTTTAGAATGAATAACATGCAGCTTTCCATCTTCGCTGCCAAAATAGACTTGGTTATTAGAAATCAGCGGTTTTGAAATCACTCCCCCGTCGACCGCATATTTCCATTGGAATTGGCCTTTAGCAGCATCAATAGCGTATAAATTATTGTCATACGCACCAACATAAATTGTTCCCGAATCCAGTGTCGCTGAACCTCTAATCTCATCCTCACATTTAAACACCCATAGAGGTTTAATATTTTGTTCACGCGTCATCAAATCGCCCGACGCTACCTTTGATAGGGCACCAGTTTTTCTCGCCAAGGATACTAGCGCTGCTTTCATAGAAGTAATATCTTTAAAACGATCTTCCGGTTTGTAGTTTAAAGCAGTACTAATAATTGATTCAAATTCTTGGGATACAACCGGGTTAAGTTGACGGATAGGTCGATCTCCAAATGAAAAAGGAGCTTCCAATCGAGGATCTCGCCGGGTAAGGACGTGATGTAATGTTGCGCCAAGAGCATAAATATCTGTTTGGAAAGTTGCATCTCCACGATATTGTTCTGGCGGTGAGTATCCTTCTGTTCCGATCATTGTCCCTTTTTGCCCTGTTTTAAAGATCTTGGCGATTCCAAAATCTACCATCACAATATGATTTTGTTGGTTAACCATCAGGTTTTGAGGTTTAATATCCCTAAAAATAATCGGTTCAGGCTTATGCGTATGAAGGTATTCCAAAACGTCACATACTTCAATCGCCCATAGAATTACCTGATCTTCTCGAATTGGCTCTAGTGAACTTCGGAGAATCGCTTCCAGGTCTTTGCCGTTGACCAATTCCAGAACGAGATAAGAACGTTCTTCATGAGTAAAAAAATCAAATATTTTTGGAATAGAAGGATGGTTTAGAGTCACCAATATATTGGCTTCCCTCTCAAAATTATTGACAATCGTTTCCCGCACTACCGGGTCAGGAGCCTGATTGATCATCTCTTTAACTGCAACAAGTTTGATCACATTTGGAAAATGTAAATCACGGGCGCGATAAACAGAGCCCATCCCACCGATTCCAATCACATCCTGGATTTGGTATCGACTTGATAAAATAACCCCGGATGATAACTGAAGGACCCCTCCAGAATCATTACCGAGAGACTGAGTGATGGGTTTTGTTTCCAGACCTTCCTCCGTTTCTTAATATTTCGAATATCTTAAACCCGATAATGAATTATAAGCTCCCTTTATTTTATATGCAAATTTAATAGTCAACAGAATTACTAACCCTTTATTAATCACATCTTGTACAAAATAATTGTTTGAAGGTATGATTATTTATATCCAATAACAAAAAATCAGGAGATCTATGTTTACAAATTTTGTCGATGCAAGCGATTACGTAGACCAGCACCATATTCGAATGATCGACTTGAAATTTTCTGATCTTTGGGGACGGTGGCATCATGTTACATTGTCTGCAACCGAATTCGAACCGGATTTGATGGATTCCGGCGTTGGCTTTGATGGGTCAAGTGTCGGCCTGAAATCAGTAAAATCCGGTGATATGGCATTAATCCCTGATCTTTCTACCGGGTTCTTGGATCCATTTTGTACCGTACCAACATTGAGTTTTATTTGCAGCACCGTTGAAGCAGACACCAAGAGCGATTTTGTAAGAGACCCACGTCAAATTGCAAAACGGGCAGAACAGTATTTAATCAGTACTGGGATCGCAGATTGTAGTGTTTGGGGACCGGAATTTGAATTTTACGTATTTGAGTCTGCCTATTTCGAAAACAACATTAACTCAGCATCCTATCGATTTGAAGCTGCAGAAGCATGTTGGAATAGCCCTGATACAGGTGAAGGCAACTATATTCCTTCACACGGTGGCTATCATGCGATCCCTCCTAAAGACAAACTATTCGATCTTCGCACAAACATCGTACTTGCTCTGGAATCTGCGAATATTCCAATTAAGTACCACCACCATGAAGTCGGGGGACCAGGACAATGTGAAATTGAAACCCCCCTATTAGGATTGATAAAATCGGCTGACGCCGCGATGATGGTCAAATATATGGCTAAAATGACCGCTGCGAAGAACAATCAAACAGTGACATTTCTACCTAAACCTCTTTTTGGTGAAGCAGGTAATGGAATGCATTTTCACCAATTGCTTATGCTGGATAAGAAAAATGTTTTTTACGACATGATGAATAAGTACTTATTAAGCCAGTCGGCTTTCTATTATATTGGCGGTCTTTTAAAACACGCGCCTGCAGTCATGGCATTCACAAATCCAACAACCAACTCGTATCGTCGCCTTGTACCTGGTTATGAAGCGCCAGTTAATTGTTTTTTTTCCTCAGGAAATCGCAGCGCTGCGATTCGAATTCCAAAATATGCTACTCAACCTGACAAAGTGCGTTTTGAATTTCGCCCTCCAGATGCGACCTGTAATCCCTACCTTGCCATGGCAGCCATGTTATTAGCAGGTATAGACGGCATCATTAACAAAATCGATCCAACCGCCGAGGGATTTGGACCGATAGACGAGAATATTTTCACATGGTCGAAAGAAAAACGCACAGCAATAAAAAGCCTTCCGACAACCTTGGAAGAAGCCGTATCTGCGCTTGAATCCGATCACGCCTTTTTAGTGAATCAAAGTATTTTTGATAAAGAAATGATCACTGAATGGATCGCCACAAAAAGAGCTGAAGATTCCGAAATCCGGACCCGCCCACATCCATACGAAATTGAAAAATATTTCGACATATAATTCATTTTTATTGTTATTGAGTAACTGCGATTAAATATTCTGCGGCTGCCCATCCTTGCCGGTTTTGGTCATAAGGAGTTGAGAGTTGCCACCATGTAAAATTATCAAGCACAATTGGACCACCAATAACTTGAAAAACTTCTGATTCATTTGCAACAAAGTTAATTTCCGCGTTGGTTCCCGGGTTATTGCGGATTCGTAACCCATTGCTTCCAGTACCGGTTATCTGCACGTACGAACCCGATCTAAAACCGTTTCCATTAGTTAATTGAGCATCAACACTAATGGTCGGAGTGGCGGAGGATAATTGGCTCATGTCTAAAGTGGGTATCTGCGGACCAGCAATTACTGTTAAGTTTGCTTTAGGGGTAATTGTCATTGATTGATTGTATGATAGTCCATTTAAGAGAACCAAGAGATAAAACAGACCGATTGCAGAGATAGCGATCGCACCCAATACGACTTTTCGGTTTAACACTGTCTTTTTTGGAGTGGTCATCTATTAACTCGGAAAAATAAAGAAAGCCAGACCGAAGATTACATAAACAGCCAATAGAGCAGCTCCTTCTAACCAATTTGTCTCGCCATCGGCAGAAACAAAATAACAGATAAGTACGGCTGCGCCAAGGGCAGCTAACTCAAAGGGATTAAACACCAAGGTAAGTGGATTCCCCAACAAAAGACTGATAAAAACCAAAACAGGTGATACGAAAAGCGCGATTTGCAGACTGGAAGAAACAGCGATCTCCATGCTGAGTTCCATCTTATTCTTAATAGCCACTTTAACTGCCACGAGGTGTTCAGCAATATTGCCAATGACCGGAACTAAAATAATTCCGAGGAAGAACTCTGATATTCCTGATCCAGCCACTACCTCCTCAACACTGCCGACCAGGATCTCACTCAGCCAAACAATCCCGCCAGTTGAAAGAGCCAGGATTATTAACGATCTAGTAATACTCCATTCGATTTTATCAACAACAATATCTCCAGAGGGCGCTCCAATTCCTGCAGTTGTTTTTGCTCTTAGAGAGAAAATGATCCCCATCGTGTACAAAAGAATCATGACACCAGCCACTGAAAGGCTTAATACTTCTACTTTTTGAGATAAGCCGCCAGCCGTTGAGTGGCTAAATAATGATGGCGTCACTAATCCAACCAATGCAATCGCAAGAAGAATTGTGTTGTTCACCGTGTTTCGGCGGTCAAAATGTTGAATACCATTTTTTATTCCACCAAGAAAGATCGACAACCCAAGCACAAAAAGTATGTTTCCGATAATAGATCCAGTTATTGAAGCTTTTACCAGTTCAAGCAATCCTTTTTTTATTGCAAAAAGAGTAATGATCAATTCTGCAGCATTGCCTAGTGAAGCGTTGATTAGTCCACCTATTTTAGGACCTGTACGGGCAGCCAAGCTTTCTGTAGCTTCACCAATTAAACCTGCCAAGGGAACAACACCAGCTGCAGATAATCCAAATACCCAGCCAGCCCCCCAGCCGCCAGCTTTGGCAAATACCGCGAAGGGTAAAATCAGAAGCAAAACATACAATGGATGCTTGTTAATATATCGTATGAAATTATTCATAAGCTAAAATTATAATCGATTGGCGGAAAGTACCCCTATGTTATAATGCCCTTGTATGACTGTGACTAACCTTAAAGATCAAATACTTGGTAATCGATACCTTCTTCTCCATCAAGTTGGAAAAGGCGGCATGGCTCTCGTATACGAAGCATACGACCAAATGCTCGAACGCCCGGTCGCGATAAAGTTGCTCAGGCAAGATTTTTCTGAAGACCAAGGTTTTCGAGATCGTTTTAGACAAGAAGCAAAATCCGCAGCAAACTTGACTCACCCCAACATTGTCACAGTACATGATTTCGGTATCGACCCGCAAGGCATTTATATCGTAATGGAATATGTTAACGGGAAAGACTTGAAATCAAAAATAAAAGATAAGGGCCGATACTCTCTTGCGGAAGGGATTCCATTAGTTATTCAAGCATGTAACGCATTGGGCTATGCGCATCGCGCCGGTATTATTCACTGTGATGTTAAACCCCAGAATATGATCATCTCTGAGGATAATCGCCTTAAGGTCACTGATTTTGGCATTGCGCGCGCCCTTTCAACGATCGAGCCTGAGGAAAGGTCAGATGTGGTTTGGGGGTCTCCTCAATATCTGGCGCCGGAGCAAGCATTAGGTGGCGCACCCTCACCCTACGCAGATGTTTATTCACTGGGTGTTGTCATGTATGAAATGTTCTCTGGACAATTACCTTTTGATGCGAATACGCCTGAAGAATTGATCAAATTACATCAAACTCAAGACCCAGTTCCCCCTAGTCAATTAAATCCGGAATGCTTTCACGATCTTGATCAACTCATTTTGAAAGTTCTTTCCAAAGAACCCTCATTGCGATATCGTACTGCAGACCAACTCGGCAGCGTATTATCAACAATTCTTGAACGGCATAAAGAACAATATAACAATTCGACTTCAAAAAATCAATTGGCTCCACCAATCCCCAACCAAATAGGCCGGCTTTCGCCAATTTCATACGAAGATTATTCACCTGACACCCGATTTTCACGCAATTCTATTGACTGGAAATTAATTGGGCTTGAACTTCTATGCCTATTATTAGTCGGCGGGCTGCTCCCCTTTTGGCTCTATGTTTGGTTTTCAATCAAACCTTTATTAAGGTAATTAATTATGAATGGAATAATTTCTGCCTCAATCCTCTCCGCCGATTTTTTAAATTTAACTAATGAAATCCGGCTGTGCGAAAGTGCAGGAGTGGATTGGATTCATATCGATGTAATGGACGGTCATTTTGTACCTAATCTGACAATGGGACCATTCATTGTTGAAGCATGTAAAAAAATCACTTCGCTGCCACTTGATTGCCACCTGATGGTTGAAAAACCTGAAAAATTCGTTGAAGTTTTTGCCAAAGCAGGCGCTTCGATCATTACAATTCATCCTGAAGGCAACCCGAATTCTCACCGGACTCTTGAAGTAATAAAATCTTTGGGATGTAAAGCCGGCATTGCCCTAAATCCTGGAACTCCCGCTGGGGCGATCTCTTCTTTAATTCCTTTTGCTGATTTAATCCTTGTTATGACTGTCAACCCAGGTTTTGCTGGTCAAAAGTTCATTCCACAAATGGCAGATAAGGTTAACGAAGTTTTGAGGCTATGCGAATTAGCTGGTCAGTCGCCCGTTATTGAAGTCGATGGTGGAATAAACCCCGAAACGATTTTGTGCGCTCAAAATTCTGGCGCTAATGCTTTCGTGGCGGCAACATCGATTTTTCGAAATCCCGATGGCATTTTAGCTGGGGTTGATTCACTCCGTAAATTGATTCATTAAAAACAAAAATTACGGATTCACCCGTAATTTATTGTTGGTAGTCTCAAAAGTTCAGCTGCTCTTTACCATCGTGCGGATGCATTTGGTACAAAGCATTTTCTGAACTGGGCGTCCGTTTTCAATTACAGTGGTTTTCTGAAGATTCGGTTTGAACGACCGATTGGTTGCTCGTTGAGAAAAACTTCGGTTATGCCCAAAAGTAGTTGTCTTGCCACAGGTTGCACACTTTGCCATTTCAATTCCTTTCCTAACAATTATTGCAAAATTAGGTACAATTAATTACACTTCTAGCAAGTTTGAATTTTATCACATACCGTATCTTTTTTCAAGAAAAAATGTTATAAACTCAAGGATAATAATATGAATTCTGCGACAAATACCTTAGGAAGCGTCTATATTTCTCATCGTTCAATTGCGTCGATTGCCTGTCAATCTGCTTTAGCATCCTACGGGGTAGTAGGGCTTGCCGCCAAGAATCTTGCCGAGAGTATATCGCAAGTTCTTGTTAAAGATCCCATTCTAGGCGTCGAAGTTGCGTTTGATGGCGCTGAAGTAAATATTGATGTTTATGTAATCGTTGAATACGGCACTCGGATTAAATCAGTTGCTTCGAGTGTTTCGGAAAATATTAAGTATCAGGTTGAAAATACAACTGGCTTATCGGTAAATCAAGTGAATATTCATGTTCGTGGCTTGCGGATCAGCAACACGGATTGAAATCGCTATTTATGGAGCAAAATGATCAATACCCCCATGGAAACGAGAACTACCGTGACTGATTCAATTACCCCTATCTATTCGATAGACGGGCAAGCTCTTAAAAGGTTAGTAGAAGCTTCCCTAATTTGGTTAAAAGTCCATCAACAACTAATTAACTCATTAAATGTATTTCCGGTACCCGATGGAGATACTGGAACAAATATGCTGCTCACTATGCAAGCCGCCTATAACGAAGTCGCCAATTCAAATGAGACAAATGTCGGAAAAATGGCTAAGGACATCGCCCAAGGCGCATTAATGGGAGCAAGAGGTAACTCTGGCGTTATCCTCTCGCAAATATGGAGAGGTTTTGCTCGAGCGCTTGATAGTCTTCCCGAGATGGATTCTCTAATTTTTTCGCGTGCTCTCATTGAAAGCCGTAATACCGCTTATAAAGGTGTAGTTCGACCTGTTGAGGGGACCATTCTTACTGTGATCAAGGATGTGTCAATAGCAGTGGAGAATTCCCTTGCCCGGTCTAACGATCTTGTACAATTGTTAGATGATGCAGTAAATGCCGCAAATGAATCTGTAAAATACACACCTGAATTGTTGCCGATCCTTAAAACCGCAGGGGTAGTTGATTCCGGCGGTAAAGGGTTATTTGTTATTCTGGAAGGAATGCTCAGACATATTCACGGCAGTTCGTTAGAATCCTCAGATGCTCTATTACAGCCAATTTCTGCTATGAATTTGAGCGATACGATGGATGCAGTCGAAGAAGGTCAAGATGTTGAAGTTGTAATCGATTTCACTACCAAGACCTCATTAGACCTTGATTCTTTCTATGTTGGTCTCTCGAAAATTGGAACCTCCATACAAGTCGGAGAAGGCGACGGGATTTATCGTATGCATATCCACGTCGAAGCAGAAAAACGAAATGAACCATTAGAATACATTTCTAAAATTGGCTCCTGGTCGAAAGTTGCAATGGAAAACCTTGAGCTTCAAATGGCAGACTCAAATAAGAAAACACAAGGTATTAATCTGGTTGATTTTCAAGAAGGAAATATTGCAGTGGTTGTTGTTTCTCCAGGAGTTGGGCTTTCAAAGATATTTGCCAGTCTTGGCGTTGCTGCAATTATTGAGGGCGGACAGACTATGAACCCAAGTACAGAAGAAATTCTAAAAGCCTTTGAAAACTTGCCCACAAATAATGTGGTTATTCTCCCAAATAATAAAAACATCGTTTTAGCTGCTAATGCAGCAAAATCATTAAGTGTTAAAAATGTCATCGTTATACCTTCAGTGAGTATTCCGCAAGGTCTTTCAGCGATGCTCAGATTAGACCCTGAAGGTGATATTGAAAAGGTGTCAACCGAGATGCTCAACGCAATCACTGAAGTTGATACCTGCGAAATCACTACCGCTACGAGAACTGTTGGGATCAATAACGTAGATGTAGAGGAAGGTAAAATAATCGGTTTGTTGAATGGAGCCCTTTTGGTATCTGGTGACAATGTAACAGAGACGTGCATTGATCTACTAGGTAAAGCAAATCTGATCTCAAGGGAGAGAATTACTCTCTTCTACGGTGATAATTTCAAAAAGAGTGATGTTGAAGAAGTAAGCAAAATAATCGCATCTGAGTATCCAGATCATGAAATTGAAATTCACAAAGGTGGACAACCCCACTATCAGTTAATCATTTCATTAGAATAACCATGGGCTCAACCTGCATTATCACCGACAACGCCGCCCAATTTACTAAACTCAACTTTCCGGAGAATATTTGTCTCCGGTTTATTAATTACAAGTCGATCTATGGACTATCAGGAACAAAGGACAAAACAAAACCAAACTTATCAACCTTTCCCAGACAGTTAACATTAGATCAAAAACCAATTATTACTCTGCCAAGCTTTAGCGAAATCTATGATTTAATTACATCAAGTCTAAGTACATTTGACGATGTTTTCATCATTTTGCACTCCAAAGAGCTTAGCCCTGTTTATGAGATCGTGGCTAATATGATCTCAAAAATGCATGGTCGCGCTTCCGTCCATTTAATCGATTCCCAATCCATTTCAACCGGACAAGGTCATTTAATTCAATTTGCATCAGATTTAATTATTAATAATATTCCGGGCGCAGATATTGAACAAAAACTGCGTGAAGAAGTGCCGCATATTTACACTTTGTTATGCGCGACTAATCTTTCGTATTTGCACACTTCTGGTTTCATAGATATCGGTCAGTGCATTGTTGGAGAAATGGTATCTCTTCTACCAATTTTTGGAATTGAAGGGGGTAAATTGAATCCTCTTGAAAAGGTAAAAAATACCCACAGTGTAGTGGATTATTTTATTGAATTTATTGACGAGTTTGACGATCTTTTTCAACTTTCATTTCTTCAACCTGCTCCCCCTTTATTGTCTGAAGCGAAAATAATTAAGCAATATATAGAAGAGAATTACTCAAATACCACCTACACTGAACACCCCTTAAATAGTTACCTGGTATCCCTGATCGGCCCAAAAGGGTTTGGAATCGTCGTTTTGGAAAAGTCGTAGAAAGAGTAACAGTTCGGGTTATGAATTTTTCTTTGCGGTAAAATATCTTTATGTTCAAATCTTTTGAAAAGATCAAGAAAATTCTTGTATTAGAAATTCAAAACAACTATGTAAATCGAGCGATCATTGGGGGCTTGGAAAAATTTCTACCTGCATTAATTCTCGAATTAACCAACGAAGGCGTCCCTGAAGAACTCAAATCTGCTATTTCTGAGTTCATCTTATCTTATTCAAGATTATCACAAGCAGACAGAGAATCTTCAACAAAAATAATTTTCAATCTTCTTCAACTTGGTCCTTTTCCCGTAAGTCCTGCAGTGAGGAAACAATCCAATACAATTCCGCCCAAGATTGAGCCTGTCTTTCCGAAAAAAGAAGTATGTTCTCATCCTGTTATTAAGCATCCAGGACCTCCTCAATCTAAAGAAAGTATTGGTCTTAATGCTTCAATCAAGGCGCTTCACGGAATTGCCTCAAGCAGGGCTGCTGACTTTAATACGCTTGGTGTGAGAACCATCAGGGATTTATTGTATTATTTTCCGCGGCGTTATGATGATTATTCCACCCTGAAACCAATCAATCGGATTGAATATGGGGATGTTCTCACAATTATCGCCACGGTTCAAAGTGTTTTATCTTCCAAGGTCAGAAACAAGGAACTCACCCGCGTTGAAGTTGTTGTAAGTGATGGCACCGGTTTCTTGCGGCTTTCTTTTTTTAGGTCTTCTAAATATGTTCATAGTTTTATTTCTCAATTCCAACATGGAAAACAACTTGTGATTTCTGGCAAGGTTGAAATGTATCTAGGTCGGAAACAAATGAGTGACCCGAGTTTTGAAGAATTGGATCAAAACCACTTAAACACAAACGGAATTATTCCGGTTTACCCGCTAACATCCGGATTATCTCAAAAAATGGTTCGGAATTCCGTCAACGAAGCAATGAATTATTACGCCAGTCGAATTTCTGATTTCTTGCCAGCCTCAATAAAATATAAAGCTGGATTAATTGATCTTTCTGTTGCATTAAATCAAATCCATTATCCAAAAGACTACGAGTTTCTATCTGCTGCTCAAAAACGCCTTGCCTTTGACGAGATTTTTTTATTGCAGCTAGGTGTCCTGCAACAAAAGAGAAATTGGGTCAGTCAGAGCGCCACCAGATTTCAAGTTTCAACCGAAATAATCAGTCAGATAATCAACTCTTTTCCATTTATGCTTACTAATGCGCAACAAAAAGCGATTGCTGACGTCCAAAAAGATCTGGCAAGCGGTTCTCCGATGAACCGCCTGCTTCAAGGCGATGTAGGGTCTGGAAAAACCGTCATTGCCGCATTGGCTGTATCTATTATCGTTCTCAACGCCGCCCAGGCTGTTATCATGGCCCCAACAACCATATTAGCCGAACAGCATTATCGTTCTTTAACTAAGTTATTATCTAACGAAAATAATCCTGATTTGCCCTTAGGGACGAAAGAAATTCAATTATTGACGGGTGATACAAACACGAAGGATCGAGACAATATAAAACAAGGCTTAATCGATGGTTCAATTAAACTAATTATCGGGACTCATGCATTGCTAGAAGACCCGATCCAGTTTAATAATCTACAATTAGCCGTCATAGATGAACAACATCGTTTTGGCGTTGCCCAGCGGTCTTCGTTGCGTAAAAAAGGAATCAATCCACACCTTCTGGTCATGACAGCCACCCCTATCCCCCGTTCATTGGCATTAACGCTTTATGGTGACCTGGAGTTATCCATCATGGATGAAATGCCGGCAGGCAGAAAACCCGTAAAAACGTACGTCCTTAATCCATTGGAACGAGAACGTGCGTACCAAATCATTCGAACAAATATTGAATGTGGTCATCAAGCTTTTATTGTTTATCCATTGATCGAACAAGGCGATAATGATGAAGTTAAAGCTGCAGTCGATGACCATAAAATGCTTCAAGAAGAAATTTTTCCAGAGTTAAAAGTCGGTCTCTTGCATGGTAAAATGCGCCCCGATGAAAAAGAGTCTGTCATGAAATCCTTTAGAGATAAGGTTTACGATATTCTCGTCTCTACAACGGTCATTGAAGTCGGAGTTGATATTCCGAACGCTACCGTAATGATGATCGAAGGTGCAAATCGATTCGGTCTGGCACAACTTCACCAATTGCGAGGTCGTGTCGGTCGAGGAGATGATCAAGCTATATGTCTTTTATTACCAGATACCGAAGATTCAATTGAGAATGAACGACTTGTTGTAATGACTGAAACGAACGATGGATTTGTTCTCGCAGAAAAAGATCTCCAACAGAGAGGACCCGGTGATTTTATCGGATACCGTCAATCTGGATTTGCTGACTTGAAGATGGCGAAGATAACTGATATTCGTTTGATCGAGAAAGCCAGAAGCATAGCCCAGGAACTTTTCAACGCAGATCCGATGCTTGAGAATCCAGAAAATGAATTATTATTAACTAAAGTAACAGAATTTTGGTCTACCGATTCCAGCGATATAAGTTAGGACAAATGATGATACGAGCAGTTTTTCCAGGTTCTTTTGATCCAATACACAATGGTCATATTGACATCGCTAAAAGGTCAGTAAAACTAGTGGATGAATTAGTCATCGCTGTCTATGATAAACCATTGAAAAATTTCTTACTTTCTCCGGATGAGAGGATAGGGCTGGTTCAAGGGATCTTCAAAGATCATCCGAAAGTGAAAGTTGTTGGTTATAGCGGTTTGACTGTAAAATTTTGCGAGAAAATTGGCGCGCAAGTTATGATCAGAGGATTGCGAGTTTTTTCGGATTTCGAATATGAATTTCGCATGGCATTAGCCAACCATCGCCTGACACCAGATGTAGAAGTCTTAGCTTTAATTACGAATGAGGAACATTCGTTTCTATCATCTTCAACAGTCCGCGAGATAGCCTCTCTTGGAGGTGATATTTCCACGATGGTGCCTCGATCAGTTGAAGAAATGCTGAAAAATAAATTCTATGATCTAGGGGAGAACAATCCGATCATCCCTACACATACATTTCGCGATTAACTAGTTTGGTCTAAAGATTGCAACAGGAAAAGAAATATTCGATATAATGTCGTCAGGAGCACTAAAATGGATATTTTACATCTGGTAGATCGATTGGAAGAGCTTTTTAACGAGAGTCGTCCGATCTGGTTCACCCACAGTGTTATTGTGGATGAAGATCGAATGCTTGATTTGATCGACCAGATGAGAATTACGATTCCTGAAGAAATAAAGAAAGCCCAGCAACTTCTTTCTCAAAGAGACAGGGTTCTAGCGCAAGCACAAGAAGAGGCGAACCGTACGATTGCGCTTGCCCGTGAAAAAAGCGATAAACTTGTCGAAAAAGATCCAACAACCCAGGCTGCCCAGGCGAGGGCAGAACAAATTATCGCACAAGCCCGATTAGAAAGTGAGCAAACCAAACGCGATGCAGATGAATACGTTCTTCAAACCCTTGGCTCACTTCAATCTGAGATGGAAAAATCTCTTAATCAGGTAAAAAATGGAATAATTGCTTTAGAAGCAGAAAAGCAAAAACAGAACATCTCTTAATATATTATTCAAACAAATAAAACGTCTTGAGAATAAAACCTCAAGACGTTTTTCATTTCCTGGAAAATTTACTTTTTCTTTCGCGATTCTCTATTCTCGTCTTCTTCTTTTTGCTTTTCTACCAATTCCCTAATTTTTTTTATTGTCCGGTTCTCAATGGTTTGTTCACCATGTAGCGCAACTTTTAACACTTCGTCCATATGCCTAACTAAAATAATTTTTAAATCGTCCAGGACTTTTTTCGGAACTTCAACTAGATCTTTTTTATTTTTTTCAGGAAGAAGAATTACCCGCAATCCGGCTCGATGAGCAGCGAGTATCTTTTCACGAACACCACCGACTGGAAGCACATTTCCACGCAAGGTGATCTCGCCAGTCATGCCAACTTCTTTTTTCACTTTCCTCTCAGAAAATGCCGAAACCAACGCAGTCGCCAATGTAATTCCGGCACTTGGACCATCTTTTGGAATAGCCCCTTCAGGAATGTGAATATGGACATCCAGACTTTCGTAAATTTCAGGGTCAATATCCAGCTCTGAAGACCTCGATTTCAGATAAGAAAGCGCAGCCTGAGCAGATTCTTGCATAATATCGCCAATTTGTCCGGTAACCTGCAGATTCCCCTTCCCTTCCAGAATCAGAACTTCGACCGGCATGATCTCACCGCCGTTTTCAGTCCAGGCAATAGCAGTGGCTACACCAACTTCATCCTGCCGTTCCGCTTCTGTCATAAAGAATTGTGGTGGTCCGAGGAATTTTTCTAAAAGTGTTGATGACAGGTTTTTTGTAAAACGTTTTTTCTCAGACTTTAGCCTGGCTTCCTTTCGGCATATCCGTCCAAGTTCGCGTTCAAGATTTCTTACACCAGCTTCGTAGGTATACTCTCTAATTACTTTTCTGATAGCATGTTCTTCAAAAAAGATCTCATTTGGTTCAAAACCACTTTCTTCAAGTTGTCTCGGGATCAGGAACCGCTTGGCAATTTCAACTTTTTCTTCCTCGATGTATCCGGGAAATTCCAAAATTTCCATCCGATCGAGTAATGCAGGCGGGATCGCTCCCAGGCTGTTTGCCGTTGTGATGAACATCACCTTTGAAAGATCATATGGCAATTCAAGATAGTGGTCCGAAAAAGAGAAATTCTGTTCAGGATCCAATACCTCCAATAGCGCCGACGATGGATCACCGCGAAAATCTGAGCCAAGCTTATCGATCTCATCCAGCATAAAAAGTGGATTGATAGAACCTGCACGACGCATAGTCTGTAAAATCCGCCCGGGCATCGCTCCAATATAGGTGCGCCGGTGTCCGCGAATTTCAGCCTCATCACGAACTCCGCCAAGTGAAAGTCTCACAAATTTTCTGCCAAGCGCTGTTGCTATTGACTGTCCAAGAGATGTTTTACCCGTTCCAGGAGGACCTGTGAAACATAATATCGGTTGTCTTTCTTTTTTGGGCTTTAAGCTTTTAACAGCAATATACTCCAAAATACGATCTTTGGCTTTGCCAAGGCCATAATGATTTACCTCTAGAACTTTAGCAGCATGCACTACGTCCAGATTATCTTCAGTTGCCTCTACCCACGGGAGATCAATCAGCCAATCCAAATACGTTCGAATAATACCAACTTCCGGGGACATCGGCGGCATTTGAGTGAGCCGTTCAATTTCTTTATTGGCCGATGCCTTTGCTTCCTCGGGAAGTTTTTTCTCTTCGATCTTCGTGCGAAGTTCAGCAATCTCCTGTGTCCAAACATCACCCTCGCCAAGTTCGTTTTGAATTGCTTTTAACTGTTCGCGTAAGTAAAATTCACGCTGCGACCGGTCTACTTCGCTTTGAACACGATTTTGAATTTCATCTTCCAACTGCAACACATCCAATTCCTGAGCAAGCAGCCAGTTTACTTTTTTCAAACGGTTTTTTGGCTCGAGAATGGTTAAGAGTTCCAACCGCTCCTCAAAAGGCAATGAGATTGCGGTAGCGATCATATCGGATAACCAACCTGGTTCAGAAATGTTGATTGAAAAGAGATGAGCTTCATCTGGAAGACTTCTATCGAGTTGAACACACTTTTCAAAAAGGTCTCTTGAAGTGCGCATTAACGCCTCAACCTGCCGGTCAGAAATTGGGTTGTCGTTGACCACCAATCCTCTAACCCATTTAAAAGGTTCTTCATCAACAATATCGACAATTTTGACTCTCCGCCTGCCTTGAACCAAAGCAGATGCGTTTCCATCTTGAAGAGTCAATAACCGTCCGACTGCAACTTCAACGCCTACTTCCAAAAAATCTTCTTTAGCGGGGTTTTCGATTTCTCCATCTTTTAGCATTAACGCAATCATAGTGCCGCCATTTTTTTGGACATGCGTGATCGCGTCCAGGTTTTGCCCGGGAGAAATAAAAATCGGAGATACCATGCGGGGAAAAACGACAATATCTCGCATGACAAGGACAGGGCAATAGATCATTCCGTTCTCATCCGGTGTTGAATCAGTTACCTGGTAAAGTTCGTCAGTCCGCTGATAAAGTGCGGCAGTGAATTCTTCCGGATTATCTAAACGTTTCTTCCAATCGTCTTTCATTTAGCTTTCCTGCTTTCGGTTTTTCAACAACTCTTCTCGGGCTGCTGCTGCTATAAATATGCTGCCTGCAACCACAATTGCCGTGTCTTTTTCTGCCATTGATTTTGCAAGATCAAGCGCCTTTTCAATTGTTTCTGTTTTATATACAAAAGTTGAATATTGCTTTGCTAATTCTACCAGTATCTCTGGTTCTATTGCTCTCGGATGGACACTTTTTGTTATAATTACTTTTTGGATATCCCGCAGTAAAATTTTGAACATACCAACGATGTCTTTGTCTTCAGAAGCGCCAAAAACAAGAATTATATTGTAGCCGGGAAGATATTCGTCGATAGTTTTACGAAGTTTATGTGCGCTGTCTGAATTGTGAGCAGAGTCAATGATGATCAATGGTTCTTTTTGAACGATCTCAAACCGACCCGGCCAATTAACTTTCTTCAATCCATTTTGGATATGCTCTTCTGTAATTGAAAATCCCTTGTCAGAAGCCGCATTTATTACGTCCAAAGCGGTAACTGCATTTTCGATCTGATGGAATCCAAGCAGTGGAATAGAATATTCCTTTTTATGAAATTTCTTTTGGTCAGTATCGCCATTATATGTAGAATCTTTTTGTGTTTCTACAAAAAACGTTTGTCCCTCCAGCGAATGGGAAATGTTTCCATAGAGATATTCTTCTTGTACATGACTAATTGTTGCATTAACTTTATAAGCAACTTCTTCAACCACTTCCGTGGCATCAGAATAGACCTGAGGCGCTAATACAACCGGAAAACCGGGTTTTATGATCCCCGCTTTCTCCCCTGCGATTGCTCTTATCGTATCACCTAGAATATTCATGTGATCAAAAGAAATCGACGAGATCACAGAAATCAATGGAGTGACAACATTCGTGGCGTCAAGCCGCCCTCCTAAACCAACCTCAACAACCGCGACGTCCACTTCTTGTTCTCTGAAATATTGAAAACCAATGGCGGTTGTAATTTCAAAGGTTGTAATCTCTTCAACTTTGGATAAATAAGGCTTAATCTTTACTATCTGATTTACTAATTCTGAATGCAATATTGGATTGCCATCCACCTGGATACGTTCAGAATAATCAATAAGATGCGGGGATGTATATAGACCGACTTTGTACCCGGCTTCGTGTAGAATGCTTGAGATCATTGCTGAGATTGAACCTTTGCCTTTTGTTCCAGCAACATGAATAACCGGATATTTTTGGTGAGGATTCCCCATCAATCCCATTAATTTATACATTCGATCAAGGTTAAATTTCTCAGGGGAATAGCGCAATTGACGGGTTAAACTGTAATCTACAAAGCTATATAAAAAATCCAATGCATGTTGATAATCTGCTGCGTCTTCTACCATATTCTAATTCACCAATCTATATTATATTAATGGTGGGATTGTAACCGTGCAGGAATGATATGGCAAGAGAAAGCCACAGGAGTGAAAAATCGATCATGGTCTCGTTATTAACCATAAAATTAATTCTACCTGCGTGCGCTTCATTGAAAGATAAACGCAGTACACTTCAACCTCTTATTTCTCGCATCAGAAAAGAATTCAATGTCTCGATTTCGGAAATAGGTTTACAGGATGTCTGGCATTCTGCCTGGATTGGCTGCGTATTAATTTCAAATGACGCTAACCATAATTCTCAGGTGTTAAATAATGTGGTCCAATTTATTGAGTCACATTTCCATGAACTTCAAATCAGTGAGCATCACATCGAAAATCATTAGCATTTTTTGTCGATAATTTCTCATAAAAACAAGTCTCATTGACTCCCTCATAAATTTACAGGAGTACTTATTGGTGTCTGCCATTTCAGAGATTAAAAAGAAATTAAAAACCATCCTCCCTACAGTTCAAAAACCAGGTCGTTATTTCGGTGGTGAATTTAATCAAGTGGTCAAAGATTGGGAAAAAACCCCGACCCGAATGGTTCTCGTCTTCCCGGATATTTATGATATCGGTGTTCCAAATCTGGGGGTGACAATCCTATACGAAACGATCAATGCCAGACAGGACGTGTTATGTGAGAGGTCTTACCTTCCATGGCTGGATATGGAAAAAGCCATGAGAGACAATGATATCCCCCTTTATTCTCTTGAAAGCTATCACCCTCTTAACCAGTTCGATATTATTGGTTTTACGCTTCCATACGAAACACTTTATACAAATGTATTGAATGCCCTTGATCTAGCAAGAATTCCTGTTCGTTCTAAAAACAGAGATTCAACACACCCGATCATCATCGCTGGCGGACACGCAGCCTTTAACCCGGAACCAATGGCAGAGTTTATCGACGCTTTTGTAATAGGTGAAGGCGAAGAGGTTATTCACGAGGTTATTAACTGCTTTCAAAGTTCAAAGGCAAACCGGTATTCGCGGAAGCTGACTTTGGAAACCCTCCAGACAATACCCGGTGTCTACATCCCCTCGTTCTATAACATTACTTACACCTCCACCGGAACAATACAGGCTGTTGAGTCAATTTCGCCCATCTCGCCAAAAGTCATTACAAAAAGAATTGTACCCATCTTACCTGATCCGCCAACCCAATTCGTTGTGCCCTCAATAGACGTTGTCCATAACCGCATTTCAGTCGAGATCATGCGTGGATGCACCCGAGGTTGCCGGTTCTGCCATGCCGGAATGGTCAACCGCCCCGTCAGGGAACGTCCCGTTGAGCAGATCGTTTCTTCTATAGAAAAAGCTCTCAAGAATACCGGTTATGAAGAAATTGCATTGCTCTCATTATCTTCAAGTGACTACTCGCATATTGACGAGTTAGTATCAACACTCAGCGACCGGTTCGCCGGAAAAAATTTGACAGTATCCCTCCCGTCCTTAAGGATTGAATCCTTTTCGGTTGGATTAATGGAGAAATTGAAAGGCGCGCGCCAGGGCGGATTTACCCTTGCCCCTGAGGCAGCCACTGACCGGATGCGCAATCTCATTAATAAACCAATTCAGGCCGAGCAGCTTCTAGAAACCGCCAAAGCGGTCTACAGCCGCGGCTGGACAACTCTAAAACTATATTTCATGATCGGTCACCCATCAGAGACCGTTGAGGATGTGCAGGCGATCGCGGATCTTTGTAAAGCCGTGATTGTCGAAGGTCGAAAAATAATCGGAAAAAAAGCTAGCTTGCATGCAGGTGTCAGCACTTTTGTTCCCAAACCCCATACGCCTTTCCAATGGTCATCTTTAGACTCAATCGAGTCGGTCTTAATAAAACAAAACCTGCTCAAAGACCAATTGCGTGGTCCCGGAATGAAGATGACCTGGTCTAATCCACGTGAAACGATCCTTGAAGCTGCTCTTTCGCGCGGTGACCGGCGTTTGGCAGATGTGATAGAAGGCGCCTGGCGACGAGGTGCCAAATTTGATGCCTGGCAGGATCAATTCAATTTCAATGTGTGGATGGACGCATTCGATTATGCGCAACTTACTCCGGAATTTTATACCACCCGGGAACGGGAATTCACAGAAGTACTCCCGTGGGACCATATCAGCGCCGGTATCAAACGAAAATATCTTGAGCGCGAATATGATAATGCTCAGCAAGGAAAGACCACCGACGATTGCCGTGAACATTGTTACTCCTGTGGCATTATTCCCGCTTTTTCAGACCTTCGGAAAACAACACAAGTTGCCCAATGGTTCTGTCCGGAGATAGTCTGATGCAAAGAATTCGTATTCGATACAAAAAGGGAGAAGCCCTTCAATACACCGGTAATTTGGACCTACACAAGGTTTGGGAACGTACTTTTCGACGGGCGCAGCTGCCTCTGGCGTATTCACAAGGGTTCCACCCCCAACCTCGGATGCACCAAGCCTGCCCTTTGCCTCTCGGATTTACAAGCAATTGCGAAATTCTTGATTTCTGGTGTGATTCTGAAGATTCCTTGGAAAAAATAAGAGCCATGCTGGAGAAAACTGTACAGCCTGGGATCGAGATACTCACTCTTTCATCGATCCCATTAAAAAATCCGGTTCTTCAAACCGTTATTGAAGCCTCAGATTATCTGGTCTCATTGGATGAAAATACAGACATTCAAGACATTGATATAAAGATTCAAAATCTACTTTCATCTGAGTGTCTTGTTCGAGAGAGGAGAGGAAAACCTTACAATCTTCGACCATTGATCAAGTTTCTAAAGTTGTTTGATTCAAATCCACCCAGTATTGAAATGCGTTTGTCGGCGCTGCCCGGAGCCACCGGGAGACCAGAGGAAGTGTTGGAGGTATTGGGAATTCCTCCAAACACTGTCGACATAAAACGCACAGCATTATTGTTTTCATCTATCGACTCCGAATTATTAAATCAGCCGAAAGTTTAAGAATTATTAATATGGCAGAACCTTCTTTTCAAGTCTTCGAATGTCAAAATCCAGAATGCCGATTTAGATTTTCATCCGATCTAACAATTACAAAAATGGTTGCTTGCCCCCAATGCGGTGACTCACTTCAACCATCAGGCGAGACGTATTCAAATGAGAAAGTAAGCCATACTGCGGGATCCTTTCCAGCACACCAACTTGAACTGCTGCTTGATAATTTGCGCAGTGCATTAAACGTTGGTTCTATCTTCCGGACAGCCGACGGCGCTGGCGTGTCTCACATTTATTGCTGCGGTACAACGCCTACCCCGGACCATCCCAAGATAATTAAAACGGGTCTTGGCGCTGAAGGATTTGTCTCATGGAGTTATCATCGCAATTCCCTTAAGGTTATTGATAACCTTAAAGAAAAGAGACTCGTCTATTCATTGGAAACCTCCGAGTCTTCAATTTCCCTTTTTGCTGAAAAAGGAATACTTCCGCAAGATAAACCGATATTGCTAATCGTTGGCAATGAGATTTCAGGAATAGACCCTGAATTGATGAAAAGATCACAAAGTGTTCTTTCTCTGCCGATGACAGGATCTAAAACATCTTTAAATGTCGCGGTAGCCGCCGGGATCGCAATATATGCACTTCGTTTCCGAAAACAATATTAATCAGATTGACTGACTCTGCTGTAAAAAGTAAAATCTATCACATAAAAACGTTGCGAGAAGAGTATGCCAATTTATGAATATCGATGTTCCAACTGTCAAACGAAATTTGAAGTGATCCGCGCGATGAAGGATTCAGATGCTGAGATTCCATGCAAATCATGTAATTCTGCGGATACCAAGCGAGTCCTTTCGCTTTGTTATGCCAAGAGTGAAGGTCGTTCTACATCTTCTGGTTCACATGGTTGTGGCGGATGCAGCGGTGGTTCTTGTTCTTCTTGCAGTCATTAACGGTATTTTCATCAGGAGGCATTCATGCAACCATATCAATCCCGGCTTGCTCTAATCACTGGGGGGTCCAGCGGAATTGGTTTTGCCCTCGCCAAACAGATTTTACAGAACGAGGGAAATGTAGCAATTCTCGCCCGGCGCAAAGAACTGCTGGAATCAGCAGTTAAAGCCCTGGAAAAGGTCAGGGTTCATCCAGATCAATTGATCCTGCCCATTCAGGCAGACGTGACACACCAATCTGAACTTGCATCAAGCTTGACTGAATTTGTGAAGCGCAACGGTCTCCCGGATTTTGTTTTTAATTCTGCAGGGGTTGCCCACCCGGGCAATTTCTCTGCTCTCAAAAATGACATTTTCCATTGGATGATGAATGTCAATTACTTCGGCACCGTGAACGTACTTAAAGTATTAGTTCCTCTCATGCAAAAGCGACGTTGTGGCACGATTGTTAACATTTCTTCGATTGCCGGTTTCATCGGCGTATATGGTTACACCGCCTACAGCGCCTCTAAATTTGCAGTCAGCGGGTTCACAGACGCCTTGCGCGCAGAATTACGTCCCTATGGCATCCAGGTATCAATTGTCTTTCCACCGGACACCGATACGCCGCAACTGGAGTATGAAAGCAAATACAAACCGAATGTCACAAAAGAAATCTCCAAATCAGCAAAATTGATGTCAGCAGATTCAGTCGCAATCGAAATCATTAAGCAAGTTGCCAATAAGAAATATTTGATTCTGCCTGGTTCCGAAGGAAAATTCTTGTATTTCGCTCGAAATCTACTTGGTGCATCTCTCTATCCGGTTATGGACATGATGGTTAAATTTGCCATTAAAAAGATAAAATTTGGGGAATAAGTTCCTTTTTTTCTTCTATATAAAATTTATTTATGACCAGTCTCTAAACCAATACGGTATAATATACTCACCACTACCGTAACTAACCCCGTTTGCCGAGAGGATTTAGTATGAAAAAAGATTTTCTTGCTGTGTCCGATTATTCTCCTGAAGCTTTACAAGAGATGTTAGACCTGGCAATCAGACTTAAAAAAGAACATTTTGCTACCGGTAATAAACCGGTCTTCAAAGGCAAAGTTCTGGCGATGGTTTTCCAAAAACCGAGTCTGCGTACTCGTATGAGTTTTGACATGGCAATGCGCCACATGGGTGGTGACGCCTTGTATATTTCTCCAAATGAAATTGGTCTGGGTCAACGCGAATCGGTGGCTGACGTTGCAAGAGTCATCTCCGGATATGTCAGCGCGATTATGGCACGCGTTTTTGATCACGCGCATGTCTTGGAATTGGCAAAATGGGCATCTATTCCGGTCATCAATGGTTTAAGTGATTACAATCACCCCTGTCAGGGGATGGCAGATGCCCTAACGATCATCGAAAAATTCGGCACACTGAAAGACCTGAATGTCACTTACCTCGGAGACGGCAATAACGTTGCAGTCTCTTTGATGCATATTTGCTCTAAACTGGGCGCGAATTTCACCATTGCCAACCCGGAAGGTTATGATATTACTCCAAAAGCAGTTGAAGATGCAATAAAATTCGCCAAAACCAGTGGAAGCAAGTTGAACTTCCTCCGGGATCCGCACCAGTCCGTAAAATCTGCTCACGTCATTTACACCGACACATGGACGAGCATGGGACAGGAAGCCGAAACAGAAAAACGCAAACTTGTCTTCCCGCCCTACCAGGTTAATGCCAATCTGGTCTCTGAAGCAGACAAGGACGTGATTGTGATGCACTGCCTGCCCGCTCATCGCAACCAGGAATTGACTGATGAGGTGGCAGATGGTCCACACTCAGTCATTTTCCCGCAAGCTCACAACCGGCTGCACGCACAAAAAGCTGTCCTCTATAAACTTCTTGCCGGAGAATAAAATGAAAACACAAGAATACATCGAAATGGAAGAAAAATACGGCGCCCATAATTACCACCCTCTGGATGTTGTGATCACCAAAGGCAAAGGGGTTTGGGTCACCGATGTGGACGGAAAGAAGTATCTGGATTGCCTAAGCGCATATTCTGCATTAAATCAAGGTCATGTTCATCCTAAAATATTGAAAGCCATGATTGCCCAGGCTAAGAAAGTGACGCTCACTTCTCGCGCATTTCGGAATGACCAACTTCCGCTCTTTTATAAAGAGTTGTCAGAAATGACCGGGTATGAGATGTCACTTCCCATGAACAGCGGCGCTGAAGCGGTTGAAACTGCTTTAAAACTTGCTCGTAAATGGGGTTATGTTGTAAAAGGCATTCAACGCCATAAAGCCGAGATCATCGTCGCAAACGGCAACTTCCACGGGCGGACGATTTCCATTGTCTCTTTTTCCAGCGAGCCTTTATATAAAGAAGATTTCGGGCCCTTTACACCTGGTTTTGAATCCGTTCCTTACGGGGATGCAAAAGCCATCGAGAAAGCAATTAACAAAAACACCGCCGCCGTGATGCTAGAGCCCATTCAAGGTGAAGGTGGAGTTTTAATTCCGCCCAAGGGTTATTTGACCGAAGTGAAACGGATTTGCGAGAAGAACAATGTGCTCTTTATTGCGGACGAGATCCAGACCGGTTTGGGTAGAACTGGTAAACTGTTCGCGTCTGAACACGATGGTGTACGCCCAGACATGGTCATTATCGGCAAAGCCCTGTCAGGTGGTTTCTATCCTGTTTCGGCTGTTCTGGCTGATAAAGCTGTAATGGGATTATACACACCCGGTGAACACGGATCAACGTTTGGTGGAAACCCGGTTGCCGCCGCAGTTGCACGTGCCGCATTGCGAGTAATCAAAGACGAGAAATTAATCAATAATGCCGCTGTTTTGGGTGAGTATTTTATGAATGAACTGCGGAAAATCAACAGCCCATATATCAAAGAAATTCGCGGCAAAGGTCTATTGATCGGTATTGAATTAATACCGGAAGCAAAAGGCGCCCGGCGGTTTTGTGTCGCCTTAAAAGAAAAGGGTATTCTCGCTAAAGAGACCCATGATAATGTAATCCGGTTCGCACCACCTCTTGTGATTGACCGGAAAACGGTTGATTGGGCTTTGCCTCTAATCAAGAATGTTTTAATGATGGGTTAGAATAATTCTACTAGATAACAGGCTGCAACTACTATCAGTGCAGTCTGTTATTTTTATTGGAGGCAATATTTAAGATAAAATGGTTATAGTTCTCATAACAGGAAGGAATCAATCATGCGATTCGCAAAAATTGTATGCACGCTGGGTCCAAGTTCATCCGATAAGGACACCATTCTTCAGTTGATCGAAGCAGGTATGGACGTGGCTCGGTTAAATTTTTCCCACGGCACTCATGAGTCTCATGAAAAATTAATTTCTATTATTCGAGAATGTGCAAAGGAAGTGAATCGCCCGATCTCGATCCTTCAGGATCTTCAAGGACCCAAATTGCGGGTTGGTATTTTGCCGCCAGAAGGCATTCATCTTGAAACCGGCCAAACCTTGAAATTATTCATGGCAGGTACAGGAGAAGAAGATTTCACGGGCAATGAAATGGCATTGCCCCTGGATGTACCCAATTTGGCTAAAGGAGTCAAACCTGGAAACCGAATCCTGTTGGATGATGGGCAATTAGAACTTCAAGTAAAACAAGTTATTGAAGAAACCGTCATCACCAAGGTGATTATCGGCGGTACTCTCACCTCTCATAAAGGTGTGAATCTCCCGGGAGCGCATTTAGGAATCCCCAGTTTCACAGAAAAAGACAGATTGGATCTCGAATTTGGGTTGGCTCACGAGGTCGATTATGTTGCTATCTCCTTTGTTGAGACTGGCAGAGATATTGAAATCGTTCGAGAAGCAATAAAATCCTTGAATCCGTCCAGAAGTACTACTCCGATCATTGCGAAAATGGAAAGACCTGAAGCAGTAAAGAATTTGCACGAAATCATACATATTTCAGATGGCGTAATGGTTGCCCGCGGAGATCTCGGTGTGGAGACTTCTCCCTCGGTTGTACCGATCATGCAAAAAGAGATCATTCAAAGTGCAAATCGGCATGCCAAAATTGTCATCACTGCCACGCAGATGCTCGATTCGATGATCCATAATCCAAGACCCACCCGCGCCGAAGCTTCAGATGTTGCAAATGCGATCTTTGATGGCAGTGATGCAGTTATGCTTTCCGGTGAGACCGCTTCTGGAGAGTATCCTGTCGAGAGTGTAAAAATGATGGATTCTATCGTTCGTGAAGCCGAGAAACACACCGATGAATGGAGTTTATGCGAGGAATTTCCAAAAGAAGCACTGAAAGATGATGCTTTAAGCATCTGTAACGCCGCCAAGGAACTTGCGCATGACCGGGATGTATCCAATATTGCCGTTTTCACTCAATCCGGAAAAACTGCATTATTGATGTCAAAAGCCCGCCCTCGTGTGCCTATAATGGCATTCACCCCTGAACCAAAAACGCTAACCCTTACAAACCTTTATTGGGGCGTGTTGCCTGTGCTGGTACCTTTTGCAACTTCGCTAGAAGGGATGGTTCAGAGCGTTGATCATGCCCTTAAACAAAGAACGCAATTGAAACCAGGTCAACAGATTGTATTGATATCGGGATTTCCAGTAGGGGCAATGCGTTTGCCGAACCTGGCATTACTGCATACCGTCGGGGAAGAAGTCTAATGCTATAAGGAATCAACATTGAAAACCAGAATTCTCGATACAAATAACCCAAGACATGTAAAACAATTCAGATTACTGCCATTTTCAATCTATCGTAAAAACCCTTATTGGGTTCCTCCGTTGCCCGGGGAGATCGAATTTGCGATGGACCGAAAAAAGCATCCATTCTATGCTCACTCTGATGCCGACTTTATTGTAGTAGAAAGTGAAAAGCAAATTGTTGGAAGGATAGCGGTAATGAAAAATGCGAATTATTGCGATTATCATAAAACCAACACGGCATTCTTTTATTACTTTGAATCAATTGATGACCAACAAGTAGCGGAAGCGCTATTATTTGCAGCGGAAGATTGGTGTTTTAAGCGAAAAATATCTGAACTCTACGGACCGCGCGGACTACTGCGCTCGAACTGCATTGGATTATTAGTTGACGGATTTGATCAGCACCCTGCCACAGGCATGATCTATAACATGCCCTATTATCAAATTCAACTTGAAACGGCTGGTTACCAGAATTTTTCAGATCATTTTTCTGGTTATTTGGATAGCCATATTGATCAAAGAATTCATAATGTAGCCAAAAAAGTCCTATCAAGAGGAAATTTCGTTGTCCGGAGTTTTCACTCAACCTCAGAGATGCAAAACTGGATACCGCGAATGGATGAGATTCATCATCGAGCCTTTGCTGATAATCTTGGCTTTTGTCCTTCGACACCTGAAGAATTTAATTTATTGGCCAAGAATATTCTTGCGATTGCTGATCCGCGCTACATGAAACTCATTTTGCGTGGAGATGATATTGCAGGATTCCTTATCGCATTTCCAAATATCAATCAAGGCATAAAGTTTTCGAGAGGGAATTTATTTCCCTTTGGTTGGATGGCTCTACTTTTGGCAAAGAAATACACAAGAATCCTTGACATCGAGGCAGTCGGCCTTCTTCCTGAATATCAGGGGCTCGGAGGTAATGCTGTTCTCTATGCGGAAATTGACAAAGTTTTACATAACTCTCATTTTAAAAAAGCGGAAATCGTACAAGTTGACGAAAGGAATTATCGCAGTAGATCAGACGCCGACACCATGAAAGTTGTGTGGAATAAACGCCATAGGACATTTAAGAAGTCCTTATCCTGAATGGACATTTTGTTTTCGACAATTATTTCAACTGAAGAGTTACTTGCCAACCTCTCTACTCTTGGTTGGGTTATAGTCGATTGCCGGTTTGACCTTTCAAATCCAACATGGGGTCAGTTTGATTATGAGCAATTTCATATCCCTGGCGCGGTCTATGCCAATCTAAAGTCTGATCTATCTGGACTGGTCAATTTAAAATCAGGTCGTCACCCTTTACCTGACTCAGATGTTTTTTTTAGAACCTGCTCAAACTTGGGAATTGACATAAATACCCAGGTCATCGTTTATGATACAACTTCTGGGAGTATGGCGTCCCGTCTGTGGTTTTTGTTGAAATACTATGGTCATAATGCAGTCGGTTTATTGGATGGAGGATTCGTGAAATGGCTTGCAGACAAGAATCCCACAGAATCAGGGTTTAATAAGAATAAACCTGCTCACTTTAAAGGAAAATCAGACCCGTCAATGATCATTTCGAGTTCTGAGTTAATGAAAATCGCACCATTAAGCGACTACATGATCATTGATGCCCGCGCTCCAGAACGCTATACCGGTAAAATGGAGCCAATAGACCCGGTTGCCGGTCGGATCCCCGGTGCAGTCAATCGTTTTCACGGCAACAATCTTGATAAAGTCGGAATGTTTCTTCCGCAACAAACAATGAAAGAGGGGTTTCTGAATTTATTAAACGGTGTGAAACCAGAAAACGCAGTGGTGTACTGTGGATCAGGCGTGACATCCTGCCTTCATCTGGTTGCAATGGCACACGCTGGCATACCCCTCGCCAAACTGTACGCCGGTTCTTGGAGCGAGTGGATCAGCGATCCTGCGAATCCAATCACCAAAGATATATAATAAAAATCCCCAAGCCGTAACCCGGGGATCGTTTTCTAGAACATCTTATCATTCAAGGCATCCAGCGATTCTCTCGAGGGTCTTAGTTTACTGTCAGGTGTGCGATTAAGGGGAGTTTCCGGAATATTATAAATGTCAAACATGGATGGCGTTTCCGGAGAAACATAAATCAACCCGGTAATCAACCAGTTATTAACTTGTGCTTCCTCCAACATTCGCAACGCTTGCCACCGATCACGCGGATCATATTCCTTTTCCAATTTCTTTAATATCACATGACTGCCATCATGTAATTCGACTTCTCGCGTAGTTCCTTCTTCAAAATCATCTACAGTGATCTCGTCACGAGCAGGAACAAACGAGATCTCATGCAGCGGCTCTTCATGTTGTTTGCCAAAACTATAGGAATGGAACGAGTTCTCATGATTATGAAAAGTCACGCACGGACTGATGATATCCAGCACCGCAATACCATTGTGCGCAATGGCAGCTTTAAGGAGTTCTTTCACTTGCTTGGGGTCTCCGGCAAATGAGCGCGCCACATATGTTGCATTTGAAATAAGAGCCTCCATCGCAATATCTACAGGTAAATACGGATTGGTTCCTTGCTTTTTGAGCATTAATCCTCGTTCAGCGGTCGCTGAAAACTGTCCTTTGGTTAATCCATAAACGCCATTATTTTCAACGATATAAACCATCGGAAGATTTCTTCGCACCAAATGCTTGAATTGTCCAATTCCAATACTGGCAGTGTCGCCATCGCCGCTGACGCCGAAACCTTTCAATGTTCGGTCGGCGAACATGCCGCCTAATGCGAGTGACGGCATTCTTCCATGTAGGCCATTGAAACTAAACGATCGCCCTAAAAAGTAAGTTGGACTTTTACTGGAGCAGCCAATTCCGCTAAATTTAACTACTTTCTCCGGCACCAGATTCATTTCAAAACAAGCAGCCACAATTTGCGCAGCAATTCCGTTATGACCACATCCCTGGCAAAGAGTGGAAGGAGCCCCCTTGTAATCGTTTCTGGAAAGTCCAACTTTATTCAAATTCAGTGAGGCGGAAGGAGCAACTTGAGTCGTCATCACGAATTCTCCTCATTTTCAAGGATCTGTTTTTCTACCCAACGCGCAGTCAGCGGAAGACCGTCCATATGTGCTGATTTTTTCATTTTTGCGGCAGCATCTGGAAAGGACAAGGTAAGTAATTGATGCAGCTGCCCATCTCTATTTAATTCGATAACCACAAGTCTCTTATGTTTGAAAATAAAGTCACCAACTTCATCGTTGAAAGGAATGCTGCGGATCCGCAAGTAATTTGTTTTGACACCTTGTTTAGCTAACAAATCTCTGGCTTCAACAACAGCCGGGTCTGCAGAGCCGGAGGATATGATCCCAATTTCAGCATTTTGTTTGTAATCGGCGATTGCATTTGGTAAATACTTTTTTGCTGTTTCGAATTTTTTTGCAATACGCGCAAATAGTGTCTCCCATATGACAGGATCTTCGGTATACCCTGCATCTTCTGTGTGGCTCGTCCCACGAGTGAAGTATCCGCTTTTAGGATGCATATTGCCCGGTAACGTTCTGTAGGGGATTCCATCGCCATCAATATCGCGATACCTTCCCCACTCTCCACTATGTTTTTTAAGCATTTTTTCAAGGTCTACTTCCCAAAGCACTTTACCGCGATCCATTGGCTGATCAGGATAAATAAATTTCTTTGTCATCCATTGGTTCATACCAAAATCGAGGTCTGAGAGCACGATCACCGGGGTTTGTAATCGCTCGGCAATATCAAATGCTCGCCATCCGAATTCAAAACATTCATTGATCGATCCAGGAATCAGGATGATCATGTTTTTATCACCATGACTGATGAAATTGACCATTGTTAAATCGCCTTGTGCGGTTCTGGTCGGCATACCAGTGCTTGGACCAACACGTTGAACATCCCAAATAACAACTGGAACCTCTGCATAGTACGCAAGACCAATATATTCTGACATCAAAGATAAACCAGGTCCTGAGGTTGAAGTCATCGACCTTAACCCTCCCCAACCCGCACCAATTGCCATTCCAATTGCAGCAAGCTCATCTTCTGATTGCACCACAGCATAAGTATCTTTTCCAGTATCTGGATCTATTCGAAATTCAGGTAGATACTCTATTAATGATTCCGCCAGACTAGTGGCAGGAGTGATTGGGTACCAGGCGGAAAATTGAACTCCACCGTAAATCGAACCGAGGGCAGCGGCAGCATTCCCGTCAGACATGATGCAGCCATCTGTCCCATTCATCTTTTTAACAGTGTAAGGGTCTCTCTTCTCAATATTATGCTGCGCCCATTCGAAAGCGGATTTAACAACATTGAAATTCTGATCAATGGCCTTTAGTTTTCCTTTGAAATGGAAATCAAGAGCTTTGTACACCAAATCCAGATCAATCCCGAGAAGTTGAGAGAGAATTCCTACGTAAACCATGTTGGAAATGTAATCTCTCAATCCAGGTGCAACTTCGGCATCCTTTATCAATTTTTTTATGGGCATAGGATAAACTATAATATCAGGCCGTATATCATGGACTGCGTAATCGTCCGGTACTAAAAGTACGCCGCCATTGGTAATATATTCAATTTCCTTAGATAACGTCGCAGGGTTCATCGAAACCACGATATCATCTTTTTCAACCCGCGCCAGGTAACCATCCTTACTCAACCGAAGGGAAAACCAGGTTGGAAGTCCTTGAATATTGGATGGAAATATATTTTTTCCTGAAACAGGAATTCCCATTTTGAATAATGCCCGCATAATGGTCGTATTCGCAGTTGCGCTACCAGACCCGTTGACTGTACTGAATGTGATGCAAAAGTCATTTTCAATGAAATTTTTCTCACTCATCTCTTGTCTGGTCTCCAAACTTAATAATTTGATTACTCATCTACTCAAACGATAGTCGTGGCGCTTGTCTTTCTCTTTGGCTGATCAAGTCCATATGTTCCAAAAGAATTTGTAATCCTCTTGAATAGTTACCCTGTTTGATTTGTTCAACAATGCGAGCATGATATTGCCAAACCCGATCTACATAGTTAATATCTGTATAAATATCCAATCCTGTGAGTCTATAAAGGTCCCAATAAGTTTCCAGGAGGTTAAATACCAAATGATTGGAAATCCTCCGGTAAATCACAAGGTGGAATTCCCGATGTTCAATATTTGGTAGTTGACTTGGAATGCTACGAAGCCTTAGTTGTGCTTTTTTAACCAAAACATCTAATTCTTCTTTGTCAGCAGTTGAAAGCATCTGGGCAGCTTCGATAAAGTAGGCTGCTTCAAGGTGCTTGCGCATATCTGACACTTGCCAAAACAGCCGGGAGTTTGACTCAACCCCGTAGGTCAGGCTAGCAACAACGGCTGGTTTTAACTCGTATTTTGTTTTTCGAATTCCAGATTTTGGTTTTATTTCAACAATCCCCAGCAAACGTGCGACTTCGAGCTGTTCACGCAGCGATGCAACGCTAACACCTAGGGTTTGACTGAGTTCACTTAGTGGTGGAATCCGCTGACGTGCATCCTCAGGTATTGATGCCAGGTATTTTAACAGCTCGGAAAGTTTATAGTTTTGAGATGATGAATATTCCATCAGGCTTAGACCTCTATAATCTGATTATTCAGACAATTAGAGTATACCAATCCTTTTTATAAGGTCAATACTGATATATGTCACAATTATTAATCTTATTAATCTGATTATATAATTGTTACTTGAATGCAATACGCTTAAACTTTTCAGGGTAGAAGAACTTCCCTGTTGTGGGTTCGTTAACAAAGCGTGCCCGCATATATTTCTCAAATTCGCCAATATGAATGCCTATTTGTGATCTATGGCAGACAATACCTGAGATTTTTGCTTCAAAATAATCCGTCATATCTACCACAAGGTTCGGTTGAACCGTGGCTGAGATCCATAGTTCGTCGATATTGACAGGATCGAGATGTTCTTTCATAAAAAGGTCTGGAAAGAACAAAGCATTTCCGGCAGCCGGAAAAACCGCGTCGATTACTGCCTGACCAGCAGCGCGATGATCTGGATGATTAATGCGATTATCTGTCGGAAAATAATTTTGCGGGTCGCTCGTAAGTACAATTTGTGGAGAATATTTGCGGATAATGCGAACTATTTTTTTGCGCATATCGAGATCCGGAACAACTTCGCCATCAATATAGTCAAGAAATTCAACACCTTTTACACCTAAGGCTTCGGCTGCCATTCGTTGCTCTTTCATTCTTATTGCGGAAATTTCCTCAAGAGACTGGTTGACATCTTGGGACCCTTTTTGACCAGTGGTCAGCAAGCAATAATGGATTTCATGCCCAATTGCAGCCCATCTGGAAATCATAGCGCCGCAAAAAAACTCAGGGTCATCCGGATGAGCCAGGATAACCAGAATTTTCTTTTTTTGCGTCCAACCCTCAAAGTCTACGAGTGTAGGAGGAAATTTAACGGTGGTTACATTGTCCACACCCACCACCACCGTGACCGCCACTCGTTTTATTGGCCTTATTCTCGAAGGCTTCCAATTCATCGACAGGTTTTAGAAAGTCCTTGTGATATTCTTTCCTGCCAATTTCAGGAAGTTCGACCAAGACCATCTCCCTGATTGGCGAAACATCAATCACTTTTCCTTCACCGTCAGGAGTGATCACGCGTTTATTTTTCTTTGGCAGCAGTTTTCTTGCTTCCACATAATTCTCGTATTCATAAATGAGGCAGCAGCGTAATCTTCCGCACATTCCGGTAATCTCGGTTGGGGTGAGTGAAATCCCTTGTTCTTTTGCCATTCTGATTGAGATTGAGCTAAATTCAGTGATGAACCGGGAACAACATCGGGCTTCCAAACCACACGCTCCCATACCGCCCAATATCTTAGCAACATCACGCGGACCGATTTGCCGTAACTCCACTTGAGCTGGTGTGTAAACCCGCTGCATGTCAGATCGTAATGACTTCAAGTCAACCTTATCTTCAGAATCACTGCTGAAGAATATGGTTAATTTCAGACCGTCATAACTGTATTCGCTCATCACTATCTTAACCCCAACCAACCTTAACTCATGCAATCTTTTCTTGGCAGTTGCTGCAACATCCAATTCTTTGGCTTGCCAGGATTGCCGCTGTAACAGGTCTTTTGGGGTCGCTAGCCGATCTAGCAACTTCCAGGTTCCTTCTGGAGGTGTTACAGGATCATTTATGATATCAACAACCTCACCAAGCTGCCAGCCGCGGCTCGTTTCAACGACAACGACATCACCGAGTCGCAATGATTCGATCTTCCTGGCATCGAAATGATAAACTTTGCCAACTTTCGAGAACCTGACTCCGACAATTCTTGATGCAATACTCTCGCCCATAATTATTCGGTCGCTTTCTTCACTGAATCAGTGAATTGATGCGTAATTGCCAAAAGGCTTACTTGCGCGGCAATTTTTTCAGTAATCTCGATTAGAGACATAGCTACAGGCGATTCGGGGTATTCAAAAACAATGGGTTTTCCATTGTCCCCGCCAATTCGCACTGCCGGGTCGATCGGAATACAACCCAAAAAAGTTGTGTCCATTTTCGATGCCAACGCTTCACCACCGCCTGTTCCAAACAAATCCATCTTTGTGCCATCTGGCATCGCAAGGAAGCTCATGTTCTCCACAACCCCCAATACTGGCACATTCATTTCCCTGAACATTTGCAGTCCTCTGCCGGCGTCTTCAATGGATACTTTTTGCGGTAATGTAACAATCACACCTCCGCTTAGTGGCAAGTTTTGCATCAAACTTAATTGGGCATCTCCTGTGCCAGGGGGTAGATCAATGATTAGATAATCAAGTTCTCCCCACTCTACATCAGTTAAAAATTGCCTGATGGCTGTATGAAGCATCGGTCCTCTCCAGATTAGTGGTTGACCGGGGCGTACCATAAATCCGATGGACATTATTTTTACGCCGTAGGCTTCCGCCGGGATCAACCTGCCATTTTGCGGAGCTGGCAAGGAATCAACTCCCATCATTGTGGGGATATTTGGTCCATAGATATCCGCGTCAACCAATCCAACTTTAGCGCCTCGCATTGCTAAAGTCACTGCCACATTCACAGCAATTGTTGATTTTCCAACTCCGCCCTTGCCCGAAGCTATTGCGATAGCATTCTTGATCGGCAAAACCAGCATTTCACGAGTTTGCCCGTCTGAAGGAACCCGCGCATCCATTTCTACCCGCACTGATTCGACACCCTTAATACCCAATACCGCAGTTTTAACCTCAGACTCGATCTTTTGTTTTAGTGGGCAAGCCGGTGTCGTAAGGATAACTTTAAGATCCACATTAGTGCCATTTATTATGATATTTTCTATCATTTTCAACGAAACCAGGTCTTTGTGTAATTCTGGTTCAATTACATTACTCAACGCCTTCAGTACATCCTGATTGGATACCATTATTTTTTCCTGTGAGCAGATGATTTTACTGATCTCTTTTTGATAAATAAGCCTTTACTTCCTTTTGACATTCCCGGTAATGCTGCATTAGGTCAGCATCAGTTCCTTTATAACGCTTAATGGTTAATCGGGAACACTGAGTACATCCCCGCATAGCTCGAAATGAGTCTGCATTACATCCAGTACAACCCGCGAGTTTTACGATCATTGCGGTAAAAGCAATTCTGTCACTACTATCCGCATCTTCTGTAGACAGTTTCCCGATCAAAACCTGCCATTCTTGCCCGCGCAGATCTTGCAGAGATGGAATAACCCGGATTGGGAATAACAATTCTGTATCTGAATTAAACATATTTCGCCTTCAAAATAATTAATGCACAGAGGCTTTTTCATGCCGAACAGCCTCTTCGCTGGCATAATTGACTGGACGAATTTTAGCATAGTATTCCAGTGGTTTGCCAAGTTTTTCTTTTGAATATATATGCGTTTCCCCCCGTTCATAAGTGGCAATTTCAAAATCATGATCCATTTTAATTGCGTCAAACGGACAAAACTCCGCGCAAGAGCCGCAATTCATGCACTTATCTGTGTCAATATAAAATTCTTCGGGAGACAAGATTGGTTTGCCGGTTACTTCATCTTTCTTGCGCGTGATGTAAATACACTGCGTCGGGCAAACTTTGGCACAAATGCCGCAGGAAGTGCAGCGGTATTTTCTTACACCGTTTTCTCCAACCTCATATATTAGAAAAGGGATCACCCTGAATTCTTCAGAAGGAATAATAATTTCCTCAGGATATTGGACTGTAAATAACCCTGCCGAGTCAACCATGCCCCGCCGAGCTGCTCTAGTCTTATTTTTCTTTCCATGAAACAGGTCGACCCAATACGTCGTAAAAAAGTGCTTGATTGTAACGAACAGCCCTTTAACGATTCCGAATCCGTTCATTTTTCCTCCGACCTATCGGTCAACTTCACCAAGTACAATGTCTACAGATCCCAAGATCGTCACGGCATCGGCAACTTTTGCGCCCTTGCACATTTGAGCCAACCCGGTCAAATTGATAAATGACGGAGCTCGCACATGATATCGCTTTGGATTAGGTTTGCCATCCGAGACGATATAGAAACCTAGTTCGCCTCTCGGGCCCTCAACCCGGCCGTATGACTCGCCAGCAGGAACTTTTGCCAGGTATTGAGGTTTTCCGGATATGACTGGACCTTTTGGAATACGGTTCAACACTTGCCTCAAGATCCTCAAACTTTGCCTGATCTCATCCATCCGCAACAGATAACGGTCATAGACGTCACCATGATTCCGGATGCATACATCAAAATCAAGACTTTCGTAAATACTATAAGGGTCAGCCCGACGTATGTCATAAGGCACACCGGTAGCCCTCAAGATCGGACCTGTTGCGGAAAAAGCAATTGCTTCATCAGAGGTGATCACGCCAACACCTTCGCACCTGGTACGGACGATCTCGTTTTTAGTTAAGTACCTGTCAAGTTCATCGATCTTTCGTGGAAGTCGATTTTCAACTAAATGTTTGACCTTCTTCATCACGTCTTCCGGAACGTCCCTGACGACGCCGCCAAAACGGAAATAATTACACATCATACGCGAGCCTGCTACAGCTTCAAAAATGTCAAGGATTAATTCACGCTCTTCTAAAGCATATAGTGCGGGTGTGAAATATGCACCCAGATCGTTCATCAAGAAACCAATTGACATAACATGGCTGGCGATTCTGGTCAATTCTGCCATCATTACCCTGATATATTCCGCCCGTTCAGGGGGAGTGATCCCCAACATTTTTTCTATTGTGATGGAGTAACCAAAATTGTTACTCATTGACGAGAGGTAATCAAGCCGGTCGGTGTAAGGCATATTTTGCAGGAATGTATTCCGTTCTCCAATTTTCTCATGGTTACGGTGCATGTAGCCTACAACTGGGCGTAAGTTGACAATCGTCTCACCTTCTAACACGACCACCATGCGGAATACTCCGTGCGTTGATGGGTGCTGAGGACCGAGATTAACAACCAATTGGTCTGTCTTGATGATGTTACTTGATTGTTCGCCACTCATAATGAGGCTTTTGTACATTAAGTGATCGGCTTCCCCAGTCCAATTTGCTGGGTTGAATTCTCGTGGGTATTGAACATTGTCCTGAAAAGGGTTTGTGTTTTCGCTATGTCTGGCTTTCCCTTCAGGCCAACGGTTCTTAAACGGTTTAACATCTTCCTCATAAAACGGTTCCTTCCAATCTTTTCGGAGAGGATGTCCTTCGAAATCGTCCCACATTAATATCCTTCGCAAGTCAGGGTGATTCGTGAACTTGATTCCAAACAGGTCCCAAATTTCCCGTTCCTGTAATTCTGCGCCCGGGTAAAGACCTGTTAACGAAGGAACAGTCGGTTCATTGCGGGTCGTAAAGACTTTTAGTTCAAACTGAGGTCCCCCAATTGATTTAAAGAAATGGTAAATCACTTCCATGCGGTCTTCCGGGAAATCATCCACGCCAGTAACCGCTGATAAATAATCAAAACTATAAGCGTCTCGCAGAGTCTTGGCCACGTCCAGTAAAGATTGTGATTTTACTACTGCTCCAAAAAAACCTGATCGGACTTCAAGGATGATAGCATCTGGAAATTTATTCGCCATTTCATAATACAAGGGATGATTTGCTGTCTGTTCACTCATGCCGCATCTCCAGATTCTGTAACTGGTTCTTCAACGAGGATCGGTTTATGCGTTTCCAAACTGATCAATTCAGATTTTCTTGGGTCGAAAAGATCTGGTCCTAAAACGGGGATTGGAATTTCAACCACATCCTCTTTTTTATACCATCTTGTAGTGGGTATATGTTCTTTTTCGATTTTCTTCTGGAGCGTGATCAAACCATGCAAAAGTGACTGTGGCGTCGGCGGGCAGCCAGCAATATAAACATCCACCGGAATGAATTTATCAACACCTGGGACGACATTGTACCCCTCTTTGAATGGACCGCCCCCTGAGGCGCAGGCTCCCATTGCTATCACGTATTTTGGTTCCGCCATTTGGTTATAAAGACGCACAATTTGAGGGATCATCTTTTTTGTGACTGTGCCAGAAACGATCATCACATCCGCCTGGCGCGGGCTTGGCCGCATTACTTCCATGCCGAATCGTGAAAGGTCGTACCTACTGGCTGCGGTACAGATCATTTCGATCGCACAGCACGCCAAACCAAACATCATCGGCCAAAGCGAGTTACTCCGACTCCAATTGTAGATCTTGTCCAGCGTTGTGACAGCCACCTGATGTTGAAGATCGGGAGGAATACTTGCATTCGGAATATTGATACCATTTACAGTCATTTTTACCTTCCTTGGTTTGCCAAATCTTATCCTATTGAATTTTAACTTGCATAAAGCGATTGTCAAGATTAGAATTAAGTAAAATTTATTTATCTTAATTAAGAAAATGAATATTCGTACTCAAATACTCAACTACCTGGAACAAAACGGACCATCGACTGCCCTGTTGTTATCACAATCATTAGACAGAACAGTTGCTGATATTCGCTACCAACTGAAAAATCTCCTCTTTCAGAAACTAATTCATAAAACACTCCTTCCACAGAGCTATTTTCGCGGAAGGCCAGCCGCGTGGTTCGCTTTGGTTGACTCATTTCCGGAGATGCTCTATAAACGTCTGATCAGAGGATTGTTTGGAACAGTCACTAATTTCGCTAATGATGAACAGACAAGAAAAGGGTTGGTCAATCAGATTTCTGATGCACTTATCTATGATTTTCAACCCGTTGGGTCACCTGCCGTCAGGATGAATCAAATGGTGTCTTTTCTGGAACAGCTAGGTATTAAGGTTAAATGGGAAGCCGGTAAAACAGGACCTAAAGTTCTGGTCGTTAAAGAGACACTATCAGATCTCACCGGCAACCCAGAATTATCAATTGCCATCCTGATAGAAGCTATTCGAAAATTAATAGAAAAAGCCGCTGGAGATCATCCAACGGCTTGAGAACTTCACTCGACAGTCACTGATTTCGCGAGATTGCGAGGCTGGTCAACATCCAGTCCCCTCAGAGAGGCGATGTGGTATGCCAGCATTTGCAACGGTATCACAGTGACCACAGGGCTTAGCATCCAGGGGGTTTCAGGCACCCACAAGATGCGGTCTACCAAGGATTCAACTCGTTTATCCCCGACCGTTGCCACTGCAATAACAATTCCTCCCCTAGCCTTTGCTTGCTCGATTTGGCTGATCATTTTCTCATACCAGGGATCTTTTATGGAAATCGCCAGTACTGGCATCTCTTCATCGATCAGAGCAATTGGTCCATGTTTCATCTCGCCAGCCGGGTAAGCTTCGGCATGGATATAAGAGATTTCCTTTAATTTCAAGGCTCCCTCATAGGCAATCGGCATGTTGATCCCTCGCCCCAAATAGAGCATGTCTCTCGCATCTTTCAGAAATGCCGCGACTTCTTCGATTTCCTTTTCACGGTCCAGACACTCCCCCACCAATTCCGGTACAAGCCGCAGGTCATCCACAAGCGCTTTACGTTCCTCAAGTGTGATGATTCCACGCAGGTCAGCCAATAACACCGCCAGCATGTAGAGGTCGACCAACGGTGCGGTGAAAGCTTTTGTTGAGGCCACACCGATCTCAGGACCTGTCTGCATGGAGATGTATCCGTCGGAGATGCGCATGGCTTGCGATCCGATAACGTTAACGATTGACCAGGTCGTCGCGCCGTGATTGCGAGCCTCTTCCATGGCGGCCAAGGTGTCTGCCGTCTCACCCGATTGACTAATGGCAAGAACGACCGTATTCTTATCCACAATTGGATTTGAGTATCTGAATTCCGAAGCGATCTCGACGCTGGTCGGAATGCGCGCAATTCTCTCGATCAGAACTCTCCCCACCATTCCGGCGTGAGAAGCCGTTCCGCAAGCCGTGATGATGATTTTGTTGATACTTTTGGCTTTTTCCATCGTGAGATTGAGTTGCGGCAATCGGATGCTGCCTTCTTTAAAATCTACCCGTCCGGCTAAAGTATCGGTTAATGCCCTCACTTGCTCATGGATCTCTTTTTGCATAAAGTGGCGGTACTCCCCTTTTTCGGCAGATACCGGATCCCATGCCACCGCGGAAACCTGCGGTTTTATTTTTTCTCCCTCGATAGTTGTGATCTCGGCTCCCTCACGTGTTACTACTGCCATTTGCCGGGATTCCAGGAATATTAAGCTTCTTGTATAGTCAAGAATGGCAGGGATGTCGGATGCGATAAACGTCTCACCATCGCCCAAGCCAATCACCACCCCGCCTGCATTGCCGATACGGGCAGCGACGATCTTGTCCCTTTCAAGGGTAGACATCACAACCACGCCGTGGGCTCCCTTTAACCTCTCCAGCGTCGATCTGACTGCGCTTTCCAGGTTTTGTCCGTCTTCCATATACATTTCAATCAGCTGAACTATAGTCTCTGTATCAGTATCCGATTTAAACTCAACACCCTTTTTTACTAATTCCTCTTTTAACTCGATAAAATTCTCAACGATTCCATTGTGAACAACTACCACTTTTCCTGAACTACTGAGATGTGGATGGGCGTTGCGCGTGGATGGTTCACCGTGTGTCGCCCATCGTGTATGACCGATCCCAACCTTTCCGACAATTGGAAGACTTGCCACCAATTGTTCCAGGTTTGAGAGTTTACCCGCGTCCCGCCGAACTTCGATATGTCCGTTTGTTATCACCGCGATTCCGGCAGAATCATAACCGCGGTATTCAAGTTTCTTTAGACCAGTAAGTATGATAGGTGTTGCATTTTTATTTCCAATGTACCCAACAATTCCGCACATTAATTCCTCCAAGACTGGCATGCATAGACTCGTGAAAATTAGTTTCCACGAAAGTGCCATTGCGCCGGAATTGATCCGGTCGTTGATATGGTTTTTCAACACGTTGGAAAGTGCAAACCTGTTTAGGTTCGAAGGGCTTCCGCTGATCTTTCGATTTTCCCGGTTTTTCTTACCGGTTAACTCCACACTGCTGTGAAGAACCCTCATCCTCGTCAACCAGACTTCCATCTGGTCCATGCGCTTATCTTTCCAATAGTTCAAGTTGCGATAAACTTATACATACCTCCTTTTGAAGAATAAAAGGAATTATACACGAATTAATTAGTTGGTCGTTACACTGGGAAATAATAAATGCAGCCAAAAAATGAACAAAACGACAACGAGGTGAATGCAGGAATCAACAGGATTGAAAAAGTTCTTTTGTTTTTGTTGGTTTTGTTGGCTTTGGTTTTATTGATCGTTATCATTTTCATGAACAATGAGCAAATCCTGCGGACTTTGTTCCCTGGCAGGATTTATAGTTTTGACGAAATGATTGTGACCAACGGGTTTCATGACATCCAACTTGAAAATGGCCAATCCTGGAGACTGTCTTATGAACAAAGTCACGACACCAATTTTTCAGGCATAGTGCGGCATACCTCGCCAATCGAATTATCGACATTTTCAATTTTAACTCGTGATATTTTGGTCACCAGTGGTGATTTTGCCGACCCGAATTTGGTAACCACAAGCGTTTCAAACCACCGCTTTCTTTGGAAATCATTGTCCTCAGCAAATCCTGAAGGCTCGATAAACCTCTTGCACACAGTTCCTATGAATGAGGAGATCAATCAAAAACTTAAAGATATCCATAACGGCGATACCATAACGATCAAAGGTTGGGATATTTACCGCATCGAAGGCTGGGATTCAAACGGTAACTATATTGGCTATTGGCAGGATTCCGGCTGCAACACCACTCTTGTCACTGAGGTGATCATCACAAAAAACTCCGGCAAATGATTACCGGAGTTCATTATTTAACCACCATTCGCAGTAACAAGTTCAATAGCATCAGGGAAATCGATCCCCAATCTCAGGAGCGTCTCTTTTGTGGGTACACCATTCATCGTCCAACCGCGTCTCTTGTAAACTGCATCCATCAGTTGGTCATACTGGCTTTCGCGGTGCTGTCTTACCAGCTTGATCTTCTCATTTGTTGACAGGCTCTCGGGATCCACGCCGATGATCTTTTTCAACTGTCCATCATATCGTTCAGCCCGATTCTCGTATTCTTCTTTAGTCGCAGGCCCGATCAGTCGATACGGCGGGTAATCATGCTTACGAGTGCCATACCCAACGCGTAAATTGAACACACGCTGGAAGTTATATACCTTCTCAGACTGAAGCATTAAATCTTCAGGACAGGTTTTCTTGCCAGACATACCTTCATATAGCCAGCAATAATTCTCCACGTGTTCTGGTACTTTTGCAGGCTCTTTGGCAGTTTTATTGGATTCTGGAATTATGTCATTCCAGGGCAGCTTGCACAGTCCATGCAGACTGAACCATGTACGCCAGACCGGGAAATAATGCAATGCTTCCGCTTTCGCTTCGAAGGTTGGAAGCTGTTTATACACCATGTCCATGAAGATCAACCAGGCTTCATCGTGCTGCGGACCTTTGGACGCCATGGCATATCCGCCCTGTTGAGCCAACGATTCCCGCGAAATATATTCGGAGATTTCCATCCCTTTGATCTCCATCCCGATATCTTGCAAGAAAGCGGGGTCAGCGCCATATTTTTCTGCAAAGATTGCTTTCATAGCGCGGACGCCTTGTCCAACCACCACGCCGAATCCTTCTCCACGAGCCATCTGGTGAAGCAGTTCATAAGCGGATGCTGCATTGCCCCAGGTTAATTCGAGCCCGCCGGTTTTTTGAATGTCCAAAATCCCTTTTTCAAAACATTCATAGGCAAATGCCATTGAATTGCCCGCTGAGATTGTGTCAATCCCATAAGTATCACAATAGAAACAGAGTTCGAGCATGGCGGGTGGGTCAAAGATTCCCAGATTCGATCCCAAAGCTCCCAAGGATTCGTATTCCGGGCCGTCTACCATGACCACTTCACCCTTGTAAGGGCCGGATTGTATATGATAATGTGGGACGGCATGAGCGCATTGAAGAGAACAACCGTACCAGCAGCCATCTGGACCGCGGAAATCAAACATCGCTTTCCATACTTCTCCGTTGATCTTGCTGGCTTGCAGGTCTGAACCATACCGGAAGTTCTGGACGGGTAAAATGTCGAACTTATTCATAATTTCGACCAGATAAGGCGTGCCAAAATGCCGCATGTCATTCTGTGAAGCGTCAAAGTCAGAAATTTCTTTGTTAATCCGCTTTCCGGCTGCCCGGATCAACTCCATATTTGCGGCGCCGTTACTGTCTCCAGAAGTTTCTGAATATTTCACAACAATGGCTTTAATGTGTTTGTCTCTTAGCACAGTCCCGGCCCCACCGCGTGCAGCCTGCTTAATACGCACTTCCTGCCGGCGTGCATCCCAGTAACTGATGTTCAATCCGCACATCGGCACATGTTCCGCCGCCTGACCGGCTGACATCACAGTGATTCCGCGTTTTTCTTTATCTGTCGTACCGTACATCTCTGTCAGCTGCTTGCATAAGATATGTGTATTCACTGCTTCAAGTGGAGCTTCATCGATTGTCACGACTCCGTTATCACCGTCGATCAAGATGATCACATCTTCTTGTGCTTTTCCTTGCACTTCCAGTGCGTCAAAACCGCTGAACTTCAGGTAAGGACCAAAATATCCTCCGCCATTACTGTCGATGATCGATTTCGTTAAAGGCGATAACGTGACAACAGTGCATTTTCCGCTGCCTGGGTAAGCAGTGATCCCGCCGATAGGTCCACCCGCTATAACGAGTTCGTTCTCCGGATCATTCCATCGTGTTTTCGTGTCAATCGCATTCCACAATAACCACAGGCAAAAACCTTTTCCACCTGTGAAAGTGTCTTTCATTTTTTGGTCAACTGGTTTGGTTTTTATCTCGTTTGTATCCAGGTTTATAAAGAGAGTACGATTGGTGTATCCATGAACGACCGGATGAAGCTCGTACTGGAACTTATTAATCAAACGATGGTTTTGTTTAAGCAGACTGATTGCCACCTGATCCATTTTCTCTCCTCTAGTCGGTAAACAAAAATTCCAAGATACATTAATTATATCGGGTAACACAAACAGTTGTAAAACAGGTTGTCATCAAACCGTTCGATGAATGTCATTGGTACGCCATCTGAATTTTAATCAAGTGGTTGGTATAATTTTATTATTGTGGTTAATATTTATTGAGTGAAATTGAATAATCAAATAGAAACGCAGCAAGTAGAACAGATCACAGCCGTTACAAAATCCAACTTTCGCAATGTGCAAATCGATGCGATTGGCGTGGGTTTGGCAAATGCTGCTTCGCCTTTCCTGCCTGTATTTCTAACTCATCTCAATGCAACCTCATTTCAGGTCGGCTTGCTTTCCTCCATGCCGGCGTTGACAGGGTTATTGCTGGCAATACCATTGGGGCGGTTCCTGCAACGGCAAACCAATATTGTTAAATGGTTCAGTATCGCACGTCTTTTTGTTATAGGTTGTTATGCCATAACTGGCATAATTTCCTTTTTTATCCCCGAAGCAATCCTTGTCAATTCGATCTTAACCATTTGGGCGATTGCAACACTGCCGCAAACTATCGTCGCGATCACGTTTTCTGTTGTGATGAATGCAGTGGCGGGACCAAACCGGCGTTTTGAATTGATGTCCCGCCGTTGGTCAACCATGGGGGTCACGACAACGTTGGTCGTGATCGGGATTGGACAAATGCTTGATCGTGTGATTTTCCCGCTTAATTATCAGTTCATGTTCATCGGGTTATCATTGGGCGGTTTGATTAGTTATTATTTTTCGAGTCATATCAAACTACCTCCTGCGGTTCCACCCACTCTGGCAGTTGGCAAACCACTCAAAGAGCAATTTAGAGAATATAAAGAACTGGTTTTTACAGAAAAACCATTCATCTCATTCATAGTCAAACGGTTTATCTATATGACGGGCACTTCCCTGGCAGCTCCCTTGATCCCGCTTTATTTGGTCAGGGTTGTACATGCCTCTGACGGGTGGATCTCGATCATTACCACATCACAGACCGCGATCCTGGTGATCGGGTATTTTGTTTGGACACGGCTTGGAAAAAAGAGGGGGTCCAGATCCGTTGTAATCTGGACTACTCTTGGTCTATCGTTGTATCCATTTCTACTTTCGTTCACAACCTTTCCCTGGCAAATTGCAATCATTTCCGGAGCCGCTGGTATATTCCAGGCAGGTCTAGACTTGGTATTCTTCGATGAGTTGATGAAAAAAGTTCCACCTGATTACAGCGCAATTTTTATTGGTTTTGCACAAAGTATTCAATTCCTGGCTGCAATCGCCTCTCCATTGATCGGTACCTTAATCGCTGATACTTTTAGCCTGGCAACAGGTCTATTAGTCTCGGCGAGTTTGCGGTTTTTGGGTTTTCTTCTTTTCTTGTCTGGCAAGGAAAAAACAGCGTCTTCTACGACAATTGTTTAGAAATATCACAGTTCAGCCACTTGCGGAATCGAGCTACATAATTCTAGAGATCTCTGAACTATAATTTCAAAAAAATTCGTTTGAATAGGCTTGACTTTTTTTCGACCTGTCGTAGAATCAACATACAACTCATTAAAAATGCGGAAAAAGATGAAACTCTCAGGTTAAAGGACCCGTTTTTGATTACTCTGAAATGTGGTGAATCACCGAGGGTGCAAACCCACCGATCGGCTAATCTGTCAAATCAATGACATAGGACGCAATCTTGCATAACGCGTTCCTTTTTATTTCAACCCACCGGAGGACCCAAATGAACACACCAGAAGAACTCAAGTACACAAACTCAGATGAATGGTTGTTATTAGATGGAAAGACCGCAACTCTTGGCGTTACCGACTATGCACAGGATCAATTATCAGACGTCGTTTTCGTTGAAATTGCCGTCGCGCCTGGTGAAGTGGTTAAGAAACATGCCCACGTAGCCACAATCGAATCCGTAAAGGCTGCAGCCGATGTGAATATCCCAATCTCAGGTAAAGTTATTGAGATCAATGAATCACTCTCAAACACCCCTGAACTGGTCAACAGTGATCCTTTCACCAAAGCATGGATGGTCAAGTTCGAAATCGCTGATCCATCTGAACTCTCCAGCCTCATGGATGCAAAAGCCTACTTAGATTATTGTTCAACCCGGAGCCACTAATGTTCATCCCACATACTCCGTCAGAAACGGAGGAGATGCTTAAAACCATAGGCGTAAAATCGATTGCAGATTTATTTGCCGATGTGCCTCAAAAGTATCGCTTTCCCAAATTGAACCTCCCGACAGGGATCACCGAGATGGAGGTAGTCGGTGAACTCAATGAGTACGCAAGTTCCAATGAAACCGTTAACGACCTGCTTTGCTTTCTTGGCGCTGGGGCTTATCATCACTATATCCCGGCTGCTGTTGACAGTTTATTAAGGCGCGGTGAGTTTTACACTGCCTATACACCTTATCAACCGGAGATCTCTCAAGGCACATTACAGGCAATCTTTGAGTTCCAAACCCTGATAGCCAACCTGACTGGAATGGATGTGAGCAACGCCTCACACTACGATGGCGCAACTGCAACTGCCGAAGCCGGTGTCATGGCATACCACAATTTTAGAGGGAAGAGACCAAAAATCGTACTTTCATCCGCGGTTCATCCGCATTATCGTGAAGTTTTGTGCTCTTATCTGTGCGGATACGAAAACATCACCATCGAAACACATGGAGAAAAATTCGACCTGCCTGGAAATCCTGATTCGCTGGTTGAAACCATCGATTCAGAGACTGCCCTTGTCGTCGTCCAATACCCTGATTTCTTTGGGCGGATCTTCGACTTAACCACTCTTGCACAAAAAACCCACGAACAGGGCGCCTTGCTGGCTGTCGTTGCCAACCCCATCGCGCTTGGACTGCTCAAGACGCCGGGAGAAATGGGAGCTGACATTGTCGTGGGTGAAGGTCAACCGCTAGGCATTCCGCTTTCGTTCGGCGGACCGTATCTCGGTTTCTTCGCCACCAAAAAAGAGTTTGTCCGTAAAATCTCAGGTCGTTTGATAGGCGAAACCGTAGATGCAACAGGTAGAAGAGGCTATGTCTTAACCCTCACCGCCCGTGAACAGCACATCCGGCGTGACAAAGCCACTTCTAACATTTGCACGAATCAGGGGCTGCTGGCGCTCGCCGCGACCATCTATCTGAGCCTAGTTGGAAAGTCAGGACTTAAACAGGTTGCATCGCTCTGTTATCATAAGGCACATTTCGCAGCCAATTTATTGAATGCGATCCCCGGATTCAGTGTAGAGACCAAAACGCCGTTTTTCCATGAATTTATTTTAAAATGCCCGCGCCCCGTTCAGGAAATAAATGAACTCCTTTTGGATCAAGGTATCCTCGGCGGATATGACCTTGGCAAAGACTGTCCGGAATTGACAAATCACATGCTAGTGGCAGTGACTGAAATGAACTCAAAAGAAGAGATCGAATATTTCGCCAAGGTACTTCAGGAGGCCGCCAATGTCTGAGCCCACGATTTATGAATTATCATCCGCCGGGCGAACTGGGGTCAGATTCCCTGAAGCCGATGTGCCGCTGAGTGCGCTGCCAAGCGCTTTTCTACGCCCAGACCTGCCAATGCCTGAACTCTCTGAAGTGGATGTTGTCCGCCACTTCACCCACCTTTCCTCAATGAATTACTGCATCGACGGTGGTCTATATCCGTTGGGCTCCTGTACCATGAAATATAATCCAAAGGTCAACGAAGAAACGGCGCGTATGCCCGGGTTCGCACTGACCCACCCCCTGCAGCCAGAAGAAACCGTGCAAGGCAACCTGGCTTTGATGTACGATCTTCAGGAACACCTCAAAGAGATCGCCGGCTTTGCCGCCGTAACCCTTGAACCAGCCGCAGGCGCACAAGGTGAGTTTGTGGGTGTGATGATCATTCTTGCATATCACCGCTCGCGCAATGACACAAAACGAACCAAGATCCTTATTCCCGATTCAGCCCACGGCACCAACCCGGCTACCTCCGCGATGAGCGGATATGAAGTGGTTCCAGTTCCTTCTGACGCCCGTGGAAACGTTGATGTGGTGAAACTTCGCGAAGTATGCGACGACGCTGTTGCCGGTTTGATGCTTACCAACCCAAATACCCTCGGACTGTTTGATGAAAACGTACTGGAAGTCATTAAAATCGTGCATGAGGCTGGTGGACTGGTTTATGGCGATGGCGCGAATCTGAATGCCCTGTTGGGTATCGTCAGACCCGGCGACCTCGGCTTTGATATTATGCACTTCAACTTGCATAAGACCTTCTCCACCCCGCACGGCGGCGGCGGACCAGGTTCCGGTCCGGTTGGGGTAGCCCCTCATCTCGTTGATTTCCTGCCCACTCCATTAGTGGCGATTATCGAGAATTCAACAGACGAAATGCCCCCACTTTATGGGTTTGTAAAACCTCCAAAGACCATCGGGCGCGTAAAATCATTCTTCGGTCAATTCGGGATGCTCGTCAGAGCTTATACCTACATCCGCATGCACGGCCCTGAAGGCTTGAGAAAAGTATCAGAATACGCGGTTCTGAATGCCAATTACCTGCTTTCAAAACTTGAGAAAACCTACACCCTCCCTTATAAACGAACTTGTATGCACGAATTTGTTGTAGAGGGCTGTTGGGTAGACGTACCTGACGTTCATGCCCTGGATATCGCCAAGCGACTGATGGATTACAAATTCCATCCCCCCACGAACTATTTCCCGCTCATTGTGCATGAAGCCTTGATGATTGAACCCACGGAAACTGAAAGCAAACAATCTCTGGATGCGTTCGCGGATGCCCTGCTGGCGATCGCTAAAGAAGCCCACACGGAACCACAACTTCTCAAGGATGCCCCGCACAATACGCCAGTTGGTCGCTTGGACGAGATCAAAGCCGCCAAAGAGTTGGTGCTGTGCTGCTGGCAACCTGATACTGACCAATAAAAAGCAAAAATAACTCCCGGCTGATATCGGGAGTTATTTTTATAGTCTTGTTTTTAGAATTTCACTTCAGCCTTCAGGTGACTTTGCCAAAGGGTTCTGGCAGTTATTGAGTGCCTTTGTCGCCAGTGATATTAAATCCCTAATATTAATTTGACATTTAACATATAATATGTCCATAAGAAACTTCTCAAAATTACTCGTATCTTCTTGGAAAAATAGGAGAGATTATGGCAGATTTAAAACTGAATGCATTTGTGACTTCCAGGGTTGAATTATCGCCGCGCGTCATGACCCTGCGGGTCGCTGCGGATGCCTGGCAAATGCCCGATTTCACGCCGGGTCAATTTGCTGTACTTGGTTTACCGGGATCAGCCCCCCGCTGTCAGTGGTCAGAACAAGAACTTACTCCCGGCGAGTCTGAAAAATTGATCCGGCGGCCTTATTCGATCACCTCCTCTTCGCGCACTCGTGAATATATGGAGTTCTACATTAGTCTGCTTTCCACCGGGGCTCTTACTCCTAGACTGTTCGCCTTAAAAGTAGGAGATCCAGTTTGGCTCGGACCGAAAACCAGCGGTATTTTTACGCTTAATCAGGTGCCGAAAGACAAGAATATCGTCATGGTCGCAACAGGCACTGGTTTAGCGCCATATATCAGCATGCTGACCTCGGAACTGCAGTGCGGAAGCCAGCGCAAATTTGCGGTCCTGCACGGCGCTTATCATTCCTGGGATCTTGGGTATCGGTCAGAACTTCAGACCATGCAGTACCTCTGCCAGAATTTCAAATATGTTGCCACCATTGATCGACCTGCTGATGAACCCGTCCCTTGGACTGGAAAGACGGGCTGGGTTCAGGACATTTGGAAATCAGGTGCAGTTGCGGAAGTGTGGGGTGAAAAGCCCACCCCTGAAAATACGCATGTATTCTTATGCGGTGTTTCCGGGATGGTGAATGCCATGCTCGAAGCGCTCAACGCTGAAGGGTTCGTTGAGCAAACCAAAACGGAACCAGGCCAGATTCACGTTGAACGGTTTGTATAAAGTACATAAGCGAAATAATCCGTCTTGAACTAATAATGAAGCTCCCATCCAGGAGCTTCTATTCTTTCATTACATTACACAAGCCTGGTTTCGATAAATGGGATGACTTGATCCAATGCTTCTGCCAGCTTTGAAGCATCCTTTCCACCCGCTTGCGCCAGAATCGGACGGCCTCCGCCGCTGCCATCTATAACCACGGCGATTTTCTTTACGATATCACCCGCATTCAGACCGCGTTTTACCAGGTCTTCCGTCACTGCGCAGATGATGGTTGGTTTTTCGTTGACCACTGAGCCCAAAGCCACGACACCGGAAGAATATTTTTCCCGGAATGCATCCGTCATCTGCCGGAGTGTGTCATTATCGGCTTCCTTCAATATGCAGGTTAACACCGGCACTTTTTTGATTAATTTCGTGGTGACAAGCTGCCTTGTGAATTCAGTCTTTATCAATTCCTGCCGTACATTGGTTAGTTCATGTCGAAGATCTTCATATGCATCCATCAGGGCGGTGATCTTCTCTGGCACTTCATTGATAGTTGATGTCAACAACTTAGCCGACTTCCGTAAAGCTTTCGTTTTAAAACTGATGATCTCGTAAGCTTCCCGTCCGGTGACCGCCTCGATGCGCCGCACACCAGCAGCAACACTGCTCTCACTGAGGATCAAAAAGGTGCCGATATCACCGGTATTTTCAACATGCGTGCCACCGCACAATTCATATGACACCGGTTTCTTCTCGTCAATCGTCACGGTGCGCGCGTTCTCGCCATATTTCTCGCCAAACAACGCCATTGCGCCTTCTGACATGGCTTCCTTCAACGGTTTTACTTTGATGAACAGTGCGTGGTCTTCCAGGATAGCCTGGTTCACGCCAGCCTCGATTTGATCCAACTTATCGGATGCAATGGCTTCGTGATGGGTAAAATCAAATCTCAATCGGTCAGGCGCAACCAAAGAACCTGCCTGACGGGCGTGCTCCCCGATGATCTTGTGAAGCTGGGCATGCAGCAAATGGGTGGCGGTGTGGTTGCGCATAATATCCATGCGTCTGGGTTGGTCAACGACCACGATTGCCTTATCTTCAACAGTCACTTTTCCACGTGTTACCATACCTATGTGGATAATAACTCCAGTTGCGGGTTTCTTGACTTCCGAGATTTCCACTTCCCAACTACCATCGGCTGCCTGTATCCAACCCGTATCGCCTACCTGGCCGCCCGATTCAATATAGAAACCTGTTTTTGATACGATAATCTCAACATTGGCATCCGTTTCAGCCGAAGCTACGGCCTCGCTCTCTGAAAAAAGTCTGATCACTTTGGAGTCTACAGTCAACCATTCGTACGGGTTGTATTCAACGCCCGAAGCAGCTATTTCTTTCTTTTGAACAGCCTTTTGCAGCGCTTCACTGTAAAGCTCAACATTTCCTCCAACGTGCAACCCGAAAGCTTTGCCTGCCCCGGATTGAACTTTATGTTCCTCCATGGCGGCTTTAAACCCAGCTTGATCGACATCCAGATTCACTTCACGTGCCACATCCCGTGTGAGTTCAAAGGGTAAACCGTGCGTGGCATAGAGTTCAAAAGCTTTCTTGCCATCCAATATGGATCCGCCAGATTTTCGAAGCTCAGCAAGTAAATCATCAAGATAACCCAGGCCTGCTTCAACCGTGCGCTCAAAGCGCTTTTCTTCGCGCGTCAAATTATCTAGGATCGATTTCCGGTTCTTTTCTAATTCAGGGTACGCTTTACTATATTCATCAATAACTACTTCGGCGATTTTTGCAAGAAAGGGTTCGTTCAGACCGATCTTTGAACCAAAACGGGCTGCCCGCCTGATGATCATCCGGCAAACATAATTTCTGCCCGTGTTGCCAGGCACAACGCCGTCAGCGATCAAGAATGTAACCGCCCGTGCGTGGTCCGCCACCACGCGATAAGGCGTGAAATCTCGGTCCATTTCTTCAACGCTTTTATTTGCCAGGGTTCTGATCTTTTCGATCATGGGGTTGAATAAATCATCACGGTAATTGGAATTCACATTTTGCAAGATCGATACAATTCGGTCAAGCCCCAGGCCGGTATCCACATGCTTCGCAGGAAGCAAATCAAATTGCGTCTCGTTCGCCCGATTATATTGGATGAATACCAGATTCCAGATCTCAAGATACCGTTTACAGTCCCCGTTAACGCTGCAAACGTGCCCTGTTTCTCCTTGCTTATCGCAAGAAGCAGGACCGCGGTCGACATGGATTTCGCTGCATGGTCCGCATGGTCCGGTTTCAGCCATTTCCCAAAAATTATCCTTGCGCCCGAAATATAAAACATGGGTCGCGTCCATATTTGGCTGCGCCTTCCAGTAATGCACCGCTTCTTCGTCTGTCGGAAGATTACCTTCATCGTCCTTGAAAACGGTCGCATAAAGCAGTTTCGGATCAACACCCCATTCTTTGGTCAACAACTCCCAAGCCCATTCGATGGCTTCTTTTTTATAATAATCACCAAAAGACCAATTGCCAAGCATTTCAAAAAAAGTATGATGGGAATCATCGCGTCCGACATCATCCAGGTCATTGTGTTTTCCGGCTACGCGCATACATTTTTGAGAATTGACAGCTCGTGTATATGGTCGGTTATCAGTTCCCAGAAATACATCCTTAAACTGCACCATTCCAGCATTAGTAAATAAAAGGGTTGCATCTCCACCAGGAACAAGCGAGGACGAAGCCACAAAGGTATGTCCTTTGGATATAAAGAATTCGTTGAAGGATTGTCTGATCTCTGCGCCGGTCTTTGGTTTATGCATGGGTTCACCTGGTCTCTGATAAGTCTTTGGAATAATCTTGAATTATATTCGATAATGAAAGTTGCGAAGCAAAAACCGCGGAGAAAATCCGCGGTTTTTTATACTTAAAGCGCTTTTAACGGCTCATCGCCAGTTTGATCATTTTTCCTTGCTGGTCGAGGGTCACTTTCGCAAATTGTTTGTGGATCTTTTCAGCCTGATTGATTTGTTTGCAAAATGAAACCACCACCCGGTTTGGTTGTCTTGAACTACTCCCCTTGCTGCCTGAAGTCAATGACCGATCAGTTCGCACCTGTTGATTATTGATCTTTACTTCAGCGTATTCAATACCGGGTAAATAATTCCGCACCAATGCCTTGGCTTGTGAGATCATCTTCGGTGCAATGCTTTCGTTTTGATCATCAAACACGGTCCGGTCGCAGATAGTCTTTACCACTGGAGGGGTTGATTCCCTGCCAATCGTTTTTGCTGCCGTATGATAAGGGTCGTAAGCGATTAAGGGGTCGCCGTAAATGACAAATGAGATCAAAGTTTTTTGATCTTCTCCATCAAGATACCCCTGGCGGCGATTCATTTCTCTTACGAATTCCACTTTCGCTTTGTTGAAAGCTGCCCCAACCGGCATACCATCTCGCAGGTTTTTCATGATTAAATACCCGATCAAGTCAGCACCGATCAACGGAGTAGTGACAGACCCGTACGAAATCGCAGTCGAACCAATCACTGCAAGAACGCCAATCCCCATCATCGTTAACGCGATGGACTGGTCTTCCTTCTTTCCAAAAATATGACCGCCGTAACACGGTTCACAGTACACAATACGTGGACTTCCAGAGTTTTTGTGAAGGTCAGCAGGTCTTAGAGCGACCGGAAAATCAGGTCCTGAGTCTTTTTCCATCGGGTCCTTTTGACCGTACCAATCACTGCCGTCTTCAACACCGTGAAGGTTGAAGTACCCAAGCGGCGCCGAACCAAGTCTGAGCGGATCAAATGCTGACTGCGTACCATTGGGCGACAAGAAAAGACTTTTTCCTTCCCCGATCGGTCTAAACGCTGCCAGAGACGATCGTCTCCAAACGGATGCGGTATACCCGATATTTCCAAAGTGTTTTAGCCACGGCCGGTTCCAGAAGAGTAAAATTCTGAAGATCTGATTAATCCAGGATTGCGAGTCAACTTCGTCTGTATGATATTGAATGGTATTGCGAAGCTGCGCCAGTAGCAGGCCGGCGTCTTCACCTATCTCACCTGGCAATCGACCTACCGGCCAATCAGAAACGAAGTAATTCGTATCCAATGCGCCATAAGGATTATCTGAAAGCACTTCCAGGTCTGTATCTTCGGTAGGATTAGGCAACTTATGGAAGGGAACAACCGCTTCGCCACCCACGATCAAAACGCAACCGATACGTTCGCCGGTTTTTTGAAGCGTTTTGTCTAGATCGACCAGGGCAAGCTTGATCTTCCACGGATCGAGTGAATCGACAGGTGTGATTCCATACTTCCCGGCAATTTCCAGGTCATCAGGGAGGAAGACAACAGAACTCCAACCTTTCTTTTCTTCTACAGATTTTGCCAACTTTTTGATCTCTCCCAGAATAACCTGCATGCTCTGCACGCCATACTGTTCTTGTAATCCTTTTTTCGTGCTCAGAATCACATAAGTCGGAAACCGATTGTCAGCATTTGAGAGAGCAGGCTGCTGGATTTTCTCGGCGACCTTCTTAAACTCCTCTTCCACTTCAAGTACAGTGACGCTCTTGGCATGAGGGAGCTGGGGTTCAACTTTTGGATGTTGCGCATAACTCCCATCTGGAGAAGGGACAACTCTATACCCGTCAAAACTGCTAACATCGGTACGCATAGGGATCATTGTTTCAATGTTGTTTAAAGATACACCGGCTGCGAGTTGATTCAATCCAAGCCGGCCAGCTACTTCAGCAGGGATGCTAAAATTTGATATGATTTCCATTTTTGCGGGATACAAAGGTTTGTAAATAAATTTTGGTCCCCAGAGTCTTGTTGGAACTTGTGCTGCTGCGTCATTTGAAGCACAATAGTGCAGCAATCTTACTGCTTCGTCTTCGTTGCCAGTTTCCATCCACGATTTAGCCAGGATCAAACTGATTTGGAGACAATCAGGCCAACGCGCTTGGTATAGCCGCGCAAGGTTCAGTACTGTTGCAACATCTGCTGTTTGGTCAGTCAATTCCAGGTGGAGAAGATCTGTCAATTCAGGTTTTGAATTATCGCCAAACACATTGGTCAAGAGAGCTTGTGCGGTGTCAAATTGTTTATTACTAAGGGCCTGTCGCGCCATCAATAGCTTGACTCCCCAATCTGGTAATTCTACCTGCTGAGAAGGTTTTCCACCCAAAGCTTGTAAGACTCCTGCAGCCTTTTTTGCCAAAGTCGGGTTTTCTTTTGTAAAAAGGTCGACACCTACAGAAAGCGCCTCGAAATATAACGGGTCAGTCCTCAGGATTTTTTCGAGGATCTGGCTGGCTTGTGAACTTCTGTTTTCTTGAACAAGCGCTTTCACATATACCAGGTTAACTTCCAAATCTCCTGAAAAAGAAGATAGCCATGCGAGCGCAGCTTGTCTGGTAAATCGATAGGCCATCACATCAAGCCCATACGATAACAATTGCAGCATTCTATCGCGGTTGATCATTTTCACTTTTTGCGGGCTGGAAGATATATGCGCTATCATGATTGTGAACTCACTTCCTGAGATTGGTGTACAAGGTTCAATGCAAGAAGCGCGCCAAGTTGTCTGCGGATGGCTAAATCTTTGGGGTCAACTTCTACAGCTTTTTGAAGTACTCTTTCGGCAGCCGAATAATTCTTCGAATTACGGTAAAGATTCGCCGCAGCCAAATAACTGCGAGTATCTCCAGGGTTAATTTCCATCGCTTGTTTTAAGGTGTCCATCGCTTTTGTGAATTCTCGCTGTTGTTCATAGACCTTGCTGAGCATCAAGTAACCATCCAACTGATCGACTTTTTGAGCAATTCCTTGGCTCAAATGATGAATAGCCTGGTCCAGATGCCCATCTTTGGCATTAATTTTGCCCAAGAAGAGGTGAAGTTCGGGTTCTTCAGGATTTACTTGTAAAGCACGTTTCGCCGTCTGCTCTGCATTGCTTGTATCCCCATTTTCTTCCTGTGCTTTCGCGAGCATTTTTAATAGTTCGACGTTTTCAGGGTATTTTGCGGAGAGTTTAGCGATCAATTCTTTGGCATTTGAAATGCCGTTGATCTCTTTAACCAGTGTCACATGATCGATCATTGTTTGCACTGTGGCGTTTTCGCATTGGCTGGCTTTTTCAAGTGCCGCAAGCGCAGCCTGTTTTTCGCCTTTTAAGGACAATACTTTGGCAAGAAATACCATCGACTCGGCATCTTTTTCATTTCGCGCAAGCGCCAGTTTTGCCTGTTCCAGGGCTTTATCCAGGTTTCCGCTTGAAAGATTGATCTTTCCACTCATTAAATTTGGTTTGGATGAAAAAGGATTTAATTCACTTGCTTTAGCAATTGCCCGAAGTGCGGAATTCAAATCTCCTCGTTGGGAATAAGCATCCGCCAAGACTTCCCATAATTCATAGTTATTTGGAGTGTTCAAAGAGAGGGTTTCAAGAGTATCAACGCATTTCGTACTGTTACCGTTTAGTAAATGAGCTTTGCCAAGCAATAATGTGATCTTAAGATCACCGGGATTCAACTCATGGGCTGCTTCGAGATGAATGATCGCATTCGCGTCATTTCCTGATTTTTGCCATAGATCGGCAGCAGTTGCTTGCCAATTTATTTCATTGGGCCAAAAACAGATCGCTTGATCCAGATCACTGATCGACAGGTCCAGTTTGTTGATCTTTTCAAATGCTTTTGATTTTAAGGCAAATGCTATCGGGTGTATTGGCTCGATTGCCAGCAATTGATCCAGAGTTTTAACCGCCTCATTGACATTCGAATCCAAATGGATAATAGCAAGTTCAAACAGCACACTCGGATTTGAAGCATATTTTTTTGAGACCTGTACTGCTATTGATGCCTGCCCGTTTGAATACAAAGCTGCCATCAATGCTGCTGCGTCATCCGGGTAAGGAGTGATCATTGCAAATGCCCGGATATTTTCAGGTCCTGGAGCATTTGCCATCCTGCCACGGAGTAACCAGCGTTCAACTTCCTTGTTACGATAATTCGTTAAAGATTTTTCGATCCAGGCAAGTTCATCAAGGATGTTAAGGGACTGAAGGATTGAGCTGGCAGTATGTTTCTCCAGTGCCAGGTTTTTGCTTGCAGTATCAAACTCGATGGATTTGACAAGTGTAATGAGATATTGCATCACACTTTCTTCACACCATGAATATTTCCTGGCTGTTTCCCTTGACGTATCCAACGCTTCATTCCAGCGCTGCAAGACTACCGCAGCTTCAATAAGGTTTCGGAATGCCCCTATTTCAAAATGGTCCGAGGTAGCTCCACCTTCGTTTTTTTCGCTCAAAATTGCTTCAAGATCAGTTTCTGCCTCAAGCAGTTCGCCTGTCAAAGCTTTGAGTCGGACCCTTGTAGCTCTCACGCATAAGTTTTTGCTCTCGGCGAAGTCAAAGAACAATCGCTGGGCTTCGGATATTTGATCCTTATTGAGCAACATCTCGATTTTTAACGCTGCCAGGTGGTCACTGGAATTGTTCTTTTCCAGGGTGAACGGAATATCAACGAAGTAAGCCAGGTCAGAATACTCACCCAATGCCAGAGCAGACTCCAGTGCAATGATCCTGGCATCGGCATTGTCGGGCTCTTGCGCGAGCAATAGTTTTGCGCTTTTTAGACTCAGCTCCGGTTTACCCAATTGAAAAGCACATTCCGCTTCCAGTTCAAGGGCCGGATACTTTGAGTTAACTAGCTTTTTCCAGCAGTCCGGAATAAACCTGAGGTTGAGATCAATTTCATGATCATTAGATATTGAAGAATCTGAATGAACCAGATCATAGGCTGCTTGAATAGAACCGGTTTTTGTTAAAGTATCTGCGGTAAAACATTTTGTAATTCGTGATGGATCATCCTCACTCTCAATTTGTTGGAGCGTTTCTAGCGCCTTTTCAAACTGAGCGATTTGATAATAATATCCGGCCAGATCAATTTTCATTGGGATAGAACTATCATTGCTTATGCGGGTTTTAAGGCACTCCAAGGAGGTTTCTGAATCGCCGAATTGATCAAAAAGTTTGGCTAAGGCAATAAGTTCATCCTCATTTAGTTCAAAGGTTAAATCTTGTTTAATGGAATCCGCGAGCTCCTTGGCTTCATCAATATTTCCCGAATTAAGCTTCAACCCTGCAAGTTTTGCTTTCATCAAAATATTCCCGGGTTGGTCGACCAATCCATTTTTTAAGGCCGCATCGGCTTCTTCGGTTTTACCCAGTTTGGTCAAAAACTCAACAAACCAAAACAGATTATCCGCGAGGGTCGGAGCTATTGCCAGAACACGCCCAGCTTGCTCCAGCGCGTCGGAGATTTGACCGGCTAGCGCATAAATTTCCGCCAAGGTTTTCTGTAGTCCCACCCACTCTGGTTTGGTGTCAACCGCTTCCTTGATTGCAGCCAAAGCCAATTCAAATTTGCCCAGATAGGCAGAGGTCAGGGCAAATCCACCTTGGATCCTCTCCACAAAGGATTTGTCAGTAATGCGCTGTCTCTCGATCAATTTTGAATAGAGGTCAAACGCCTGCTGGTGATATCCCTTTTGAGTTAATAGCTCCGCATTTAATACATTGGCCTTTAAGTTATCCGGGTCAGCGGTAAAACGATCTTCGATAAACTCTTTTACAATTTTTTCTTCATAGTGTGACAGGTGTTTTTGTGATCCCGAGAATTGAAAATCAAATCCAACCACTGCATCGACATATGTCAGGACTTTATCATCCTTTAACTTTGTCCGACTCATTTGATCCGCTAAGACCGATTTCGCTTCAGCTCTTTTTCCATTGCGAATCAACTCTTCGGCATAATCAAAAGCAATGTCCGTGTTTTCAGGATATTTTGAGAATAGCGATGCGATCCGGTCGGAATAATCAACTAATCCCAAGGTTTTCATCGCTTTGGATTGAAGTAGATTCAGTTCAAGGTCATCCGATTCCTCAGCCAGTTCGTTCAACAAAGGCAAGGCTTCAGCAACAGAACCATTTTTCATCAACCGTTGTGCCAACATCTCTTTTAGTTCAGCACTGCTAGGAAGCGAAATAATCCCTTTTCGCAAGGTGTCGATTGCTTTTTGGTCGTCCATTTGTTTTACATAGACTTCGCTCAATGTAACCCACGGTTTTGGATCGCCCGAGCCAACCTCAATCGCATTTGATAAACTTGAAATGGCATTATCTAGGTCACCAATTTGGTAAAATGCATTTCCATTAATGGTCAAAGCAGATGCATTGTTCGGGTCTTTTTCAAGAATATCCGCAATCGCATTGAATGCCTCCTGCGGTAAATTGTTCCTCACGGCAGATTCTGCATACTTTAACAAATCCTCTTGGTCGGAACCTTCGTCAGCAATTATTTGCTTCCGGTATTGGTATGACGATTCATGATCTCCGACCACTTGATAGCACTCAGCCAGCGACCGGTTAATTTCAATTGAGCGGTCGCCAGACATTGAAAGCAATTCAAGCACGGGCAACGCATCTTGATGATTGTTTGACTTTAATAATGCTCTAGCCGCGAGATGATTAATCACACAACTTGACGGGTTTTTTGCGAGCAATACTTTCGCCAGCTTCGCGGCCTCTTTTATTGCGCCCATATCCAGGAGTGATAAAACCGGTTCGGTAGGGTCCCACCCTGGATTGAATCGGGGTTGATACTGTACAAGGCTTTTTACAGTTTTTTCATTATTGCAAATGAGTGCATTTTCGCATTCAGTTTTAGCCAATTCAGAATTTCCGGCTTGATGGATCAATTTTGCGCGTAACAACTGGACTACCGGCTGCGAGGCTGATTCCTGGTCTATAGGTTCGTCGGGTAAATATCCCGCGAGTGCAAGTTCTTCCATCACTGCAGGATTTTTAATATTCCCAGGATTCATATTCTCGAATAGATCTTCCAACCCGGAGTGTGTACCGGTCTGGCTCGACAAAGAAATCCTTTGAATATGCACCCCTTGCGAAACAGCATCCAATATTTCTGAGGATTTATTGATCAGGTTCAATGCAAAATCGGCATTCCCTGCGATCTGGGCAATCCCGGCAGTCTGCTGGAAAACGAGTGCGTTTTGAAGCGCGGCTTCAGGTGCATTCCAATATTCCCTGATATCTTCTTTCCCGACTTCCACGCCCAGGTATTTACCTAAAAACAACTGTGCAGTTTCCCTTGCCAGCTCTTTTTCACTAATAGAAACCAGATGTTTAACAATTTTTTCCTGATATTCTGACGGGAGGTCACTGGCTATCTTAGCTATTAATTGAGGAATTTCATCACTCGAAATTGGTAGACACAAGACAATCTGGTTGAATGTAACAATCCCCTGATCTATCGTCTGGAGTTTAAACAGGTCGGCGAGCAGTTCTTCACGGTTATTGATAAGGTTAATTGCAATCGCTAATGGAGTTTTCCAACTGTTTTCAAAAGCCTGGGCGCCTGAAATTCGCATCCTGGTAATGACCTCAAGCAGTATGGTAGACCAAGACGGCGATATTTTCCGTTTTTCTACGAGAACCACAGCCAGTTTGGCAGCCTGGCTTAAAGTCATTGGAGAGTTGTGTTGTTGTAAAAACGATTCGAATTCACCCATGCAATCTTCCAAGAAAGCAGCGTGAAGTCGAGATTCTGGGTAGCCTTGGTAAACTAATTCCGGGTTTAAAGTCAATAATCCCAGGGTGCCTGGATTTAGTTTTTGGTCTGAAAGGAGCTTGGTAATCTCAGCATTATGGTCCTCAGAAGACTCGATTAGGTTGGACCAAATCAATTCATCATGGCGCAATGAACGTAAAATGCCTGCTCCTTGATCTTTAGATTCCAGGCTTGCGAGAATATTGCGTAATTCGATGGTTTGCATAGCGGCTCCCTTCACCGATCGATCGTACAGATAAAATTATTGATCAGCGAATCTGAAGAACAAGGGCGTAAGCCGCACCCAGCAATACAAATCCAAGCATGACAAGAAAGATACCCACACCAGCGGTGGTTTTCACCATCTGATTGAGCGCCTCAATCAACGTTCGGGCATTACCGACCAATCCTGCCACATCCTCAGTGATCCCCTTCTGGGCTAATTTAGCAGTCTGTTCAGCGATGGTTCGCAGTTCTTTGCCCATCAATTTACCAATCAGTGTGAATACGCCAACCCCGAGGATGATGATCCCACAGATCAGCAGAGCGCTCGCCATTGAAAGAAAAAAATCGTTAACAGTCATTGAAAACATCATGCCCTCCAGAATAATAGATTCTAGAGAGCATGATGCAAGTATTATGCCAAAGTATTTATACTTGTGGAGACACTATATCGCGGGGTAAATCTGCCAGATTAATGTTCTCACCATCACAGAATATTATTGCACGTTCGATTGCATTTGAAAGCTCTCGGATGTTACCAGGCCAATTGTATTTTTGCAGCGCATCCATGGCCGGCTCAGATACACCGGTGATATTCAACCCTTGCAACCCATTGTACATTCTAATAAAAAAGCCTACCAGCTCAGGAATGTCCACTTTCCGGTCACGCAAAGGAGGAACTTCTAGATCGATTTTCTTTAATCGGTAATACAAGTCCTGACGAAACAGACCATCATTGACCATGGCTTGCAGATTGCGGTTAGAGGCTACGATTACTTGAATATCAACTTTAATAAGTGTCGTTCCACCTACTCTCATAAAGGAATGTGTTTCGATCGCCCTCAAAAGCTTTGCCTGGATATCAAGCGGCATGGATGATATTTCATCAAGGAATAAAATACCTCCATCTGCTACTTCCATCAGCCCTGGTTTCTTTCGGTCGGCGCTGGTGAATGCTCCTGCTTCATGTCCGAATAATTCTGATTCCAATATTGACTGCTGAATAGCAGCACAGTTGATCGCCATAAAGGGTTTATTCGCCCGTGGTCCATTGGCATGGATATATTGAGCCAGCACATCCTTCCCTGTCCCATTTTCACCGGTGATCAATACCGAGACTTGCGCTTCTGCGGCTTTTAGCGCCTGGTCGACAACGGTTTTCATGACAGGCGTCTGACCAATCACAAAATTACTTTTCTGCATTTGCATTTCACGATAATGCGCCAATTCACGCCGCATTGAAACGATCTCACATGCTTTGATTATTGATTTTTCCAGTTGAGTGAAATCCACCGGTTTGGTCAGGAAATCAGAGGCGCCGTTTTTCATCGCGTCGACAGCGGTCTCAATATCGCCATAACCAGTAATTACAATGATGGGTGGTCTCGCCGGCATTGCTGCGGTTTCATAGATCAAGTTTGGGCCGTAACCATCTGTTAATTGAACGTCAAGAAGGATCACATCACCGTCACCTTTTTTGACGTGCTCTCTTGCTTCTGCCAACGTGCCAGCTTCTACAATTTCGTATCCTTTTGCTATCAGCAAACCGCCAAGATTCTGTCTGGCATTCGATTCATCGTCAACAATTAATACAGTAAAGCTCATTGATCACTCTCCATTGTCAGCCGGGAGTCGGATTGTAAAAACAGTTCCGCCTGGAAACGAGTTTACACTAATACTACCCTTATGAGCAGTAACAATTTGCTTTGTAATGGCGAGACCCAAGCCGGTTCCTTTTTGACGCGTCGTCACAAAAGGTTCAAAAATGTGTTCCTTAATATCTTCTGGTATGCCAGGTCCGTTGTCAGATATGCTGATATCGATATTCGGATGACTTGCAATATCATTATTCATTACTGCCCGAATTGCAAGCATATCACCCGTGTCGGTCATCGCGTCTAAAGCATTGGAGATCAGGTTGGTGAAAACTTGATCAAGTGATCGTGGATCGCCTTTTATCCTGGTTATGCCAGCGTCGATATGTATCACCGGGGTTACATTAACCTTGGCAAATTTTGGACGCCAGCGGTCGATAATTCGTTGTAAGTAATTATTTAGATCAATCGGTTCAAATTTCAATTCCAACGGTCTTGAGAACGCCAAAAAGGATTCCATCAGGTGATTCAGACGGGTGCAATCGTTTTGAACCCGGGTTATGATTTCCTGATTTGGATCATCAGGTGGTAGTTTCGCGCCCAGCAGTTGAATACCGGTGGAAATATTATTAATTGGATTTCTCACATCATGCGCAAAGGCTGCAGTATAATCGCCCAACACTGCGCGATGCTCAAGTTGTTGGGTTAGCGCTTTACTTTGTTCATTCTCACTGATATCTATCAGCAGGATTTCGATACCAAGCAACTGCTCTGAACGCATCACAGGAATTACTTTGATCTGAACCGGGAAGGATTGACCATTGCGCCGGTTCAAATATGTTTTTCCAATATTATGAGTGGTGTTTCCCTTTTTTGCATCTTCAAGGGCGGGCATTAGACGATCTGCACCAATCAGGATATTATCAAAGGGTTGCCCTTTAACTTCCCAGTCAGCGTACCCTAACATCCATTCAGCGGACGGGTTGATCTCCGCAATCGTCAGGTCAGGAAGAAGCAATAACGCCCCCTCCTGCATATTTTCAACCGTCACATTTCTAAGTTCGATCTTTTTTTGTTCAGAAAGAATTTTTTCTTCGAGATTCCTCGTCAGTGTGGATTTTTGAATGAGGTCCATCAGCTGAAAAGCAATAAATTCCAATACGCTGATCCGCATTTCTTTTGGAATTTGCCCTTTTCCGCAAACAGCGAGAATTCCTATCGCAGCATCATCCTGTTTTAATGGAGCAGTTGCAACATATTCAACCGCGTTTATTCGCGCATGACGGTGAATTTCCGTGATTACCCGATTGCCATGTTTCCATAAAACAGGTTCAACTAATCTCACCAAATCTGTAGAAGGAAGCTCAGCGGGAAAATCTGATGGTCCTCCTGACAGGTAAATTCTTTTAAGCGTTGGAAAGGTTGGTTCAGCCTGAAACAGGCAGGCAGTATCCACATTCAAGATCCGGCAAACGAGGTCCATCATTTGTGGTATGTCATTTTCAATATTGGCCCGTTCGGAAATCTTAACAAAATCAATGATTTGCGCAAATAATTTTTCAAGTCTTGATTCTTCATCATTTTCCTGGTAATTCCGGGGTAACAGTCTGATCACAACCCAACGAGCATTTGGATCGATAAAATCAAATCTGACCCGGACGTTGACCGCCGCAAGCGCCCGACGGTTTAGTTCAATTTCCTGGAACTCACCGGATGTGAGGGATTTCAAATCAAGATTTGGAAATAAGAACCCTGTTGATTTTTCTCTAAGATCCGAGTTGGAAAACGCCGTCTGTTTCACTAATTGGCTATTGAGGAAAAGCAACCGGTCCGTAGTCAAATCTATAAGTGCGCACGGTTCTTCATACAAATTCACCAAAGCAAAAACCTCGTCTACACCGAGGCTGCTTCTTCCGAGTAAGTTTGATGTAAATTGCGAAGTAAATGATTTCATGCGCCTCTTGCCATGGCTCTGCGTAAATGCGCCGGGAGTATTCCTTCAATGGAACGATATTTCGCTACAGTTCGTCTAGCAACAACAAACCCCTTTTCAGCTAAAAGATCTGCCAGATCAGAATCACTCAATGGTTTGGTTTCGCCTTCAATGATCTCTTTCAGAACACTCCTCACATTAAGGCTTCTATCGAAAAATTCGGCTAACGGGATGATGCGTTTATTAGGCATTTGAACTGCTTTGTTCGCAACAGCCCGAGAAATCGTTGATTCATGGACTTCCATTTCACGCGAGATTTGAACTCTGGTAACCGGCCGCAAATACTTTTCTCCATTGATAATGAAATCTCGTTGAAGACTCACAACGCGAGTTAACAAACGTTCCATTGTGTGATTACGCTGCTGCAGACATTTTACAAACAGAGACGCTTTTTCCAAATCTCCTTTGAGTTCTGTCCTGGAATCTTCTGATGCCTCTTTAATCGCCTGCTTGAACATCGGGTTAACCTGGAGCGTGCCGCTGATCGGCATGATGATCTCAACTATTAATGGCTTCGAGGAATCATCATTTAAGTAATTGATCAGTATATCGGGTTGATGGTAGACCTGAGTTTCTTCATGTGCTGGCTGTCTGACATCTCCCCAATGAGATCGGGCAGGAAACGGGTTTAAATTTTCGCTGATAAATTGAGCGGCCTGGGTTATCTGTTTCACAGGCACCTTAAACTTGTGAGCGAGATCAGAATACTGGTGATGGCTCAATTGATCCATTCCTTCACGGACCAATCGCTCTGCGATTTCAGGAACTGAATCCGTAATATCAGAAAGCACTTCCAACTGGATCAGGAGCGCTTCTTGTGGTGAACTCGAACCTACCCCTATTGGATCAGCATGTTGGATGAGGCGCTTCACTTTTTCCACTTCGGAAACAGGAAAGTGGGTGTATCTGGATACTTCATATACAGTCGTTGTTAGCAACCCATCTTCATCTAAGTGTGTTAACAGGTAAGCTGCCAACGCTCGTTGATTTTGGTCAAGGTCAGGAGCGATTTGCCTAAGAACAAAAGTCGGCAACTCTTCTACTTCCGATGCAAATGGCTCGTCGTCCATAGTTGAATCTACGTAGTCTTTTCTGGGAAGGAATTCATCTCGAGGCGAAAGAAATACAACCGGTTCGGTAGAATCCAGGTTTGCTGGCAAGCTGCAAACCGGACATTTTCCATGATCAGACAGCAATCGATGACAATTTGGACAGCGCCTTTCTTCAATGATCTCTAATGCTGGGTTGGAAGCTAATTCTGAATCTATCTCTTGCTGTAACTCTTCGGTGGTCAAGCTTAAAAGAGTCATCGTCTGGGCTAAATGAGCGGTTGTTAGAGGTCGTATGCCGGTTATTTGTCTTTGTAGCATCGCATATTCCAATCTCAAAATGAGTATAGCGTATTTCATTATTTGGTGCAAGTTTTATGCCACGCTAATTTATCGTCAAATGGTAGAATTGATCCACGAGGATTATTTTGGAAAAGATAACGATTATCGGTGGCGGGTTATCAGGTTGTGAAGCTGCATGGCAGGCTGCTCAAGCAGGCGTATCTGTCAAGTTGTACGAGATGCGACCAACCGTTTCAACGGGCGCGCATATTTCCGGCATGTTGAGTGAATTGGTTTGTTCGAATTCGCTTGGATCTACCCAACACAATCGCCCCTCCGGTCTGTTGAAAGATGAATGCAAATTATTAAATTCTTTATTGGTACGTTGCGCTGAAGAGACATCAATCCCCGCTGGAGACGCGCTGGCAGTTGACCGGGAAGCCTTTTCCAGAAAAGTTACTGAGCATATCGAATTAAAGCCGAATATAGAAGTTATTCGAGAAGAAGTTAAAGAAATTCCTGCAGCCCCTGTCATTGTTGCGTCAGGTCCTCTTACATCAGATTCACTCTCACGCTCAATTTCTTTGATAACTGGAGAAGAGCAATTATTCTTTTACGACGCAATCGCTCCGATCGTATCTGCTTCAACGATTAATATGGATATTGCATTTCGGGCTTCACGGTATAAATTTGAAAACGAAACTCACGGTGATTACATCAACTGTCCATTCACGGAAAAACAATTTTTTACTTTCCTTGAAGGACTATTATCCGCGCAAAGGATACCTCTAAAGGAAATTGAAACGGCTATCCCAAATGTTGGTCTGAAGGACAAGGTTACGTTTTTTGAAGCTTGTTTACCAATCGAAGTCATGGCAGCCCGCGACCCGCTTGCGCTAACTTTTGGTCCGATGCGACCGGTGGGTTTGCGCAACCCCCACACCGGACAGCGTCCCTACGCAGTGGTTCAACTCCGGCAAGATGATCTAGCAGATACTCTTTACAACCTGGTCGGTTTTCAGACCAATTTAACTTTTCCTGAACAAAATAAACTGTTCCACCTGATCCCCGGGTTGGAGAATGCCGAGTTCATTCGTTTCGGTCAAATGCACCGCAATACCTACATTAATTCCCCCAGCCTGTTGAAATCATCCCTTCAAATGCATTCGCGTAAAGATCTATTCTTCGCCGGTCAAATTGCGGGTATCGAAGGTTATATGGGGAATATTGCATCCGGTCTGGTCGCAGGAATGAATGCCGCTCGTTTTCTCAAAGGGGAGCAACCGCTTGTCTTTCCGCTGGATACAATGATCGGGGCGATGCACCACTATATAGCAAATGCAAGCCCGGTGAATTTTCAACCGATGAAAGCGAACCTCGGTCTGCTGCCCAGATTGGACCACATCCCCCAAAACAAACAAGAACGCGGGTTTTGTCACGCGAAACGATCACTCAATTCCTTGAAAGATTTCCTTGGTCAAGACTCAGTAAATGGAGATCAAAATGAAAAACAATAGGAAAGTTTTCATACTATTAATAGGAATCTTATTGTTCTCAATCTCTCTAATCTTTTTCTTTATCGTGATGAATAGACCACTACGTGTTCCATTTTTTGACAAAGAGCGCGCTTATCAAGATGTGATCGCACAAACGGGCTTTGGTCCACGTATCCCTGGTTCTGACGCGCACCAAAAAACTATTGAGTATATCCAGAATGAATTGATTCAATCTGGCTGGGAAGTTGAAATACAGGAAACCGAAAAGATGGGACACCCCATCAAGAACATCATCGCCAGGAGAGGAAATCATTCTAATTGGATAATTCTAGGGGCGCATTATGATTCCCGCTTTTTCGCAGATCAAGACCCTGTCGTTTCTAAACAAACTCAACCAGTTCCTGGCGCAAATGATGGCGCCTCAGGTGTCGCGGTTCTACTGGAATTGGCGAGAGTACTGCCTAAGAATTTAAATAAAGAGCTCTGGCTCGTTTTCTTTGATGCTGAAGATCAGGGGAAAATACCTGGTTGGGATTGGATCCTGGGATCTCGGGTATTCGTTGAATCGCTCAAGGGTAAACCTGACGCTGTGGTTGTGATCGACATGATCGGTGACGCAGATTTGAATATCTACCGTGAAATTTTATCTGACCAAGCAATCACAGCTTCTATTTGGAATACAGCCAGTCGATTAGGTTATCAGCGAAATTTCATCGATCAACAAAAATATAGCATTATTGACGACCATTTGCCGTTTCTCGAATCGGGTATACACGCCATCGACATCATTGATTTTGACTATCCTTATTGGCATACAACCTTGGATACATTGGATAAGGTTTCGCCAGTAAGTCTATCGGTTGTAGGCAACACACTGATAAATTGGCTCCTGGATAAAACTATTCCATATTAATCTCACTTTCTGTTAACCATGAGATAATAAAATTCAAGAACCAAACAAAAAGGACACATTTTCTTCCATGAATAAAACCACAGCCTACATCCCGCCGGCCCACCGTATTTCTTCATTTGAACCTTATTTCTTTGCAGCCCTCGGTAATAAGATCAACAAGCTAAAATCTTCAGGCATGGATGTCATCCGCATCGACATGGGATCACCAGATTTACCCCCTGCTGATTTCATTATCGATACCTTGATCCAAAATACAAAACGGCATGACTCTCATGGATACGCTCCCATTGGCGGAAGCCCTGCCTTCAAACAAGCAATTTCTGACTACTATATGAACCGTTTTGAGGTAAATTTAGATCCAAATACTGAGGTCATTGGGTTAATCGGCTCCAAAGAAGGTCTTTTCAATCTCAGCCAGGTGTTATTAAACCCTGGCGATGTTGCGCTTGTTCCTGATCCCGGTTACCCGGTTTATAGTGCCAGTGGCACGATAGCTGGCGGTGAGATCGTTAATTTCCCGCTGGTAAAAGAAAACGCATTCTTGCCCGATTTGAATGCCATCCCCGTTGAAAGTCTTGAAAAAGCCAAGATCCTTTGGCTCAACTATCCCAATAATCCTACCGGCGCCATCGCGACCATGTCATTTTTTGAAAATGCAGTCACGTTTGCCCGAAAACACCGTATTTTGATCGCGCATGATGCTCCTTATACTGACGTATGTTTTGACTGTTACGTGGCTCCGAGCATCATGCAAGTCCCCGGCGCCAAGGAAGTTGCCGTTGAATTCAACTCGCTTTCAAAATCTTACAACATGGCCGGCTGGCGCCTTGGAATGGCTGTCGGGAATGCAGATATTATTGATTTCCTTTATACCTATAAAAGCCAGATGGATACATCCACGTTTTCACCGATCTTATCTGCCGGTGCAGTGGCGCTGACTGGTGATCAAAGTTGGCTTGAGGATCGGAATCTCATTTATAAAAAGAGACGCGATCTGGTTGTAGAGGGTCTTCGAGCAGCCGGTTTTACACTCGAAGCGCCAAAAGCGGCGATTTACGTTTGGGCTGCCCTACCCTCAGACCAGACTGATTCAATTGTGTATTGCGCTCAACTGCTTGAAGCAACTGGTGTAAGCACAACACCTGGAGTAGTATATGGTGCACACGGCGAAGGTTATCTCAGGGTATCGCTTGGAACGCCAACGGATCGTATCGAAGAAGCCATGCAACGGCTTGTGATATGGAATAAAGAAAGAAAATAAATGAGTAATAAAAAATCTCTTCCTACCGCTCCACCACGAGATCGCGCCTTTATGGTAGGCGTTGAACTTCGCAGCGAACCCTCCTTGATCTCGCTGGATGATTCATTAGGTGAATTAGCCCGTCTCGCTGATACAGCCGGGTTGGATATTGTCGGTGAAACGTCTCAGAAACTTGACACACCGCATCCTTCCACTTATATCGGGTCAGGAAAACTTGAGGAAGTGATCTCATTGGCCGAAGAGACTCTAGCAAATGTTGTCCTTTTTGACAATGAACTTTCTCCCCGTCATCTTAGAGAATTGGAAGAAAAACTCGGCACAAACGTCCGTGTTGTTGACAGGACGGCGCTGATCCTCGATATTTTTGCACAGCACGCGCACACCAGCGATGGTATCTTGCAAGTCGCATTAGCCCAATATGAATACCGCCTGCCTCGATTAACCAGAGCCTGGACCCACCTCGCCCGTCAAGCTGGCGGCGGCGGCGGTAGAGCCGGGTCGGTGGGTGGTGTTGGTTTGCGAGGTCCTGGTGAAACGCAGCTCGAAGTCGACAGACGCGAAATTCGCAAACGGATTTTGTTCCTTAAAAAGGAATTAGAAAAAGTTCGAGAACACCGGCAGCGTTACCGAGTTCAGAGAAAACGGTCTCGTATCCCGTTGATTTCGCTTGTTGGCTATACGAATGCAGGTAAATCCACCCTTTTAAACTACCTCACCAAGTCAAAGGTCTATGTGGCTGACCAGCTATTTGCCACCTTGGATCCTACTACTCGGCGGGTGATCCTCCCCGGCGGGCATGAAGCCTTGCTCACTGATACCGTTGGTTTTATCCAAAAACTACCCACCCAACTCATTGCGGCCTTTCAGGCAACCCTTGAAGAAATCGCCGAAGCTGACTTATTGATACACATGGTCGACATCACCCACCCCAATGCGATCGGGCAAGCAAAAGCCGTTGAGCATACATTACGAAAAATTCATGCTGAACATATACCAATGATTGTAGCACTCAATAAAATTGATCAACTTCCAGACCCGCAAGCAGCGCAAGAGATACTCCACAAGTTTCCCCAAGCCGTTGCTGTGTCAGCGCTTCTTGGAACTGGCATCCCGGATTTGTTGCGGATGGTTGAAGATGAACTATTTGAAAACTACTCGAAGCTTTCTGTCCAAATCCCGTATGCAGAAGGGCAGCTGATCTCCCTCTTTCATGAGCAAGGTCACATTGAGAGGATTGAACATAATCGCAAAGGGGTTTTTATTCAGGGCTTGATACCCGGAAGATTGCTCGCACGATACGCTCTCTATACAAGCATAGAGCCACCAGTGGATGAAGAAAGATTCTATAACGAAGAAGAAACTTAATTTGGTAAATAATTCAGATTAAAAGAAAAACGGGCTGAAAAGCCCGTTATTTCTTTTTCAATTTACTTTTTCTTGGATTCTTTTCCAAGGTCGAGCACTTCTTTACCCTGATAATGTCCACAATTGGAGCATACAGTATGAGGTAAACGCATTTCACCACAATTACTGCATTGAACCAGATTGGCGGCTTGCAGAGCATCCTGTGATCTGCGGCGGTCTCGACGGCCTTTAGAAAGTTTCCGTTTTGGAAGAGGAACCATTGTTACACTCCTGTCAAAATATCCGTACCCGTCAATATCCTGACAGGCTGCTAGAGTATACACTTGAGAAGGGTAATCGTCAAGCGATATCCCAGCGATATCCCAGCAATAATATCAAGCAATCTGTCAGCAATATTCAGGCAATAATCATTCTCTTTTTACGTAACCATTTTACACGAATTACTTGAATGTATTAGTTTTTGATGTAAAATCTTTTTATGGAGATTCATATCGCTGTTGCAAAAATCAATAAATATTCCACATCTGAAAGTGGTGATACGCTTGAGATCGTGGAACGTCCAAATGGCGGTGTCTCGGTCGTGCTTTCTGACGGTCAAACATCAGGCAAAGGCGCGAAAACTGTCTCAACGATGGTGGTGCGCAAAGTTATCAGCCTGCTAGCCGAAGGCGTGCGCGATGGCGCTGCCGCCCGGGCGGCTTCTGACTATTTGTATACCGAACGTGGTGGAAAAGTAACTGCGTGTCTAAATATCCTCTCTGCTGATCTGCAGACCGGCACCCTTGTAATCACGCGCAATAACCCAACACCAGTGTTCATCGCCCACCAAGACCGAGTGGAATGCATCACCAGTCCAAGCGATTCAATAGGAACTTCCCGGAATATCCGCCCATCCATAACAGAATTTCCATTAGAGAGCGGGGTCACTATTGTCATTTTTACTGATGGAATACGAGATGCTGGAGATCGAAGCGGACAATCGTTGGATATTTGCACCCTTTTACAGGCATTCCTCGAAGAAGAAAACCCCACTGCGCAAGAAATCGCAGATACAATTCTGAGTCAGGCGATTCGTCTGGATAATAACCGTCCCAATGATGATATGAGTGTTGTGGTTTTGCGTTCTGTCTCAACTGAAACCGACCAGATCCGCAGAATGACGGTTCGCTTGCCAGTTCCTCCCATATTCTTGCCGCAATAATTGTCTGCAATTTTCTTGGATACCTAAACGCGGGCGTTCACCCCGTTTAATTAGTTTATGCAATCCTTGCGTAATCCACCATTGATCGGGATCGTTGGGGTTTGTGCATCAGGCAAGACTACCCTGATCGCCAATCTAGCACGCATGGGTTATAACTGCCGGCATATCGCCCAGGAACATTCCTACGTACAAGATATGTGGAAGCGTCTCACCGATCCTGACGTGCTGGTTTTTCTTGATGTCTCTTATAAATATACGTGTGAACGCAGGAATTTGAATTGGACTGAAGAAGAATATAAAGAACAAGTCCACCGCCTGAGAAATGCCCGGTCGAGAGCTGATGTGATCCTTAACACTGATGATCTGACTCCGGAAGAAATAACAACACTCGCGGTGACAAAAATTGAGTTTGTGATTTCGTCCATTAGACAAACGATGACTTGAACTTTTCATATTATGACGATTTGGAGTATAATCTTTGAGTTCCCGCCAGTGAGAGCTGGATTTTGTTTGTAACGGAGGTCACGAATCGTATGGATCGTCGCTATGTAAACCTAATAATGATCCTCTTTCTGGTCGCTGCCGTTGTTTGGATAGATCTGCCCAGAGCAGAAGGCAGCACCGGCATCAAGATCGGCAGTTTTGAACGCTCGTTAAATCCAATTCTGGGCTTAGACCTGCGCGGTGGTATGCAAGTCCTCTTAAGTCCTCAGGCTGGAATAGTAGCTGACCGTCAAGCCCTCGAAGACACGAGCAAGATCCTTGAAAGCCGTGCAAATGGTTTAGGTGTCAGCGAGGTCGTTTTCCAGGTGGCAGGTGACAAATATATCCTCGGAGAATTCCCCGGCTTAACCAATACAGCAGATGTAATCGCCTCGGTGAAGCAAACCGGGCTGCTTGAATTCGTTGATGCTGGCGATACTTTCCTGCCTGCTGGCACGATCGTCAAAACAGATCACGGTAGAACCACAGAAACCACAACAACTGCCCCGGAGGCAACTGCTGCCCCGACACCGGCTGTTGCAGGTACGGAAATTCCTGCAGATAAAGTCTGGCATACTGTCATGACCGGTGTGGAAATCAAAAACGTAAAAGTTGAACCTGACCAAATTGGCAGATTCGCAGTCGCATTCGATTTGACCGACACCGGGACAAAGGTTTTCAAGGACCACACATCCAATAATACTGGTAAATACCTCTCCATCGTTTTAGATAAAACGGTCATTTCCTCTCCTTCTATCAATACTACCATCGACGGAAGTGGTCAAATTACCGGATCATTTACTTCTGAAGAAGCCAATAACCTCGCGATTACCCTGAGGTACGGCCGCCTTTCCGTTCCTGTCGAATTAGTCGAGAGTCGCATCATTGGCCCTACCCTTGGTTCTGATTCTCTTGATAAAAGCCTGCTTGCGGGAATCATCGGTTTTATCATTGTTGCGCTTTTCATGCTCATATACTACCGTCTCCCCGGCGCCGTGGCGATACTTGCCATTGCCATCTATGGTGGCCTTACTTTTGCACTATTCAAAATAATTCCCGTCACGCTCACCTTACCCGGCATCGCGGGTTTCCTGCTTTCGACCGGCAGTGCGTTGGACGCCAATATTCTTATATTTGAACGCCTAAAAGAAGAGTTGCGGAACGGGCGATCACTTAAACAAGCAATCGATCTGGGTTGGAAGCGCGCCTGGCCATCCATCCGCGACTCCAATATCGCCACAATCATTACCTGTATTATTCTGTTCTGGTTCGGTTCCGCATTTGGCGCCAGTATCGTAAAAGGTTTTGCATTAACCCTTTCTCTAGGTGTTATGGTTTCCCTCTTTACGGCTATCGTGGTCACACGCAATTTCTTGAGCATTGTGATCGATTTTATTAATCCTGCCCGCCATCAGAAGTGGTTCGGTGCATAGGAGGATGCCCAATGCTAAACATTCTTGGTAAACGTTACTTTTTCTTTGCACTCTCTTTCTTGATCATTGTTCCTGGTTTGATCATGCTTGGTATCAACGGTATGCCGCTCTCAATCGACTTCAAAGGCGGCACATTGCTGGAAGTTCAATTCAAATCTGGCGTACTTCCAACCACTGAACAAGTTAAAGAGATTTATGATGAGAATAACATCAGAGACGCCCAAATCCAAACGACTGGAACAGACGTTTTGATCCTGCGTTCATCAGTTCTGACCGAAGAAACCCGCATAAATATCCTGGCTGAACTATCAAAAGTCTCGGGAAGCGAACTCGATATCCGTCGTGCTGATACCGTTGGTCCATCAATTGGTAAAGGGGTTACCGCACGAGCTATGCAAGCTGTGGGTTTTGCTGCGTTAGCTATCATCATTTACATCACCTTTGCCTTCCGGGGTGTGCCGCACGCCTTCCGCTATGGAATTTGTGCCATCATCGCCATGGCTCACGATGTCTTGATCGTGCTGGCATTGACAGGTTACGGTTCAAATTTCTTTGGTTGGCAAGTAGACTCGCTTTATTTGACTGCAGTTCTTACGGTCATCGGATTTTCGGTACAGGACAAGATTGTTGTGTTTGATCGCATCCGCGAGAACAGCGGCATTTATCGCAAGTTGGAATTTGAAAAGTTAGCCAATCACTCAATCGTACAAACACTGCAGCGCTCCATTAACACTCAGTTGATGACCGTGGAGTTTTTCCTGCTTTCCCTCGCCCTGTTTGGTGGCGTCACATTGCGTGAATTCGCTGTAATCCTTCTGGTTGGTCTGCTAAGCGGTACATATTCTTCAATCTTTGTTGCCGCTCCGTTACTTGTGGTATGGGAAAAGAAGGAATGGCATACCTGGTTTAAACGGACTCCAACTGCTGCCTGATTAATACAAAGTAGAAGGTTCTGGTTTTTCATCCAGAACCTTTTTTATTCGAACAACATCTAAACCATCGTTTTTTTACTCTACATCACAAGAAATGGAGAGATAAATGCGAAAAGAGATTGTTTTAATCACAGGGGCAAACGGTGAAATGGGACATGGTCTGATTGCTCATCTCGGTGAGACAAAAAAATACAGCATCGTTGCCATGGATGTGCAGCCATTGGATGACTCTTTGAGACCGTATTGCGAGCGCTTCATCCAGGGGGATATTCTCGACCTTATGTTGCTCGGAAGGCTGGTTTCAGAGTTCGAAATCCGCACGATCTATCACCTTGCTTCAATCCTTTCCACCAAAGCCGAGTACAACCCTGAAACTGCACATCGGGTGAACGTGGAAGGAACTTTAAATCTGCTCCGATTGGCGGTCGAACAATCTTCATGGCAGGGTCGTCCGGTGAAATTCATCTACCCAAGTTCAATTGCGGCATATGGTTTGCCGAGTGTCGCCGCCAAAGAGAAAGCCGGAAAAGTAAAAGAGGCTGATTGGTGCCAACCTATCACTATGTATGGTGTCAATAAACTATACTGTGAACATTTAGGTCGCTACTACACAACAAATTACCGCCAATTGGCTGCCGATCATAATAAATTCACTGTCGATTTCCGCTCAATCCGCTTCCCCGGGTTGGTTAGCTCCGTGACAATCCCTACAGGCGGAACCAGTGATTATGGACCCGAAATGCTGCATCATGCAGCTCAAGGCATCCCCTACTCCTGTTTTGTAAGACCAGATTCACGCCTACCCTTTATGGTCATGCCAGATGCAATCAAATCGCTACTGATGCTCGAGGCAGTTTCCCGGGAAAAACTCACTCAACTTGTCTACAACGTGACCAGCTTTAGTCCAACCGCCCTGGATTTCTATAATCAGGTAAAGAATGCCTTCCCTAAGGCTGTTGTAACGTTTGAACCTGATATGGCTCGCCAGGCAATCGTAGATAGCTGGCCTGCTGATGTGGATGACAGCATGGCTGCAAGAGATTGGACATGGAAGCCGGATTACAACGAAAAACGCGCCTTTGACGAATACCTGATCCCGTCAATTAAAGCCAGGTACTCATAAATTTTGAGTATGCCCCTAACTGAAGAGGGCATCATTTTCGGAGCAAAATGTCTCGACAAAAAATACTCGTCACCCGAAGTTTTTTTCAGGATATTCTTACGGGGTTAACGGATCAATTTGACACGGTAATCTGGCCAGAAAAAGAACCTCCGCCATATCGGTGGGTATTAAATAACATAATGGACGCTGACGGCCTGATTACAACGCTTGCTGACAAGATCGACGAACAAATCATAACCACTGGATTACAACACAAATTACAAGTGATCAGTCAGATTGCAGTGGGTTTTGATAATATCGCTGTTAATACAGCAACCGCCCATAAACTTCCAATCGGTCATACTCCAGGTGTTTTAACTGAAACTACTGCAGATTTTGCCTGGGCATTAATCATGGCGTCTGCCCGCCGCATTGTTGAAACCCACAATGAAGTCCAGCGCCACATCTGGCGCGCATGGGGTCCGGAAGTGTTGTGCGGGATGGATATCTATGGCGCAACATTAGGACTGATCGGTTTTGGTCGCATTGGTAAAGCCATGGCAAGAAGAGCGGCCGGGTTCAATATGAAGGTGCTCTATTATGAGCCAACCCGAAAACCAGAAAATGAAATTATTAAAAACGCTCAATATGCCACACTGGAAGAATTACTCAGAGGGTCTGACTTCGTCAGCCTGCATGCTTATTTATCCCCCGCTACTACACGAATAATTGGTTACAAACAATTAGATTTAATGAAGAAGACTGCCTTCTTGATCAACACTGCCCGAGGCGCGATGATTGACCATGATGCCCTGGTTAATGCAGTCGAAAATCATAAAATCGCTGGCGCTGCGCTGGATGTCTTTGGCCCGGAACCGATCCCGCAAGATCACCCGCTTTTAAAAATGTCTAATGTGATCATTACACCGCATATTGCCAGTTCCACCACCGTAACCCGCCGACGCATGGCAGCCATGACGGTTGAAAATATCCTTGCAGGATTGGATGGCAAGAGACTCCCATATTGCGCCAACCCTGAAATATATAATGAAATGTAATTTTCAATAACGGAAAATAAAATTTAGATCATTCACATTGGTGCCGGTCGGCCCAGTGATGATCAGGCCCCCAATTTCTTTGAAAAAGTTGTAAGCATCGTTATTTGCCAAAAAACTGTCTGGATCAAGCCCTTGCTGACACGCCTGATTAAGTGTCTCACTTGTAACAAAAGCTCCGGCTGCGTCCGTTGGTCCATCTTCCCCATCTGTTGCCAAGGTAATCAAAAGTGCATTTTTTAACCTGTTCATTTTTCTTACCGCACCTAGAGCCACTTCGAGATTTCGACCGCCAATTCCGTTTCCTTTAACTTTGACGGTTGTTTCCCCTCCAGCGATCCCTACATACGGAGTGTTATGTTCCGGAAGCTTGCTGATATGGTCTGCCAGATATTCACCCGCCAGCCGTGCTTCACACGTCAATTCACAAGTTATCATTTCTGATTGAAAGCCTGACTGCTGTGCAATCGAAAAAGCCTTTTGTGCGGATTCCTGGTTGCTGGCAATGATCGTGTGATATGCTTTTTGATTCATAGGGTCATCCAGTTTCAAGGTCTCTTCGACCTCTCCCTTTCGTCCTCTCTTCAATCGGTCTAGAACCGGGAATGGAATAGTTTCCTTAACGAAAAATCTTTCCAGAATTTGGATTGCGTCATTGAACGTGGTAGGATCTGGAAAAGCCGGTCCTGAAGCAATTACATCCAACGGACTGCCAACAACATCAGAGATCACCAGAGCAGCCACCTGTGCCGGAAAGGCCATCTTCAACAGTCCACCGCCCTTGATGTTATCCAGGTGTTTGCGGACCATGTTAAGTTCATTAATCGAAGCGCCTGCTGTCATAAGACCTGCTGTCACAGTTTGAATATCCCGAAGATCAATTCCATGAGCAGGAAGACACACAAGCGCGGAGCTTCCGCCTGAGATCAACAAAACAACCACATCACGTTCGTTCAATCCTACAACCATATCCTTTATCCGATTTGCAGCAATTACACTTTTTTGATCAGGTACCGGATGGCTTCCTTGTACGATTTCCAATCGCCCAATAGTTTCTCTTTTTGATGGGTTGTGCTTGCACACACACAATCCACACTCAATCTGGTCACTCAGTCGATCCACAGCGGCATCTGCCATGGCAAGGCTGGCTTTCCCAATTGCCACTACAAAGATTCTGGAGTCGGGATATAATGAATAGGCTTTGTTCCCAATATTAAGTTGAGGCAAATTACAAACAAGATTTTTTTGTACTGCTAAATAGGGGTCGGCAGCATGAAGCGCCGCGTTTAGAATCCTTTCGATGCTTTCAAGGGGAGCATTTTGGGATCTTAATGGGTTTAATGAATTCAGGATGTTGCTCATGATCCCTTTCAAATTGATGATTAATGATTGATGAATTCAGTACTTTTGTTTTCCAAATATTGTATAAAATGAACTTGTTTTATTGTCATGTTTTTGGTAATTTATTACAGTGTGTAATTACGATTGATTAAAACACAATTTTCTACCAGGCACAAACATAGATCATCATTCTAGGAGGAAATATCGTGGATAAGCAAGTTCTGGATAAAATGTTGCGCCCAAAATCGGTCGCCATTATTGGCGCATCAGCAACACCTGGAAAAATCGGTTATACCGTTGTGGATAACATCATCAAAGGTGGTTATACTGGCAAGATTTACCCAATAAACCCAACGTGTACTGAAATTTTAGGACTGAAGACTTATCCTGAAATTGAACAAGTTCCTGATGAAATAGATTCAGCAATCATCACAGTGCCAGCCAAAGTTATGGCAGAAGTTGTCGAAGAATGCGGCAGAAAAGGCGTCAAAGGTCTAATAGTGATCACCTCAGGGTTTAGCGAGGTTGGCCGCAAAGATCTAGAAGACCAAATGCTCGAAATTGCTGCGCGTTATGGAATGCGTATTCTTGGCCCAAACATCGTTGGTTCACTCTCCAACTCAGACAAATTCAATGGTTCATTTGCCCCTGGGCTTCCCTTTCCTGGCAAAGCTTCTCTTGTAACCCAGTCTGGCGCATTGCTCATCGCTCTTGATATGGCCACTTACACCCGCCGGGTCGGGTTTGACAAACTGATTTCCATCGGTAACATGGCAGATGTTGATTTTGCTGACCTGATCGAATGGTTTGATGAAGACGAGAATACGACGTGCGTTTCTCTCTATATCGAAGGCATGAAGAATGGCAGAAAATTCATCGATGCTGCGCGAAAATCATCCAAACCAATCGTGGCGCTAAAATCTGGCGTATCTGCTCATGGCGCGGCTGCCGCTGCTTCTCACACTGGATCACTCGCCGGCGCCGCCAAGATATACACGTCTGCTTTTAAACAGGCCGGCGTTATTCAGGCAACTGACCTCAACGACCTTTTTAATCGCACCCTCACCCTTTCCCAGCAACCTCCCATGAAAGGCGATAACCTCCTTATCCTCTCAAATGGTGGAGGTGTAGGTGTTTTAGCCACAGACGCAGCTGAAAAATATGGTATTCCCTTGAAATTCGCTCCTGCGGATGTTCAGGAAGAATTAAAAAAACACATGCCAGATTTCGGTTCTGCCAAAAACCCGGTTGATCTGACCGGAATGGCTGGAAACGATTGGTATTATCAAACTACAAAATTCTCATTCTCACATAAATGGACAGATGGTCTTGTCGTTCTTTACTGCGAAACTGCCATGACCAATCCACAGGAAATCGCTGAGAGTATTAAGAAGGCCGTCGATGAATCCGGCCTCAAGGATAAACCGATTACAGTATCTTTCGTCGGTGGCGAGAAATCAGATAAAGCCATGGGTTGGTTGGTTGAGAATGGTATTCCCGCATTTGGCGCACCCGATATCGCCGTTAATGCAATGGCTTCATTGCGCGATTATGCCCGTCTGCAGGAATATAAAAACTCAGATCATTTCGAAACTGATGAAAAAGCCAAACAAATGGCTCTTGATGTAATTGCAAAAGCAAGAGCTGATAATCGTGATTCCCTTACCGAGATCGAAGCCAAAGAAGTATTCAAAGCTTACGGCATGCCCGTAACATCTATTAGTTTGTCAAAAACTGAAGATGAAGCAGTCGCATTGGGCAAGAAAATCGGCTTCCCCTTGGTATTAAAGATCGTCAGCCCTGACATTCTTCATAAATCCGATGCTGGTGGCGTCAAGGTCAACATCAAAGATGAAGCCGGTATCAGAGAAGCATTCCAGACGATCTTGAAGAACGCTAAAGCTTACAAAGCAGATGCTGACATTCACGGTGTCGCCATTCAAGAAATGGCTCCCTGGGGTACAGAAGTGATTCTCGGGTCTGTCAACGACCCGGCGTTTGGACCTACCGTTATGTTTGGTCTGGGCGGAATTTTCGTGGAGGTCTTGAAAGACGTCACTTTCCGTGTCACGCCAGTCTCTCACGCACAAGCTGAAGAGATGATCGGAGAGATCAAGGGCGCGCCAATCCTCGCTGGTGTACGAGGCGAAAAACCGCGCGACAAAAAAGAACTTGCGAAAGCGATCTATCAATATTCGTGCATGATCTACGATCTGCAAGACGAGATCAAAGAGTCAGACGCCAATCCTGTCCTCGTCTATGAGGAAGGCACAGGTCTGAAAGTTGCCGACGCCCGAATCATCTTGAAAGCAAAATAACCGGGTAACGAAGAGCCGCTTCTTTTGGAGCGGCTCTTTTTTCTACAGACCCGACAGATTTTTGAAACCTGCCAGGTCTTCGGCTAATGGACTTTAGTTTATCGAGCGAGCGGAGCGAGGAAGACAAAAAACCACCCGTTTTACGGGTAGCTATGATTTTATGGTTTCAATCTCGTCCAGGCGCCAATCCAGGGCGTTCCAAGCCGGTGACGTTCCGGCACAGTGACTTTGTTCAATTTCTGGGCGATCTTCGCTGATGTGAGCGCCACAGTTGCCCAATCCTCTTGAGTCAACCCGGTTTTTAATGTTTTAGCAAAGTTACCCGCCCATTCCCATTCCAATCTGAATTTATCAGCCTTTACCCAATACCCCCGTTTTTCCCAGGCTGCCACACTCACATCAATATTCTTGCTGATCTCTTCCAGAGCCAATACCACAAAAGCGGCAAGATCCTTTGTCAGTGGAGTTGGCTCATTTTGTTTCATTAATTCGCGCAAGGCAAGCACAATGCTTTTAGATAATCGGGTGCGGTCTTTACCAACGCTTTCAGGATTGTAAACTCTGCTCAATGTTGCTCTCCTTGTTTTGAATCTAGAGGTCTCACCAGCGCCTCGATTATATTCCATTATTTGCTTGCAAAGGACCGAACTTCTAAATAAAAAAACTAGGTACTTGTACATTCCTAAGCAAAGGACTTATATCCTACCAATACCTCGTCTTTTCAGCGAGTTGGCTTCCAAATTACCGATCACTTTTGTTTGGGTTAATCATTTATTGGTGTTCATGCGTGAACGAATCAAACTACATTGCAGAAAATGGATTCGTTTCTTTTCGATTATTGGAAACGAATACCATCTTTCAACCGAGAGATGCTCTGCATTAACTGCCTCACTCCTGCATGTGTCATTTATTCCTATGCATCATTTTAAAGCGTAGCATGCAGGTTGATTTGTTATATTTGTTTTCCATTTAAATTTGCAAACAATTCCGTCCCGTCACAAATTCTTGCCATTGAATCACATTTGCAGCATTATCCTTTTCCAAAATTTCCCGGTATTTTGAACACCTCTATATGGTTCTATCCTAATACCAATTACTAATCACCCTTTAATAATAACTATTCTCGACTCGCTATTCTCGATTCTATGAGTATTATTAGAAATTATTGAATTCAATTGACTTCGATGTACCTTGCGCTTATAATTTCTGCACGTCTGGGGAAGTGCTGGAATTGGCAGACAGGCATGACTTAGGATCATGTGCCGCAAGGCGTGAGGGTTCAAGTCCCTCTTTCCCCACCAAAACACATAAATAAACAGAAGGATGACGACTTTGAAAATCGAAACCCAAGCACGTGATGACCACCAGATGAAGGTTACCGCAGAATTCGAAACTTCTGCGCTTGATAATTACAAACGTCAGGCAGCCCGCAAAATCGCTCAAAAAGGGAAAATCCCCGGTTTTCGGCCTGGCAAAGCCCCTTACGATGTGATTGTTAGATTATATGGCGAACCTGCCATTGAAGAAGAAGCCGTTGAGATCATGGTGGAAGATGTTTACCCCCAGATCCTGACTGAAGCAAAAATAGAACCCTCGGGGCCTGGTTCACTTCAAGACATCTCCAAAAAAGACCCGCTAAAATTCACATTTGTCGTTCCGCTTGAACCCACGGTCGACCTCGCCGGTTACCGCGAACTCCGTAAGAAGTATGCGTTGAAATCGGTAACCAACAAACAGGTCGATGATTTTGTTGAGCGGCTCAAGAAAAGTTATGCCACTGCAGAACCTGTTGAACGTCCGGCTAAAGACGGCGATCTGGTATATCTGAAAGTGGATGCAACATTGCTAAACCCTGCAGAAGATGACAAACCTGAATTACTCAAAGACTCTCCTCTCCAGGTAGTGATCGGTGAGAAAGACCCCGAACAGAACGACTTCCCGTATGCCGGTTTTGGCGATAATTTGGTGAAGTTGGCAGCCAATGACGAAAAAACCTTTATATACACTTACCCTGTTGATTCAAAATATGAAAAACTACGCAGCAAGGAAGTTGAATTTCACGTGACCGTCCAAAGTGTCAAAGTCATGCATCTTCCCGAATTGGACGATGCCTTTGCTCAAACTCTTGGCGAGTTTGAAAACGTCGAGAAACTCCGCGATTCAATTAAGCTGCAGCTTGAGAATCGTGAAAAAGAAGAGTATGAGCAGATGTATTATGATGAACTACTTGAAAAACTCATCGCGCAAGCCAAGATCAAATATCCCCCTCACATGCTCGAGCACGAAATGGAACACGTGGTGGAATCTGTCAAAGAAGACCTCACTAAACAGCGCATGGAACTTGACATTTATCTGAAAACCATCAAAAAAGAGAATGCTGCCTGGTTGGAAGAAGAGATCAAACCAATCGCTATAAAACGTCTAGAGCGTTCGCTTGTTTTGGATGAGCTTGCCAAGGTCGAAAAGATCCAGGTCAAGAATGAAGAGCTACAAACCGAATTTACCAGCATGATTTCCGAAATGCAACGCACGGCGGATTTCAAAAAGTTTGAAAAGCAGTTAAAGAATGAACGAGTCGCCAATGCCTTTGCAATGCAGGCTGCCACCCGCCTGCTTAATCGCCAGGTGTTGGAGCGCTTGAAAGATATCGCTACTGGAAAAGCCGAAGAAATTGTAGCGGCTCCAGAAAGCGAGAAAACTGAAACCATAACCAGGACTGCCTCAAAGAAAAAACCAGAGACAAAAGTTGAAGTCACTTCAGAAACAATCGCTGCACCTGTAAAAGCGAAAAAATCTTCTAAAAATTCTTTTGAAGAAAAAGCTCACTAAACATATTTACGGTTGGATATTTCCGGAGGCAAAGTGGAAATCCCTAATTTCAAATCAGTAATTCCGATGGTCATCGAATCTTCAGGTCGCGGAGAACGAGCGTATGATATTTACTCCTTATTATTCCGCGAACGTATTGTCTTTGTTGGCACACCCATTGACGATCAGGTTGCCAACGCAGTGGTCGCCCAACTGCTCGTACTGAGCCGCGAAGACCCCGACGCTGACATCCAGATGTACATTAACTCACCTGGGGGTCAGATCTACTCAGGTCTGGCGATCTACGACACAATGAAGATGATCCCCAATAAAATCAGCACGGTAGCAGTGGGCGTCACTGCCTCATTTGGAACTGTTCTGCTGGCAGCAGGCACAAAAGGCAAACGCTATGCACTGCCTCATGCCACCATTCACATGCACCAACCTCTTGGCGGGGCTGAGGGGCAGGCTTCGGATATCGAAATTCAGGCGCGTGAGATCTTACGTCTCAAAGCTCGTTTGATGGGCATCCTTTCCGAGAGCACGGGTCAGACCCTTGAGGTCATCGAACGCGACACTGACCGTAATTTCTATCTGGACGCACAGCAGGCAGTAGATTATGGTTTGGTAGACCAGGTGTTAGCCCCACCCAAACCGGCATAATTAATAAAAACAAACAGACCGGGTGGCTGCGCTATCCGGTCTGTTTTATGAGGTGTTATGCTGCTTAAAAACTCAAAAGAAATCAAAGCGTTGATTCTGGATATGGATGGGGTTTTATGGCGTGAGAGAGCCCCCATTGGTGATTTACCTTCCATCTTTTCCAGGTTTGAAAAAGCTGGTTTAAAAGTCATCCTCGCGACCAATAATGCTACACGCACACCGCGGCAGTACATTGAAAAAATGGCCGGGTTTGGCTTATCGATCCGGGAAGACCAGGTAATTAATTCAGCCATGGGTGTTGCTTATCTGTTGCACAAACATCATCCCGACGGTGGTCCGGTATATATTCTTGGAGAAATTGGTCTCACTTCAGCATTGAATGACGTAGGTTTTACACACTCCGAAAAATCAGGTTTGGCTGTGATTGGCAGTATGGACCGGGATATTACTTTTTGGAAGCTTAAACAAGCGACTCTCTTGATCCGCAGTGGTATTCCATTTTATTTCACTAATCCAGACCGCACTTACCCTACTCCCGAAGGTCTTATCCCTGGCGCCGGCGCTATTTTGGCGGCGCTTGAAGCCGCTACTGATGTTAAGGCGATCATAGCCGGTAAACCCTCTCCAACGCTCTTTGAGTTTGCACTGGAACGTTTGGGGACAAAACCGGAAGAAACTCTGGTGGTTGGCGATCGGGTCGAAACAGACATTCTCGGCGGTCAACGGGCAGGATGTCCGACTGCGGTGGTTCTTACCGGGATTGCAACACGGACTGAAACCGAACGGTGGCAGCCTAAAGTTGATTTGATCCTTGAAGAGCTTGGAGACCTGGTATAGGATACTCATGCCAGAAAAGCCTTTTTTCTTTGACTTGGAATTCGAAACCCTAAAGGATGAACTTATTTCTTTAGGTCAGCCTGAATTTCGAGCGCGCCAGATCTGGCAGGCATTTTATTGCAACCTTGTCGAAACTCCTGACCAGATCACTACCATTTCAAAAGAATTGCGTCAGACACTAAGCCAAAAGTATGATTTTACTCATTTGGCGCCTTCAAACCGTTTGGTTTCAACAGATAATGAAACAGTAAAAACTCTATTTGAACTTCCGGATGGAAGAGCAATTGAAGCCGTTTTGATGCATTACGATGAGAGGCAAACCCTGTGTATTTCTTCGCAGGCAGGCTGTGCCATGGGCTGTGTTTTCTGCGCCACCGGCCAAATGGGTTTTGCTCGCAACCTTTCATGTGGAGAAATTGTTGAGCAAGCGCTTTATTATGCACGTTTACTCAAAAAAAGCAACAAAGCAGTTACGAACATTGTAGTCATGGGTATGGGCGAACCATTCCACAATTATGATGCCGTCCTCACCGCCATCGACCGGCTGAATGATCCTGCTGGGTTTAACCTGGGAGCGAGGCGATTCACTATTTCAACCGTCGGGCTCGTACCGATGATCAAACGATTCGCGGCGGAAAAACGACAAATCAATCTCGCCATCAGCCTGCATGCCGCGAATGATGCCCTGCGCGCTTCACTTCTACCGATCGAGCGCAAATACCCTTTGGCTGATTTGATGCAAGCCTGTAAAGAGTATATTGATACAACCAAACGGCGCTTGACCTTTGAGTGGGCGCTTATACAGGGAGTGAACGATACAGAAAAAGATGCTTTGGAACTGGCAACCCTGGTAAAAGGAATGCTCTGTCATGTGAATATTATTCCGCTTAACCCTACAGATAAATTCAACGGTAAAACCACCACCCATGAACGTGCAGTTGCTTTCAGATCAACGCTGGAAAAGAACGGCATTCCTTGCACGATCCGCTTGCGCCGTGGCATTGATATTAACGCCGGATGCGGGCAGCTCGCTTCAACGCACAAATAATGTGTGCCATTATTTTTCGCGTGATATAATTTTTCCCTATGAGCGATATATTCTCTAAATGGAAAGATAGTCTGGACCGGACTCGTAAAACGACGTTTGGTCGAATCGCTTCACTGGTCGGGGCATCTGAAGTTAATACAGAGACCTGGGATGAGCTTGAAGAACTGCTCATTCAGGCAGATTTGGGGGTTGCTACCACCCAACATATTATCAAAGATCTCAAGACAAAAACTTCAGCACTTGGCGTTATCAAGAGCAGTGAATTTCATCAGCTATTGAAAGAAGAGTTGCTTTCGCTTCTAATTAGCCCAAGCCGCCTTAATTATGAAAGTAGTGACCCCTTTGTCATTCTACTGGTCGGGGTCAATGGTTCAGGCAAGACTACCACCGTTGCCAAACTCGGCAAGTATTATTCATCTCAAGGGAAAAAAGTGTTATTAGGCGCAGCTGACACCTTTCGGGCGGCTGCAATCGATCAACTGCAAGTATGGGCTGAACGTTTGGAATTGCCAATTGTCTCAGGTCAACCAGACAGTGATTCCGGCGCTGTCGCCTTCGATGCAGTCCAGTCCGGGATTGCGCGAAAATCAAACCTCGTGATCATCGACACTGCCGGTCGTCTGCATACCCGCTACAATTTGATGGAAGAACTCAAGAAGGTCTATCGGGTGGTCGGTAAAGCCCTTCCAGGGGCTCCACACGCGGTTATATTGGTTCTGGATGCCACAACCGGTCAAAATGCACTGCATCAGGCAAAAGCCTTTCAGGAGGCTGTTCACGTTAATGGCGTCATCCTCTCAAAATTGGATTCTTCTGCCCGCGGCGGGATGGCGTTCGCCATTCAAAAAGAATTGGGTCTTCCGATATATTTTGCGGGATTAGGCGAAAAACCGGAAGATTTGCAGCCTTTCAACCCTGAAGCGTTTGTCAACAACATTTTACTCAATCAAGTCTAGAGGAATTATGGAAGAATTATCATTATCACTGAAAGAATATCAATCCACAATCCATTCGCTCATGGAGCGTCTTTGACTTAACAAATAAACAACAACAATTGGAAGAATTTCAGAAGAAATCAGAAGACCCGCATTTATGGGATGATCCGAAACAAGCCCAACAATTGATGAAAAGCTTATCCGATTTGCGAGATGAGATCAATCTATGGACCTCCCTCGAGCGGCGGATTTCTGACACCCTGGAATTATCCTCAATGGAGGATCCCACATTAAATGATGAACTGGAATTAGAAACCCGGAAGATTAAACAAGAACTAGAAAGACTCAGCCTTTCCACTCTGCTGGGCGGAAAATATGACCGCGGAAACGCCTTGTTGACCATCAATACAGGTGAAGGTGGAACGGATGCGCAGGACTGGGCGGGGATGCTTGAGCGGATGTATTTGCGCTGGTGTGAACGTAAAGGTTACCAAACGGAAATACTAGACCAGACTGAAGGCGAGGAAGCTGGGATAAAAACGGTAAGTATCGCCGTGAGCGGCAATTATGCTTATGGGTATCTACGAGCCGAAAAAGGGGTTCACCGTCTGGTCCGCCTCTCCCCATATGACTCAGCACACCGCCGACACACCTCCTTCGCGCAAGTTGAGGTCTTACCGGAAGCCGCGCAAGAAGACCCATTGGTGGTGATCAACCCTGATGAAGTGAAGATCGATATCTACAAGTCCTCAGGCGCAGGCGGACAAAACGTCCAGAAAAATGCCACTGCAATTCGCCTCACCCACCTCCCAACCGGGATCGTGGTCACTTGCCAGAATGAACGCTCCCAAATGCAAAACCGGGAAAATGCGATGCGCGTATTGCGCTCAAGGCTGCTTGATCTTGCCCAAATCGCGCAGGATAAAAACCTTTCTGATTTGCGAGGCATTTATCAAAAAGCCGAATGGGGCAGCCAAATCCGCTCCTATGTGCTTCATCCGTACCAGATGGTCAAAGATCACCGCACTGAGTATGAGGTTGGCAATAGTATGTCCGTCTTGGATGGCGAATTAGATGGGTTCATCGAAGCTTATTTGAAATTCAACAAATAAATCAAAACAGGTAAGTATAAAACCGGTAAGTTCACTCTCTGGTTAAATTCTCTTTAATCCAATATTTTTGCAAGGTCGATCAATGCTTTGTCAATTTCCTTGGGATTGTTGATCACTTCTTCGAGCGGAGTGGCAACAATCTCCCCTTTCACCTCACCTGCCAGAACTCCGAAATTACTTCTTTCAAGTTGCTCGGTTGCGGCAGCGCCCAGTTTGCTGGCCAGGATGCGGTCAAACGCACCCGGATTTCCGCCGCGCTGTGTGTGACCCAGGATTGTCACTCTGAGATCAAACCCTAACCTTTCTCGGTGTTCCTTAAAATATGCGTCTAATGCTGTAGCATTATAATTTGCGCCTTCGGCAACCACTACGATGGCATGGGCTTTTCCTTTTTCGTAAGCAGAAGTCAAAGCCTCAGCGATCTTTTCCGGATCAACCACAACCTCAGGTATAACAACTGACTCAGCTCCCCCAGCAATTGCTGCCATTAATGCCAGGTATCCACAATCACGCCCCATTACTTCGATCAAAAACGCTCGTTGATGAGAAGAAGCCGTCGTTTTCAGCCGGTCAATCGCTTCCAAGGCAATATTCAACGCAGTATCAACACCAATAGTGATATCACAACCATATAAATCATTATCGATAGTGGAAGCAACTCCAACGACAGGGAATCCATATTTATGTAAAGCGTAATTCCCCTTTTGAGAACCGTTCCCTCCAATAACGATCAGGCTTTCAATACTTGCCTCATTGAGTGATCGGAGTGCCCGGATCTGACCCTTTTCTGTCTTAAATTCCTCACTCCGCGCGCTGCCTAAAATCGTCCCGCCTCTTTGCAGTATCCCGCCAACATCCCGGGTTCCCAAAGGAGTGAATATACCATTGATCAATCCTTCATAACCACCCTTTACACCCATCACTTCCCAACCCTTGTTAACGCCTGTCCGCACAACTGCGCGAATCGCAGCATTCATTCCAGGAGCATCACCACCACTTGTTAGAACAGCAATTCTTTTCACATTAGCCTCCGCCTAAAAATACAAAGTTATTTTATCACCCGCATATGAAAATGAATAAAATACATGATACTCCCACATAGAATCAGGTGTAATTTCAGTATTCGAGTCACGGATGATTTGGTACAATTCATTTCGGTCAAATAGTCTTATTCTAAATAGCATTTGTCGTCAGGAATTTGCTTCGAAAACTTATAGGTTCTTGGATAAAAAATGACCAATCACAGGATCACAACTCACCCCATTTTGCCAATTCCTGCTCGAAAAACGATTTCATTTAACTGGAAGGGTCAACCCCTCCAAGCGATGGAAGGTGAAACGATTGCTTCAGCGCTTTTTGCCAATGGAATAAAAGTATTTGGTTATCATTATAAAGACAGATCCCCTTTGGGGATTTTTTGTGCCAATGGGCAGTGTTCACAGTGTATGGTGATTGTGGATGGGAAACCGTTAAAATCGTGTATGGAAGTCGTTACTGAGGGGATGAGTGTGATCCCAAATAATGGACACCCTGAACTTCCGCCGGTGACAGGCGAATCCATTTTCCACCCAATCCCCGAGATCAACGTTCCGATATTGATCATTGGCGGAGGGCCTGCCGGTCTTTCGGCTGCAATTGAACTGGGTAAATTAGGGATTCAGGTTCTACTTGTCGATGATAAGCATCGTTTGGGCGGGAAACTTGTTTTACAAACCCACCGCTTTTTTGGCTCAGCGGACGCAGTCTATGCCGGTACACGCGGCATTGATATCGCCACGATCCTGGAAAAAGAAGTCAGTGCTTTTCCATCCATTGAAATTTGGCTGCAAAGCACCTGTTTGGCAGTTTTCAGTGACAAAAAAGTGGGTATTTTGAAAAGTGGTAAAGAATATGTGCTGATCAAACCGGATATACTACTGGTGACTTGTGGAGCGCGTGAAAAATTTTTAGCCTTCAAAGGCAATACTCTTCCCGGTGTGTACGGGGCAGGTGCATTTCAAACATTAGTAAATCGTGATCTTGTAAAGCCTTCCGAAAAATTGTTCATCGTCGGGGGTGGAAATGTAGGCTTGATTGCCGGGTATCATGCCCTGCAAGCCGGTGTGGGCGTGGTTGGCCTGGTTGAGGCGTTGCCAGAATGCGGCGGGTACAAAGTTCATAAAGACAAACTGGTTCGTATGGGAGTGCCGATATATACCTCACACACCATTCTCAGCGCTAATGGTGAAGAAAAAGTGGAATCGGTTAGCATTGCCAAGGTCGATGAGAAATTCGTTCCGATCCCTGGCACTGAGAAATCTTATGAGTGTGATGCCTTACTTATTGCAGTCGGTTTAGACCCAGTGTCTGAGTTTTACCAAAAAGCACTCGATTTCAACATCCCTGCCTTTATTGCCGGCGATGCGGAAGAGATCGCCGAGGCATCAGCGGCTATTTTCTCCGGCAAGATCAAAGGATTGGAAATCGCTAAATTCATGGGGCAAAACATTGGCGATATTCCTGCTGCATGGTATCGTACAGGGGAGATTCTAAAATCACGCCCGGGTAATGTTTTTGCAGAGGAGCTGCCTGACCTCCCTGTTGGCGTCATACCTGTTTTCCATTGCAGCCAGGAAATCCCTTGTGACCCTTGTTCGTCTTTATGTCCGCATGGCTTGATCATCGTGGACAAAAAAGATATCCGTTCCGTGCCAACCTTCATCGGCAATAATTATTGTTGTGAGGTATGTGAAAAATGTGTGGCTGGCTGTCCTGGTCTGGCAATCACATTGGTAGATTACCGTTCTAATCCCGAAAAACCACTCGTGTCCATTCCTTACGAGTTTTCCGGCGATGTGGTGACAAAAGATGATATCGTTACCATCCTGGATACAGAAGGAAACTCACTCGGAGATACTGAGATATTTGATATTCACAGCATCAAGACCAGTGACCGCACGATGATTATTCAAGTGGAAACTGAGAAAGAAAAAGCGCCGCACATCGCGGGAATCCGCATCCAAACTTCGCCGATCACCCAACCGATGTTCCAATACGTCAATCACGTCGAAGATGACACTATTGTTTGCCGTTGCGAACACGTCACAGCCGGGGAGATCAGAATTCTGATCCGCAAGGGATATAAAGATATTAACGAGATTAAAACCGTTACCCGGGCGTGCATGGGCGCCTGCGGAGCGAAGACTTGTGCTTCATTAATTCGCAGACTTTTTAAGGAAGAAGGTGTTCCGTACGACAAGATTACAGATCCTTCCAAACGGCCAATCTTCATTGAAGTTCCGTTGGGCATTCTGGCTGGTGAAAGACAAGAGGAGATGTAAATGAGCATCCCTTCCACTCACTATGACGTGATCATCATTGGCGCTGGCTCGCTCGGAACCCCCACAGCCTATTACCTGGCCGAAGCAGGTGTTAAAGTTCTGGTGTTGGAGGCTGTCCCCAGCGTCGGACAGGGGTCGAACAAGCGTGCAATTGGCGGTATTCGCGCCACTCACTCAGACCCAGCCAAGATCCACTTGGGTCTGCGCAGCATCGAAATATTCTCGACTTTCAAGGAACATTTTGGTGACGATATCGAATGGGACCGCTGTGGTTACACTTTCGTTGCTCATACAGAACGCGAAGAAAAGATCCTCAAAGAGTTGCTTGTCACGCAAAAATCCTACGGGCTGGAAAACGATTGGTACAACCAGTCTGATTTATTAAAGATTGTTCCAGACCTGAATCCCCGATGTTTGATAGGCGGAACATTCTCCCCTAACGACGGTAGCGCTTCTCCGCTTCTTTCAAATCATGCCTATTACACCCACGCTATTGAGCGCGGGGCTGAATTCCATTTTTCAGAACCTGTCACAAGCATGTGCGTCGAAAATGGAAAAATTAAAAAGGTCATGACCGCAAAATCTGAATATTATACTGATATTGTGGTCAATACCGCAGGGGCTTATGCAGCGCAAGTAGGAATGCTGGCTGGAATCAGTTTACCTGTAAAGCCCGATTCTCATGAAGCCGCCATTACGGAACCGGTTGCCAGGTTCCTGGGACCGATGATCGTCGATATTCGGCCTGCTGTTGGGTCTTCAAACTACTACTTTTACCAACATTGTACTGGTCAGATCGTTTTCTGTATTACTCCTAGCCCAAACGCGTGGGGAGATGATATCAATGAAACCAGCAGCTTTTTACCAATGGTCTCGCGTAGAATGATCGAGACCATGCCCCGCCTAAAGAACATCCGGGTCAGACGTACCTGGCGCGGACTTTATCCCATGACGCCGGATGGCTTTCCCATTATCGGATGGTCACCGGAAATCTCTAACTTCCTGCTGGGTGTTGGCCTCTGCGGTCAAGGGTTTATGCTCGGACCCGCAGGTGGTGAATTGCTAACACGGCTGGTCTTGAATGAGCATACAATCGAAGATCAGGAAACTTTAAATATTCTTTCTCCGTCCAGACAATTCGTCGGGCAAGAATTGTTAAAATAAAGAATAATAGTTCATTGTTATATTCAGGAAACCATGACACTTAAAGGCTTCATTTTTGATTTTGATGGCTTGATCCTTGATACAGAAATACCGGGTTGTAACGCCTGGCAGGAATTGTTCTTTGAGAATGGGTTTTCGTTTACACACGAAGACTGGAAAAAAGCCATTGGTACAGGTCCAAGTGCCTATGATCCCGCAGAACACCTCAGCCAATTGACCAATCGCAGATTGGACCCGAAATTGTTGCAGGAGCAAACGATTGTCCGAGCCAAAGAGATAATTGCGACTCAACCTTTGCTCCCTGGCGTATTGGAATTTATTCATACGTCCAGAGAAATTGGGATTGTTTTAGCCGTAGCCTCCAGTTCGGGATACTCCTGGGTGGAGGATCATTTGACTCGAGTCGGTTTAATTTCATATTTTAATGTCGTGTGCACTGCCGATGATGTTAAAAAAGTCAAGCCAGACCCTGAGTTATATCTTCTCGCATTAGAGAAATTGGGAATAACACCCTCAGAAGCGATTGTCTTTGAGGATTCCCCCAACGGGATAACTGCTGCAAAAGCGGCAGGTATTTATTGCATTGCTGTACCGAATGAGATCACAATAACCATGGATATCTCTCATGCAGACTCAATTGTTGAATCGTTTTTAGCATTAGACCCGAATAAACTATTTGCACAACAAGGCTTAAATTGCGAAAATGATATACTATAGCGATTAAAGCAGAGTGTAAACTATGATCAGTTCGGAAAAATTAGCCCCACTTCTTGAAAACCTCTTTGAGGTTCTACCCGAAAACTATTCTGTGGTTGACCGGGAAATGCTCATGCACGCTTACAGATATGCTGAAGTCGCTCATGAAGGACAGAAGCGTGTTTCTGGTGAACCTTATATCAGCCACAGTGTAGCAGTTGCTATTATTTTGGCTGAAATGCATGTACAGCCCGTTGTGGTGGCTGCTGGTATCCTTCATGATACAGTAGAAGATACTGAAGTAACTCTCCCTGATATCCACCGCGAGTTTGGACCTGAGATTGGCCGGCTCGTAGATGGAGTAACCAAACTAACTCACCTGCCCAGAGTGTCGCGCGCTGATCAGCATGAAGCACAAATTTTTGAACAAATCTCGAAAGAACCTGACAATAATGATGCCCTTCTTGACTCTCAGTTAGCAAGAGATCGGCGGCGTGATTTGGCGAATGAGACCCTTCGAAAGACTTTTCTCGCAATGGGCGAAGATATTCGTGTCATCCTCATCAAACTGGCCGACCGACTTCATAATATGCGTACTCTTGGCTATATGCCAGAGAAAAAACGGCGGCGTATCGCCCAAGAAACATTGGATATTTTTGCCCCCCTTGCTAACAGATTAGGTATCTGGCAATTAAAATGGGAACTCGAGGATCTCGGATTCAGATACACCAACCCTGAAAAATATAAAGAAATTGCCCAAAACCTATCTGAAACTCGCCTTGATCGAGAACGACAAATGCAAGAGATCCTTGATAAATTGAAGAAATTGATCTCTGAAGCGGGGGTTAAAGTTGAGATTACCGGCCGCAGCAAGCATATTTTTTCGATTCATCGAAAAATGGTTGAAAAGAATAAACCCTTTGAATTAGTGCGTGATCTCCGCGGTGTCCGTTTGATCGTCCCTGATATCCCCGCCTGTTATGCAGCCTTAGGGGTTATCCACACACACTGGCGGCCAATCCCGAACGAATTTGATGATTACATCGCAGGACCCAAAGACAATTTTTACCAGTCCCTGCACACTGCCGTTTTATATGACGATGGCAAACCCCTCGAAGTCCAAATCCGCACGCCCGAGATGGACGAAAATGCCGAATATGGAATCGCTGCACACTGGAAATATAAAGAAAAAGGCCCTCATGACGAAAGGTACGAGCAGCGAATCAATTGGTTGAAAAAATTGATGGAGTGGCGTCAGGACGTCGAAGATGCAAATGAATTCGTCGATGGTATGAAGACCGACGTCTTTCAAGACCGTGTTTACATATTCACTCCCCGCGGCGATATCATCGATCTACCTGCCGGTTCTACGCCAATCGATTTTGCTTATCATGTTCACACTGAAATTGGCAATCGCTGCCGGGGTGCCAAAATCAATGGCAAACTGGTCAATCTGGAATCCACTCTTAAGACAGGCGACCAGGTAGAAATTCTGGCAGCCAAACAAGGCGGACCTTCAAGGGATTGGCTGAATTCGAATCTCGGTTTGGTAAAAACCCAACGAGCAAGATCAAAAATCAGGGCATGGTTCAAACATCAAAATCGTGACCAGAACCTCTCACAAGGCAAGGAGATCCTCGAAAAAGAACTTCGCCGGCTTGGACTGGTTGATTACGATCTTGAAAAATTTGCCAATAATTTTGATTATCGCACTCTGGATGACCTTTATGTAGCCGTTGGATGTGGTGATATTTCCATTGGACACCTCATCAACCTCCTCTCTGAGGGTGAAAAAGGACAAGAAGACATACTGGCTGTAAAACCGGGTTTACCTGTAAAACAAATCAACGGAAATGCTGTTTCAGTGCTGGGCTTGAAAAATTTACTTACTAGCTACGGGAAATGCTGCAAACCCGTTCCAGGCGACGAGATCATCGGTTACATTACCCGCGGTCGCGGTGCAACCATCCACCGCCAGGACTGTCCAAATATCCTACGAATGAAAGATCACGACCGAATCGTCCGTGTTTCCTGGGGTGAACCCCAATTGACTTTCCCGGTTGAGATCCAAATAAAAGCCTATGACCGGCAGGGATTGATGGGTGATATTTCATCATTATTGACAAATGAGAATATCAACTTGAAAGATATCAAATTAAACGTCACCCACAATTTGGCATACCTGGTATTGGTTCTTGAGATCTCGGATATTGCGCAGCTTTCAAGAGTGTTGACCAAGATCGAGAACCTGCCAAATGTAATGGAAGCACATCGTCTAAAACCTGGTTAACAAAGTATTCCCTAATTGAATTTATGTATATAAAGAGATGGGGGAAATAACAAAAAATACTTTTTTACTTTACGAAATAACAAGGTTAGGGTAAAATCGCAGCCGATTCAAGGCTTGATTTTGCCAGTCTGAAGGATGAATGAGAAATCAAACAATAATAATTACATGGATTGCCGCGATTATCGGTGTATTTGATTCTGCTTATTTGGCTTATGTTAAATTTGCTCAGTCACCAATTTATTGCACCCCTGGCTTGGGCGATTGTGTATCGGTTAACAGCAGCCAATGGTCTGTAATATGGGGAATTCCAGTCGCCATTTTTGGTATCGCCACATACTTGGCAGTTATTGGTTTGCTTCTACTTGCACAAAAGATCCATTTTATGAGATCGTATGCCATTTATTTTATTTTTGGGATTGGACTATTTGGAGTCCTCTATTCACTGTATCTTACATATATTGAGTTTTTTGTACTTCATGCCGTCTGTCAATGGTGTATACTCTCTGCAATCTGTATAACAACAATTTTCATTGCAACCATCATTCGACTGAAAGAATATCAGTTTCAACCAAATAAATAGGAGGAAAAATATCTATGCCACGAATAAAATGTCATTATTTGGATTGTGTTTTTTTGGACGAGGGTATTTGCAGCGCGGGGATGGTTGAATTGGACCCCGACACTGGATGCAAAACTTATTCCGCCAATGCTGGATCAGCCACCGAAGATGATTGGGATACGGAAGATGATGAATTGGATGAATGGGAAGAACTTGGTGAGGACGAAGACGAAGAGATATGGGAAGAGGACGAACCAGAAGAAACTTATTGATGTCCAGTAACTAATCATGAAACCCCGGAACTATCCGGGGTTTCATCAATTGAAAGATTTATTATCATGCAGAGCCCTGATCACAGGAATTTAAAATTTAACATATTTGCCAATATTGGTGACGGCGCATTTTTCGGTTTCGCAGTCGGTTTTGCATCATATTCTACTGTAATTCCCTTGTTTGTCGCTACAATGACAAATTCAGCAATGCTGATCGGTCTCATACCTGCCATCCATAACATGGGTTGGCAGCTTCCGCAGCTTCTCATGGCAAAACGCATCAGCCGGATGGAGCGGATCAAACCGTTTGTCATGTTCATGACCATACAAGAACGATTACCCATTCTCGGGTTGGCGTTTGTTGGTTTGCTTCTCCCGGTTATCGGATCAACTCCAGCTTTGATCGCCACATTCTTCCTGCTAGTATGGCAGGGGTTAGGTTCCGGATTAACCGCAAATGCCTGGCAGATCATGATAAGCAAGGTTATCCCCTGCGATATTCGCGCCACTTTTTTTGGCGGTCAATCTGCAGCCGCTAACCTGCTAGCAAGCATCGGCGCTGTTCTTGCGGGAGTAATCTTAGTCAAGATAGCTCCACCATTTGATTTTGCTGCATGTTTCTTTATCGCATCTGCGCTTTATGTGATTTCCTGGTTTTTCCTGAATCAGACCCGTGAACCCTCGCGCCCGGCAGACCCTGATCCTGAAAAGATCCAACCCCTTTGGCAAGATGTGATAAGCATTCTAAGATCAGATCGCCATTTCAGAAATTTTTTGATCAGCCGTTTCATTTCTCAATTTGGAATGATGGCATTTGCATTTTATACTGTTTTCGCAGTCAAAATATTAGGGATGAGTAATATTACTATCGGCGTGATGACGAGTATATTGATGATCACGCAGGTAGTGGCCAACCCGCTGCTCGGCAGATTGGCAGATAAATGGTCCAGAAAATGGGTGCTAGCCTTGGGGGGAGCTGCGGCAGTTGCGAGTTCGATATTAGCTATATTAATCAAAAACCCAAACTTGTTTGTATTAGTGTTTATACTTTTTGGAATTGCTGCGACCGCTTTTTGGACAATCGGGTTGACCATCTCGCTGGAATTTGGCAACGAACTGCAACGCCCAACGTATGTGGGCATGTCAAATACGCTCATTGCGCCCAGCGCGATCCTGGCTCCCCTGCTTGGAGGATTTCTCGCAGACTCATTCGGATACCCGGTTACTTTCATCGCATCTGCAGTGTTTGGGTTGATCTCGATCTTCACCCTCATCTTATTAGTTAATGACCCCGCAAAAGGATTACATCAACCGAAAATCATTTAACAATATTCAAATGATAAGAGATCCAGAAGTATAACGAACTTCTAAAAATAATAGACTCTTGACTCCACTGAAGTGTAGGATTGCACTCCACTGGAGTTGTAGGATTGTCACTCCACTGGAGTTTTGTTGACTTTAAATATTTACTGGTGTACTATATTTAAAATTAGGTATGTTCATTGAGGGGAGGTGGGCACTATTCTATAAACGAATCCGGATTCTTGTCCAAGAATTCAAGTTGTGTCCTAATAATGACCTGTTTAGAACAAATATGGAGGAAATTTGATATGAAAAAAGCGGCCTGGTTTTTAGGGTTAATTTTGATTTTTAGCATATTGTTAAGCGCCTGTACAGGGGGGGCTGGTCAAGCAAAGACTATCAAGGTGGGTGTGATCGCAGAACTGACAGGCGACATTCCAGCCGTTGGTGCATCCTGCAAGAATGCCGCAGAAATGGCAGTCCAACAAATCAATGACGCTGGAGGTCTGGATGTTGGTGGAACAAAATATATGGTTGAACTATATATTGAAGATAATGCTGGAAAAGCCGACCAATCGGCCTCTTCTGCTCAAAAACTAATCACGCAACAAAATGTGGTTGCCATCATTGGACCGAATGCCAGTCGTTACGCCATCCCTGCTTCAGAAATTGCAGAAAGCTCGAAAGTTGTTTTGATCAGTCCATGGTCAACCAATCCAAAAACTACTCTGAATGCAAACACAAATGAATCAAAGAAATACGTCTTTCGCGCCGCATTCATTGATCCTTTCCAGGGACGGGTCGTTGCCAAATTTGCCCTGGATAATTTGAATGCCAAAAAAGCAGCGGTTTTATACGATGTAGCTTCAGAGTACAACAAGGGAATCGCCGAATTCTTTAAGTCGACGTATGAAGAAAATGGCGGGACCGTGGTGGCATTTGAAACTTATACTACCGGTGATAAGGATTTTTCGGCCCAGCTCACCAAGATTAAGGAAGCCGGACCTGAAGTCATCTTTTTACCGAACTATTATAGCGAAGTACCTCTGCAAATCCAACAGGCTCACCGTCTAGGGATTGATGTACCTTTCCTCGGCTCAGACTCGTGGGGCAGCACTGAATTGATTACGCTATGCGGTTCAGATTGTGAGGGCTATTACTTCAGCACTCACTATGCCGCCGATGCAGCGACACCTGAGGCAACAAAATTTATCGAGGCTTATAAAGCCAAATACGGCAACACTCCTGATGATGTGGCCGCGCTAACCTTCGATTCTTTTGGTCTTCTTTGGCAAGCTCTCCAGACTGCCGGGAAGGTAGACCGGGAAGCTGTGCGTGATGCACTGGCTAAAATTTCAAAATATGAAGGTGTGACCGGAAACATGTCCTTCACGGAGGGATCGGGTGACCCAATCAAGAGCGCAGTGATCCTTCAAATAAAAGGAGACAAATTTGTTTGGTTCGCCAACGCGAATCCATAAAAAAATCGTCAGAAACCTTCCGCAGGAATTTACAGCATTCACCTGCGGAAGGTTTTTTTTCCAGGGGTAGAATATGACATATCTTCTTCAACAAGTTTTAAATGCCTTACAGCTGGGCAGCATTTATGCATTGATTGCTCTGGGTTACACCATGGTCTATGGAATATTAACCATGATTAATTTTGCACATGGCGATCTTTTCATGGTGGGAGCCTTTTTCTGTTTCCTGGCTGCCACCTTTTTGCATTTACCATTTGTCCCAACCTTACTAATAGCAATGATTGGTGTGGCTTTGTTGGGTGTCCTAATTGAACGCTTTGCTTACAAACCTTTGCGGCAAGCTCCGCGTGTTTCAGCCATTATCACCGCTTTAGGGGTGGGGATTTTTCTGGAAAACTTCACGCTGGTTTTTGCACCATACCCACAGCACGTACCTACCTTAATTAAAAACACAACTTGGGTTGTCGGAGGGGTTTCTATTTCTTCGTTACAACTTATAATCATTGCCTTATCCTTGGTATTGATGGCGTTTCTGGATTTCATTGTCAGAAAGACAATGGTTGGCATGGCGATGCGGGCAATTTCATGGGATAAAGCGATTGTACCCTTGATGGGTATACCTTTAAACCTGGTCATATCTGCAACATTTGCATTAGGCACCAGTCTGGGCGGTGCAGCGGGCGTGATGTATGCCTTGGCTTTTCCAGTGATTGATCCTTACATGGGTATTCTGATTGGGTGGAAGGCCTTCATTGCAGCCGTAGTGGGTGGAATTGGTAATATTCGCGGCGCCATGATTGGTGGATTTATCCTAGGCGGGGTTGAGATTCTGGTGGCAGCTTTCCTGCCTTCAACGTACCGGGATTTTGTCGCTTTCACATTGCTGCTGGTACTACTGATCTTCCGCCCTTACGGCATTTTGGGTAAACCCCGACCACAAAAGGTATAAACCATGAGAATACATTCTTCAGATAATGGAAATTGGATGAACCGGTTAAGAATGATATGGGAAAAGATTGTAACAAACCGCAAGTTGCTACCTGTTTTGTTGGTGGTGGGTCTTTTGTTATCATTTGCCATCCCGAAGTTCGGGTTATTAAACCAATACGTCGTATTGATCATTATTTATGTGGGTATAAACATCATTCTGAGCACCAGTTTAAACTTGATTAATGGGTACATGGGTGAATTTTCTGTCGGCCATGCAGGATTTATGGCGGTGGGTGCCTACATTTCTGCTATTCTTACTACAAAAATAATCCCGGAAAGTCTGGCGCCCTGGCTTTTTCCATTGGTGGTGATCGCTGGTGGTATCGGCGCTGCTTTAATCGGGCTGCTGGTGGCGGTTCCATCGTTTAAGACACGGGGAGACTACCTGGCAATCGTAACCCTGGCTTTCTTGATGATTGTCAAATCGGTGATTGAAAATATTGAAGCCATTGGTGGACCGCGCGGTATTCCAGGTATTACCCGCCTGACGACACTACCCTGGACGTTTATCTGGGTTGTTATTGCGGTGTGGGTGATCCGTAACTTCGTGTATTCGAATTATGGGCGGGGTGTCCTCTCAATTCGCGAAGATGAAATTGCGAGCGATCTGATGAGTGTCAACTCCCGACAGGTAAAAATGCTGGCTTTTGTCATTTCTTCATTTTTCGCGGGGGTCGCCGGCGTCCTTTTCGCTCATGTGCTGCAATTTATCAGCCCGCGCGTGTTTGACATCATCAAATCCACCGATATTTTGATCATGGTCTATCTGGGGGGAATTGGTTCAATTGCCGGGTCGATTTTGGGGGCAGTCATCTTTACCGTCCTTCTTGAAGTTCTGCGACCGCTGGGTATGTGGCGGATGGTGTTGATGCCGTTAGTGCTGGTGCTGTTGATGATTTACCGGCCGCGTGGCATTATGGGCTTACGTGAATTCCGCTGGTTCATCCCGGGTTATGATTTGTTTGCGAGTAAGATCTGGCGAAAAAAGAAAGAGGTCAAAGATGCTGCTGCAAGCTAAAGAGGTCACCCATTTCTTCGGCGGTCTTTGCGCTGTCGATAATTTCAACCTCGATCTCGAACAACATGAACTGATCGGCATCATTGGCCCGAACGGCGCTGGAAAAACAACTATTTTCAACTTAATAACCGGCGTTTATAAAGCTACACGAGGCAGTATAAGAATTGGTGGCATTGAATTGGTTGGAAAAACCCCCAACCAGATCACCGCCCTGGGAATTGCCCGCACGTTTCAAAACATCCGTCTCTTTAGGGATTTGACGGTCCTGGATAATGTGCGAATTGCCAACTATTCACAGGTGAAATATAACCCGATTGAGGCTATGTTCCACAGTGGCCGTTATGACGAAGAGGAAAAAAGAATCGCTAACCACGCGATGGACTTATTGGCTGTTTTTAAACTTCAGGATTATGCCGATGAAGCCTCCAAGAATTTGCCTTACGGCTTGCAGCGCCGGTTGGAAATTGCCCGCGCCCTGGCTACCCATCCAAAAATCTTACTCCTTGATGAACCAGCGGCCGGAATGAACCCCAACGAAATAAGCCAATTGATGGAGTTCATTGGCTGGATTCGAAAAGAGTTTGACCTCACCGTCATTCTTATCGAACATCAGATGCGTCTGGTGATGGGTATTTGTGAACGGATCACGGTTCTAGATTTTGGAGCCACCTTGGCTGAAGGACTCCCGAAAGAAATCCAAAATAACCCGAAGGTAATGGAAGCCTACCTGGGTGAAGGAGGAGACTTATGAGCAATAACAATATCTTGCTTTCAATCCAAGATTTGACCATTTCCTATGGAAATATCAAGGCTGTAAAAGGTATCTCCTTCGAGGTGAACGAAGGTGAAATTGTTACTTTGATTGGTGCTAACGGGGCTGGAAAATCATCCACTCTGCGAGGAATTTCTGGGCTCGTATCTTATAGAGGAGTTATCTCTTTCCGGGGTCAGGATTTGAAATCGATCTCGGCCGATAAAATCGTGGCGAAGGGGATCGCACAGGTTCCAGAAGGGCGTGGTATTTTTGGCAACCTGACTGTCCTGGAGAATCTCAAGCTGGCTACCTGGAGTCGCAAGGATAAGCAAGAGATTCGCAAAGATTATCAAAGGGTTTTTGATATCTTCCCCCGATTATCAGAACGTCAGGGGCAATTAGGTGGTACTCTTTCGGGAGGTGAGCAACAGATGTTAGCCGTTGGACGCGCTTTGATGAGCCGGGGAACAATGATGTTGTTGGACGAACCCTCCATGGGGTTGGCGCCGGTTTTGGTGCGCGAGATTTTTTCAGTTCTAAAAGAAATTAACCAATCAGGTACTACCATCCTGCTGGTAGAACAGAATGCAAACATGGCATTACAAGTTGCCTCCAGAGGTTATGTGCTGGAAACTGGTGTTATCTCTCACACCGGTACTGGCCATGAGCTTTTAGGAGATCCCCGGGTTAAAGAAGCCTACCTGGGGGGATAGAAAAATAATATATAAATATGAAGCTGTCGGCATTGTCTCCAAATGGGGAACAAATATTGACAATTCTATCGTGTTTTTTTTAAGAATAATTTATCCCTAAAAACCTTGATTCACTTATGTTTTTGATGCTTAGTGATCGGAAAGACAGGACGAAAGGATATTAGAACCTGACTTGCTCATTTTAGTGTCCCCGAAACAACCTTTTTAACATCTCTGATACAGCTTCAGGAACTATCGGTTCAGCCAGAATCTCATTTCCATTGA